>NZ_JBFTRD010000007.1:0-232365 GCF_056399345.1 Arthrobacter sp. 01N442
TATTGAGTTCTCAAACAACAGACACACCCGGCACCACCCAAACCCAACGGTCCAGGATCACTCCGGAGCAACTTTTCAAACTTACCCGATCACCAACCGCTTTGCAAACCAGCGTATTCGCCGAATTCGAAGCAATGGAAGGGTCCCCACCCAAAAAACCAGCACGGAAATCCGCACCATTTTCCAGGCCGTTCAACAAGGGGGTCGGTCGCTATCTTTCCGCTTCAGCGGCGGCGACTCGAACTACTCTACACACCAACCCGACCCGGAACAAATCGACCCCCAGGGACGCCTCTGCCCGTCACAATCCCCGGAACGGCGCGGATTTCAGCCGCTGCAGCAGGCCCAGGGACCCCAACCGGCCGGCACTGGGCTCGTATGGAGTGGGTCACAGTCCGAGCCGACGGCGATCGACCCAGCCTGAGACGCAGCATGCGCCGGGCCAGCAGCGGCCCGTCGTCGTTCATGCGCGTTCGTTCCCTGCCGTCGCGTGCGTCCCGGCTACGGAGCGTCCGATGCCCTGGTAACCGGTGCCGGAGCCTCGGGCGCCGGAGCCTCGGCCTCCGGAGCGTCCTGTCCCCCACTTCCGGGCTCCCCCTCCCCACCGCCGCCCGCCGTCGTCGTTTGCTTACGCGACGGACGCCGCCACAGTGGTTCCAGCCCAGCCATCTCGGCGGCGGTAGCGGTCCCGAACGGAGCCCGCGCCGGCCCCTCGGGAGCCTTACGCTCCTGGCCGCGGGTGGCCCACAGGCTGGCACCGATAGAGATGCCAAGGATCGTGGCGATGACACCCAGGGACAGCGGGGTGGGGATGTAGTAGATGTCGATTTTCAGGAGCATCTTGATGCCGACCCAGACCAGGACGAGCGCCAGGCCGACCTTGAGGTAGATGAACCGGTGAATCAGGTCGGCGAGCAGGAAGTACATGGCACGCAGGCCAAGGATCGCGAAGGCGTTGGCGGTGAAGACCAGGAACACCTCATCGGTGACCGCGAAGATCGCCGGGATCGAATCGACGGCGAAGATGATGTCAGTGACCTCCACCAGGGCCAGGACGGCCAGCAACGGGGTGGCCAGCACCAGGCCGTTCTTGCGGACCAGGAATTTCTGCCCGTGGAACTTATCCGTCATTGGGACATACCGGCGGAAGAGTTTCAACGCCCGTGATTTCTCCGGCTCGGGGTGCTCGTTGCGCTGGCGGATCATCCGGTAGCCGGTGAAGAGCAGGAACGCCGCGAAGAGGTACAGCACCCACCCGGCACTGGCGATGATGGCGGAGCCTGCGGCGATGAAGATGCCGCGGAACACCAGGGCGCCCAGCACGCCAAGGAAAAGCACCCGGTGCTGGAACTCGCGGGGCACGGCGAAGTAGGTGAAGATGATCGCCCAGATGAAGACGTTGTCTACCGCCAGGGATTTTTCGATCAGGTAGCCGGCGAAGTACTGCTGGCCGAACTCGGCCCCGTAGAGCTGCCACACCAGGACGCCAAAGCCAACGCCGAACGCGACCCAGACCGCGGACCACAGGGCCGCTTCACGAACGCCGATCACGTGGGCTTTGCGGTGGGCGAAGAGGTCTACCGCCAGCATCAGGACAATCACGCCAAGGACGGCCAACCAGGCCCAGAAAGGAACATTCATCGAGGAGCACCCGCTTCCAGTCAGTCAATACCAACTGGAGGTCTCTCCCGGCCCCAACGGGCCTGCCCGCCGGGCCGCTCAGGGGCGGCCGTACTGACGACGGAACATTTGGGGGATACTCCCCTCCACCTAAAAAGTGAAGCACACTTCACCCCCGGCCGACAACGGTCGAGGATGGTCGTCCAAAGCCAATCGGGAACCCGGCCGCAACCTCGTTGCATCCGCTCCCCCGATCTGACTAGGGTAATTACTAAGCATGCTTAGCGTGTTGTGCTATCCACCCGCCGTCGATGTCCGGCCCCGCAAAAGGTGCCGGGCGCAACGCAAC
This sequence comes from Arthrobacter sp. 01N442, assembly GCF_056399345.1. Taxonomy (NCBI): domain Bacteria; kingdom Bacillati; phylum Actinomycetota; class Actinomycetes; order Micrococcales; family Micrococcaceae; genus Arthrobacter; species Arthrobacter sp. 01N442. The sequence continues at coordinate 1,970 of NZ_JBFTRD010000007.1, forward strand.
CATCGGAGGAGAACTATGACTGACCAGTACACGTTCAGGAACCCCGTTACGGCGTACGAGCAGATTGAGCCGCCCGAGCAGAGCCAGCCGGAACCCGGCCTGGACGCCAAGCTCACGCCCAAGGCGGATCTGGGCGAGGAAACTTATCGCGGCACCGGCCGGCTGGAAGGCCGCAAGGCACTCGTCACGGGCGCGGACTCCGGAATCGGCGCCGCGACGGCGATCGCGTTCGCCCGCGAAGGGGCCGACGTCGTGATGTCCTACCTTCCCGAAGAGGAAGAAGACGCCACCCGGATCGCGAACCTGATCGAAAAAGCCGGCCGCAAGGCAGTCAAGGTCCCCGGCGACCTGAAGGATTCGGCGGTGTGCCGGGAACTCGTGGAGACGGCCGTGCGGGAACTCGGCGGCCTGGACATCCTGGTCAACAACGCCGGCAAGCAGGTGGCGCAGAAGGCCCTCGGCGACATCACCGACGTCGAGTTCGACCACACCTACAAGACCAACGTGTACGCGATGTTCTGGCTCACCAAAGAGGCGCTGCCGCACCTGCCGGCCGGCTCCAGCATCATCAACTCCACGTCGATCCAGGCGTACAAGCCCTCCGAAACCCTGGTGGATTACGCCTCCACCAAGGCAGCGATCAACAACTTCACCAAGGGCCTGGCCCAGCAGCTCGCGCCCAAGGGCATCCGGGTCAACGCCGTGGCGCCCGGCCCGATCTGGACCCCGCTGCAGGCCAGCGGCGGCCAGCCCACCGAGGACCTGCCGGAGTTCGGCAAGGAAACGCCGCTGGGGCGCGCCGGTCAGCCGGCCGAACTGGCGCCCGCCTACGTGTTCCTCGCCTCGGCCGAGTCCAGCTACGTGATCGGTGAGACGCTCAACGTCAACGGCGGCATGCCGACGCCGTAACCCACCCTGTCCGCCCAACTGGCTCGCWGTTGTTGTCGTTTTGAGCGCTCATAACGACAACAACTGCGAGCTACTTGGGTCCCGACGCCGGGCTGCCGCCGCTCCCCGCCTACCGCTCGGGCTGCAGCGCCTTGCTCCACAACACTGCGCCGTTGGCGTTGCGCAGGCTGACCGTAAAGACGTCGTCGGCGCCGAGGTCCACGTGGCCGAAGTACTGGCTTTCGCCGCTGCGCGGGGATTCGTTGGCATAGGCGCCGGCCTTGAAGAACGCCACCTCCGGGCCGAAGGTGCCGTCCAGGGCGTTCGGGCCGAAGCTGCCGGCGTTGATGGGACCGGCCACGAATTCCCAGAACGGATCGAAGTCGGTGAAGGCGGCGCGCTCGGGCGAGTAGTGGTGGGCGGCGCAATAGTGCACGTCGGCGGTCAGCCAGACCACGTTCTTAACCCGGTTGCGCTTGAACGCGGAGAGCACCCCGGCGAGCTCGAGCTCCTTGCCCAAGGGGGCGCCGGCGTCGCGGTTTGAGAGTGACTCCTGGTTGACCGGGCCGTCCGGCACCACCAGGCCCAGCGGAAGGTCGTTGGCGATGACTTTCCAGGTTGCCTTGGACTTGCTCACCTCGCGGATCAGCCAGTCGGCCTGTTCCTGGCCGAGGATGTGGGTGAGGTGGGTTTCTTTGCCGTCCGTGTTGGCGTCCTTGTAGGTGCGCATGTCGAGGCAGAAGATGTCCAGCTGCGGGCCGCGGCTGATCTTGCGGTAAATCCGGGCGGGCTCGAAGCCGGTGCCGCCGGCGCTGACGCCCGCGATCGGCTGGTACTCCTGCCACGCTTGGCGGCCGCGGGCGGCGAGCACGTCCACGCGGCGTTCGGTGTAGCGGCTGTCGGTCAGGATCTGGCCCGGGTACCAGTTGTTGTGCGTCTCGTGGTCGTCCCACTGGGCAATGACCGGGACCTCCGCGTAGAGCGCGCGGATGTTCTTGTCCATCATGTTGTAGCGGTGCCGGCCACGGTACTCGTTGAGCGTTTCGGCCACCTTGGAGACTTCCTCGGTGACGAGGTTGCGCCACACCTGGCCGTCCGGCTCGGTCACCTCGGCGCTGATCGGACCGTCGGCGTAGATCGTGTCACCGGAGTGGATGAAGAAATCCGGCGCAGTGGCGTGCATGGCCGCGTAGCCGCGCATCCCGCCGATCTCCTCGTTGATGCCCCAGCCCTGGCCGGCGGTGTCGCCGCTCCAGACGAAGCTCTGGCCCCGCGCGGCGCGGCCACTGCGGAGCAGCCCGGTGGCCGGGGCGGTGCTGAAGGAGCCCTGCGCGGTCTCGCCGGCGTGACCGTCGGCGTCCTCGAAGTGCATGCTGACCGCGAAGCGGGTCCCGGCGGGCAGGTGTTCGGCGTTGATCCTGGCGGTGAAGTCGGTCGCCTCGGACGCGGCGCTCCCCCGCAGCACCCGCCGGAAGGCGCGGCCGCCGCGGAGCGGGGACCCGCCGTCGTCGACCGCCAGCAGGTTCGCCACCAACCGGCCCGGGCCCGACGCGCGGGACCACAGCACGCCGGAGCCGGTGGTGACGTCGCCGGTGGCGATGCCGGACGGCAAGGTTAGGCGGTTGCGGACCAGGGCGACGCCGGCGGGACGGGCGGCGCTGGCCGCTCCAGCCGTAGCGGGGACGACGGCGGCGGCGCCGGCAGCGGCCAGGGCACCTTTGAGGACATTGCGGCGGGTGAAATCAGTCATGCGTCCCAGCCTTGACGGTCCGCGTGAACCGTCGGTGGCGGGCGAGTGAACGGCACCGGGCCAGCGCCCGACGCCGGCGGGTTACCGGAACCAGAGCGCGGGCGGGAAACTCCGATTCGCCGACGCGTACGGTTCGCTCGGCAGATTGCCGGCTTTCCACGGTTCGGTGGACCGCACCTCGGGGGTGTGGCCGTGGCCGTCCCGGAGGATGGCGACGAACGTCCCGGGGATCGCGACCAGCGCGGAACCGGCGAGCAGGATAGCGAGAACTTCCATTGGTATTGCACCTCGGTGGTGGGTGGTGACTGGATGGCTTCAGTGTCTTTTGGGACCGTGTGAGCCGGCGTGTGAGCGGCGTTCCGGCGGTAAAATTGCCGGTATGGCCGACACCTGGATTCGGCTCCTCGGCCCGCCCCGGATCGAACCCCCTGACACAGCGCCCGCGGGCCCTCAACAGAGGGGCACGCCTCCCGCGCAGCCCCGGGGCCGCAAGGCGTGGGCGGTACTGGCCTACCTCGCCCTGAGCCCGGCCGGCGTCGCGCGCGCCCGAACGGCAGCGCTGCTCTTCCCGGACGCCGCGGATCCCCTGGGTGCCCTGCGATGGAACCTGTCCGAGCTGCGCCGGGTGCTCGGCGGGCCGGCGATCGCGGGCGACCCCTTACGCCTGGAGCTGGCGCCGCCCTGGCGCTGCGACGTGCTGGAGCTCGGTTCCGCCGCCGCCCGGGACGTGGACCCGCGCCGGTTCGAGGGTCAGCTGTTGGAGGGCCTGAACTTCGCCGACAGTCCGGTGTTCGAGTCCTGGCTCGCGGACCAGCGGTTCCGGCTGGAGAACGCGGTGCAGTCCCTGCTCTACGACGCCGCGCTGGCCTCGCTGGCGGCCGGCGCCCCGGCGGAGGCGGCCGCCCTCGCATCCCGGGCGCTGCAGCGGGATCCGTTCAACACCGACTGCGCCGCAGTGCTGGTCAAGGCGCTGGTGGCCCTCGGTGAGCGGCGCCGCGCCCGCGAGCAGGTCACCAGGTTCGGCGAGCTGTACCGCGCGGAGCTGGGCCTGCCGCTGCCGGAGGAGGTCAGCCGGGCGCTCTCGGAACCAGGGTCCGCCGCGGATGCCAGCACTCCGGCGAACGCGGCCACCGTCCGGTCCTACCTCGACGCCGGCGCCACCTCGCTCTCGGCCGGCGCGGTGGACCGCGGGCTCGCGCAGCTGCGCCTCGCCGTCGAACTGGCTCAACGGGCGGGCGAGCGTCACCTGCTGGCCGAGGCGCTGGTCACCCTCGCCGGGGCGGTGATCCACCAGGCGGGCGGACGCGGCGCCGAGGTGGCCGACTTCCTGCACCGCGCGCTGACCGCGGAAGCGCCCGACGGCGGCTCCCGCACCGCCGCTGCCGCCTACCGGGAGCTGGGCTACCTGGCCGTGCAGCGGGGCGTGCCGGACCGGGCCGCCGGCTGGCTGGCGAAGGCCATGCGGGCGGCCAAGGGATTCCCGGACGAGCAATCGAGGGTTCTGGCCATCCAGGGCATGCTGGCCTCGGACATCGCACGCTACGGGGATGCTGTGGCTGCCCTGGCGGAATCCGTGCGGCTGGCTGCCGAGGCGGGGAATCGCCGGCAGCAGGCATTCGGTGAGGCGCTGCTGGGACGGGTACATCTGATCCGAGGCGAGCTGGGCCCGGCGGGAGCGTGTTTGGACCGTGCTCTGGCCGGCGTGGCCGCGGAGCACTGGACGGCGTTCGAACCCTTCGTCGCGGGGCTGCGCGGCGAGACCTACCTGGCCGCAGGAAAGCTCGAGCAGGCTGCGGCAATGATCGACCGGTCCTGGGTGATGGCCGAGCTGGCCGGCGACCACTGCTACATGGCCCTCGCTGCCGGGGCCGAGGCGCGGCTGTTCCTGGCGCACGGGGACCTGGCCGCCGCGGAGCACTGGGTGGGCCGCGGCCTGGAACCGAGCCCGTGGTATCTCTGGTACTCGGCCCGGCTGCTGGACGTCGCGGCCGAGGTGGCGCTGGCGGCCGGGTCGCCGCGGGCCTCCGAGTTCGCCGACCGGCTGGGTTCGTTGGCCAGCCGGTCGGGGATGCGCGAATTCGCGGTGCGCGCGCAGTCGCACCGGGCCGCGCTGGGCGATCCGGACGCCGCGGAATCGGCGCAATGGCTCGCCAAAGAGATCGACAACCCGGCGCTGGCGGGGTGGGTGGCACGGCGGCAGGCGAGGTGAATCGGCCCGCCGCCGGGGCCGACGTCGGGTTGGTGCGCCCGTCCGCGGACCGGGCCGACGTCGGGCGGGTGCGCCCTGCCGTTGCGGCGGGTGCCGTGCCAGCGGCCCCGGATGCTCTCTCAGCTAGGGCTGTTCTGACGGCTCCAGAACAGCCATAGGTGAGAGAGCAACCGAGCTGGGCGCCCTCAAGCGCGTGCGGTGTCCACGAACGGAACCTGCCCGGCGTACTGCTGGTAGAGCTTGACGGCTTCGTCGACGTCGATGTGCCCGACGTCCAGCGAGACGGCGAGGCTTTCGAGCTGGGCGCTGCAGGTCTCCGCGGCGCTGACCCGGTCCGCGACGGAGCGTGAGGTGGCGAAGTTCGTGGACAGCGCGGCGGCGACGGAGAGGATCACGGCGAGCAGGCACAGCACCCGCCAGACGATCGAGTCCTCGCTGAGCGAGAGCAGGCCGGCCGTGGCGTGGGTGAAGCCGGTGCCGCCTACCGCGGGTCCGGCGGTGAGTGCGGCGGCCAGGCCGCTGCCCACGATGCTGACGTTGGAAAGCCGGTTCCGCCGGGGCCGTTCACGGGCCAGGTAGGCACGGACGGCCCGTTGTTTCTCGTCGATCCGGTCGGACAGCCGTTGCCGGGCGTCTGGTGCTTCGCTCATGGTCTGATGCCAGCTTCCCTCGCCGCTCCTTGGGGTTCCGCGTGGTGGCGACCGCGGACAGCATCAGAATGCTCCCGCGGGTGTGCGGTGTCTAGGGGGCGTTTCCGGGGAGGGGACAGCGCCGCGGGGCACTTCCGGGTTAAACAAAAGCAGGGCCCGTCCGAAGACGGGCCCTGCTCGAAACCTAACGGTCCCGGGTCTCTAAGGAATTAGAGAGCCTGGATGTTGGTGGCCTGAGGACCCTTGGGGCCCTGCTCGGTTTCGAAGGAGACCTTCTGGTTCTCTTCGAGGGAGCGGAAGCCGGAGGAGTTGATCGCGGAGTAGTGCGCGAAAACGTCCTGCGAGGAGTCATCGGGGGAAATGAAGCCGAAGCCCTTTTCAGCGTTAAACCATTTGACGGTACCAGTAGCCATTATTTTTGTCCTTCGTGAAGGTGGAGGAAAAGTCCCGACTTTCGGGTCCTCCAGTGTGGGGTGCTCAAAACCGCTGCTTCAGAAGAACACGGGCTTTCGACCGTGCGTACTGCCTGAACTACGAACTGCATAAACACAACAACAGGATCTACTCTACCGGAGTTTGGCGGGCCGGTTTACCACGCGTCATACAGCCCCGCGGTCCCCTCGGGCCCGGACACCCAACCTCCCATTCTGAGGAGCTCTGGAAAACTCCCCCTGGCTAGGCATCCGGAGCTTCAGGGCCCTACTCGCAGGCGATACCGTCACTGTCCCGGTCAAGAGGGCTTCTGTAACCTGGCTGTCCGATAAAGATCGGGGCCGCGCCCGCCGCCCTGGCAGCAGAGCAGTTAGCGTAGTAAACCGCCGAAACGACGGGAACCGGGGCAGCGGGCGCAGGAACGGCAACTCTGCGGCCGGCGGAAGACTTGCCGAGGGTTGTGTATCCGGCCTTGGACGCGGTGACGCGGACCGACAGAGTGGCACCCGCAGCGCTGGCAGGGATCCGGTAAGTCGCGGCGGTTGCCCCAGCAATCGCCCGACCGGAGCGGTACCACTGATAACGGAATGCGACAGGGGCGGGCGACCAGGATCCGCGGTTCAGGGTCAGCAAACGCCCCACGCGGGCCGTACCGGTAATGCGCGGGGTCGACCCCGCCAGTATGCCCTTAGCCACGACAGCAGTTGCTCCGGAGGTCTTGCCGAGAGTGGTGTAGCCGGCTTTAGATGCAGTAACGCGCACTGTGAGTCTCGAACCGGCAGCGCTGGCGGGGATCCGGTAAGTCGCGGCGGTTGCCCCAGCAATCGCCCGGCCGGAACGGTACCACTGGTAGCGGTAGGCAACGGGCGCCGGGGACCAGGATCCACGGCTGAGGGTCAGCACACGTCCAACGCGGGCAGTGCCGGTAATCCGAGGCGTGGACCCTGCCAGCACACCCTTCGCCACTACCGCAGTCGCTGCGGACAACTTGCTGACGGTGGTGTAGCCAGCCGCGGAAGCGGTGACGCGGACGGTGAGTCTCGCACCGGCGGCGCTGGCGGGGATTCTATAAGTGGCAGCGGTCGCTCCAGAAATTGTTCGACCGGCAAGGTACCACTGATAGCGGAACGCCGAGGGGGCCGGCGACCAAGAGCCGCGATTCGCAGTTGCGACGTATCCCACCCGGGCCGTACCGGTGATGCGGGGCGCAGACCCGAGCAGCGCACCCTCCGTTACCATCCCGGTCGCCGCGGACAGGGCCGTTGCGGTGGTGTAATCGGGCTTGGAACCGGCCACGCCCACTACCAGCGAGGTACCCAGGTCACTTGGTGTCAGGGTGTAGGTCGACCCCGTAGCACCGGTGATGGCAACTCCGGCGCGGTACCACTGGTAGCTAAACGAGACGGAGGACGGTGCCCAACTGCCGGGGTCGGCGGACAGTACATATCCGACCCTGGTAGTGCCAGAGATACTAGGGGTGCCAGCGGCGAGGGCGTATTTGGCCACCACGGCAGCGGACGTCACCGTGCTCACGTCGTAGCCGGGATTGGAGCCGGTCACTTGTACCGAGATCGCCTTCCCGACGTGGTCTGCGCCAATGAGCAGGGCGGCCTCGGTCGCCCCCGCCAGGGGAACTCCATCAGCCAGCCACTGATACTCGAATGTGGTGCCCGGGGTCCAGAGACCGGGATCGACCGTCAGCGTCGCACCTACCGTGGCGTCGCCCGAAAGAGACGGGGTTGAGACGGTCAGCGTGCTGTCTTGAACAACGGCAGTCGGCTCACTGGTACTCGTAACGTCCGAAGATGCGACTGCAGGCAGCACCCCGGAGGCAGTGACAACTGCAACGACTGTGATCAATTCCGCTAGGCGACGTGTCCAAGACGAAGCGGGTGTGGCGCGGCAAACTTTCAAAGCTCATTCCCCCAATATTCAACTACTTCAAGATTCAACTGAGAGAACTATGCCACAGCTTTCGCTGGAATTACCTACCCGTTTCCAGCCGATTCCTAACGAATGAAAAGCAGCCCAATTGTCGGCCGGCAATGGCGCTTCCAGAGCGCACCACTTACCAATCGACCGACGACGATTTCTCCACCCCTCGGGCCGGCTAGGAGACGGGCTCCCGCTCCCGGACGCTGGCGGCCGACGTCGTCGCCGCCTCGGGCGCGACGTCCGGCACCACCGGGGTTTGCCCGCCCCTGTTGCCGCCAAGGCGCCGGTCCACCGCACGTCCGGCAGCGATCGAGAGGCGCTGGGCAGGCTGTTCCACATAGCGGTAGAACAGTTCAGCCGCCGCGAAGCAGAGGACGACGGCGACGGCGAGCGCCAGCGGCAGCGAGACTCCCCGCATTAGCGTCACGCAGGCCAGGATGATCGGCAGGTGCACGAGGTACAGGCTGAAGGAGATGCGGCCCAGCCATTGTGCGGCGGCGGTGTCTCCCAACTTCTTCGCGGAAGCGGTCAGCAGGAACACAAGGACGAGCAGTGTGGCGCCGACGGTGATGAGCGCCTCCACACCCTTGACGGGTTTGGCCGGGCTGATCCATTCGGCGTTGGCCAGGAAGAGCCCAGCGGCGGTCAACGGGAGCCAGACGAGCCGCGGCCAAGAGTCGGTCAGCTCCCGGATCCGGTCCCGCTCGACGCCCAGGATCGCACCGATGGCAAAGATCGGCAGGTAGATCAGCCACTGCACTTCCTGCAGGGCGCCCAGCACGGTCAGGCCGACGGCGAGCGCCAGTTTCAGGTGCCAGATGCGCCGCCACTTGAGGGCGATCAGGACGTAAAGCGGAAGCAGCAACGAGAACAGCACCTCCCACCGCAGCGTCCATAACGGCGTATTCACGGTACTCGCGCCGAGCACCAGCAACCCGTCGCGGGCCACCCGGCCAAGTTCGGGGTCCACCACGTACATGTCAGCCCACGAACTCTGCAACGGCGACGCCGTGCGGGGCACCAGCGCGATCAGCGCCGCCGCAAGCCCCAGGGCCGCCCAGGCCGGAAGGTAGAGCCGCAGCAGCCGCTTGACGTAATACGAGGCCCAGCCCTTGCCCCGGCCGGCCTGGGTAAGGGGCAGAATCAGGACAAAGCCGGAGAGCACAAAGAACACGTGGACCGCCGGCGTGCCGTTCCAGAGCAAGTGCAGCGGCGAGAACACCGCCCACATCTCCGCGCTGTTGAGCGGACGGGAGCGTTCATCGAACACGACGTGGCCAATTCCGGGCACGACGGAGAGCACGTGGCAGGCGACGACCACCAGGGCGGCGAGCCCACGGAGGCCGTCCAATTGCGTGACTCGGGTGGTTCCAGACTGTTTCGGCATCAGCCCCATGTTACCAGTTCGTTACATTTTGCTGCTGGCCGGCAATAGCTCGCGGACCTGGATTTGGGACCTCGCCGCGGACCGTCGCAGTCCGGTTCCCGAGGGAGAATTCCCGGGCGCATCCCCCGGCCCCGCAGCGGCATGCCTTCTGAAAGCGGGCGCTTTCCGGGTATTGACTACTCGTGACACGCGGTCACCGGGGCTATAACTTGAGCTTCACTCAGTACGGGTCGAGGTAGAGGTGCCAGGCGGGGAGGCAACCATGCGTAAGAGTGCAACTCTGGCCTCCAAAGCGCAGGCAATCGAGGCTGCGGCGCTCCCCGGCCCAGTCCGCAAAGGCCTCACGCCGTTATCCGAGAAAATACTTTTCAACTATGCCACCGTTGCGCCGATGAGCCGGGCCGCCTATGAAGCCGCACGCACATTCATGGCGGATTTTTACCTCTATGGGCCTCCCGAAGTTCTCTACCAATACGACACACTGGCAGACGACATGGCCACCGAAGCCGCCCGGCTGCTCCATTGTTCGGCGGAGGAAGTCACGTACCTAAAAAATACGACCGAAGGCATCATGATGGCGAGCGAAGCCTTGCCGTTGCAGCGGGGCGATGAGGTATTGGTGCTCGGCAACGAATATCCCGCAAATCTGCTGCCGTGGCTGCGTAAGCGCCAAGACGGCGTGACCGTGAAGGTAATCACGGGCCGCGACAATGAAGGCGCGTTCCTGCGTTTGCTCGAGAGCATCGGCCCCCAAACCAGGGCCATAAGCATCTCCTCGGCCCAGCAGTACGACGGATTCATGCCCGCTCTCGGCTTACTTTCGGACGTGTGCCACGGCCGGGGCATCTTCCTGATTGTCGACGCCGTCCAGCACCTTGGTGCGCGGAGGATTGACCTGGCCAAAACCCCGGTGGACATCCTGGTGTGCGGCGGCCAAAAGTATCTGCGCGCCGGAATGGGCATCGGGTTCATGTACGTAAACCGGAACGTCATGCCCTTCTTGCGCGACAGCAAAGCGGGCATTCGCAGCGTGGAACGCTTCGACGAGAATTCCTACGTGCTGAAAAGTACGGCCGCGCGCTTCCAGGATGGCACCCAAAATGTCAGCGGGCTGGCGGCCCTGCATGCGGCACTAAGGGAAACCAACGCCGTTGGGATGGACGCCATCGAACAGAAAAACCTTGAGCTTCTAGCGGGGATCAAGGCTGTTCTGCACGAACACAACCTGGACTTTATTGATCACGGCACGCAGCAAAGCAACATCGTCTCGATCCGCACCCCCGATCCGGCCGGCCTATGCGGATTCCTGACGGAGCGCGGCATCTACCTCAAGCCCATCCAGGACGTAGCCCGAATCTCCTTCATCCACGAGTCCAGGCTGGAAGACGTCGCGGTTTTGGCCCGGCTTACCCGGGAATTCCTCGACGGCGGCAGAACCTAGCGTTTACGCGGCTGGCAAGGGCGGGCGGTGGGTCTGTGCGGGCAGCGGGTCAGCGGGCAAGGGGTTAGCGGGCAGCAGCTTGTTCGGTGGGCGACCACTTGACCCTCGGCATGATGATGGACGGCTCGATGTTGTCTTTGTAGCGGCGCGTGAACTCGAGCATGGCGGCCAATTCTGCCTGCAGCCGGGCCTCCAGGTCCCTGTGACAGGCCCTGATGGCCTCGTGCACCTCGACATGGGGTTCCAGCTTGCCGGTCGCTTCCTGGCGGGGGTTGGCGACATGCTCGATTTTGACCGAGGAATCGATGTCTGCGAGTTTTTGGGCTATTTCGCCGATGCTCAAGCGGTGGGTGAAATTGTGCACCATCTGGTGTTCACCGGCCTCGACGTCGAGGTCGATCAACTTGAGGAAGTTTTCGACCGTATCGGTCAGGCTTATCAGGCCGGTCTTCTGGGTGCCGTCGCCGTAGACAGTGAGGGGATGGCCGACGACGGCCTGGCAGACAAAGCGGTTGATGACCGTGCCGAAGACGGCGTCGTAATTGAACCTGGCAGCCAGGCCGCCCCGCTCGGGTGCATGGTTTTCCGGAATCGTTGCGCCAAAGATGGTGGCTTGCTGGACTGTCATGACTTTCAAGCCCCACATTTTGGAGCAAAGGTCATCAATCAGCAGGTCGGCGATCTTCGACTGATGGTAAAAGTCGGTGGCTTGCATCGGGAGGAAGCTTTGCAGGACCTTGTGCTGCCGGCCTTCGTGTTCGAAAGCGAAGTCGTGCTTGCCAAGCGGGACAGCATCGGTATCGGTGGCCATGTAGCAGCCTCCAGAGCCCAGCTTGATGTATTTAGTCGCTTTGCTCAGGTGCGCGATAGTCCACAGCACGTTGAGGTGGCCGACGATATTGTTCGTAAAAGTGGCGGCCGCATTTTCGGCGCTGCTCATTGAAAACGGCGCCGAGGGCTGCTGGGCCGCATTAATGACCACGGCGGGCCGGTACTTTGCTAGGACGTTCTCAACTGCCTTTGGATCCAGCAGTTCAACCTTCTCGAATGAGAGATTCGCCTTCCCGAAGATCCGTGTGTACTCCGCGATGCGCACTTCGGGGCTCCGTAGGGGCACCAGGACCTTGGCCCGGGCTTCCTTTTCCCAGCGGCGCTTGATGAGGTTGTCTACCAGAACCACCTGCCGGCCGGTGCGGTTGGCCATCGCCAGACCCAGCGTCCAGCCTAAATACCCATCCCCGCCAAGAATCATGAGCACATTGTCGTTCGTCTCAATCATGGCTGAGCCCCATGAAAATCACGCTTTCCGCTTTTACAAAATGCATGAATGGTTCTGTAGTTCGAGAACGTAGAGCAACTCTGCCCATGAGTCAATGGTTTGGGTCAGCTCATAGTGCGACTTCAGCCCGCGAGGTTGCAACGACGGCGCCTACCAGGCCCGGGTGCGGGAGTTCCGCGCCGGGACGGGAGCCCAGTAGCGCTAGGCTCGGACGACGCCAGCCGGATTGCTGGACTCGGCGATCCGCTTGATCGCTGCGAGCGTCCTCGGAATGCCGTCGAGCGCCTGCTGGGTGCGGTCCGCGATTTGGGCGTCCGCCCCGTCGCCGAATTTCTCCCCGAACATGGCGATCCCCTCCGGCAGGAATTCCCACGTCTCGCTCAGGACAGTTCCGGCGTCGGACGGGGTGAGGGTGAAGCCCCAGCGCACATACTTGCCGCCCACCACCCACGCGAATTCGCGGCCACGCTCGGCCGCCACCACCTGCGACCGGGTTTCCCAGGACCGCGTCGGAAGCTCGTTGCGGCCCGTGAACCAGGCACCGACCTGGCCGGCGCTGTCCTCGTCGTCCCACCAGCATGACGTGCAAACCGGGCTCCACTCGCCGGTACGGGTGATGTCGGAAACCAGGTCGTAGAGCGTCTCGGCTGATGCGTTGACCGTGACCGAGTCCTGGTATTGGCGAATGCTGTGCTGAACCATGAGTCCATCCTTACAGACGCTTCCCCCCTTCCGCCGCTGCTTGTCGCCGCGGGTAGCCGCCGGGGGTGCCTTCGGCTCGCAGCAGGAAGGCCTGATACTGCCGCGAGCAATCCACCGCCCCGAGTCCTCCGAATTGCTGGCATAAGCACAGGACCGGCCGAACCACAGGCCGCTCCCTCACCGCAAGCCCGCACCCAAGGAGCCAGCTATGACAACCACGACCCACACCCGAACCGCAACCCGCACCACCGTCCAAAAGGCCAGCCTCGCCGTCGGCGCCGTCTTCCTGCTGGTCGGCATCCTGGGCTTCGTCCCGGGAATCACCACCAACTACGATTCACTGCAGTTCGCCGGCCACCACTCCGAGGCCATGCTGCTGGGCCTGTTCCAGGTCTCGGTCCTGCACAACATCGTCCACTTGCTCTTCGGCGCCGCAGGCCTGCTGCTGGCCCGCACTGCCACCGGCGCCCGCTCCTTCCTGCTCTACGGCGGCGTCGTCTACCTGGTCCTGTTCGTGTATGGCCTGGTGGTCCCGGAGGATTCGGCCGGCGACTTCGTGCCGCTGAACAGCCTGGACAACATCCTGCACCTGGTGCTCGGCGCCGGCATGATCGCGCTGGCAGTCATCCTCACCAAGGGCCGCGCCAAGGCACACGCCTAAGCCAGAGCCCGCACGGAGCACCGCTCCTTCCCGACAACCGCGCCCACCGGAACCCGGCGGGCGCGGTTGTTGTGTCAGGTCTTGTCACGCAGTTAACTGCCCATTCATGTCTTCCTTGGATTGGGTCAATCCGGCGTGAATAGCGTGGCGGGCATGGACAACATTTCCCGCAGATCCGTTCTTTCCGCCGGCCTCGGTGCCGGGCTCGTCGCCGCCTGGCCGGGCGCCGCCGTCGCCGTTTCCCCCGCGGACGACGCCGGTCTCCGCACCGACCCGTTCCGGCTCGGCATCGCCTCCGGCGAACCGTGGCCGGACGGCTTCGTGCTCTGGACGCGACTGGCCGTGGACCCCGTGGCCGAGGACGGCCTGGGCGGCATGCCCGCCCGGAACGTTGCGGTGGCCTGGGAAGTGGCCGAGGACGCGGCTATGCGCACGGTCGTGGCACGCGGCGTCGAGCAGGCCCGGATCGAGACCGCACACTCGGTGCACGTGGAGCTGCGCGGGCTGCGGCCGGGGCGTGAATACTTCTACCGGTTCCGCGCCGGCCGTCACCTCAGCGCCGTCGGCCGCACGCTGACCAGCCCGGCGCTGCACGAGACGCCGGCGGCGCTGGCCATGGCGTTCGCCAGCTGCGCGCAGTACGAGCACGGCTACTTCACCGCCTACGCCCGGCTGGCGCAGGACCACCCCGACCTGGTGCTGCATCTGGGCGATTACTTGTACGAGTACAAGAAGGACAGCTACGTGATCGGCGGCGGCAACCCGCGCGACCACGAGGGCCCGGAGACGGTGAACCTGGCCGGCTACCGGCAGCGGCACGCGCAGTACAAGGCCGACGCCGACCTGCAGGCCGCGCACGCCGTGGCGCCGTGGCTGGTGGTCTGGGATGACCACGAGGTGGACAACAACTGGGCGGACGACGTGCCGGAGAACCGGGACGCCGGGCAGCTGAACGACACGACCGAGCACTTCCGGCAGCGCCGGGCGGCGGCGTTCCAGGCGTACTACGAGAACATGCCGCTGCGGCCTTCGTCCGTGCCGGCTGGCGCCGACATGAAGATCTACCGGCGGCTGCAGTGGGGCCAGCTGGCCAACTTCCACATGATGGATACCCGGCAGTACCGGGATGACCAGCTGGCCGGCGACGGCTGGCGGAAGAACGTGGCCGAGCGGCTGGCCGAGGACCGCACCATCACCGGCGCCGAGCAGGAGCAGTGGCTGCTGGAGGGCTTCCGGAACTCCACGCAGCGCTGGGACATCCTGGGCCAGCAGGTCTTCTTCGCCGAGCGGGACCGGAACCAGGCTCCGGAGATCGACGACGTCTCCATGGACGGGTGGGACGGCTACGCCGCTTCACGGCGCCGGATCACGCAGGGCTGGGTGGACGCGGACGTGCGGAACGCCGTCGTCCTGACCGGCGACGTGCACCGCAACTGGGCCAACGACGTCAAGGTGGACTACAAGGACCCGGCCTCCCCCGTGGTCGGCTCCGAACTGGTGTGCACCTCGATCACCTCGACCGGCAATGGAACCGGCTCCACCACGGACGCCACGATGGCCTGGAACCCGCACCTGAAGTTCTACAACGACAACCGCGGCTACGTGAACACCCGCATCACCAAGGACGCCATGACCGCCGCCTTCCGGACGCTGGACTACGTCACGACGCCGGGGGCACCGGTGAGCACTAAGGCGTCGTTTGAGATCCGGGACGGGGTGCCGGGGCTGGTGGCAAGGTAGGGCCTACTTCGTCTTCCGGTGCTGAGGCTCTAGGTACCGAGCGGGTCGAAACCGTCGAAACCCCCGGCCGAGTCCGCTCGGCCGGGGGTTTTGCGCGGCCCCAAGACGTGACCCTGCGGACCGGACCGCCGGGGTCTCAAAACCCGAGTCGACTTCGTCCCGATGGTCCTGTTCCGTCGTGGCTACCGATCGATACGATGAGTCATGACTAGCCAGGACCCCTTGGAATTCCTCCGTCGGACAAATCAGTGCCGTACGGAACAGCAGCTCGAGCTCGCCGCAGATGTGCTGGATACGTTTAAAGCAATGCATGAGGCTGAACAGGTGCTGTACCAAGCCCGAAGACGCTATATCGAGTCCTTCAAAAGGGCCACGGGTGCGCAATGGAAGGCACAGGAACTCCGGGACGCAGGATTTCCGACGCCGAAGGTCTCCGTCCTCAAGAGAAGAATGGATCTCCGGGGCCTCATGGCACCCCCAGCTGACGCCAACACTCAAGACTGAAAGACGGGGCCGCCGGAAAAAGCGACCCAATTACCCCGCGGTTCCCCCTCAAACACCAGCGGGCCCATGGGTCGCGCGTGCTTGAGGGCCAACAGCCGGTCGCGACGTCGTGCCGGCAACACGCCCGTTCGGAAAGGGATAAAACCAGCCCATGATTTGCAACACTGAACGCAAACACTATCCCTTTAGAAGGAGCCTCTTTGGAAGCCGCAGCAGTAACGACGTGGATGTTTGTCGAGGAATGCCCGATTCCGAATGACGTCATGGAGTTGCTGGTCCCGGGCGAGGAGCCCGTTGCCGCTTACCGGACCTTCCGGGACAGCGCGATCTTCACGACCAAGCGGATGATCGTCCGCGATGCCCAGGGCATCACGGGCAAGAAGGTAGAGGTCTACTCACTGCCCTACTCGGCCATCAACATGTGGTCGTCCGAGAACGCGGGACGCTTTGATCTGGATGCTGAACTGGAGCTGTGGACCCGGGCCGGGCACATCAAGATCAAGGTGGGCAAGAAGGCGGACATCCGGCGCCTCGACATGTTGATCGCGCATTCGGTGCTTGGCTCGTAGCACTAAACAGCGGGAAGGCGGTCCAGGCATGCGGGCCGGGCGAGAACAGCTGTGGCTCGGGACTGCCGACGGCTCCCCTCTCAGCTTCCGCCGCTAGGGATGCACCAGCACCTTCACGGCGGTGTCCTTGTGGTTGATCAGGGTGTCGAAGCCCTGTTCCACGAGGTCGTCGAGCGCGATCCTTCCGGTGATGAAGGGCTTGAGGTCTACCTTGCCCTCCTGCACCATCCTGATCACGGCGGGGTGGTCCCGGACGTAGGCGATGGTGCCGCGCAGGTCAATCTCCTTGAGCACCAGCTTCTGCATGTCCACGGTGGCCGGCGCGCCCCAGATGGAGACGTTGACCACCACTCCCCCGGGCCGGACGGCCTCGAGCATGGTGTCCAGCACCGCGTTCACGCCGGCACATTCGAAAGCGACGTCGGCGCCGGTCCCGCCGGTGAGTTCCAGCACCCGGGCCGGGACGTCCTCCTGGCTGGGGTCCAGCACGTGGTCCGCCACGCCGCTGGAGAGGGCCTTTTCCTTCCGCGCCTGGGTCAGCTCGCTGATGATCGTCGTCACGCCCTTGCCCTTGAGGACGGCCGCGGTCAGCAGCCCGATCGGGCCGGACCCGCCCACCAGGGCCACGTCGCCGGCCTTGGCTCCGCTGCGCGCCGCCGCGTGGTGCGCCACGGAGAGCGGCTCAATCAGGGCCGCCTCATCCAGGGGGATGTCGCCGATGGGGTGCACCCACCGCTGGTCAACCACGATCTTTTCGCTGAGCCCGCCACCGCCGCCGGAGAGCCCGATGAAGCCCATCTGCCGGCACAGGTGGTAGCTGCCCGCCTGGCACATGTCGCAGTCGCCGTCCACAAAATAGGGTTCGACGACGACGTTGTCCCCCACCGCGAGCCCCTCCACCCCGTCACCAACCTCGGACACCGTGCCGGAGAACTCGTGCCCCAGAGTCACCGGCGACTCCTCGTGCGAGAGCGGATGCGGCTGTCCCGGGGCCGGGCAGAAAATGGGGCCTTCCAGGTATTCGTGCAGGTCCGTGCCGCAAATGCCGCACCACGCGACGTCGATCTTTACCGCGCCGGCCCGGAGCTCCGGCTCCGGAACGTCCTCGATTCGGATGTCCTTGCGGGCATGGAAGCGTGCTGCCTTCATGATGGTCCTTTCCATTTCTGTGGAGGTGGCGATCTTTCGACACCCGGGGCTGCGGCGTGCCCGGGTACCTTGCTGATCCTCGCACCGTCGCGGCGGGCTTGTTAGGGACTACGGACCCTGAACGGCGGGAGCTTCCCAGGGCTTCAAGGGCAGCCCGGACAGTTTGTCTGTTATGAGCGATACGATCTGTTGCAGTGGCCGCAGAGCAGCACGGCTGGAGCTCATTTGGGGGAATGAACCGATGGTTGAACTGAAGCGCATCTACTGGAGCCGGCAGGCTCTGCGTCTCGCTTATGCGGCTGTGGTTGTGTGGTTAGCCGTCTCGGTTGTCCTGGCGCTGACACGGACAGGCAAAGCCGACTCAGCGAACAGCACGCCAACCGTCAGCGGGGCCCTTCGCGGCTTTCTTGACAGCGTTCTGGCTGCGGTCGCTCTCCCGGGGCTGTTCATTGTTGTCTTGCTCATTGTCGCTGTGGTCATCCACGGCATGGATGTCCGGCGGCGGGACCCAGTCCGGCGTTTCAGCCGCCAGCAGCGCCGGGAGGGCATGGCGCGCGCCGGTGGCCAGTGCGAGATGGAGGCTGGATTCAGGCGACGATGCTCGCGGCCCGCTGAGCACGGAGATCACTTCTTCCCGTGGTCCAAGGGCGGGTCCACCAACTTGCAGAACTTCGTCGCCGCCTGCGCAAGGTGCAACCGGGCGAAAGGCGCACGGGTTCCCTCGCCCGGCCAGCAGGCAAGGATAGAACGACGACGGCGGGAGTACGTTGCGCCGGCCGGTCCCGTCAGCGTCGGCGCACGTCGGACGCTGTCTTGAACGTCGCGAGTCGAGAAGGGAGTGACTCCCTGAGCTTTAGCCGTGCAGCAGAGGTCCCTCTGGATATTGTTTTCCACACCACCGGCTCGGCCGCTGGACCACTGGAATCCGGGCCACACACGCAGGAATCAGCGACTGAGACACCTCCCAGCGGCCGTGGAAGACGACAACTGCCTGTCAAGGACGAGGGCGTCCGGTCGCTCGCACATCTGTTTCCGACCATTGCTGCGGAATGGGATCAGACCAAGAACCCATTCCCGCCCTCTCACGTTCGGCCAGGTAGCAACCGCAAAATTTGGTGGCTCTGCGAAAAGGGCCACTCTTGGCTAACCGCGCCGTATGTGCGGACGAAGGGACATGGCTGCGCCGCCTGTAAGGGCACGAAAGCGACAGGCTCCAACAACTTCGCCTTGGCTAGGCCAGACCTGCTCCCCACTTGGAATCACGAGCGCAACAAGTCCGAACTGGGTATCGCACCCACTGACGTATTGCCACAGTCCAACAAGAAAGTTTGGTGGACCTGTCAGAACGACGAACGGCACACGTATGCCGCCTCCCCTGCCGCACGCTTCCGCGGGCGGGGCTGTCCCTATTGCGTTGGGAAAAGGGTTGATGCGTCCAACAGCGTGGGCGCTACAAGACCAGTCCTAGCCGCCGAGTGGGATCCGGCAAACACCAAACGTCCCGATGAGGTGTCCATCGGTAGCGACTTCAGGGCCGCTTGGATATGCCGAAATGATGACACTCACAGATGGATAGCTGCCGTAAGCTCCAGACCTGCCAGCGGTGCGGGATGCCCGTTCTGCAGTGGCAAGCGACCCACGGAAGCCAACCGATTAGACGTGAACCGGCCCGCGCTTGCACTGCAATGGCACCCAACCAAGAATGGAGCGCTGACGCCTGCCGACGTGACCGTTGGTAGTAACCGTCGCGTTTGGTGGCTGTGCCCTCAAGATGCTGCCCACGTCTGGGCAACCACGGTTCGTTCACGCGCCCTGGATCACGATGGCTGCAAATGGTGTGCTCCGACCATCCGATCCAGAGTCGATATTGCCATAGCGTGCGAGTTTGCAGCGGTGTTCCCTCAGGACGTTGATCCGAAGAGGCAAGAGCTCCTGGATCTTGGCCATAGTAGGCCACACAGCGTCGACGTCCTGATCAAATCCTTGCGGATCGCCATCGAGTTTGATGGCTCGTACTCACATAAGGGCAAAGCCCACGAAGCGCGCGACAACGTGAAAACAGGATTGCTTCGCGAGGCTGGGTACAGAGTTGTTCGAATTCGGGAGGAGCCATTGCCACTGCTCGATCCTGAATGCGACGTCTCAGTCCAACAAACCCGAGTTCCGGATGCGAAAGCCATAACAAACAAAGTCTTGCGCCATTTAGTGAGTCTTGGTTGGGTCGGCCTGGATGTCGCTGCAGCCTACCTCGAGTCACCTAATGCGTGGGCCGTCGCAATGGCTGACCAAATCTACGCGTCCCTTCCCGAGTCCGAACGCTTCGTCCCGTTGAGCGCCAAAGCTGCACGAAAGCGACGGCAGTCGGAGTTAGCTGCCCTCGACCGACCCTCCTAGAGTGCACTCGCGCTAACAGCGGTGCACCGAAGTTTCGTTTCCGGCAGGCGCCGCCGCGGTACTAAAGCATCGTTCGAGATCGGGGACGGGGTGCTGGGGCTGGCCGCGCGGGGGTAGGGGCCTGTACCCGGCGCGGCGCCGGGCATATCCTGCGGTGACCGAGCCCCTCCAGCCGCTTCCGGAGGAACAGATGGAGATGCCCAAAGCGTCCGACGCCGACAAGGAACACTTCCGCGCGATCATGCCCGACCGCGCCGAGGTGGTGGTCAAGCCGATGTTCGGGAACCTCGGGGCGTTCGTGAACGGCAACATGTTCGCCGGGCTGTTCGGTCCCACCGTCGGGGTGAAGCTGGGCGCGGCGGACAAGGAAGCGCTCGAAAGCACGGAGCGGACCGTTCCGTTCGGGCCGGCCGAGCGGCCGATGGGCGGCTACACCGGTCTGCCGGAGGTCTGGAACGGCGACGGCGACGGCGATGAGGCGCGGGCCAAGGCCTGGGTGGAAAAGGCGTTCGAGCACGTGGCCGGCCTCCCGCCGAAGGCACCGAAAGCGTCGAAGGCTGGCGCCGCGAAGAAGTAGTCGCCGACTGCGCAGGTCTTCACCACCGTCGCCGGACGCGGCGCCGCCCGCCGTCGTGGGCCGTCGCCGTCGTTACAAGTAGTCCCCTGCGCGCTCCCGGGCGATTTCCAGCAATGTGGAATGGAACGCGACCTCTGCCGGGGCGTAGACCTTGTCTTGGCGCTGGGCGAGCAGCACGCGCCGCAGGGGCGCGGCGGAGCCGAGGCTGATCACCCGGACGTCCGGGTGCTGCAGGGCCACGGCCGTCTTCGGCACCATGGCCACGCCCATGCCGACGCTCACCATCGCCTGCGCTTCCTGGTAGTCGTTGGCCAAAAAGCCGATGGTCGGTTCGAACCCGGCTTCGTGGGCGGAGCGCTGCAGCACTTCGACGACGGGGTGCGCCTCGGCCCGCACGATCCACGATTCCTTGCGGAGCTCCTCCATCCGGATCTCGTCGCGGTCGGCCAGCGGATGGCTGCGGGACACCAGCAGGACCGTGCTTTCCTGGAAAACCTCCGTGATCCGGATGGAATCGTCATGAAAGCGGTTCCAGGGGTAGTCCCAGAGCAGGCACAGCCCGGTCACCCCGGACTGCAGGTCGCTCACCAGGTCATCGAAGCGCGCACTGCGCAGGGACAGGCCGATTGCCGGGTACCTCTTCTTGAAGGCCCGGATGACAACCGGCAGGAACGAGCCGGCGAGCGTCGGAAACGTGCCAACAGTCAGCGAGCCCCGTTTGAGGCCGGCGATCTGGTCCAGGTCGGACTGGGCGGCGCGCATCTGCCCGATGACCTTCCGCGCGTGCCCGGCAAGCACCTGGCCCGCCTCGGTGGGCACCACTCCGCGGGAGCGGCGGTTCAGCAGCGGCTGCCCGACTTCCTGCTCGAGCTTGCGCAGCTGCTGCGAAACGGCGGAGGGCGTGTACATCATCAGCTCGGCTGCGGCGGTGATGGATCCCTGCTCCACCACCTCCACCAGCAGGGCAAGGCGCCGGATGTCGAACAATTCCTGATCAGGATCGTTAAGCAACGCTTTACCCTTCTGTTGGATCCGTTAATTCTATACATTCCCCGCCCGGTTGGCGGGGAAAGGCCAGGGGTTTACGACGTCGACGCCGCCTGAGTTGGGCACCTTCGGACCGCCAGCAAGGTGAATTAAGCATCACTACACTCCCTTGCAGATATCCAACCTTGTCTTCATTTGTGATCTGGATCAATCTCGAATCAAGCCCTTGAACACCATTGAGGCAGATCGAAGCAGAACCGAAGCAAGGAACAGACCATGAAGATCGAAGCGGAGTGGATGCGCGGAGGCACCAGCAAATGCTGGGTCTTCGAAACCGGCCAGCTGGATGACACCGGGACCAGCCCGGACGTGCTCCTGCCCCGGCTGTTCGGCAGCCCCGACCACCGGCAGACCGACGGAGTGGGCGGCGCCACCTCCACCACCAGCAAGGCGATGATCCTGCACCGCCCGGCCGACGCCGGCGTCGACGTCGAATTCACCTTCGCCCAGGTGGGCATCGAAGAGGCCGCCGTGGATTGGGGCAGCAACTGCGGCAACTGCTCGGCAGTGGTTGGCCTCTACGCCATCGAAAAGGGCTGGGTGGTCCCCACCGGAGACGTCACCCGGATCGTCACCCGGAACACCAACACCGGCCAGATCATCATCCAGCGGGTGTCGACGCCGGCCGGAGCCCTTCCGATCGTCCCGCAGGCAGAGATGCCCGGTGTTCCGTTCCCCGGCTACCGGGTGGGGCTCGGCTTCCTGGACCCGGCCGGCAAAACCACCGGCAGGCTGCTTCCCACCGGATCAGCCACCGACACCATCGTCGCCGGCGGCACCCGCTGGACCGTGTCACTGGTCGACGCCGGAGCACCGGTCGTCATGCTGCGCGCCGAGGACCTGGGCCTGGACCCGGAGCGCTACGGCAGCTGGCCCGCCGGGCTGGAACTGCAGCTGGACACCCTGGAACACATCCGGCGCCAGGCAGCCGTGCGGATGGGTCTCGCATCGGCTCCCGGAGACGCCGCCCGCGCCATCCCCAAGGTGGCCGTCGTGGGGGCCCCGGCCCCGTCCGACGCCGACAGCGACGTCGCCGTCGTCATGCTGTCGATGGGCAAGCCGCACCCGGCCCTGGCCATCACCGGAAGCATCGCCCTGACCCTCGCGGCCCGCACCCCGGGCACGCTGCTGGCCGACATCACCGGCGGCACCGTCCGTCCCACCCTGCGGCTGCGCACACCGGCCGGGGTGATCGAAACCTGGAGCGAGGAACGGGACGGGCAACTGCTGGTCGGCGTCGACCGCACCGCCCGCACCATTGCCACCACCACCATCCACCTTCCCGAGGCCCTCGGCACCGCCGTCGACGCCTCCCTTGCCAGCGCTACTCGATGAGGAGAAAGCATCATGACTAACATCGCAGAAAAGACTGCAGAAGAAACCGCAGAACGAGCCCCGGAACAGACGGACGAACAGACTGCCCCCGGCGACACCCGGGTAGAGCCCTCCGGGCGTCCCGACCGCCGTCGCCGTATCCTGCTGGTGACGGTAGCCGCGATCGCTGTCCTGGGTCTGCTGGCCCTCCTGTTCGGAGGTGTCCTCTTCAACCCCGCGGCCGCCCCTGAATCGGAGCCGACCATGACCGCCACCCAGATCATCCCGCTCGTCATCCTCGTGGTGATGTTCGTCGTCGCCACCAAATGGCCGCTGAACATCGGCGTCATGGGGCTGGTGGCGTCCTTCGGCGTCGGCTATTTCATGCTCGGCATGAGCGACAAGGAAATCCTGGAGGACTTCCCGGCCAGCATCGTCCTGACGATCATCGGCGTGACCTACTTCTTCAGCATGGCCCAGCGCAACGGGTCGATCGACATCATCGTTCAGACCTGCGTGCGGCTGGTCCGCGGCAAGACCATGCTGCTGCCCTGGGTGTTCTTCCTTCTGGCCGCGGCGCTGACGGCGCTGGGCACGTTCTCCCCCGCCGCGGTGGCGCTGCTGGCACCGGCGGCCCTGGGACTGGCCTACGAATCACGCATCCACCCGGTCCTGATGGGCGCCTTCGTGATCAACGGAGCCCACGCCGGCGGCTTCTCCCCGCTGTCCGTCGCCGGTGTGCTGGTGCACGACATCGCCCTGAAGAACGGCTTCCCCATCTCGCAGGCCGGGCTCTTCACGGCCAGCTTCGCGCTGAACTTCATCCTCTCCGCGCTGACCATCGTGTTGTTCGCCCTGGTGGGCAAGCTGCGCGACAAGCACGCCAACGAGTACGCCGGCCTCGAGACGCCCCGCACCGGCCGCCCGAGCGGACAGCAGATCTTCACCCTGATCCTGATCGCCGCGATCCTGGTGTGCACGCTGGGCTTCCACCTGCCGATCGGCTTCGGGGCCCTCTCCGCCGGCCTGCTGCTGGCCTTCGTCAACATCAAGGAACACAAGACGTTCATCGGCGGCGTCTCCTGGTCCACCGTGCTGCTGGTGGCCGGCATGATCACCTACGTCTCGCTGCTCCAGCACGTGGGCGTCATCGACACCCTCGCCGAGATGGCCCTGGCCCTGGGAGCGCCGCTGCTGATCGCCCTGGTGCTCTGCTACGTCATCGGCGTCGGCTCCGCCTTCGCGTCCTCGACGGCGCTGCTCACCGCATTCATCCCGATGGCCGGACCGCTGCTGGCCACCAGCTCACTCAGCGCCTCCGGCACGGTCGCGGCCCTTGCCATCGCGGCTACCGTGGTGGACGTCTCCCCCTTCTCCACCGACGGCGCCCTGGTGGTGGCCAACGCCCGCGACAACGACCGCCAGCGCGTCTACCGCCAGCTCATGATGTACGCCGGAGGTGTGGTCCTGGTAGCTCCCGCACTGGCCTGGGTGCTGCTGGTGCCGACCGGGGTTATGTAGGCGGGCTCGGCCGGCCCCGAGGTTGGCAGGCCGGCGCCACAGGTAGGACGGCTTTCGCAGCCGCCCTGCCTGTGGTCTGTCACGTGTGAACTGTCCGGAGTCCGCGGCGCCTTGTCATCTTTTCCTTGGAAGGAACAGCTATCAGGAGCCAATTCGAAGAAGAATGGGCCCTGACACGCAACCAGCGGACGAACGTGGCATGACTTGTCCCCTCCCTCGGATAAGCTTCGGAGGCCGACAACAACGCGCCCCTTGGAGGGGATTCGTACGACTCTGTCGGCACATCCCCAGACGTTCGCGATACCGCGGCTTGGGGCGGGCCCTTGCGTCCGGACCTAATGGCAGACGGTCCGCACCGTCTGTTCGTAAACGCACTCTCTCTATGGGGACAAATGAAGAAAATCGCTACAATGCTATTTGCCGCTGGGCTCACACTCACCGCCTGCGCTCCCAGCGGCCCGTCCGCTGCGGTCAGCACAGAAACAGTCAGCAGCTCCAGCACTGCCGAAGCCACTGAGTCGACCTCGCCGACGCCGACACCCACGCCGACGCCAAGTTTGAAAATCTACAAGCTGAATGAACCCGCGGATCACGACGGCCTCATCATCAAAGTCAAGCAGGCCAAGATATCCCGCACACTCCTGATGAACACTTCGCAGTACCGCCCCGAAACAGATATGGCGACGTTTGAGGAGGTTCCCGCCAAAGCTGGCGCTACGTACATGATTCTGACGACTCAAGTGACGAACAATACTAAGAAGGGTTTGGATCTGACGTGCGGCGGCCCCGTCCAGATCACCGTTTACAACGACCAGGAGCAGGAATACACCCCGGTTGAGGACCTCTACCAGATCAAGGGAAACCCCGAGTGTAATTCCCAGCTGGGCCCGGGTTTTTCGGCCCCGATGACCTGGGCCTTTCTCGTCCCGGCTGGTTCAAAGATGATTGCCGCCGGCTTCTACAACATCAATGACTTCAATGCCGTAAACAATGAACCTACATTTATCGCGTTGGATCCCAACTACAAGTAGGAAATCAACGCCAGTCAGCGACGCGCCAACCCGTCGCTGCATGAGGCTCAGCTTCATCCAGCGCGTCTGAGATACAAGGCGCGATGGGTCGCACCGCTCAAATAGTTATGGGCTTCCGATGTGTGGCCGGGCGTATCTGCCCGGCCACACTTCGTCGCGACGCCCTAGCCGCCAGCTATATGCACCATGTCGCCCCGCAGCTCAAGCCGGTTCGTGTCGACGCCATACTGCAAGCCCTCGTTCAGTCGCGCAGTAACGCCCGCGGTTCGCCGCTTTCCGCCAAAAAGTCGGATCGTTTCCCGATGCAGCTCGCTGACAGAAATTCCTCCGGAGAGCCGGACGACGTCGACCATCGCGTTGCGCAGCTCGACGACACTGATGTGTTCCGGTTTGCGATCGACATCCGGGCCGCTGGTCCGGTAATCGGTCCATGCCTCCGGATCTGTAGAGACGTCCCAGATGAAACCGTCACGGTCGCAGCAGTGAACCGATGAATCCAACGCGTCAAGAACTGAGTTGGCCCGATCGGAGTTCATTTTGTTCAGGTCAAAGGCCGCGCAGACGAGTTTGGCCAAACGCTCCTGATGAACAGGCCCTTCCGCTTCTACAACGGTGCGGATGGCGTCCCGCACGGCAAGTACCGACCGCCTAGAAGGCAGCGCATCCAGAACGTCTCTGCCGCCAAAGCGACGAACAGTCCAAGGCTTGTACTCGGGATGTTTATGCTCGACGACAGCTGCCGCAGAGCCGGATCCGCCGCCCGCGGAAGCCAAGAGCGGAGCAGGCACGCCAGCAGGGGAAGTAGCGACCGCCGGGGGAAGCGGGCTGTTCAAAGCGGCTCCCGGGGTTGAAGCAGCCGGCTCAGCCTTCGGACCTTCCACTCCCACGGAGCGAACCGGTTCGACTTCGCCGGCCGAAATCCCCGAACCTGCGTCAACGAACGCCTTCTCCAGCTTGTCCAGCACCGCCTCTCGGTCGCTGATCCAAGCCGGCAGCCATACGCGCTGGACCGAAGGCCAGCGCATCATCCGTGTGAGAACATCCCCCGGCAGCCCATCCCGGTCCCCGGCCGTTCGCCGTGCGGCCCAGGCCGGACTGTCTAGGAGGATGGCCATGGAGGGTCTGTCCGGGGCATCGAGGGATGCCAAGCTGATGTCCACTTTGAAGTCGGACAAGCCGACGTCGGTGGCAACGGCATACCCACGGTCCCGGAGCGCATCGGCGATTTCCTCACGGTGAAGGTCGACCGTCATGGTGCGGCGGCCGTCGTAGGGCAGGGCGCCGGTTCCTTGCTCCGCAACATCCAGATAAGAGCGCAGGTGCTTGATCCCGACGGAGCTTGTCTCCTCAGCCCGCAGCTCGGAGGGGCTGAAGCTGGAGAACACGATGACCTGCCGCCGCGCACGGGTCACGGCCACGTTGAGCCGCCTTTCGCCTCCTGCCCTGTTCAAGGGGCCAAAGTTCAGCGGCAGGTAGCCCTTGTCGTTCTTGCTGAAGCCTGTCGAAAAGAGGATGACGTCCCGCTCGTCACCCTGGACATTTTCAAGGTTCTTCACAAAGAGACCCTCGGGGTCTTCGTCGAGCGCCTTGATAATGCGCGGGTCGTCAGTGTCGCGGAGCAGGCTCTCGATCAAGGCCCGCTGTTGCAGGTTGAACGTCACCACTCCCACGGACGGCGAATCATCCCCTGCCTCGAACCGCCGTCGCACTTCCGCCACGACGGCGGCCGCCTCGATGGGGTTGGTCCGCAGCACCTTCGAAGTTCCCGACCGGTAGAACTGGCCGTCGACTCGCACGTAATTTACGCCGTAACCGCGCACCCCGGGGTCCGGGGCTCCGTGCGAGGGGCCCGGGAAGGACGAGAGCTTGCTCTCGTAGTACTGCTGGTTGCTGAACGCGATGAGCGATTCATCCTGGCTGCGGTAGTGCCAGGAGAGCCACTGCCGCGGCACGCGCGCCTCAACGCATTCGGACAGGATGGACTCCATGTCCTCGACCGCGGTGACTTCGTTCTCCGCCTCGTCAAGGGAATCGTTGGACGATTCCGCGAACGACGTCGGGGGCATCTGCTTGCTGTCGCCCACGACCACCACCGAGGCGCCGCGTCCCATGGCACCGACAGCGTCTGCCACGCGGATCTGCGATGCCTCGTCGAACACCACAATGTCGAAGACGCCGGCTCGTGCCGGAAAGAATCGCGCCACAGAATCCGGGCTGACGAGCGTGCAGGGCATGATCTGGGTGATGAGGTCGGCATAGTTTTCCATCAGCTTGCGGACGGTGAGGCCGCCGCGCTGCCTGGTCAGCTGCCGCTGCAGCTCCCCCATCCGTCCGGAGGTCGACGACGTCGAGACCCGCCGTGAATTCACGACGCCGGCGGCAAGGTTGCGTTTGAGCAGCTCGCGTACCAGCATTGCCCTGGTGGTGAACCGCTCGATGGTTCGTTCGTGGGCCTGCGCGTCAAAATCCTGCAGTCCAGTTGCCAGGCCGCGTTCCTCCAGGGAGCTCTCCGCCAGTCCCCGCTCGAAAGCTGTGGCGGCGTCATCCGCGTCGAGTTCGCCGTCCAGAATTGCGTTGCGCACGCCCGGCAGGCCCACGGAGCGCAGCGGCTCCACATGGTGCAGCAGTTCCAGCCACCGCTCCAAGGCGCGGGACCCTGCGGCGTCGAGACTGCGTGCGGCGCGTGTGCTGCACCAGGCGTCCAGGAAACCCTTGTTCCCGGTCCAGCGCGCGAGTTCGGCTCGGTCGACGGCCGGGACGTCCGTCAAGGCTTCCCACGCTGATGCGAGCTCGTACAGCCAGGCAACGACGTTCTCGTGGACGGGCTGGCCGCCGTCGAGGAAGGTGCGCAGAGCCGTTTGGAAGGGCACTCTTCCGTCGCCGGCGTTGGGCTGGACAGCCTGCGCCGCCCACCGCAACCACCCGAGCCGACGCTCCAGCGCTTGCTGGCCGGCCTCGGTCAATGGATTCCAGCCACGGGGGACGGCCACACCGGGAACCGACCGCGCTTCGCTCTGGAGTCCGCGGATCTCGCGTTGCGCGGCGACCAGACTCTGCATCAGCGGCACGAGTTCCTTGGGCCGGACGCTGGCTCCCGCGTGCACCACGGAGTCAAGCTCCGCCACTACTGCCAGCAACCGCTTCTTGCGCCCGAAGAAGCCGCTGGCCGCCGCCTGTTCCGCGCGGCCCAGGATCTCTTCGAGCGGTAGTTCCATGGCTTCGGGGCCCACCTTGTCCAGGCCCGGGTGGTTCACCGCCGCGAACGCCGCCACCAACTGCTCCAGGTGCTGGGCGCCGGCGGACCACTGACCGGACCTGACGACGTCGAGGGTTTCCACCGGGACACTGCGATCCTCAAGGAGCGCAGCAAGCGTGCGAACGTCGTCGGGGGATGCGGCGGACACGACGACGTCAGGCAGCCCGTCAACGGATCCGGCGACGTCCAGAGCCTCGTCAACTCGGCGTCCCACCTCGGTAAGTTGAGTCATGACGTCGGGGCCGGCGGCGAATGCGACGAACCGCCACGGGTGATCAGCTGCTGGGCGGGCACGGTCGGTGTACTCGGGCAGCCCGCGCAAGAGGGCCCGCACGGGCTCAAGGACCGCAGCATTTGCCGAAGAGGCGAAATCCGCGCCCAGCGGGAGTCCGGGGATATCCGGATCGAACGTCAAGGCTTTGGTCCGGGCACTGTAAAGGGAAAGCTGGGCGCCGTTTTCCTCGTGCAGACGGCTGGCATAGCGAACCAGACCGCGGCGCGCGGACGCGAGGTCGGTGGACGCGGTGTCCAGCTGCTGGGCATCGGAATCCACACGCAGCTCCAACGCGTGCTTGATTTGGGCCCGGACGGCCGCCGGTTTACTGCCCTTGTCGTGCAGGTCCAAGGAGAAGGGACCCATGCCCACCTCCTGGAGGCGCTTTTGCACAACGTCCAGAGCGGCGCGCTTTTCGGCGACGAACAGGACCCGCTTACCCTCGACGATCGCTCGGGTGAGCAGATTCGTGATGGTCTGGGACTTGCCCGTGCCGGGAGGACCTTCCAGCACGAAGGTCTGGCCAGCAACCGCCGAGGCGACGGCCTGCAGCTGCGACGAGTCGGCCGGGATGGGACACAGCGCAGACAGAGCATCGAGATCCGACTCCTCTGCAACATCCACGTGATCGTTGAAGAGTTCTGTAGGGCTGCTGATGAGATGGTCCACCAGTCGGTTCTTGGCGAACTGCTCCCAGCTCTCGTCCAGGTCCTTCCAGAGCCGGAATTTGGCGAACTGCAGCATGGACAGGTCCACGGTGTTCTCCACCCGGAACGCGAGTCCCTTGGCCGATACGGCTTCCCTGACGGCGTTGAACGCGGCGTCCAAGTCGATGCCGGATCCATCTTCCGTGGGTTCGGCCAGACCGGGAATCCGAAGGCCATGGGTCTGGGCTAGCTTCTCAAGCAGACAGTAATTCGGCGTTGACTGCCCGGCTTCATCCAACGTGACCCGGTACAGGCCGTTCTTTCCAGCAGAAGTCAGGTTGACCGGGACGAGCACGAGCGGCGAACGCAGGGCTCGGCCATCCAGGTCCCAAAGCAAGCTCCCGAGGGCCAGGTACAGGTTATTGGCGCCGGTTTCTTCGGTCTGGGTCTTGGCTTTGTAGGCCAGGCCCCGCATTTTGGAGTTGTAGGCCTCCTCGGTGACCTCGGCGAAGACAGCCTTTTTAGAGCTGAGGAGGCTAATCAGTTCGTCCTGCGGAAGGTCCCGGCCGAAACGGATGCCGCGTTCCTGGTGGACGGCGCTGATCTGGTTGGACGGAAGCAGGCTGATGGGGGTGCCGTTGTTGACGAGATCTTCGAACGGGCCAATCCACGTGCTGGGAACGGCTAACGGGAAACGTGCCGTGTCGGTGAAGTTGATCAGCCGGTTTCTGAGGCTGAGGTCCAGCAACGCGTTCTTCCACTGGGTGACGCGCGGCGGTACATCTGACGCGGTCCCCGGACGCGGCGCTAACTTGCCTGCCTTCTCTGGAAAGAGGGGGGCAACTTTGGCCTGCGGGACGTAGTTGGTGACGACCAGCTCCCCGGAGGAAGCGGTAGTCCGTGCGGGTAAAGGGTAGATGCCATCCAGCCGGGCACGGCGGACGTCCGTGACGGCTTGAATTTCGTCGTGCCCCGTTTCGATGTACTTAGCTTCCGGGCTGCTTCGGAGCATAGCCGGGGTGAGGGGCTGGCTGCCTGTCAGCAGAGTGGTCTCGACAAGGCCGATATAGCCGCGCTGGACCAGGCTGACAAGTTCGGGGACGTCGTCGGAAGCTGCCGTTGAAAGCCCTGTGTCTTCCCGCCAATACCCAAGAAAGGCGTGCCCGTTGACGACCCACAGGAGCGGTGCGATGCCGCAGAACTCGAGCGCGGCTGCCATCGCGACCGTGGTGTCAAGGCAGGTTCCTAGAGGGTCTTCCAGAACTTGCGCCGGTGTCCGAACCTGCTGGCCCTGCAGACCCCAGCTGGCCGGCGGCATGCTGTAGCGGATGTCGCGGTTGCTCGCTGCCTGGGCCAACGCGAAGACTATTTCATCCACCCGCTCGGCACCGTCCGTGTAACCGTCCAGACTGCTGCTGCCGGTGGTTTTCTCCAAGAGGTCCGCCGCCTCGGAGACCAACTTGGCGATAGCAGGGTGATGAGGCTGAACAAACGCGGCCAAGAATTCGTAGGAGACAAGACCTCTGCCGGCGATCCAGAGCTGGGCCGGGAGGAGCTGCAGGCGCGCCTCGGTCTTGCCGAGGTCCGAGGCCGCGATGCCATCCGCGCCGGACTCGATCGTGACAACCACTCGGCCAAGCTGCTTATCGGAGAGGTCATACATCGTGGCGGCGGAGACGTGCACGTCGACATCGTCCAGGACGATAGTCTGCCCGGGTCCGAGGTCCACGTACTGCTGGAAGTCCTCTGAAATCCTGTTCGTGTCTGCAAACACCTCCACGCGGACCACAGCACCGCGAATCTCCGCCCCCGGGTTGGTGATCTTGATTTGCCGTACAAACTTGAAGCCGTTGTGCACCATGGCATAGCTGAGCGACTCCGCGGCCGTGACCTCGATTCCCACGGCATGCTGTTTCAACGGGGTCCCTGACGCCTCGAGCGGCTCCGTCTGTCTTATTGCTTCTGTCCCGACGGGGGCCTCCGGCGCTTGGCCCCCGCCTTCTGCACTGTCGCGCAACTTGTATTCGGCGAGCAGAACCTTAAGCGCTTGCGCGGCGCCTTCTAGCTCCAGATGCTTGGCGAGCCGGCTGGCAGTATCAATCGCGCGGTAGGTGTCAGCGTCATCGAAAGTCTCGTTGTGGGCCCAAAGGTTTCGGGTCTGGCGAAGCTCGGAGGTGTAGCTTCGGCCGTCGTGGGTGAGGTTGAAGGGGTAGCCAAGGGATCCCAACGACTCCGTCATGACCCGGAGCTGCACGCTCAGATCCGTGGGCGAGTACGTCGTCGGCGCTCTCCCGGCGCTGGCATCCTTGTGCTCCAGAAGCTTCGGCCATGAAATGCCCGCCGCAATGCCTTCCAGGACTGAAGCAATGTGTGAACCAAGACTGGCTGCCAAGGTATCCAGAGCACGGCCAACGTACTCGCGGTTGGAAAGCCCCATTGTGTTCCCCCATCTGCGGCATGCAGGCCGCGACCATCAACTCAGCTCAGAGTAATGCCCGACCCAGTAACTCCCAACCCGGACGTCTCGGTCGACAACTATTCCTGAACGCCAAACGACGAGGCCGACAATTTCGAGCTACGCTACGAACGACGTCCCGGCAATGACTTCGGTGGTTGGGACAGGAAGTGCGAATCTTGGCTTGCGCGAATACGACCAGTTTTGGGGAGATAATGAGAGCGATCACGGAATCTGGACTTGCCATCGACCTCAATGAAGATGGCACGTGGGTACCAGCAAAGCTTGGAGGAGTGCCTACCCAAGAAGGCTTCAGAAAAGCCTCTTGGGGTGCCTCGCCCACAGAAGTCAAAGCTTTGGAGGGCGCCGAGCCCCAAGTGGAACAGGATGATTACCTCCATTTTGAGGTGAGGCTGGGGAGCTTCGCGTGCGTCGCCGCCTACATTTTCATCGGAAATCAACTTGTACGCGGGAAATATCTGGTTCTCGAGGAGTACCAGAATCAGACAAAGTACCTCACCGTATACGAGGAGCTCAAAGACTCAGTGAGCAAGAAATACGGTTCTCCAATCACGGACGAGACGTATTGGCTGAATGAGAACTACAAGGACGATTATTCGGAGTGGGGAATGGCCGTTGGATGTGGACACCTCAGCAAGTTTGCGAGCTGGGAAACTCCGGGATCAAAAATTAACGTTGGTCTCTTCGGTGAGAACTTCGACGTGCATGTGTCTGTTGAGTATGCAGGGAAGATCTTTGACGGCATCGAAGATGCCGTCAAAGAGGCCAAGCTTCTCGACGATCTCTGACCCGCGGAAGCTCGAGCATCTGATCCAGAGCCATACTGCTTGAACCCTGGACCCCAGCGTCAGCCCCGTCAAATGCACACGAGAACGAGTCAACTAACTCTTTCGGGATCCATATCTCCGTGGGCGCCGCCGTTCTTGCAGGGAAACATGGTCTTATCGGTCCCCTTCTCTCGCGGTTGGATCTTGATACCAACCAAGCGAGAAGGACGGGCAGTGGAACCGCCGTCCTTCTTGCGCAACCGACTGCCCGGCGCCCCCTGGCGTGAGTTGAGTGCCGACAAAGCCTGACGACGACCTACTCTTTACCCTCTAAGCGGGCTCCGACTCACGGTCTTCAGCACTTCGAGCCAAAATGTCTTCCCTCCCCCATACAATGCATATCAAGTACGTGCGTGATCGATGAACGCTGCACGGCAATGGGGTCGCCGCGATCGGCAAGACATCAAGTAGCTCCCCACTGCCCGCAGCAAGGAAAGTGGGAGCAGTGGCCGGCAACAACAACGCCAACCTGGTGTGGAGCATCGCGAATATTCTGCGGGGCACCTACAAACCGGCACAGTACGGCTCGGTGATCCTCCCGTTCACGATCCTCCGCCGCCTGGATTGCGTCCTGGAAAATACCAAGGCCGCCGTCCTTCAGGAGGCAGAGGCGAAGAAGAACCTGAACATCCCGCTGGACACCTTCCTCCAAAAGGCCTCCGGCCACAGCTTCTTCAACGCCTCCCAGTTCAACTTCGCGAAGCTCCTCGATGACCCCACCAACATCAAGGCGAATATTCTCAACTACGTCCAGGGCTTCTCCGAGAACACCAGGGACATCTTCGAGCGCTTCGAGTTCTATAAGACGCTCGAGAAGCTGGACAGCTCAGACCTGCTCTACCACGTCACCAAAGACTTCGCCGCGATCGATCTTCACCCGGAGACCATCAGCAACATCGAGATGGGCCTCATGTTCGAGGAACTCATCCGCCGCTTCGCCGAAGCCTCCAACGAGACCGCCGGCGAGCACTTCACCCCGCGCGAGGTCATCCAGCTCATGGTCCAGCTCCTGCTGAACTACGACGACGACGTCCTCACCAAAGAGGGCATCGTCAGGTCCATCTACGACCCCACCGCCGGCACCGGCGGCATGCTCACCGTCGCCCAGGAGCACCTCCACGCACTCAACCCGAGCGCCTCCCTCGTCGCCTACGGGCAGGAAATCAACGACGAGTCCTACGCCATCTGCAAGTCCGACCTCCTGATCAAGGGTCAGGACATCTCCAAGATCTCCGTCGGCGACACCCTGGCGAACGACCAGAACATCGGCCAGCAGTTCGACTTCATGCTCTCCAACCCGCCCTTCGGCGTGGAATGGAAGAAGATCCAGCCGCAGATCCAGAAGGAACACGAACTCCACGGCTTCGACGGCCGCTTCGGCCCGGGCCTGCCCCGCGTCAGCGACGGCTCGCTGCTCTTCCTGCTGCACCTGGTCCGCAAGATGCGCCCGGCGCACGACGGCGGTTCCCGCATCGGCATCGTCCTCAACGGCTCGCCGCTGTTCACCGGCGGCGCCGGCTCGGGCGAGTCCGAGATCCGCAAGTACCTGATCGAGAACGACCTCGTTGAAGCCATCATCGCGCTGCCCACGGACATGTTCTACAACACCGGCATCGCCACATACATCTGGATCCTCTCCAACAGCAAGAAGCAGAAACACCCGGATCGGGTCGGCAAGATCCAGCTGATCAACGGCGTCGACTTCTTTCAGAAGATGCGCAAGAGCCTTGGCTCCAAGCGCAAGGAACTCGCGTCCAAGGACATCACCAAGATCGTCCAGCTCTACGGCGCATTTGAGGACGACGGCAAGACCTCCAAGATCTTCAACAACCAGGACTTCGGCTACTCCACCATCACCGTGGAGCGCCCGCTCAAGATGAACTTCGCCTGCACGCCCGAGCGGATCGACACCGTTCTGGCGCAAAAACCGGTCGAGAAACTCTCCGACGACGACCGGCAGCTTATCGAGAAAACGCTCACCCGGCTCGGCGAAGACGCATCAAAACTCTGGAAGAACCGCAACGCATTCCTCAAGGTCCTCAAGCCTGCCCTCACCGGGGCCGGCCTCAAGCTCGGCGCCCCGGTCCTGAAATCCGTCCTCGCAGGACTCTCCGAACGCGACGAAACCGCCGACGTCTGCAAAGGCCCCAAGGGAACACCCGAGGCAGATACCGACCTCCGCGACACAGAGAACGTCCCGCTCGGCGAAGACATCAAGGCCTACTTCGAGCGGGAGGTCCTCCCCCACGTCGCCGACGCCTGGATCGACACGTCCAAGACCAAGATCGGCTACGAGATCCCCTTCACCAGGCACTTCTACAAGTACGTCGCTCCCAGGTCGCTTGACGAGATCGACGCAGACCTGAATAGGCTAATCGCCGAGATCACGACGCTGCTTTCCGAGGTCGAGAAGTGACTTACCGGCGGCACGGCTCTTATCTACCCGTTGAGTCAGCTTGGCTGCAGGAGGTTCCAACCAGCTGGAGGTATTCTCCTCTGTGGCCCTATTTCCATGTCATTGAAGACCGAGCCGGCAACGGTGCTGAAACCCTGGAATTGCTATCTGTATCGCAGACTCTGGGTGTTCTGCCGCGGTCGGCTATCAGCGATAAGGAACCGCGAGCCGACGACCTGAGCAACTACAGGCACTGCCGCGCCGGCGATGTCGTCATCAACCGAATGAGCGCCTATCAAGGGGCTGTTGGAGTGAGCCCTCAGGAAGGCATCGTCAGTCCAGATTACCTTGTCCTTCGATGCTCCGACCTGCTTCGTCCTGGCTTCCTTGTGCACTTGCTGAAGTCCTCCGGCATAATCGGCGAGATCGTCCTTCGTCTCCGCGGCATCGGCACCCCAGGGGCCGGCACGGTCCGTACACCGCGAATTGGCGCCTCGGAACTTGGCCGCATATCGATTCCGCTGCCCTCAGTCGCGGAACAGGACGCAATTCTTACTGCGCTCGGCTGCGAAACCGCCCAAATCGACGGCCTGATCGGCAAACAGGAGCGGCTCATCGAGCTGCTTGTCGAGAAGCGCCAGGCCGTCATCACTCACGCCGTCACCAAAGGCCTCGACCCCACTGCCCCCACCAAGCCCTCCGGCATCCCTTTGCTCGGTGACGTACCAGCCCACTGGACGGTTGGCCCCGCTAAGCGGTTCTTTCGCTCGCTAGACAACCAGCGCATTCCACTTAGCACGGTGGAACGCGCTGATATGCAAGGCGATTATCCGTACTACGGCGCCTCGGGGATTATCGATTACGTGGATGACTTTATCTACGATCGGCCGCTAGTTCTTGTGTCCGAGGACGGCGCCAACCTCTTGGCTAGATCTTCAGCCATTGCATTTGTGGCTACAGGCAGATATTGGGTCAACAATCACGCCCACATCCTCCAACCCATCACCGATTCGGTGGAGTTTTGGGCTGCCCGAATCGAATGTGAGGACTTGACTCCAGTCGTAACGGGTTCTGCCCAACCTAAGTTGACCATCGAAGCGCTTATGAATCTGCAGATTGCTGCTCCAGAGGACCCCGAAGAGACTCGACGAATTCAAGAGTTTATAGTCCAGCGATCTTCATCACTCGACGCGCTTCTTGACAAAGCAAAAACCGTAGTCCGTGTACTTAGGGAGCGCCGCTCAGCCCTGATCTCCGCTGCCGTCACCGGAAAAATTGACGTTCGAGAAGGAGCAGCATAGTTATGGCGTTGCCTCAGTGGCATGGATTCATCGACCCCGTGCTCAGAGAAATGACGGACGGGAAAACCCGACGCAATGCCGATATTCGGGAAGCGGTGGCGAAGCGTACTCACCTCACTCAGGAGGACATGAGCGAGATCATGTCCTCCGGCGAGGCTCGGTGGTCGAACCGCATCAATTGGGCAGTCTTTGACTCGATGAAGGCTGGGCTGCTTGTTAGAGAAGCTCGCGGTCAGTACAGGATCAGCGAGGAGGGCCTGCGACGTGTTTCGGCCCCCTTGCCGGTCACCTATCAGACGCTGATGGAGTACGAGTCCTACCGCCAATACAACAAGAAGTCGAGTCCGCCCAAAGTTGGACTCGTAGCTGGTTCAGAAGTAGCCGTAACGCCCGCGTCGTCCGTTGCGGATTCTGATCCCTCTGAGTCACTGGAAGCGTCGGCGGACCAGCTCAACCAAGTTGTCATCGACGAGATCTACCGCAATCTGCTCGAGCTCTCTCCCGACGCTTTCGAACGCCTCATTCCGTTTGTCGTGAGGGCACTGGGCTACGGAACGGACCGCGAAGACAACCTTAAGCCCACTCAGCGGTCGGGTGACAAGGGCATAGACGGAATCGTTTGGCAGGATGCGCTGGGCTTCGACCGGGTCTACCTCCAGGCCAAGCGCTACTCCGAGGGCAACAACGTCGGAGCGCCCGAGGTCCAGGCCTTCAGCGGAGCTCTGGGCCAATTCCGCGCCACCAAGGGCATATTTATCACCACCTCGACGTTCACGACCGGGGCGCGGGCTGTCGCCCGCGACACTGCGCATTACACGCTGATTCTTATTGACGGGCAGCGGCTGGCGTCGCTCATGTTCGAGTACGGCGTCGGTGTCCAGATCGACCGCACTGTGGTCGTGAAAAAGCTGGACCAGGACTTTTTCGACAGTTTCTAGGGGGAACCATATGGCGCAGCACAATGAAGTGACGTTCGAGGAAGAGATCTGCCAAGCCCTCGCGGCCGAGGGCTGGATCTATGAACCTGACCGCAAGGCGAGCGAGCTCTACGACGCAACCCGGGCCCTTATCCCGGAGGATGTCTTCGCGTGGCTCGCTGACACCCAGCCCGAAGAGCTGGCGAAGGTCCTGAAGCCCACGGATTCCCCCGCCGAGCAGGTGGTCGCCAATAGGCTCCTGCTGGACCGCCTCTGCAAGGTCCTGGACAAGCCGGCGGCCAAGGAAGCCG
Organism: Arthrobacter sp. 01N442; assembly: GCF_056399345.1. Taxonomy (NCBI): domain Bacteria; kingdom Bacillati; phylum Actinomycetota; class Actinomycetes; order Micrococcales; family Micrococcaceae; genus Arthrobacter; species Arthrobacter sp. 01N442. The sequence goes on from NZ_JBFTRD010000007.1 coordinate 39,554, forward strand.
GCATGCTCTCGGTCCTCCGCACGGGGTTCAAGGACGTCGCGGCGAAGTTTGAGATGTGCCAGTTCAAACCGGCCATGGGCCTGAACCCGGAAACGCTTGAGCGTTACGGCAAAGTGCGACTGCGCGTGATCCGGCAGGTGCACTACTCCACGGTCGACACCATGAAGAGCATCGACTTGGTCCTGTTCGTCAACGGCCTGCCGGTCGCGACCATCGAGCTCAAGACCGACTTTACGCAGAACGTCAATGACGCCGTCGAGCAGTACCGCAAGGACCGGCTGCCCCGCAACGGCAAGAACAAGGACGAGCCGCTGCTGTCCTTCGGCCGCCGCGCCCTGGTGCACTTCGCGGTCAGCAACGACGAAATCCAGATGACGACCGAGCTCAAGGGCAAGGACACTTACTTCCTTCCCTTCAACCTCGGCGACAACGGCCACGCCGGAAACCCGGTCAACCCCAAGGGATCGGCCACCAGCTACCTCTGGGAACAGGTCCTGCAGCGCGACTCATGGCTGAACATCATCGGCAAGTTCCTGCACCTGCAGATCAGCGACAAGACCAACCCCGTCACCGGCGAGCGTGAGGTCCGCAAGTCGTTGCTGTTCCCGCGCTACCACCAGTGGGACGTGGTCAACCAGCTCATCGAGACCGCCCGCGAAGAGGGCCCAGGCCACCGCTACCTGGTGCAGCACTCCGCCGGGTCGGGCAAGACTAACTCGATTGCCTGGACCGCTCACCAGCTCAGCTCCCTGCACGACGCCGGCAACGAGAAGATCTTCGACTCCGTGATCGTGGTGACCGACCGGACCGTGCTGGACGCCCAGCTGCAGGACGCGATCTACCAGATCGAGCACAAGTCCGGCGTCGTCGTTCCCATCCGCGGCAACGCCGGCTCCAAGTCCGCCGAACTCACCACTGCGCTGGCGGCACGGACGCCGATCATCATCGTCACCATCCAAACCTTCCCTTTCGCACTGAAGGCCATCGCCGAATCCCAGGCGCTGAAGGGCCGGAACTTCGCGATCATCGCGGACGAGGCGCACTCCTCCCAGACCGGGTCCACCGCGAACAAGCTGAAGAAGGTGCTCTCCGCGGAGGAACTGGCGGACGTCAACGACGGCGGCGAGTTCGACGTCGAAAGCTATCTGGCGGCCGAAATGGCCGAGCGTGCCGATGCCAAGAACATCAGCTACTTCGCCTTCACCGCCACGCCCAAGGCCAAGACCCTGGAGCTGTTCGGCCGCAAGGGTCTGGACGGGCTGCCGCAGCCGTTCCACCTGTACTCCATGCAGCAGGCCATCGAGGAGCGCTTCATCCTTGACGTGCTGCAGAATTACACCAGCTACAAGGTGGCCTACCGGCTCACGCACGAGGGCCGGGACTACGACTCGGACGATGCCCAGGTGGACAAGTCCGAGGCTCTGAAGTCGCTGATGAACTGGGTGAAGCTGCACCCGTACAACATCAGCCAGAAGGTCCAGGTGATCGTGGAGCACTTCCGCGCCAACGTGGCCTGGCGCCTCGACGGCAAGGCCAAAGCCATGGTGGTCACCGGCTCCCGCAAGGAAGCTGTGCGGTACAAGCTCGCGATCGACAAGTACATCCACGACGCCGGCTACTCCGGCTTGGGCACCATGGTCGCCTTCTCCGGCGAAGTGAACGACGACGAGTCCGGCCCAGAGGCGTTCACGGAGCTCAACATGAACCCCGGGCTCAAGGGCCGCACGCTGCCGGAGGCGTTCTCCACGGACGAGTACAAGATCATGCTGGTGGCCAACAAGTTCCAGACGGGCTTCGACCAGCCGCTGCTCGTCGCGATGTACGTGGACAAGAAGCTCTCCGGCGTCTCCGCCGTACAGACGCTCTCCCGCCTGAACCGCACCGCCGTCGGCAAGGATCAGACGTTCGTGCTGGACTTCGTCAACGACCCGGCCGAGATCCTCGCCTCCTTCCAGCCGTACTTCCGCGAGGCCGCGCTCGAAGGCGTCTCCGATCCCAACGTCGTGCATGACCTTCAGGCCAAGCTCGACGCCGCCCAGATCTACCTCGAGTCCGAGGTAGACGGGCTGGTGAAGTCTTACGTCCTGGAGGCCGGCAACAACGCGCTCTCCGGCTGGGTGGCCCCGGCCAAGTCCCGCTTCAACACCCGGTACAACGCCGCCGCGGCTGAGGGCGACAAGGCCGCCCAGGACGAGCTGGACCTGTTCCGGAAGGACCTCGGATCGTTTGTCCGCGCCTACGACTTCCTCTCCCAGATCGTCGACTTCGCCGACACCGATCTGGAGAAGCGCTCGATCTACTACAAGCACCTCCTGCCGGTTCTCCGCGTCAACGACGCGAAAGTGGCCCTGGATCTCTCCGGAGTAGTGCTGGCCAAGTACGCGCTCAAGGACAAGGGCCACGCCCAGCTGCAGCTTTCGGGCGATGATGCGCTGCTGAAGCCGTTGACGGATCCGGGAACCGGCCAAGCCAAGGATCCGGTCCTGGCCACGTGGGAAGAGATCATCCAGCAGGCCAACCTGCCGTTCGAAGGCGAGGAACTGGACGCGGTGGCGCACTTTGTGGAGGGCGTGCGTCGCGAGCTTGTGAAGAACGAGACGCTGCAGAAGCAGGCAAAGAACAACACACGTAGCCATTTCAATGCGAGTCCAGAACTCCATGGTGCGGTGAGCACAGCTGTCATTAACTCGATGGAAAGCCACCGCAACCTCAGCATCCAAGCATTGGGCGACAAAACAAAGATGCAGGCTCTGCTCAAGATGCTGAGCGAGCTGGTTTATGAGGACATGCAGTCATGAGCGGGTGGGAATGGGTGGAGATCGGCGCCCAACTCGCGACGATGGTAACCGCATTGGCAGTCTTCCTCGCTCTGCTGCAATTGACCCAGGGCCGCACGGCGAAGCATCGAGACTTCGAAAACCTCTATGTTCAGCGCTATTGGAACCTGATGGATCGTTTCGAGGGTAATCCCTGGACGGCCTCTTCCATCGACGACCTCGTGGACAGCGACAGGTCTCGTGTCTCGGCCTATCTTCAACTCTGCGAGGATGAACTAGATCTGCGACGGAACGGCTTCATCTCCACGAAAACTTGGGGTATATGGGTAGACGGCATGAAGAGTCAGTGCGCCCGCCCGGCCTACAAAGAAGCTCTAAACGCCATGGAACAGGGCGAGCTGCCTGCGCTGCGGGACTTCATCGACAACGGAAACGAGGATCCGTTGTCGATGAACTGGTTCCGGAAATGGTGGACTGGCATTGGAAATGAAGGTCGGAAGCAAGCAGCAAGGCGGCCGGTGGCCGCCGCGCAAGAATACGACGCTGCACGGTCATAGGTTCGCCGACGTTGCACTGACCGAAGAATCAACCATAATCCCTCCCGTCGGCCGGCCGATAGAAGCGAGCTCCTCACCAACATGACCTCCCTCATCTCCTGGCTCGACGCGTCCACCGAGGAAAACTCGAAGATGCGCGAGCTCGTGAAGCTCTTCGGCACGCCGGAAACCACCGATGACCTCGGCATGGGCCAGCTCCGCGACGCCATCAGCAACAGTCTGTTTCCGGGCACTTCCGTGCTGCATTTGGGCGCGCGCTACATGCTCCTCGTCCCGTGGGCCTACCAAACCGCCCACCGCAGCACCCGAAACCCGGATGACCTGCGGAAACGGTCCGAGGAATCAGAGCGGCAGCTGATCGGCCGGCTCAAAGAAATCGGCGAGGAAAGCTACATCGGCCGCGACGCAGGCCGGAACGTCCAGCTGCTGCCATCCGCCGCCTACTGGACCGCTCTGCGCACCTACGGCATCGTCAGCCAGGACACCGACCGCTCCGCTGTCGCCCAGCTCATGTGCGCCGACGCCCCCGCCCCTGAAGACGGCGAAAACAGCTACTCGGTCTGGAACCAGACCCTCCCCAAACCGCCGGCCGGCTTCCCGCAGGCCGAAGATCGCGGACTGAAGCTGTCCCACAACGAAGCCCGCTGGCTGCAGGAACGCATCCTGACCACCTGTCCCGGCACCATGCTGGCCCACGTCGTCGGATCCGAGGTCAGTCCTACCCCGGGACTTTGGGCACCATGGCTTGACCCGGCGTGCCGCGGCGCGGAAGGCGAGCCCGCGCGGTGGCTCACGGACGCAGAGGCGTTCTCCTTCATCCACAACGGCGCCACCATCCTCTACCAGCACCTGCTCGCGGAACTCTCGGCAAAGGTCTTCTCCGCCGGCGCGGATACCCTGAAGCCCACACACGAGCTCCTCGCAGCGTGGGAAGACCAGCGGGACAGTAAACGCGAGCTCCTCAGCGAATGGGACGTCGACGGTTTCATCGCCCGCGCCACGGCACTGAACCGCGGCATCAACAGCAACACCGCCGGCTTTGCCCGGCAGATGGCCGAGACAGCCACAAGCCCCGGAAAACTGATCGACAACCAGGACTTCCGTGCCGCCGTCGAAACCCGGGAGAAGCTCATGAAGAAGTCCAACTCGCGGTTCCGCAATGAACGCCGGCTCCGCGCTTGGCAGCCGCCGGCCCGGGTGGGCGCTCTGACCTTCCGCTGGACGCAGGTCCGCCGGAACGTCCTGGACATCCGCGCAGGACTCGCACTGGAAGGGCAGTCGAATGCTTGAGGCAGCAAACAGGCAGGCACTCGCCCAGCAACTGCGCCCGCCGGCAGGATTCCGGCTCTCCCACGCCGTGGGCACCACCTTCACCCTGGACATGACCAGCGCCCTTTCGGTGCCGCTGAGCTTCGTCGCGGGCTCCGGAGAAGAATTCACCAGCCCGGTGGCGGTGCTCAGCGCCCTGCGCAAAGTCTCCGACCGCGTAGACATCTTCTGCCAAGCCGGCCACATCAAGGCACCCTCGGACGCCTCGGACCTGCTCGCACTGCTGGAGCCGATGGTCCACCAGGTCAGCGTCCGGCGCGGTCTCTTCCACCCGAAGATCTGGCTCCTTGAATTCGAGAACGACACCGAGCGCCGCTACCGCTTCCTGTGCAGCAGTCGCAACCTCACCACCGACGCCAGCTGGGACCTCCTAGTCCGACTGGACGGCGAACCCGTTCAGGACACCGAGGATGCCGGGCCGGACAGCGGGCCCCTGGCACGCTTCATCGCCGGGCTCCCCGACCTCTGCACCGTGACGCCCGACGCCGGGAGGCTCGCCAGGGTACGCGGGCTCGCGTCCCGCCTGGGGGACGTCCGCTGGGATCTGCCCGAGGATATCCACCGTTTGGCATTCCGGCCGATGGGCATGGGCGAAGACTTCGAACAGGGCTCAATCGTGGCGCACCTCCGCGACCCGGAAGACTTCAAAGCACTCAACGGCAAAACCGGGACCGGAGCCCACTTTGGCCGAGAGAAGCTGGTCATCTCGCCCTTCCTCGACGACACGATGCTCGGCCGGCTGCGGGACCCGTGGACAGATAACCTCTACGTCTACTCACGCGGGGACCAGCTGGATCTCCTCAACGAGTCAACCGTGGGTGATTCGGCAACGTCGTTCAGGGCTTTCGACGAACTCGGCATCCCCGAATCGTCAGCGTCAGGCCAGAGCGATGTAGACGAGTCCGGCCTCCAGCGCGTTGCCGACGATCTCACCGGCCTGCACGCCAAGGCCTACTTCTGCGACTTTGACCACCATACTTACGCGCTTCTTGGCTCCGCCAACGCCACCGAGGCGGGCTTCACCAGGAACGTGGAGTTCCTGCTGGAAATGCGGGGAACCAAGAAGCGATTAGGCGTGCAGCGCATCCTGGAAAGCCTAAAGGACGTCCCGTTCGAGGTGTACTCAGGCACGGGCGGCTCAGCCCGCTCCGAAGAAGACGTGGCGGCCTTCCGGCTGGAGAACGCCCTGCGGGACGCCGCCGCGCAGCGGTTCCTCCTCGACGCCGTCCCCGAGGGCGACGCCACGAACAACTTCGCCGTGACCGTCTCGCATGACTGGTCGCCGAAGCCCGAGTTCACCGCGACGCTGCGGCTCCTCTCTCTCCCCCAGCCGAGCGCCGTCGTCGAACCTCCCGGCGGTCAGCACGCACACGTTTTCCACGCCATACCGCTGGCTGACGTGACGCCGTACCTGGTTCTCACGCTGGGGGACCCGGCGGCCGGGCTGTCCAAGAGCACGGTGATTCAGGGCAGTCTGCTCACCGATCCTGCGGGACGGCTGGATGAGATCGTCGCCCGCCAGCTGGACGATCCCCAGAAGCTTCGGCAGTTCCTGCTGTTGTTCCTTACCCCGGAAGATGCCCTGCCGGGGTCGGGGACTGGCACGGGATGGTTCGCCGGTTCAGGGTTCGGCGACGGATCCACCGCCGGGCTCTTCGAAGCGATGGTTGGCGCCATGGCAGGTCCGGACGCCGGCTCGGTCTTCCCGGATCTGAAGGTCGTCATGGACCGGCTGCTCGCCCTTCGCGGCGATGACCCGGAGATTCAACAGCTGCACGCGCTCTGGACGGCAGTCACCGAAGCATTGGAAATTGGGGAACTTCATGGGGTTTGATGCAAAGCCCGCGCTGGACGGACTGCGAGGCTTTCAGCGCCGCACAGTGGAACACGTCTTCAAGCGCCTCTACCTGGACGACCAGCCGGCGGACCGCTTCCTCGTCGCGGACGAGACCGGGCTAGGCAAGAGCATGGTGGCCCGTGGCGTCATTGCCAAGGCCATCGAACTGCTCGACCGGCCCGACTCCGGGGTGAACCGCATCGACGTCGTCTACGTCTGCTCCAACGCTGACCTGGCCAAGCAGAACCTCAGCCGGCTGAACGTCACCGGGCAGAAGGACATCATCGAGTCCGGCCGGCTCACACTGCTGCCCACCGAACTGGCCAAGCTCAACGCTCCGGCCGCGAAGGGAACACGCAAGCGCGTCAACTTCATCTCGCTGACCCCTGGAACGTCCTTCAACGTCGGCGGCGCCACCGGTCGGGCCAAGGAACGGGCGGTGCTCTTCCGCATCATCACGCAGCTTGGCGTCATCGGCGAAGAAGAGCACGACGACGCCGTGGAGCTCCTGCGCGCGGGCTCGGGCACGCAGAACTTCGGCCGTCTGGTCCAGTACATGCACGAGCAGTTCCCCGACGGTTTCTCGGTCCCCGTGCGGAACCGCTTCCGCACCCTGGCGCACCAAAGCGGCAACCTCCCGGCGTTCCGCAAAGCCCTGCGCGAGGCGACGCGTGACGGGGCCGAGACCGTCCGGCCGCGCATGAGCTCCATCATCGGCGGACTCCGAGGAGACCTGGCCCAGGCCGGGCTCGATTGCCTGGAACCCGACCTGATCATCCTGGATGAGTTCCAGCGCTTCCGCGATCTGCTCTACTCCCCCGGCACCGCGCCCGACGACGAGGATTCCGCGGCAGAGCTGGCCCGGCAGTTCCTGAACTACAAGGACGCCAAACTGATCCTGCTCTCGGCCACGCCGTACAAGGCGCACACCGGAGCGAACGAGGAAGACGGCGACGACCACGCCGCGGACTTCCGGCAGCTGCTGCGTTTCCTGAGCAGCGAACGGCCGGGCTACATGGAAGGACTTGAATCCGACCTCGACGGCCGGCGGACCCAGCTGCTAAAGCAGGTCCCGGACGATGCCCTGACGCACCGCATCGAGGACGGCCTGAAGCTCTTCATGAGCCGCACGGAGCGGCCCCAGCTGGGCAAAGACGACATGCTGTCCGTGATCGAGATGGCACCGACGGACGTCCGGGCCGGGGACCTCACCAGCTACAAATCCCTCTCTGCCTTGTTCCGGGCTGCGCGCACCGGCAACCCGATGGAGTACTGGAAATCCGTGCCGATGTTCGCGCACTTCCTCACCGACTACAAGGTTGGCAGGATGCTGGACGGCAGGATCCACTGCGACCGCGAAGCCGTGGACCCGGTACTGCCGGCCCTCACCACCATCAATCCGGAGGCCTATCGCAGCTACGGTGCCGTGGAGACCGACAACGCCAAATTCCGGGCCGTGCGCGAACACACCGTCGGCCAGGGCTGGTGGAAGCTGCTGTGGATGCCGCCGTCGCTCCCGTACATGCCCCCCTCCGGCGCGTTCGCGGAGGTGGGTCCGGCCGTCACCAAGCAGCTGGTCTTCTCGGCGTGGAACGCCGCCCCGACGGCGATCACCACGATGCTCTCCTACGAGGCCGAACGGCAAATCCTCGAGGGATCGCCGCTGCATGGTGAAAACACGGCCGAGGCGCGCAAGCGCTTCCGCGGCAGACTTAGGTTCCGCGTCCGCGACGGCGAACCCCAGGCCATGTCCACGCTGGCGTTGTTCATTCCTCACGCGGCCCTGGCACTGTCAGGTGACCCACTGGAGAGTGCCTCCATGAGCGGTTCCCTCGTGTCCGGAGACGCGGTGCGGGCTGCTGCGGCAGCGGCCTCCAAGGCCATGCTTGGCGGTGCCGTCGTTGATCCGGCCAGTCGCCTCGGTGCATGGGCGTCCTATTTCTCGGTGCCCGGCGCTCTGCCGGGAGAGTGGAACGACGACGCGCAGCTGGCGGCGCGTGAGCTGCGGGAGCTGGACGAACTCACCCAGCGCCAAGGCAAAGCCTCGGACGATGGGGACACCGAGCAGGAAGGTGGCTCGGAGGCTGGACTCTACTTGGCGCACGTTGACCGGATGCTCGAGGCCGTGGGCGGCGAGCCGGCGGGCTGGGAGGACGGTATTGAAGACCTGGCCGTCAACTCCCCCGCCAACTGCCTCTACCGCGCCCTGAAGCGTGTGGTTCCGGACGACTTTGACGGCGCCGAGCTGTGGAAGGCCGCCGTGTTAGCGGCGACTGGCCTGCGCACGCTGTTCAACCGGCTCGATGCCACCGAGCTGCTGGACAAGCTCTACCCCGAAGGTGACTACTGGCAGAAGGTCCTGCGCTACTGCGAAGCCGGAAACCTCCAGGCTGTGCTGGACGAGTACGTCTTCCAGCTTCGCAGCCAGCAGGCTCCCGGGGAGGTCACGGCAGAACAGCTATGGTCACTGGCCGATGACATCCGGCGCTCGTTGTCCCTTAAACCGGCGCAGATGCTCGCAAAATATCCGGACGGTTCGCACGAGGATCTCCGCATGGGCAGCCGCTTCGCCGTGCGCTACAGCAACGCGAAGACGGACGACGGCGACAGCAACCGTATGCCCGACGTCCGCCGGGCCTTCAACAGCCCCTTCTGGCCGTTTGTTCTTGGGTCCACATCGGTGGGCCAGGAGGGCATCGACTTCCACTGGTGGGCCCACTCCGTTATCCACTGGAACGTGCCAGGAAACCCTGTTGATTTCGAACAGCGCGAGGGGCGGGTGCACCGGTACCTGGGGCACGCGGTGCGGAAAAATGTTGCGTGCAGGCACGGTCGGGACGTCTTGAAGCCGGACGTCACTGATCCGTGGCAGTCCCTTTTCAGGGTGGCTGCAGACTCGGTCGCCGCACTGACAGAGAACGAATCTAATGAGTTCGCTCCGCACTGGATCTACCGGGGAAAGCACAAGATCGAGCGGCGACTGCTCGATCACCCCCTCAGCCGCGACGTGCCCAGAACGAAGCACATGCTTGCGGGGCTCGCGAAGTACCGGCTCACGCTGGGCCAGGCCCGGCAGGATGACTTGCTGGGACTGATCAAGGAAGGGACTGAGATCAAGCCGCTGAATTTGCGACCTTAGTTCGACGCGGAAGTTTAGTTAGCCACGTTGCGTCCCAAACTGCGCCAATCGGAGATGTGAGAAGGTTACATTTGGGCGGGAAACCCCCAAAACACCACTGAGTAACTTCAGAATGCCAGAGAATTCGGAGCCATTCTTGATCAATCCAGATGCGTCACTACCGGAGGATATCTATCGCCGGCTACCCAGCCGGGCAAAAGTTCTCAGCCATGCGGTGTCGGTGGATACCGCTCGCTGGAAGAAAGAGCTTTCGGTTAGGGGTCTCCCCGGACCTACCGGCAAATTGAACGGATCCGGCATCGTGCCGCTGAGCCGTGCCGACGTTTTTTCCGTCGCTGATCAAGAGCCTTCCCCCGAATCAGCTCTTCAGCTGCTCTGGTACTCCCTAGCTTGGGGCTTGGGCACCCGCGCACCTCGACTTCACGCCCGACTAAACGGCATTGCCGAGGACGAGCGGAAGGCCGCAAATCTCCTCATGGAAGCTTGGGGATTGGCGCGTAACGAGGCAGACGCAGAGAAGGGATACTCCGTTCTCACCACTGACAAGGGAAGGGGGCGCATCAAGTGGTTGGGCCCCGCGTTCTCCACCAAATTCCTTTACTTCGCGCAGGGCTCCACCAAGGCGCCAAGCTACCTAATTCTTGACGCGGTGGTCGCGAGGAATCTCCGCGCGACCGCTTGGCCGAGTGCCCCATCGACGGCTTGGTGGCCAAGTACGTACGGCGCGTACTGCTTACTCATGAAGAACTGGGCGGAAGAGGCACAAGTCCGGTCTGGAAATGAAACAACTTCAGACCAAATCGAACTGGCAGTATTCAAGGGCTGAACCCGCAGCGACCTGTCGCGTTGCGCCAACGAGGCAACCTGCTCGTGCAGCGGATCACTCCGAGGCGGCGAGGTCAGCGAATTGAAACGACGTGATCAAGGTGGCGACCGCGCCCGATAATGACTGGTCTAAGATGTCGGCGCCACCGGATATCCTTTTTGCCGGTAACAGAATTTTCGCATTTGGGGGACGAATGAGCGGACTCGACGAAGAGCAGCAGGCTGCGCTGCTGAAGTTCAAGCAAGACGTACTCGGGGTGCCGACCGAAGAACGGGTGGCGCCGCCGACGACACTAGCCACGCCGCCTGCGCAATCCCGTCAAGTGCGCATAGCGCAGCCGAAAGCTGCTCCCGTCAAGTTCCGTCCCACGGCTCCCCGACCATCAGTGCTCTTCAGCGACGTCGTCAGTGAGACAGGGCTGCCCTCGAGAGTACTCATTGAAGAGTCGCGCCGTTCAGGGATCCGACTGCATGCATCCCCTGGGCGCACGCGACTATATGCCGAAGAAGCCGAGCACCTCCGGCGTTTTGCGGCGCTAAGGGCGGCAAAACCGCTACTGACCGCCAGCACATACGTGCCCGACCCCGAGGGTCGTATATCCCTAGAGGACTACGACCGGTTGGAACCGCGATTCGCGGCAAAATTGCTCGTGTGGGGTTACCTACCCGTGCGGAAGGAGCTTAAATCGTTTCCGAACCGGTCCTGGGCCGGGGTAGTCCGACACCACCGGCGACTCGAAGTCCTTAGAAATCAGAGGGAGCGGGAGGCCGCCACCTTGCGGCGATTGAATGGCAATTCTCCCGGTTCGCTCTCTAGCTCCGAACCTCTGCCGACGACTAGTCCGACTGTCGAGACGAAGCCGACGAAAGGGCCGGCGACTGCGGTATCCAGCCCCGTGGCAATAGAAATCAAACGGCAACTCGACGCCCGCCGGCACCGGCGAGAAATAGATCCCGAATCCAAGCTTGAGCCTGCCGGCGTCAAGGTCTCTGCACCACTCCCGGATCCGGTACCCACGTCCGTCGGCCCCGGAAACCCCGCTTTGGAAGAACTGCACCTGACCCTTAGCGCCTTCGCCCCGAAGGATCACCCCGTCTTCTTCGACAGCCTGCTCGCCGCCTTGGAGTTGGACGAGCGTAACGCCAAAAAATTGTCCGCTGAACCGGACTCTCGAAAGATCACGGACCGAGCCCTCCGCAATCTGATTCGTCTGGTCTGCAACGGAAAGTTCGGCCTATTCGCTTACCACGAGGTCAGCAACACACTCCGGTCCGCGGCTCGGAAGAACAGACTGATCACTTCGACGGTTGTGGTGAAGAATGCCCTCGCAAATTTGCAGCCAATGTACACCGGTGTACTGACAGACGCCGGCAAGAGTCGATTCGTCTTCTGGCATGTGGAGCAGAACGGGACCCAGCTCGCCGTTGTCACGTTCGGAGCTTTGTCGGATTGGGTCCGGGGAATGGAGCGCGGTCAATACGTGCCCCTGCGCGGCCGGCTGATCACGGTGTCACGCCACGTGAAACTGACGGAGATGGACCGCGAGGACGCCCAGTTCATGGCCGAGGCCGCCCTCAAACTGCGGAAGGGCATCCACATACGCCGGAGCGCACCACTGCTCGCTGAACCTCGAGGACGGGACTACCTAGACGGTCGTACCTCCTCACCACGGCGCACCCTCACTTACAAACCTCACAGCGATTGGCTGATTCCTGTAGTCATCGAGAACGGCTTTGCCACAGCCGGTCTCCAGGAGGGATTCTTCTCCAATCACGGGGGCAGAAGCGCCCACGAAGTCCGCGAGTTCTACCGGCGGGCACCAGGCACCTCGTGGACCGCCCCGAAGACAGTGCAGGTAAGTGCCCACACGCGCGGCGGCTACGAGGTTGGTGACATCGGGTTCATGCCTACAGTCACCATATTGAGGGACAAGACTGCGACCGAGCTGAGCCGCTCCTGACAACCCAACGTAGCTGTCAACGAGACGGGCATCACGGCATCTTGGGGTGGCGCTGGGAGCGTCTTGCGACAGAATGTCAGTACGATGCCCCAGAATGGATGACTATGCAGACCCAACCAAGCGCAACTACCCGCCAGAGACTCAGCACCCTCGCCAAATTGCATGGCACCCGCGAGGTCGCTCAGGTGCTCGGCTACTCGGCGAGGACTGTCGAGCGATGGATCTCGGACGAGACGACCATCCCACCCCTGCTCGCCCCAGCGCTTGACAGCATTTACGGAATTTGGCCCATGGACGTGCCTGCTTCCTCGGGCAACTACAGGTTCGTGGACCTTTTTGCCGGAATCGGCGGCATCCGGCTCGGGCTGGAACGTGCGGGTGCAGAATGTGTCTTCACCAGCGAATGGGACAAATTTGCCGTCAAGACATACATGGCCAATCACGACTCACACCATCAGGTTCTCGGTGACATAAACACCGTCGACGCGGCCCATATCCCCGACCACGATATTCTTGCAGCAGGCTTTCCCTGCCAGCCCTTCTCCTTGGCGGGCGTCTCCAAGAAGAACTCCCTTGGACGAGACCACGGATTCCTCGACAAGACCCAGGGAACGTTGTTCTTCAATGTTGCGGAGCTAATTGACAAAAAGCGTCCTAAGGCATTTCTGCTTGAGAATGTAAAGAATCTAATTAGCCACGACAAGGGCCGGACTTTCGCAGTCATCAAAGAGGTTCTTGAGAAGGACCTCGGTTATTCAATCCAGTACAAGGTGGTTGATGCCAAGGGTTTCGTCCCACAGCACAGAGAACGGATCTATATCGTTGGGTTCCAATCGCCGGTCGAATGGAACTGGGACTTGGTCAAGCCGGACAAGAGAATCGGCCAAGTGGGTCAAATTCTTCATTCATCGCATAATCCGGTGGAAGGAGACCTTCCCTACCTAGACGCTGAAAGTGGCGAGGTTGTAGATAGATACGTACTCAGCGACAAGCTTTGGTCGTACCTTCAGGCGTACGCCGCGAAGCATCGTCTTGCCGGCAACGGGTTTGGCTTCGGGCTGATTGAACCCCAGAACACGACAAGGACCCTCTCCGCTCGCTACCACAAGGACGGGTCCGAGATTCTTGTATCACGGGGCCTCAACCAGAATCCGAGGCGGCTCACCCCCCGCGAATGTGCTCGGTTGATGGGTTTCCCTGATACGTTCCGCATCCCGGTTAGCGACACGCAGGCCTATCGTCAATTCGGCAACTCCGTGGTCGTACCTGTAATAGAGTCGCTGGCAACCCAGATCGTTCACCATCTTGACGTTCTGGCGATGAAGAATGGACTAGCGGAGGCGTCGTAGGCAATGACTACTGGGGGAACATGGGCGTCTGAGGCGGGCGGAGAGTTGGTGCTCAGGACTGACTCTGAAGTGATCGCCGTGAAAGGCATCGATGTCTGGTCGGCCGAGTACGAGGGGACCTCGGAGGTTACCGGGGTCGCGTGCAACAGACCGTCCGCCGATTTGCCGCATCTGGACTTCGCAGCCGACCTGCTCGAAATACAGCCAGTTCTTCTTTCGTTAGACTCCGGACGAACGTGCGTTGCCCTGCGTGCAATCAATGCTGCGGGCAAGCCGTGGGTGGATTCCTGGCCCAGATCCGACCAAACGGTCATCGGAAATCAATGGTTCGCGACCGATCAGGATCATTTCTCGCGGGTGGCGGCGAAACTCAAGTCTCATGGAATTGAGCTACGGCAGGAACTTAGTGAAGCGCAGGAACTGTGGCTTCTATGGCACAGCGGACTGGACATCGATTACTCCGGAGCTGAGCACCCAGGGGTTGAGATTCGGCCGAATCCGGTCGAAACCCGCAGCGTTCCCGGGGAGCTAGTGGATGCCAGCTTGTACCCCTACCAGACTATCGGCGTGTCGAAATTAACATCGATGGCCGCCCAAGGACTTGGGTGCCTACTGGCCGACGAAATGGGTCTAGGCAAAACTATCCAGGCTATTGCCTTGATTTCATGGATGACCAAGAACGGCGGGTCACCTTCACTTGTTGTAGCCCCATCGTCCACCACTGCGAATTGGTGCCGGGAACTGAGCCGCTTTGCGCCCCACCTGAGTGTCTACGAGCACACGGGCCCCCATCGAACTGGCGACCCGGCGATGCTTAAAGGCTTTGATGTCATCGTGACGTCGTTCGACCTCATAATTCGGGATGAGTTCATGATGCGAGCGATAAAATGGGCGTCCATATGCGTTGACGAGGCGCAGAATGTTAAGAATCCCCAAGCGCAGCGATCTATGGTCCTGAGACGGCTTGACGCGAAGACGATCATCGCCATAACAGGCACCCCAATCGAGAACTCACTGACCGACCTCTGGTCTATCATGGCGCTCGTCGCCCCAGACCACCTATCGTCTCTTGACGACTTCAAAATCCAATATCCAGACGAGGCTCACGCTGCTCTCGAGCTGGGGCGAAGGGTGGCTCCGCTGATTATCAGAAGAAGGGTCACCGAAGTTGCCGAAGACCTCCCGAAGCGGACGGATTCAGCGGTACCAGTTCACGTCAGCAACTTGATTGCGATGGAGTACGAACGCGTCAGACTGGATGAGTCGGTGGCCCCATTGGCCAGGATCGGGTACCTACGGCAAGTTTGTTCGACCTTGAGGTGTTTGGACGGAGAGAATCCGCCCATTACCTCAGGAAACCCCAAGTACGAACAGGCGCTGCAGATAATTACGGACGCGTTCAGCCGCGACTGCAAGGTCCTCCTCTTCGCCTCATTTACGTCAACCATTGATGAGATCCAGGCAGATCTTCGCAACCGATTCGCAGCCGCCTTCGTATCCCGCCTAGATGGCCGAGTGCCGATCCGTGAACGACAGTCGACTATCGATGAGTTCACGCGTTTCGCTGGCCCCGCGATATTGGTACTCAACCCGAAGGCCGCAGGAGTCGGAATCAATATTCAAGCGGCTAACTACGTCATCCATTTTACCCCTGAATGGAATCCAGCAACCATTGACCAGGCGTCCGCACGCTCCTATAGACGGGGGCAAGGAAAACCAGTCTTTGTCTACTCCCTCTACTACAAGGACACGGTAGAGGAGTTGATGTTGGAACGGGTCGAGGATAAGAGAGTTCTCTCAGCCCATGGGTTGTTAGCGGCCGAGGAGCTTCCCAGCAACCGAGAACTAGAAGAGATGCTTACGAGGAGCCCACTAGGGAGCTTAGTGTGACGATTTCGATAACCGCCGCTGTCAGTAAGGTACTCACCCCTAACGACGTAGGTACGACAGGGTCCCATCAGGCGGGCATTGCTGTGCCACGACAGGCAGCAACGCTTGCGTTCTTTCCAGCCCTCGACACGGGGCTATATAACCCACGGCAACAACTTCTATTTAGAGAAGTCGGGGGTATAGATGAGTGGCCGTTGAACTTCATTTACTACAATGGCAAACTTCACGGTCGTTCCACCAGGAACGAATATCGGCTGACAGGTCTGACGCCCTATTTCAGGCGGCATGAAGCGGCTGTCGGGGATACCCTTCACCTTTGCCGGACTCTGTCTGGGCGTTGGACGATCGACATAGATCACGCGAGCGATGAAGCGCTACCAAATATCGCTTCGATCTCTCGGCCCCTTGGAGCAACCCAAGAACAGCCGCACCTTTATGAAACAATCAAACTCTCCGGCACATGGAGTGCCGTATCAAGGAGGAAGAGCTAGTGTCCGCTGAGTTATTTGAAGTCACCCCCGATCCCGAACGCATCACGGAATCGCTGAGGGACACGGGTTACATACTCAACACCGCCGTCGCTGACATCGTCGATAACTCAATTGCGGCGGGAGCCAACTCCGTCTCTGTGGAACTAAAACTGGACCCCCGTGGGAATGTGCGCTTCAGCGTCACTGACAATGGGATTGGGATGGACCGAAACGGCCTCGTTAATGCTCTTAAGTACGGCTCCGCCCGCCGTCCCGATCCATCGAGCCTTGGCAAATTCGGGCTAGGGCTCAAGACCGCCTCCACCTCCTTCGCCCGGCGGCTCAAGCTGACTTCAAAAGCATCGGCCGATTCGCCAGGAGCCACGGCCATTTGGGACTTGGATCTAGTGCCGAGCCAGGGGTGGCAGGTGTCAGTCGACTCGCAAGCCGATCCGCTTGATGCTGCCTTGCTGGAGAAGCACACCGCGGGAACGGGAACCGTCGTACGTTGGGAAAAGGTCGATCGACTGATTCGGGACTACAAAGATCCCGCCGGAGACCGGGCCCAAGGCGCCATTAAGCGGCACGTAGCTTCCCTTCGTGATCATTTGGCCATGGTCTTTCAGCGATTTCTTGATCCAACTGATACTCGGGCTGGCAATGTAGAAATTTCGCTAAATCAAACTCCTATCGAGGCGTGGGACCCCTTTGGATTCGACTCCGACAAGCTCCTGGACGTTTCCATTCCGGTGGATCTTGGGGATAAGACCACGAAGATGCACCTCAAGGCTTTCGTTCTGCCGAGAAAGACTGAGCTCCAGGCCGCTCACGGGGACGGGGCGCCTGCCTTGGCTCGCTTGGGCAACAAGACACAGGGAATCTATGTCTACCGGGAGAACCGTCTAATACATGGGCCCGATTGGCTAAACATGTGGGCCCAAGAACCGCACTTCACCCTCTGCCGGGCAGAGCTTTCCTTCGACCACGAACTTGATCTTGCGTTCCAAGTTGACATCAAGAAGTCGACAATCATTTTGGACACAGCCCTTGCCGATGTGGTGTTCAAGGCCCTGACACCACCCCGGCGTGAAGCCGAGACACGCTATCGCGATGGTCAGCGGTCCCGCGTCAAAGAAATGACGGACCCAGAACTGCATGCTCCGTCCAATGCGGCCATCAAAGACAAGTCAAAGTCCATTCCCAACGCAACGCTGCAGTCAACTGATGAAAGTTCCGGGACGGCAGAAATCCGTAACGATCATGGTGTCGTCAAGGTGGACTTTGTTCAGTCCACGTCAGGTGTTTTTGTCGAAGCAGTCGATGAGCTTCGGGACGGAATTCTTTATCAGCCGGCCTATATCGGCGACAACCCGGGCGTGAGAATTAGCAAGTCCCACCCATACTACGAGAAGGTATACCTACCCAACCAAGACTCAGGAAATACCATTCAGGCCCTTGACTCACTCCTATGGGCACTGGCCTCCGCCGAGTTCCGCTCTGCCCAAGACTCAACGAAGGAAATCTTCGAAGACATCCGGTACGACGTATCCCGAGCGCTGAAGAAGCTCGTGGAGGATCTCCCGTCCCCGGAAGCGGAATAGGGTTCGCCGTATGGACACGGAAAGGCTCGCACTCACACTCAGCAATGCTCTTA
Source organism: Arthrobacter sp. 01N442 (assembly GCF_056399345.1). Taxonomy (NCBI): domain Bacteria; kingdom Bacillati; phylum Actinomycetota; class Actinomycetes; order Micrococcales; family Micrococcaceae; genus Arthrobacter; species Arthrobacter sp. 01N442. The sequence continues at coordinate 57,342 of NZ_JBFTRD010000007.1, forward strand.
GCCTGCCGATAATTTCCAAATCAGACGCACGGACAGGAACACTTGAGTTTCGTCTCCACGGCATGGCTCGCCCGCACGGTTTCAGCATCTTGGTGACCCCTCTCCTGAGCAGGGTCAAAGCAGAGTTAAGACTGGACAGACTGGCAGCCGACCTTCTTCGGGTAATAGGCGAAGCCGATTCCGAGAAATGGCTCCAGGTCGCCGAGCTATCACGTGCGTACGGCTCCCTTGGAGCCGCATTCCAAGTTCTCGTCAACGGCACCACGCTTGAAGCGCTTAGTTCGAATGAGTTGAGCGAGGGCGTCGAATCATTTACGTGCACCGGCCGCCTTATGCGGGCTTCGACTGACGACGCGAGTTCGGACGTTCTCATGGTTACCGAAGCACTCTTCAGCTTTATCGTCTGTCTCCTTCCGCTGGACCTAGAGCAGGAAACTACAGTAGAAATGGGCAACGTCGATTTCTCCTTCGCTTCTGAGGGCCGAAGATTTGCCGTGCTTTCCAACAGATACGAACGGAGCAGAGCCAACCGTGCTGCGGCGATAGCCGTACACGGAAGATCCTGCACTGTCTGCCAATTCAACTTTGACGAGGACTACGGCGGCCTCGCCGGTGGCTACGTCGAGGTGCATCATCTGACCCCCTTGAGCTCCATGGGCGAGCCTCGCCCGGTGGACCCAGTGAGGGAGCTGGTGCCGCTGTGCGCCAATTGCCATCGCATGGCCCACAAACGCTGGCCTCCTTACACCCCGCAAGAGCTAGCCGAAGCGCGCATGCAATCGGCTTCGACCAAGGCCTAGGCGGGCAGCTCAGGCCTATTGTCCGTGCCCGACGTTAGGATCGGGCCAGTCGTTATTACAGGGGGGCGAAGATGAACCGGGCAGAACAAGCGTTAGAGCCCACCTCTAACGAGGGAACAGACCTAGCCGCGTCGCCCCATGGCAACTCCGACTGGCTCGCAGATTTGGTGGTGACGCTTAGTGGGACGCTGGATGGTGGGCGCAGCGCGGCTAGGCGGCAATCTTCCACGTCACCTGAAGCTGCAGCCACCGGCTCCGGCTTCGTCCACTCCGAAACCGACGACGGTGACGCCCCCGTGCAGCAGGTCATGTCCGCCGGCGCCACCGCCGACCCGGTCAAGGACTACCTGAAGCAGATCGGCAAGGTAGCCCTGCTGAACGCCGAGCAGGAAGTCGACCTGGCCCTGCGGATCGAGGCCGGGCTGTTCGCCGAGGAGAAGATCGCGGCGGACGACGGCTCCATGGACCCCAAGCTCAAGCGCGAACTTGAGTTCGTGATCCACGACGGCAAGCGCGCCAAGAACCACCTGCTGGAGGCGAACCTCCGTCTCGTGGTCTCGCTGGCCAAGTACTACACCGGCCGTGGCATGCTGTTCCTGGACCTCATCCAAGAAGGCAACCTAGGCCTGATCCGTGCGGTCGAGAAGTTCGACTACACCAAGGGCTTCAAGTTCTCGACCTACGCCACCTGGTGGATCCGTCAAGGCATCACGCGGGCCATGGCCGACCAGGCGCGCACAATCCGCATCCCTGTGCACATGGTGGAAACCCTAAGCAAGTTCACAAAAGTGAGTCGCCAGATGTGGCAAGACTTGGGGCGCGAACCTACCATTCACGAGCTTGCCCTTGAGTTGGACATCACGCCGCAAGTGGCGCAGACCTACAAGGGGTACGCGTTAGAACCGATTTCTCTCGACGAAGACGTACTAAGTGAATGGGGCGATCTGGTCCCGCTCCGCACTCTTATTGAAGATGCTGAATCTTACGACGTCCATGAAATTGCTATATACGGTCTTCTAAGAGGGAAACTCGAATCAGTGTTGGACACTCTTTCCGAACGCGAGGCCGGCGTGGTCGCTATGCGTTTCGGCCTGACCGACGGGCAGACGAAGACTCTGGACGAAATTGGCAAAGTTTACGGCGTCACGCGTGAGCGGATTCGCCAAATCGAATCCAAGACTATGTCCAAACTGCGGCACCCAACTAGGTCTCACGTCTTGCTTGATTACCTTGACTGAGAACGAGGGCAAATCATTGCACCGCCCCACCTTCCTTCTTGTAAGTGCAGGTTGGGCGGCCGCCTCTCACACGTGCAACTGATAGAACTACAGTCATGGCTGAATCACACTTGTTCGTGACAATGGGCAACATCTTGCACTTGCGCTTCGACGCCTGGCTGGCTCCGACCGACGAAGAGCTCAACTTTCATAATGGTTGGACGGACAGAATAGATGGTCTGGCCGAAGCTGCATTCGCGTCCGCCGGGCCGTCGTTCCGACAGGGGACAACCTTCGCGGTGGCAGCCGAGAACTGGCCTACGTATGAACCCCTTCCGGTCTTCACCTCAGTCCCGTTTCGTGGTGTTCAGTCAGCTAACGACCTTCGTCCTAGGGTTGCAGCGTTCCTCCGCGAGGCGGCGCGCGCGGCCTTGTTGAGCCCACGCAGCTGGACAGTCCAAGCACGCAGAGTTCCCCTGCTAGCACTTCCTTTCTTCGGAACAGCAGCGGGAGGGGGCGATCTTCAGCGAGGGGAGCTCATGCGAGCAATCCTCGAGACTATTGTCCGAGAATTGCCGATGCTCGAATGTGATGTCGTCTTGGTTCTCCAAGACGAAGCCGCATTTGCCCTCGCGCAAGATATACGCAGATCAAACGAGCGCAGCTACTGGTCGCGGCTTTCCCCCGAGCACTTGGATCAGGCCAAGAGCCTTGCTGCCAAGGCAAGGGATGGGCGGCTAGTTCCGTTCATGGGCTCAGGGGTGAGCGTCACTGCAGGGGCCCCGTCATGGGAAGGTCTGCTGGACAAGCTGGCAGAATGCGTCGGCCTGGACGACGATCTGGCTGTTGGGTTCCGGAAACTCAGTCCCCTAGACCAAGCCAACATCCTGCAGTCCTTGCACGAATCACCGCAGAGAACCGGGGATGAGCCGAGAGGATCTTTTGGCTCACTCGTGGCAAGCTTCGTCAGGGTTGAAAAATACGGACTGGCACCCACGCTGCTGGCGAACCTACCGTCTGATGGAGCGATCACGTTGAACTACGATTCTCTGTTTGAAAGAGCGAGTGCCGACGCACGTCGGAATCGGGCCATAATCCCGCAAGATCCGACAAGCGCCCACGTCGACACGGATTCCCGTTGGCTCCTCAAGCTTCATGGCTCCGTCTCTCAGCCGGACTCAATCGTCCTGACACGCGATGACTACCTTGGCTACAACGCGAATCGGGAGGCCTTGTCGGCACTGGTAAAAGCACACCTGATGACCCACCATTTGCTGTTCGTCGGCTTCGGCCTGAAGGATGACCACTTCCATGAAATAATCCATGATGTTCGCCGCGCAATGCCAAGCGATCGTGGCGGATCTGCGAGTCTTGGCACAGTGCTGACTCTCAATACAGATCCGCTCCAAGAACTCGCATGGAAGGATAAGCTCAGTTTTATTTCCATGGAGAATCCTTCGTCAGGCGACTCGGCACGGACTCTGGAGATCTTTCTTGATGCCCTAGCCTGCTATTCCACGGCGAGTCACTTCTACTTCTTGGCGCCCAAGTATGAAGGCGGACTCAATGCAAAGGAGAGGCAATTGAGAAGAGAAATTCTCAGGCTGAAGACTCTCCCTGCAGCTGTCGGCGAAAGCAGCGTAGTTGGAGTCATCGACGAAATGCTGAGGACCCTGGGTTGGTCAGAAAACGCATCTTACGAGGGAGAGCTCTAAAATTGCCGCATACGTCAGCGGCTCCGAGAGCGCGCGATTCGCCCCAGAGCACGCGCAAGGGCAGGGACTTCTCGAAAGTCATTTACCCCGTACCCACAACCGCGACGGCCTCCCCCGGGCCCCGTCGGACATATGCCCGGTGCCCTGCAGCTTCGGCTCCATGAACCGTCGGAACGTGTCCCGCATCAGGGTCGCGTCCGCCACTGTCTCATGCAGCTCCCGCAGGTCCTTCAGCGTGAACGGTTCGGCCAGTAGCGCCGCCGGGTCCGGCGCCTCACGGTAGGCCGCCCGCAGCCACTCCACCGCCTTCGCCACGATGTCCGCGTGGCCGTACGGCAGCCCAGCGATGAGCTCCGGTTCCCCCGTCACCGAGGCCAACAGAACGCCGTCGGACGCTAACGCGGACTCCAGGGCCGCCAGCGGCACCACGTCCACGTGCGCCACGGACAGCACCCAGCCGCGGTCGTCCCGCGCCGGGTCGTCGAAGACCTGCAGCTGGCGCGGCACCCGCCCGGAGATCCCGCCCTTTTCCCGGAGGCAGCGCAGCACCGCGTCCGCCAGGGTCTCGCGCTCGCCCAGGAAGGTGCCGGGCAGCGCCCACTTTCCGTGCTGATGATCCTCCGCGCGCCGCACCAGCAGCACGCAGACGGACCCTTCCGCCACCGTCAACACCGCTGTATCCACCGCCACCGAGGGGCGCGGGTAGTCGAGCAGGGACGTTCCGGGGCCGTTCTGGGAATCCTTCACAGGATTATTTATTGCAGTATTGCGCTAAAGATGCAAGCCGTGCATACTGAAGGCAATTAGCGCAGAAATGATCTAAATCAACCGGAGGTTCCCATGAAAGTCCCCCAGCTCCACGTCGGCGTCGGCAGCAGGCTCGGCCCGCTCAGCATCTTCCCGGTCTGGACGTCCGGCTCCGGCAGCCTCGGCATCAGCACCGGCACCCACGCCGACGTCGCCGTGACCGAACTCGCCAGCGGCCCCCAGGTCGCCCGGCTCACCGTCACCAACAACGGCCCGCACCCGGCGCTGCTGCTGGAAGGCGAGCTGCTTGAGGGCGGCCAGCAGCACCGGACCTGCGCCCGCGACGTCGTCCTGGGCCCCGGCGAAACCCGCGACATCGACACCTTCTGCGTCGAGGCCGGCCGCTGGGAAGCCGGCCAGTCCAGCCACCGCCGGCAGGCACGGCGCGCACCACTGAACGTCTGGTCCGAACTGGCCAACAGCCTCGACGGCCGCCGCGGCGGCGACCGGCAGGGGCGGATTTGGGAGCGGGTTAGCCGCTTCGACGCGGCCCGCGGCCCATCGGTGACCAGCTCCCTGCTGGACCACATGGACCTGTTCAAGGACAACGCGCACAACCGCTTCGACGCCACCGACGCTCCGGCACCGCTGGAGGGCCAGCGCGGCGTCGTGATCGGGCTGGGGACGCAGCCTCTGCTCCTGGAGGTCTTCGGCACCGGCACGCTGTTCCGCCGGCACTACCGCCAGCTGATCGACTCCGCGCTGCTGGACCTGGAGCTTCTCTCACCCCAGGCGCTGGCCGCCGGTCCCATGCCGGGCCAGCGGGCCCGCGACTTCGCTGCCCACGTCCAGGCGATGGACTTCGGAACGTTCGACGGCGGCGCCGCGGCTGTCGAGGTCCGGAGCCACGGCACGCTCCGGAGCCGCAACGTCTCCCGCACCGCCGGCCCGGTGTCCGCCGCGGGCATCGCCGTCGAACTTCCCACCCGCCGCCCCCAGCTGGCCCACCTGACCGGCTGGAACACCCACCACCCCCTGATGGAGCTGGCATGAAACTGACCCCCTTGCAGAATGACCGCGCGGCCGGCGTCCTCGTCGCTCTGGCCGCCGGCGACGCCCTCGGCGCCGGCTACGAGTTCGGCGCGCCGCTGCCGGACGGCGCCGAGGTCACCATGAAGGGCGGCGGGCCGTTCGGGTTCGCGCCGGCCGAGTGGACCGACGACACCTCGATGGCCGTCCCGATCGCCCAGGCGTTGCTCGAGGCAGCGTCCGACGCCGGATCCTCCTCCCCTGCGGCGCTCACCATGGTGGTCCGGGCCTGGGCGGCATGGGCCGCCGAGGCCAAGGACGTGGGCGCCCAGACAAGTGCCGTGATCGCCGCCGTCGGCCGGCTGGCGTCCGACTCAGGCCGGAGCAAGGTGACTGCCGCGGACTTCAATGCCGCGGCCGCGGACTTCCATGCCCGCACCGGCCGCAGCGCCGGCAACGGCTCGCTGATGCGCACCGCTCCGCTGGCGCTGGCCTACCTCGACCGGGATCCGGCGTCGTTGATGGCCGCGGCAGGGGCACTCAGTGCGCTGACCCATGCCGACCCTGATGCGCAGGAAGCCTGCGGGCTCTGGTGCGTGGCCATCCGGGAGGCGGCGCTGACCGGGCGGCTCGATGTCCGGGCCGGGCTGCCGCTGCTGTCCGCCGAGCGGGCCGCACTGTGGCTGGAGCGGATCGAGGTGGCCGAGCAGTCCCGGCCGCGGGACTTCGCCCGCAACGGCTGGGTGGTCGAGGCCTTCCAGGGCGCCTGGAGCGCCATCTACTTCGCGGGATTGACCGCGTCCGGCCCGGCGCACCTGCGGGCCGCGCTGGAAGAAGCGGTCCGCGGCGGCCGGGACACCGACACCGTCGCCGCCATCGCCGGCGGACTCCTGGGTGCGGCCTACGGCTACACGGCGGTGCCCTTCGAGTGGCGGCGTCGGCTGCACGGCTGGCCTGGACTCCGAGCCCGCGACATCATGATGCTCGGAATGGAGCTCGGCCGCGGCGAGGGCCGCAGGCCCGCATCCTGGCCGCGCGCCGAGCGCCAGGACTACAGCATGTGGAGCCGCACCGACGCCTTGGTCCCGCACCCGCACGACGACGGCGTCTGGCTGGGCGGCGTCGGGTCCCTTTCACGGGTGGCCGAGTTGGGGATCGACGCCGTGGTGTCGCTGTGTCGGCTGGGAACTTTGGATGTGCCCGGGGTGGCGCCGGAGGATCACGCCACGTTCTGGGTTGTCGACTCCCCTGTTGAGGAGGACAACGCCCACGCCGCGTTCGTGCTGCGCGACGCGGCGGCCGCCGTCGAGCGCTTCCGCGCAGAGGGCAAGACGGTTCTGCTGCACTGTGTCCGGGCCGAGTCGCGGTCGCCGACAGTGGCGGCACTGTACGGGGCTCGGGTTGCGTGTATTACGCCGCTGGAGGCACTTGAGGATGTGCGGCGGGCGCTCCCCGGGGCTAACCCCAATGGGTTGTTCCTGGGGTTGCTCGCCGAAAGGTCAGGGGCTACACCGAGCCCGTTCAACGCGATGTCATCGAGCCTCACCTAAAGGCTCGAGAACTGCGGCTAGTGTCGCAGCATGCATTCAATTCAAACAGGACGAATCATTGACAAGGTCATCGATATGTCCGAATTCTAAACAGGCTTTACCTCTGCGTTGGACTGCCCTAAGGACATTCCGTCACAGGTGGCGGGAACTGTAGAAAAAGTCACCAAATTCATCAAGTAGAGAGCCGCCCGTGTTCAACTACCCCGTCATCGAGGAGCGCTGCTCCTGCGGTGCCAGTACCCAGACTGTCGGAACGAAGCCTGCTTCGAGCGGGCAATTCGAGCGATGGCGTACGGACCACGTCTGTCCTCCGAAGCCACAAGTAGATCCCCGAACGCCGTTGATTCGCTCCTTGGCGGAGGCGTGGAGGGAATCTCCTGAAATCGAACCTGGGGAACCGAGCGCAAAGCAAGTCCTGCTCGGGCAGTGGCCGGTCTTGGCGTCAGCGATCTTGGCCTTGGTTGATGCAACTATCCCTGTAGTTAGCGGCGGGCAGGGAGGGCGCAGGGTCGTCAGCACGCGAAGCATGAAAATCCTGAACATTAATGCCGCCAGCACGCATCAAGCCGACATTGCTCTCCCATACGAGACCGACGAGCAGGTTCAGAGCGCCTGGGAGTACATATTCCGACGGAATTGCGTAAAGGTCCGGCCCGAGCCCTATGTGGATAACCAGGACCGGGCCATGCTTGAATACTGCGCCGAAGCCTTTCGGAAAGACGAAGAACTCCACATTCCCGGCGCCGATCAAACGCGCCGGCTGATCTCGACTATTCGCCAAAACGAGATGAGCCATGACGTCCGGGAGCTCTTCGACCCAGCCAGTTAGATGTCAGAGGGCACTACAGCGACAGGCATCTTGGCCTACGTTTGGAAGAACCTGCCACGCGTGGCCCGCCTCTGCAATAACCAACCGGCCTCTCCCGGCTAACGTTGGATCAGCGAACACCGGGCAGCCGGTTCATAAGTTTGGGGGCAGCAATGAGATGCATTCCGGAAGAACCCGAATTTGGCGAGGGCCACGTGGCCGAGGAAGCGGTTTGGGAGGCCCTCAAGAAGAGCCTTCCCGACGACGTCGTCCTCGCCCACTCCGTCCAAGTCAGAGACGGACGCGCAGAGCACGAGATCGACATCCTCGTGCTCTGGCCCGGCGTCGGGATGGCTGCCATCGAGGTAAAGGGCGGAAAGGTCGGCGTCGAGAACGGGCAGTGGTACCAGTCTGACAAGGCCGGCGGGCACAACATCCAGAGCCCGGTGGTGCAGTCGCAGGCGTCGATGCATGCTTTCAAGAACTGGCTGGAAGACCAGCTCGGATCCCGGCTCAGCAGCCGCTTCGCGTATCTGGTCAGTCTCCCCTACTCGGACGTTCCGCAGGGCTGGGCCATGGCGGGGTGTCCCCGCTCGCTGATTCTGGACCGGGCGGACACTGGATCGCTGAAGGACCGGGTGCGCCACGCCATCGAGCGCGAAGGCAGCGGGGCCACCACCCTGACCCCGGTATTCCTGGAACGCATCGTCCGGAAACTGGGCGGCGACCTCGACGCAGGGCACTCGCAGATCCCCGACCCGCACGAAGCCGAAGACGCCCAGGATCACCTCACCATCAGGCAATCCGTGCTGTTGCGCGCGACCCGGTCTCTTCCCCGCGTCCGCTTCACCGGCGGTGCAGGCAGTGGCAAGACCTGGCTCGCCTTGGAGAAGGCGCGGCTCCTCTGCAAGGAAGGCAAGCGGGTGGGCCTCTTCTGCTACAACAAGGGACTAAGTCAGTATCTGCAGCAGCAAGTCTCCGGCTGGCGGCAGGCCAAGCCGGTCTTCACCGGGGAATTTCACGAGTACGTCCGAGCCCTTGGTGTTCGGGACGGGACCGGGACGGAGTACTTCGAGCAGGAGATGCCGCGGCTCCTCAAGGAACTGGCAGGACGCATGGGACCGCACGAGCGGCTGGACGCCGTCGTCGTCGATGAAGCGCAAGACTTCGCTCCACTGTGGTGGGAGTCGCTGCTGGCCTGCACCGCTGACCCCGAGGCCGGCGAGGTGTATGCGTTTATGGATGACCGGCAGGACGTCTATCAAAGGTGGACAGGGTCCGGGTCCGACGGCAAGCATCCGACGGCGGACCTGGTCCCGATCCATATCGACGAAAACCTCCGCAACACCCGGAAAATTGCCGAAACATTCCGGTCCTTCGCAGGCGAGCATTTCACTCCCCGGGGCGGCACCGGACTCCCCGTGCGGCGGGTGGAGTGCGACACCGAGGACGCCCTTGATGCGGCGGATGAATGCGTCGAAGCACTCATGGACGAAGGCTGGAGCCCCAACCAGATCGCGCTGCTCACCACCAAGTCACGGCATCCGGTGCATCAGGAACGGTTCGATGCCGGTTCCATCGCCGAGTACTGGCTGGATTTCCACGCGAACAACGACGTCTTCTACGGCCACGTTCTTGGGTTCAAGGGCCTGGAGCGCTCGGCCGTGGTGCTATGCGTCAACGGTTTCAAGGACCTGCAGCGTGCCGCCGAACAACTGTATGTGGGGCTGTCCCGGGCCAGGAGCCTGCTGGTGGTGGTCGGTGATTCCCGCTTGTTGGAGAGCGCTGGCGGCCGGGACCTGAAGGCGGCACTCGCCCGCGCCGAGGCCTGGCAGCCCGCCGCCGTCGGTTTGTGACTCTGGCGGCCGCAGTTCACGTGGGCTTCAGATTGTCGGTGCGGTGCCGCACACTTCAGGCAGGAACCGTCACACCGCTTGGGGGATGCATGAAACAGGGAGCACAACAGCTCAACGACAACTACGCCGAGTTCATCGCGCGGCTTGATACGGCCGCGCGTAAGCTCACGGACCGGAATGACTCCCTCAACACCTCTCTCGAGATCCTCACCCTGCTGGCCGAGCAGAACCGCGCCGGGCTAACGGCGTGGGAAGAACGGCGGGCGACCCTCAGCGGACAGCTGGAACGACGCGCTGAGGGTCCGGAAACGAATTCCCTGAAAGAGCTATTTGAGGTTGCCCTCAGGATGACGCCCATGTTTCGCAACCGGGTGGATCGGATCGAACAACGGTTGTCTCTGCTGCGGAAACGATCGGACGATCTCAGCAAGTCTCTCTCGGAGCTTCGGAAGAGCAAACTCAAGCTGACCACGTCCAAGGTCCTTGCTCAGGAGAAAGCCAACCTGAGCCGGGCCGTAGCGGAGTTATCAGGCACACCGCAGGGCCCTGTTGGTGCCCTTCCTGATGCCGGCCTGTTGGACGACCTCAAGAAGGCCAGGGAAGCGATCGTCCTCGCCGAAGCACTCTTGGAAGTGAAGGGACAATGAAAGACTCGTTGCCTAAAAAGGAGCAAAAACTGCTCCTTTCGTTTACGTCGCTGCAATGGAGCGGACGTCCGGCGCAGGAGGCGATCTACTCCTGTCTGGGGCTCGGTGTCATCGGGTTCTTCGTTTGTCTGGTGCTCATGATCTTCATTGCCGGTCTCCGGGACCCCGGAGTCGCGACACTTTTCATCGTCGTTTTCGCGGTCGGGTTGACAACACTGGCGGTCTGGTCAAAAGCGTCCAACGAGAAGAAATTCCTCGCCGGGATCAGCAAGCGGGTCAACGACACGATCGTCGAACTGACCGGCAACCCGAACGACCAACTGTCACTCCCTGACTTCAGGAAGTTCATCGAGAACGAGCGTCGCATTTCGCTGCTAGTTCACGGCGTGCCGGGCCTGGAGCTTCGGGCGGTCCGGCATGGCGAATCGCCGGCGATCGGACCAAAGCAGTCTCCACCGCACCAGACTGCACCGAGGAACTCTTCGTCCGCACGCACGCCCGTGGTGACCACAACTCAGGTGGTCATCGCCATCACCCCGCCCGAATACGGAACCGCAAGCTTTGACCGGCTGCTGCAGGCCACACTCGACGCCGATTGACGTCACTGCTCGGCCACCCCCATCGCGTCGCAACGGTCATTGTCCGACCCTGAACATATGATCTAGGAACTGTCGCTCCAACACGTCCCGGGGGATGATGTGAACGTTTTGTTTGGCCTGTACCTGGACCGTGCTCCATGGACCTACCGGGATTCTGCGCTAGGCGTGGTTAGGCTCGGGCCCTTGGGGCTGGCCCAGCTCCTGCAGACCCGGCTCGGGCTCACCGGCCCCGACGCCCGCCACTCCACACGGATCCGGCAGTTCATGGCCCGACTCGCGGAGCAGGACAGCCCGGAAGCTTGGTTCCACGGATCGTTCTCCGTCGATCCGTGGTCCACGGCCATCGACCTTTTGAACATGCGCGACGAACTTGTGACCAACGGGTGGACGGGCCTCGCCCCGGACGGATCCAGCGCCAAGCTGCAATCCCTCGCTATCCTGGAACAGAGCCGGCTCCCTCTCGACCGGGCGTTCGCCGATTACCCGTTGGAACTCATCCATGAGCTGGAGAGCGAGGCCACAGCCCACTGGCCACTCGGAATCTCGCGGCTTGAACTCCAGCACCACCGCGCATCGTTCCCCGCCATCTGGACCCGCCTCATCGCCGCTTTGGAGCGCCGCGGAGTGACGGTCGTGGAGCCCTCAGTCCCGACGGAGCCCGTGGGGGAGGTGACCGTCCTCGTCACCAAGACCGAATGGGAAGCGGCTGAGCACACGGCACGTTGGCTCGCGTCTGCAGATAGTCCTGACTCGGTCCGCTCCGCCGTCGTCGCCTCCACGAGCACCGCGCTGCTGGACCAGGAGCTGCAGCGCCTCGGCCTGCCGCGGATCGGGGTCGGCAACCGCTCACGCTGGCGGGCCATGGACCAAATCATTCCCCTCTTCTTCAACGTGATCTGGGGGCCGGTGGACGTCCAGTTGCTGGGCGAATTCCTGAACCTTCCCGTGAGCCCCGTCCGCCGTAAAGCCGCCCGGCATCTCCTGCACGCCCTCGCCGCCCAGCCGGGGACCGGCGGCGACGAATGGCTCGGCGCGCTCCAAAAGATAAGCACCGATGAAAACCTCGGCCCGGCGGTCGCGGCGGAGCTGGACCGGCTTCTCAGCACCGGGCTGTTGACCGATGACGGAACTGTCACCGGCAGCGCCGTCGTCGAACGCGCACAATGGCTGCGCACCCAGCTCAGCCGCCGCGTGCAGCTCTACCCCCAACTTGAAGGCGTGCTTAGCCAGCTCAATGAATTTATGGCCCTGATCGACGGGCCGGAGCCGGTAACACGCAAGACCATCGCACGGATCCTGGAATCCGTCATTCCCGCCAGTGCCAGTCCCCTGGCCGGCGGCGAGGCTGCGCCGTGGGTCACGCTGCGCAGCCTCGGTGAACTGTGCGACAACGTCGACACGCTCGTCTGGTGGGGGTGCCAGGATGACGGCCAGGCCCGGTCCCGTCACTGGGACGACGCCGAACGCCAATCCCTGCTCGGCGTCGGCGTCGAACTGCCCCATCCTGCTGCCCTTGCCGAGCTGGAACTTTCGGTCGCAGTAGACGCCGCGAGACGCTGCCCGCGGCTGCTGCTGGTCCGCGCCGCGGAGATCGGCGGGGAGCCAACCAAGGCCCACCCGGTGCTGTCTTCACTGGCCTTCAGCACCCTTCCGACGCCGTTGCCAGGAACCCCGGAGGAGAACAAGAAGGCGGTGGAGCAAGCCATTTCGGCCTTCAGCACCACCACCGCCGAGTTGGTGCGCGACGGCGTCTGGCGGCTCGCCGGCCGGACTGCCGCGTTGACACCGGTGCAGCCAGCCCAACCCGAGCCGATCCCGGCCACGCACGAGTTGGGTCCCCGCCCGGCGTTCCTGCCCGACAAGCTCTCCTTCACCCAGCTCAGCACGTTGATCGGTTGCTCCATGAAGTGGGTCCTGGAGAAAAAGGGCCGGTTGAAGGTCGGTGACGCGCAATCCGTCCCCACCGGGAACACCATGATCGGCACCCTGGTCCACAAGCTCGTCGAAGAACTCTTCGCGGAGCTGTACGCCGCGAACCGTGCCGTGCCCGAACCAGCGGAAGTCCAGGCCAAACTGGACCAGCTCGTGCCGCTTTATGCCTCGGAGCTGCTCCTGCCCGGCCGCGGCAGCAAACTCGCTGGCCTCCGGCCCATCATCGAGAACTCGGTCATCAAGCTTTTCCAGACCCTGCAGACGCAAGGGGTCTACATCCGCGCGACGGAGCACGAGTTCAGCAAGCCGGCCCTGTTCAACGTCAACGGGACGCAGATCGAAGTCGAGGTTTCCGGCTACATCGATGTCTTGGCCGCGGACCAGCAAGCCGAACCCGTTGTGATCGACCTCAAGTGGACCAACCGTTCGAAGTACCGCCGCGATGAAATCACGCAGGGCAACGCCATGCAGCTGGCCCTCTACCACTGGGCCTTGGACGACGGCCCGGACACCATGTCCACCGTCGCCGAAGACGCTGCGATGTCCTACTACATGCTCAAACAGGGCGAGTTCGCTTCGACGAGCAGACTTTTCGGTCCGGCCTTGGCCAGCCCCGCGTCCAGCCGGAGCACCTGGCGACGCTCGGTCCGCGCCGCCGAATTCTCCATCTCTGAAGTTGTCGGCGGGCGCGTCCTGGCAGCCGGGCGGCAGGAGTTGGGCTCGTCCGACGAGCAGCGGGACACGGCGACGGCAGACGGCCGGCTTTACCAGAAGCCGCCCTGCAACTTCTGCGATTTCTCCGCACTCTGCGGCCTCAAGGGGGACCTGTCATGAACCACGCACTGAACAACGTCACCATGATCACGGCCAGCGCCGGCACCGGCAAGACCTACAGCCTGATGGGTGAAATCGCCCGGTCAATCAACAGCGGCACGAAGCCCAGCCAGATCCTGGCCACCACCTTCACCAAGAAGGCCGCCGCCGAACTGATCGACCGGGTCCAAGCCGAACTCTTCAGCCAGGAACGCCCCGATGCCGCACGGCAGATGTCCGTCAGCATGGTGGGCACCGTCAACAGCGTCTGCAGCCGGCTGCTCCAGGAATACGCGGTCGATGCCGGGCTGTCGCCGGCCCTGCAGGTTATTGCCGAAGACGAACAGCTCCGCATCTTCCAGCTCGCCACGGACGCCGTGTTCGCAGAGTTTACTCCCCGGATCCAGCCCCTCGCCCGCCGGCTGGGACACGACGGCGAAGCCGACATCCGGGGCACCGACACCGACTGGCGCAAGATCGTCCGCGACATCGCGGATGCCGCCCGCAGCAACCGGATTGCCCCCTCGGCCCTGACGCACTCCGCCGCGGCGTCAGGGCAGGGACTGCAGCAGGTCTTGGGCCCGGCCGGCCTCGACGACCGCGCAACCTGGTCCAACCACCTCCTCCAAGGGCTCATGAGCCTTCGGGGGCTGGCCGCTGAAATCGCCGAATCCGGCAAGACTCCACCGAAGAACCTCTTGGCCTCGATCGCCCTGCTGGAGCCGGTCCTGACCCATGCGTCGCCGGAGGAAGCTCCTTGGCGGTTCTGGATCGAGGCGTCCGGCGTCTCCAACGCAAACGCCAAGCGACAGCTGGAGAGCTACATTTCCGCGGTCGACGTCGAGCTGGCCGCCAACCCGGCGTTCCAAACCGAGCTGCGTGAATTCACCGAACTGGTGTTTGCCTGCGTCGCTGCGTGCCTGGACCGGTTCGCGGACTTCAAGCGGCAATACGGACTGATTGACTTCGCGGACCAGGAAACCCTGGTTCTGGACCTGTTGGAAAACAATCCGGAGTTTCAGGCCTCCATCACCGGCCGCATCAAGTTCATGGTGGTGGACGAGTTCCAGGACACCAGCCCGCTGCAACTCCAGCTGTTCACCAAGTTCGCCGAACTGGTGGAGAAGGTCGTCTGGGTGGGCGATTCGAAGCAGGCCATCTACGAATTCCGGGGCACTGACCCGGAGCTGATGAAGGCAGTTGCCGCGCATGTCGACGAATCGAACAAAGAGCACCTTCGCCACTCTTGGCGGTCGAAGGAAGCTGTCATCGATCTCTCCAATGCAATCAGCCTCGCCATGTTCCCGGAGCTTGGCGAGGACGAAGTCCGTCTGACGGTCCCCGAAGCCCGCCGCGATGAGTCCCATCCCAAGAACGCCCTGGGCGGCGCCCGGGAGGCATGGACACTGGCTGCGAAAACCGTGCCGGAGCAGCGGCGGGCGGTCGCCGCCGGCGTCGTGGATCTCATTCAGCGACGGGGCTTCAAGGGGTCCGACGTCGCGGTCCTCGCCCGGTCAAACGACGCCGTGGCCGCCATTGCCGCGGAACTGGCCGCGCTCGGAGTCAAGGCAACCACCAACACCTCCTCGTTGTTCGCCGCACGGGAAATCCAACTGGTCCGCGCCGGCATGGCCTTCGTCGCGTCCGACGACGACTCCGTGGCACTGGCTGAGCTGGCGCACCTGCACCCGGATCATCCCCAGTTCGGCCGCTGGGTCCCCGCCCTGTTCGACGCCGAGGAGCCCCGGGAGGAGCTCCAACGCTGGGCCAGCGACCCCCTAGTGTCCGGATTAGTCGAGCTCCGCGACTTGGCCACGGTGTGCACGCCGACCGAGATCATGGAGGAGGTCACGTCGCGGCTCGGGATCGCCCGGCTCATCAAAGCGTGGAGCAACCCTGGAACCCGGCTCAAGAATCTGGATGCACTGCGCTCCCTCCTGGAGCAGTACTACGAATCGTGTGCCGCGCTCAGCAAGCCCGTGACGCTGAGCGGCTCACTCAAGTTCCTGGCCGACGCCGACAGCGCCGGCAGCGAGAACTTCGGCGACGACGTCGTGAATGTACTGACCTACCACAAGGCCAAGGGGCTGGAGTGGCCGGCCGTCGTGCTGGCGAGCCTCGACACCGACGTCGTAGCAAAACCATGGGGCGTGGCTGTCGAAGGCGTCGATGAGATCGACGTCCGCGATCCCCTAGTCGGACGCTGGATCCGCTTCTGGCCCTGGCCGTTCGGCGCCAAGGGATTCAAGCCTCTGTCGTCGCTAACGGACTCATCGGCGGTCGCGGAACGGGTCTTGGCCCGGCGCCAGGCCGACTCAGCGCGAGTGCTCTATGTGGGTCTGACCCGCTCGGTCAGCGTGACCTGTCTGGCGGCCGCCAAACCCGCGCCGGCTTCGCTGAACTCGCTTGGAACCGGCCCGATTGTGGAGTGGACTGAGGAAGGTAATTTGAAAGTCCAAGGGCGCGACGGGGAACAGACTCTCTCCGTGGAGGCGTTTAGCTACGAGCCAGCGGATGGCCCGGCCGATACCGATGAAGGCGCCAAGGTCGAGTATGAGGACGGCCTGGCAGTCGAAGCGCCGGTTTCGCATAAACCTGCCCGCGTAACCGCCAGCTCCCTGGAGAGCTTCGGCTTCGCTGCCGACGTCACCGAGGTTGCTGTCCTTGGTCCGCAGCTGATTCCCCACGGCGCTGCCAACTGGGACCAGGTGGGCTCCGCCATCCATGGTTACTTTGCCCTGCCCCTCGCCAAGCTGGATGACTCCGTCCGGCTCCGGGCAGCGCAACGTCTTCTGGACCGCTGGGGTGCGACCTCCGCAGTCGACGCTGACGTTGTGGTGGAAGCGGGTGAGCGGATGCTCGCATTCTTCGCCCAGCACTACCCCGGGGCGACGGTCACCACGGAGCAGTCCGTTGCCTGGCGCAATGCTGACAACCAGCTCATGGAGGGGTGGATTGACCTCCTGCTGGAGACGCCAGCCGGTTATGTGCTGGTGGACCACAAGTCCTATCCGGGCAAGGATCCTGTCGGTCACATCAAGGACAAATACATCGGCCAAATGCGAGGGTATGCCGAAGCGATTGAGTCCATCACCGGAAGGCCCGTTGTCGAAACGCTAATCCACATGCCGGCGCTGGGGAAGATGTTCCGGATTAGCTGAAGTTCACCACCAGCGGTGACGGCACTCTGGGTTCTGGCACGCCCATTTGGGTGTGCCAATCTCCCTCATGCCGGTGGCGGGGTACTCGCGGACCATCATGTCGATGCAACATCCGGCGAACTCGGTTTTCTCGGGCATTGCGTCGCGCGCTGACGGCATGATCATTCCGTAGGCAATCCGCCAGGCCTCACTGCCACACACCGGGCATTTCCGCGAGACGGTCCGCTTTTTCTTCGGTGCGGTGATTGCTTCTTCAGGATTCATAGAAGCAATGTAGGCCAGCGTCCTGACATTAAGCGGCATGTTGGTCCTAACAAGATTCCTTTTTTGGCTGTGCGTTTCTTGTAACCAAACCAGCGGGGCCCACTTCGGGGTCGGCGGCTGGTGGGAATTGATGGAAGCCCGATGCTGCGGCATTCAGCGCTACGTGGCGGTGTCACGCGACCGCTTGATGAGTCTTACCGCCGCGCAGTGCTAGTACTGTAAGCATAGGAAATAGCGGGGCTCGACAGCACATATCGACCTGTCGTTGACCGCGCCACCATCCACATCTGAGTCACATCTTTGGGGGAACATTTATGCGCCGTCTTGTCGTCACGTCCGCTGTCTTCGCCGTCACTTTGCTAATCGCAGGGTGCTCTGGCAAGGCAGCCGTCACCATGCCCGATGTGGTTGGGAAAGGCCTCGATGTTGCAATCAGCGATGTGAAGCGAGCCGGAATAGACAAGGAGGTGGAGGTCCTCGGCGGCGGCGTGTTCGGCGTTGTCGACAAGTCGAATTGGAAGGTGTGCAGCCAGGAACCTCAAAGCGGGGCCGGAGTGTCTTCAGCGCCTCGCCTCACCGTTGACCGTACCTGCGATAGCGCTAAGGATCCCACAGAGGAGCCGACGCAGGTGCCTACCCAGGAACCGGAGCAGAGCACCCCGACGGGGGCCGCAGCTCCCTCGTCCGAGCCAGAGCAGACCCTAACGGTAAAGAACAACCAAGACCTGGCAGCGCTTTTGGCCGGGTCAGCTCCAGACAGAGACATGGTCGAAGCATTTGCGGTCAAATATGAGGGTCAGAACATCGAGTTCGATGGAAACATCGCCTACATGAACAATCATGGCAGCTTTAAGACCAGATATGACATTCTGATCGCAGCTGGCGACTACAGCAAATCAAAAATGACTGGACCAAACTTCCAATTTAAGGACGTCAATATCGTTAATGATTTGCGCCTCACGGGTGCAAACGTTCCGGATACTATTGGCGCGGGGCAAAATCTTCACATTATCGCCACGGTCGAAGGGTATAACCGCACTCAGGAGCTGTTCTTTCTAAAACCGGTGTCTACCACAGTGAGATGAGCGCGAATACCTCGGCACTCGAAGTCTAGAGACTTCGGCAAAAACAACCGTTTTCACCGGTTACCGCCCCTTAGCGAAGGTCCTGATGCTCCGGTCAGGGCCTTCGCTTTGCGACGGCCGCCACTAGTCGCGGTTGCAGGCCACTACAGTTTCGAACGCCTTAACCTCCCAAGTCATGCAAGGCGTCGAGGAGGAAACCCAAAAGGGCAGCTACGTCGTGATGCTGGGCCGCCGCGGCGCCTAGTCCGCCTACATTGCGGGCTCTCGTCGCAGCCAGCGCACTTACCGGGCCACCTGCGTCATCCTGATCTCCGCGGTGATCACGCTGTGGCCCCGGAGGCCGCTGGGCCCGAACGTCGCCATCAGCGACACGTCGGGCTCCCCAGCAATGCCATCGCGACGGGTACGCAGCTTGCGACGCGACCCGCCACCAACCGATTTCACGTTCACCAAGGCCAACCCGGCACCCCAAGACAGAAGGGCGCGCCCGGCCAAAGCCGGACCCGCCCTCCGCGTGCACCGGACCCGCCATGCGGGTCCGCAGCACTTGACTTAGTCGATCAGCACCGGCTCCTTGGCGCGCTCCGGGGATTCCTCAACCGGCGCAACCTTCCGGTTCCTCTGGTTCAGCCAGCAACCCGCCGCCAGCAGCGCCACGAGTGCGAACGTGCTCAGAAGCTGGGGACGGGAATCCTCGCCGATGAAGCCCACCGTGAAGATCGCCGCGAGGATCACCAGACCAAACACCGTGAGCCCCGGGAAGCCGGGCATCCGCAGGGGAAGCTCGGTGCCCTCACGGTCGGCGCGGAGACGCAGCGCGAGCTGGGCCAGCAGGGCGGACGTCCACACCAGCAGACACGTCGACCCCACGATGTTGAGCAAGATGGGGAGGACCATCTCGGGGAAAGCCAGCTCCAGCACCACTGTGACAATGCCGAAAGCGACGCTGGCCAGGACGGCCACCACCGGAACCCGGGCCTTGGACACCGAGGCCAGCAGGCGCGGCGCTTCACCGCGCTCCGCGAGGGAGTACGCCATCCGTGACGCGCCGTAGAGGTTGGCGTTCAACGCCGACAGCAGCGCGGCGACGGCCACCAGGGTGATTGCGGTGGCTGCGCCGGGCATGCCGGCGGCCTCCAGCACGGCGGCGAACGGGCTCTTCAGCCCGGCCGACCCCACCGGAACCACCGGAACCACCGCCGCGATGATGAAGATCGCGCCGATGTAAAACACCAGGATGCGCCACAGCACTGTGCGGACTGCCTTCTTCACGCTGCGGGCCGGCTCGGCCGTCTCAGCGGCAGCAACGGAGACAATCTCGGTGCCGCCAAACGCGAACGCCACCACGAACAGCGCCGTCGCAATTCCGGCAAATCCGCTGGGCGCGAAGCCCTCCCCCATGAAGTTGCCCAAGCCCGGCGACTGAACGCCCGGCAGCCAGCCGAAGAGCAACGCGAAGCCCACCAGCAGGAACCCGACGATCGCCGCCACCTTGAGCAGGGCGAACCAGAACTCGAACTCGCCGAAGTTCTTCACGCTGGTCAGGTTCACGGCCGTAAGCACCACAATGAAAACGAAGGCCATCAGCCACACCGGCAGGGCCGGGAAGATGGTGGCCAGCAGGCCGGCCGCACCGAGTGCTTCGGCCGCGATGACCACCACCAGCTGGATCCACCACAGCCAGCCGACGGTGGCGCCGGCCACCGGCCCGTAGGCCTTGGCGGTGTAGACGGAGAAGGCGCCGCTGTCCGGGTTGGCGGCGGCCATCTCGCCGAGCGCCCACATCACCAGGATAATCAGGGTGCCGGCGACGAGGTAGGAGATCAGCACGGCCGGGCCGGCGGCCTGGATGCCGGCGCCGGAGCCGATGAAGAGGCCGGCGCCGATGGCGCTGCCCAGGCCCATCATGGTGAGCTGGCGGGGTTTGAGTGCCGCGCCGAGCGCGCGGGCAGACGTCTTTGTCTGTTGTTCCATGGGGATTCCTCTGGTTGTAGGCGGAACGGGTTGGTAAAGGTCAGTGGTTTCTAGGCGGCGTGGGCTTCCAAAAGCCCGAGCACGCGGTCGTTGGAGGCGGGGTCGGCCACGGTGATCCGCACGCCGTCGCCCTGGTAGCCCCGGACCAGGATGTCTGCGCGGTCGAACGCGTCCACCAGCATTGCCCGGAGGTTGTCATCGGCACGGATCCACAGGAAGTTGCCCTGGCTTGGCTGCAGTTTCCAGCCCTGCGCTTCCAGCTCCGCGGCCATCCGGGCGCGCTCCTGCTTGACGGCTGCCACCCGCGCTTCCATCTCGTCCCCGGCGTCCAGCGACGCGATGGCCGCCTTCTGGGCCAGCGCGCTCACCGAGAAGGGCAGGGCGGTGCGGCGCAGTCCCTCGGCGATGGCCGGCGCGGCCACGGCGTAGCCCACGCGCAGGCCGGCGAGTCCGTAGGCCTTCGAGAAGGTGCGCAGGATGCAGACGTTCGGGTACTGGCGGTAGAGCGCCAGGGAATCGGGGCCGCTGCCCGCGTCGGCGTACTCCGCGTAGGCCTCATCGACCACCACGAGGATGTCGGACCGGACGGACCGCAGGAAGGCCTCGATGCGCTCGTGGCTGATGGGCACGCCGGTGGGGTTGTTGGGGGTGCAGAGCAGGATCACCTTGGTGCGGTCGGTGACGGCCGCGGCCATGGCCTCGAGGTCGTGGCCCTCGGCGTCGTCCAGCGGGATGCGGACCGGCCGGGCGCCGGCCAGCTCAACCAGGATGGGGTACGCCTCGAAGGAGCGCCAGGCGAAGATCACTTCATCGCCGGCGTCGCACAGTCCGGTGATGATCTGCTGGAGGACCCCCACGCTGCCGGGTCCCACTGCTACCTCCGCGGCGGTGACGCCCAGGTGCCGGGCCAGCCGTTCGCGGAGTTCGACGGCGGCGCTGTCCGGGTAGCGGTTCATGGTGCCGGCCGCTTCGGTCACGGCAGCGGCGGCCGCGGGCAGCGGCTCGTAGTGGCTTTCGTTGCTGGCTAGGGCGGCGATGTCCAGGCCGGAGCTCTTCCGTCCCGGGACGTAGGACGGCAGTCCGGCCACGGCGCCGCGAAGGCTAGGAAACGCTGCGTCCGGTGCGGTGAGGAGTTGTTCAGAGGTCATGAGGTCCGATGATGATTGTGACCCGCCACACAATGCAAGATACCCTCATCCCATTGGGACTTCTGCTCAACTTATACAGTCTGCGGTGAAAATATGACCACGCCGAACCCGCGTGCCCTGGATTCCCTCGACGGCCGGATCATCCTGGCCATGGACAAGGATCCCGAAGCCAGCGCCTTGGCCCTCTCGCGGACCCTCGGTGTCGCGCGGAACACCGTCCATGCCCGGCTGGCGCGGCTCGAGCGCAGCGGCGCCCTCCGGTCCTTCAGCCGCCGGCTGGACCCCGCCGCGCTGGGCTATGAGCTCATGGCCTTCCTGTCGTTGTCCATCAGCCAGACCCGGACCGGGGCGGTGGAAGACGGGCTCGCCGCGATCCCGGAGGTCATCGAGGTGCATGCCACCACCGGGGATGCGGACCTCATGGCCAAGGTGGTGGCCCGCGGCACGGCCGACCTCTACCGCATCACCAACGAGATCCTGGGAATCGAGGGAATCCAGCGGACCAGCACCGCCATTTCCGTGCTGGAACTCATGCCCCCGCGCTACGACGGCCTGCTGGCCCGGCTCTCGGAGCAGGAGTCCCGCTCCGCCGACTGAGGCGCGTGGCGCACCACATGTGGGCAGATTTTCACTCCGAATGGCTCATGACTGCCAAAAGTCCCAGCCAAAAGCAGCGCTCTTGCCGGTTCGTGACCCAGCCCACAAGCTTTCAGCATGACCACTCTCACCGTCTCGGGCCGCGTGGCACAGGTTCTCAGCGGCTATCTCACCGATCTGTTTGGTGTCATGGGCAACGGAAACGTCTACTTCCTGGACGCCGCAGAGCAGCTGGGCCTCCGCTTCTCCGCCGTCCGCCATGAGGGCGCCGCCATCGCCGCAGCCGACGCCTACTACCGGACCTCGGGCCGTCTCGCCGCGGGCACCACCACCTACGGCCCCGGCTACACCAACGCGCTCACCGCGCTGGCCGAAGCGGTCCAGGCGCAAATCCCCGTTGTGCTGGTCACCGGGGACGCACCGAGCACCGGCGCCCGCCCCCAGGACGTGGACCAGGCAGCAATCGCCGCGGGCCTCGGCGCGGCCACCTTCACCGTCACCCGCGACGCCGCGGGTGCCATCACGCAGCAGGCGGTGGAGTACGCGCTCACCAAGCGCACCGCCGTCGTGATTGCCATCCCCTACGACCTCGCAGCACTCGAAGCGGCGGATGAAGAGCTGCCGGCGCCGTTGGCACCGGCCGTGAGTGACGACGTCGACGGCGGCCTGGGACAGGTTGCCCGCCTGCTCGCCGGGGCGAAGCGCCCGCTGATCCTCGCCGGCCGCGGCGCCCATCTCGCCGGCGCCGGCCCGGAGCTCCGCGAACTCGCCGACCGCCTCGGCGCGCTGACCGCCGGAACCGCGCTGGCGCTGAACCTCCTCGAGGGCGCCGGGTATCTCGGCGTCGCGGGCGGCTTCGGCACCGACACCGCAGCCGGGCTCATGGGTGAGGCCGACGTCATCCTCGTCGCCGGGGCAAGCCTGAGCCCCTTCACCATGCGGTTCGGGCACCTGCTCGGCCCCGACAGCACGGTCATCCAGATCGACGCCGCCCTGCAGCCGACGCACCCCCGGGTGGACACGTTCGTCAGCGGGGACGTGAAGGCCGCTGCGGAACGCCTCCTGACGCTGCTGGATGAACCGGCCGCGCCCGCCGCCGGCCCCTCCGGAGCCTGGCGCGCGGAGGCCCGCAAACGTCTGGCCGAGGGACCGGCGCACCACCCAGGCTCTGCGGAGACGCCGGACGGCCGGCTGGACCCGCGCGCCCTCGCCAAGGCACTGGACGCGGTGCTGCCGGAGCGCCGCACGGTGGTCCAGGACGGAGGGCACTTCGTCGGCTGGGCACCCATGTACTGGCGGATCCCGCGGCCGCAGGACCTGGTCATGGTGGGCACGGCCTACCAGACCATCGGGCTGGGCCTTGCCAGCGCCGTCGGGGCAGCCCGCGCGGTGGAGGACGGCCGCACCCTGGTCTTGGCCTCCGGCGACGGCGGTTTCCTGATGGGCCTCTCCGACCTCGAATCGCTGATCGGCGCGGCCCGCAGCGCCGTCGTCGTGATCTACAACGACGCCGCCTACGGGGCCGAAATCCACCAGTACGGGTCCCAGGGCCTGACCGAGAAGCCCATGCTGATCCCCGAGGTGGACTTCAGCGGCGTCGCCCGGGCGCTTGGTGCCGAATCGGCGATCATCCGCTCGCTGGAGGACCTTTCAACTCTCACCGACTGGATCGACGCCGGCGCCAGGGGAACCTTTGTAGCCGACTGCCGGATCACCGCCAGCGTCCGCGCCCCGTGGCTGAGCGAGTGGATGGCGGCCTCGCAGGCCGCGAAAAAGGCGCCGGTGGCCGGCTGACGGAATTCACAGGTCCGCGGGCTACCCTGATCCCCATGAAGGCTGCCCGGGACGCACGCTCCGCCGCCGTGGTGATCAACGCTGGCTCACGCCGCGGGGCGGCGTCCGAGCAGGCCGTGGACGCGATGCGCGCGGCAGGCGTGCCCGTTACCGCCGTGCACCGTGTGCGGTCCGGGGCGGACCTGGCCGCGACGCTTGACCGGGTGCTTGCGGACGGGCATGACCTGGTTGTAGTCGGTGGCGGCGACGGGACCGTCTCCTACGCCGCCGGCCGGGTGGCCGGCACCAACGTGGTGCTCGGCGTCCTCCCACTGGGCACCGCCAACGACTTCGCCCGCACGCTGGAGATACCAAACAACCTCGCCGAGGCTTGCGCCACCGTCGCCGACGGCAAGGTGGTGGACATCGACCTCGGCCGGGCCAACGGTGAGCCATTCCTCAACGTCGCCTCCGTAGGCCTCTCCGTGGCGGTGACCGAGGCGCTCAGCCCCCGCTTGAAGCGGCACCTCGGGCCACTGGCCTACAGCATCGCCACCCTGCGCGCTTATACCCGGCACAAGCCGTTCCGGGCCCGCCTCGAGTTCCCGGAGGGGGACCACCAGCCGCTGGAGCTCGGGGATCTGCTGCAGGTGGCGGTGGGCAACGGCCGGCACTACGGCGGCGGCAACACGGTCTCCCCCACCGCAGGGATCGATGACCACCTCCTTGATATATACGCCATCCCGGCAGGGCCTCTGCGGGAGCACGTGAGCATCGCCCGGCTGCTCAAGGGCGGTAGCTTCATCAAGCACGACCGGGTCTACCACCTGACCACCCGGCACGTGCGGGTGGTCACCGAGCCGCCGCTACCGGTGAACCTCGACGGCGAGATCGCCACCACAACTCCTGCCGACTTCACCATCCAGCGCAACGCCGTCCACGTGGTGGTGCCCCAGGCCAGCACCAGCGCCGTATTCGACGGGCCGGGCACCACGGCCCCTCCTGAGGACGTTGTTTCCTAAACAGTCACGCCCTGGCCGCCTCTCCCCTTAGTGTTGGTGCAGCCAACGAAACAGTTTGCCTTAGGCTTCCGTAGTGCGTTCGCGCAGCACCCGCAGGCACACTCAGGGAGGAGAAACAGTGGTCACCATCCGCGATGTCGCCAAGTACGCCTGCGTCTCCCCCGCCGCTCTCCCTGCTGCAGAGGAAACCGCTCTCACGCCGGACGTGCAGTGGTGGGAATCCGCGGTGATCTATCAGGTCTATCCGCGCTCCTTCGCCGACGGGGACGGCGACGGCGTGGGCGACCTCGCCGGGCTCGCCGCCCGGCTGCCGTACATCGCCTCCCTGGGGGTAGACGGGATCTGGATGACCCCGTTCCAGCCCTCCCCGCAGGTGGACCAGGGCTACGACGTGTCCGACTACTGCGGCGTGGGCCCGCTGTTCGGAACTCTTGCGGAGTTCGAGTCTTTGTTGGAGCGGGCGCACTCTTTGGGGTTGCGGATCCTGCTCGACGTCGTCCCCAACCACTGCTCCTCCGAGCACCCGCTGTTCCAGGCAGCGTTGGCCGCCGGGCCGGGCTCCCCGGAGCGGGAGATGTTCCACTTCGTTCAGGGTCCCGGGGGTGACGTTCCCCCGAACAACTGGCAGAGCGTGTTCGGCGGCCGGGCGTGGAGCCGCGCCAACCCCTCGTCCGGGACAGACACCGACTGGTATCTGCACCTCTTCTCCGCCGGCCAGCCGGACTGGAACTGGCGCAACCCCGCCGTCGGCGACTACTTCGACGGCGTGCTGCGCTTCTGGTTCGACAAGGGCGTGGACGGGCTGCGCATCGACGTCGCCCACGCGCTGTTCAAGGCCGAGGGGCTGCCGGATTCGCCGTCGGAGGGCGGCGTGGTGGACGGGCTGCGGTCCAACCCGCAGGTCTCGGACCAGGAGGAGGTCCACGAGGTGTACCGTCGCTGGCGTGCCCTGGCCGAGAACTACCAGCCCCACCGCCTGCTGGTGGGCGAGGTCAACCTGGAACCGGCCCGCGCCGCCCGCTACACCCGCTCCGACGAGATGCAGCAAGCCTTCGCCTTCGCTTTCGTGAAGCTCGGCTGGGACCCGGAGGCCTGGGCCGCCGTCGGGAACGACCTCGAAGCCGCCCGCCGGGAACACGGCGCCACCCCGACGTGGGCGCTGGAGAACCACGACATTGTCCGCACCGTCACCCGGTTCGGCGGCGGTTCTGTCGGTGCCGCCCGGGCCCGCGCGGCGCTGGTGGCCCTGCTGGGGCTGCCTGGGCCGGCGTACCTGTATCAGGGCCAGGAGCTCGGGCTGCCCGAGGTCGACGTGCCGGTGGAGGCCCGGGTGGACCCGATGTGGGCGCGCGGCGGCGTCTGCCGCGATGGCGCCCGCGTGCCGCTTCCCTGGACTGAGGACGCCGGGCGAAACCACGGCTTCTCGCTGGGGGACTCTGGCGTTAGTTCCGAACCCTGGCTGCCGCAGCCCGCCGGGTGGGGAGCCCACGCCGTCGACCGCCAAGAGCAGGATCCGGCGTCAGCGCTGAACCTCACCAAAGCCGCGCTGGAACTGCGCCGGAAGCTCTGGCGGGAAGGGGTCTTCACCGCGAACGACGGCGGCACCTGGCGCGTCGAGGCCGGAAACCTGCTGATCTGCGAGCGCAACGAGCACTTCCTCGCCGCCGTCGCGATGGGCGATGAACCGGTGCGGCTCCCGGCCGGCACGGTCCTGCTCAGCGCAGCCCCGCTGGAACGGGATGGCTGGCTGCAGCCGAACAACGCCGTGTGGGTATTGAACGGCTGAGCACGTTGCAGGGTTGCGGAGGCCTGCCATACGAAAGGGCCGGCGCGCGTTTCTAAAGGCGAGATGGCTGTGGGCCAAACGCTAAAGAGCTGGGCGGTTGCGCCGGGTCGCGTTGCCGGCGTCAGCTGGACTCATGGTTTGGGTCAGCTCTGGCGGCTCGGCCTCTCGCTATTTCACGACAACCTCCAGATCGATTACTTCGGCGTCAATGATCTCGGCGTCAACGATCTCGGCGTCGTCGGTTCGGTGTCCTGGCTTGGTCAGCTCCAGGCTAGCGAGGTGCTTCTGCAGCCGTTTGGACATGGGAAGGAATGTGCCCAAGGTGAGGCCTCCGGAGAGAACTGCTCCGACTATTGGGATAGCCTTTGCGACTCCGCTGGCGAAAAGCTTCTTGGTCATGCTCACACCGAGATAGCCGGCCACCTTTTTCACGATCGGATAGATGACACCCTGAGTAAGTGCCTTCTGCGGCAGTTTCTTGGCAACGGTGGCGGCGACCATGCCCGCGACTCTTGCCACTCCACTCTGGGCGATCTGCACGCCGAACATCACGCCCACGAACAGGATCAGCATGCTCTCGGTGGCTTCATCGATTTCGTCGTCATCATCGGCGAATAGGTCAGGCCAACTGTAGATATACGCCAGCTTCTGGGCGATCCGAAGCATGTGACCCAAGTACTGCGCGAGGTCGGCTGGGACAGTGCCGATCATTGCCAGACCGCCGGGGATACCTGCGACGGTTGATATGCCTGTGACCTTGCTCGTCTCATAAGCGATCGAGGTGTTTGCGATCTCAGCGATGACCTTGAGTGGAATGCCCGCTGCCGCGGGAGTTTCGGCGATTGCCCTCTTGATCTGTTCCTCGGTGCAGTGGCGCTTGAGTGCCGTTCGGAGATAGGCGGCCCTACTGATCCTCACGCCTGGCAGCTTCGCCGCCGCGTCCAGCACCTGGGTGAAATTCGATCCAGGGTTATCAATCTCTTGGGTTTCGGTCATGAGGTAGATCGTATCTGTGGGCTCCGACCTACACCGGTATTTGCGAGTCCGAAAATGTTACTCTCCCGTTCCTTCCACTTCCAAGGTTCTTTTGAACTCATGGGCAAGTCATAAATCAGGTATGAATGGGGACATGAAGAGATCATGGGCCGATTTGGGGCGTCGAAGCATCGACCGCGCAATTGAGCTGTGGCATGAGCTCGGAAGCGAGGAGTTCATTGCCCGGACCCGATTTAAGGAGTCTCACCGGTACGTAGTGATCGACCGAGGGCAGTCGATTGCAAGCAAGCCACTGGTCGCCATGGCCTTCCAACTGCAATTCGGCTGCGGCAAGGACGGGCCTCCGCGGCTGTCCGGGGGAGAACAGACACGGTCCATCTTGAATCGACTGGGATACGAGCTGGTGGACATTCACGGAGAGAGTCTCGAAGGCACAGCCGAACCCCTCAGGATCGAAGTCAGTCCGAGCACGAATTTCTGGTGGGCGAACCAGTCGGTGAACTTCGACCCCGTCTTTAACGACGGTACCCTGTGGGCTCCCCTGAAGGATCGCCGTGGCCAACAGGTTGACCACTGGCGCACTCTTGACGGTGTGTCCCCAGGGGATCTCGTTTTCCACTATGCCAGCCCCGAGATCCGGGGCGTCAGCCGCGTGGCAACTATGCCGCGACCGGCCTATCCGCCTCGCGGCTATGACGATGTGCCTGCCGGCACGAAGGGCACATTGGTTCTCACGGAACCGGTGCATGAGATCCGTGTTTCACGGGATCGGGCTCTGAACGCGCTCGACGTCGGCCAGGGTCCGATCACCGCAAGCGGGTCCCTTAGGAACGGCTATTTCTTTCCCCTCGACCCTGGCCGCGCACTGGAGGTGTTGCGGCTAGCAGGCATTGAGCCCGTCACCGGAACAGCCGAGGAGCGAGGGGAACACGCTGAACCGTTCGAAGGCTATGTCGGCGGTCCTAGTGACAGTTTGGCAGTAGTGGCAATCCGGGCAGAGCAGCGGTTTCTGCGGGACCAGCAGCTGCGGCGCTGGGGTAGCTCGTGCGCACTTTGTGGACGCTCGCTCCCCGAAGAACTAGTTGTCGCGGCGCATATCAAGCCCCGCTGGGCATGCTCGGAGAACGAGCGCATGGACACACGAAACGTGTCCATGCTCGCTTGCCTGTTCGGCTGCGATGCGCTCTTTGAGCTCGGCTATGTTGTCATCGGTGATCAGGGAATCATCGAACACGGCAGCCGCGGTTCCGAGCAAGCTGCGGACCGGATACGGGACATCGTCGGCAGGAGATGCGCGGCCTTTGGCGAAAAGTCCCGGCAGTACTTCGCTTGGCACCGACAGCACAATTCGGCCAAACGCGGCAAATAGCGGTTGAGGGAACGCTGCCTATTTTCTCCGCTAAGTGCCCACGTCCAACCTAACCAGATCGTGCCGCTGAATACCCTTGGAAATGGGCCTGCAGACGAGCCCGTCTTTCTATAGGCGGGTGCCCCACGGCGGAACCGCCTGGGACCGGGAACAGAAACCCGGCTCCGAGTAACCTGCATCCAGACCCAGGGGAACCCCGCAGTGCCCGGCACTGCGGGGTTCCCCTGTCTGTCACTGTGCCCGGGGCGCCGCCCATAAGATGAGGCATGGACTTTGCGGATACGCTCTGGACGGTTTTGGGGGCCGGGCTGGTTCTGCTGATGCTCGTCGACGTCTTTCGTACGCTCCTTTATCCCCACGGCTCCGGTCCCGTGGGCCGGGCGATCATGCGCGGGTTCTGGCTAGCATCCCGAAAACTGCGGGGCCGGGGCTCCTTCATCGCAGCGCCGTTGGCCATGGCGGCTGTCATTGGCGCCTGGGCGGGCCTCGCGGCCATCGGCTGGGCCCTGCTGTACCTGCCGCATCTGACGGACGGTTTTGTTTACGGAGCCGCGGTTCCCCTGCGGGCCGACTTCGCCGAGGCCCTCTACATCTCCCTGGTCACTCTTTCCACCGTGGGATTCGGCGACATCGTGGCCACGCATCCGCTGCTCCGGCTGGTTGTGGCCTTCCAAGCCGTCACGGGTTTCGGTTTGCTGACAGCAACGGTCACCTGGATCCTGCAGATGTACCCGGCTCTTAACCGCCGCCGGGCCCTTGCCCACGATCTGAACTTGTTCAGGGAGGCTGCAGGTCCTGCAGGTGTACTGTCCGTGGAACCCACGCATGCCGCCGGGCTGCTGGAGTCAATGGCCGGAAACGTAGCTCTCGTGAGCATCGATCTGCTTGCGTTCCATGAAACCTACTATTTCCGTGAAGTCGAGCAGCGCGGCTCCTTGCCGGCCACAGTCGCCTACGCCCAGGAACTGGCATCCGAGGCCCAACGCAGCGACAACCCTGAGCTTCAGTTCGCCGGACGGATGCTCCACGCCGCGCTGGATGGACTCGCCGCCGTTCTTCGCGGCAAGTTCGGCCACTCAGGAACCACCTCTTCTGACGTGTTCGACAGCTACGAGCTACACCACCGCCACCTTCGGGGCAGGAAACCCGACACTAACTAGCGTGCGGGCAGCCGCTGCCAGCGCTGCTGTTCTGGACGCACTCGTTGCCCTGTTCGGGGGCGACGTCAGGCTCGAAACCGGCTCCCGCCTGAGGGCTGGATCCGGTTCCCTCCGGCTCCGTTGCCGGCGTTAGCGATGTTGATCGGTGCCAGCCTCCGGCCTACGAGCGCTGGGCGATGTTGAGGATATTGCCCTCGCTGTCCAGGAACCAGGCCCCCTTCCCCCAGGATGCCGTGGCAATGCCGTTCTCCGTCTTCAGGCCGGGAAAGTCGTACTCCTCAAAGACGACGCCGCGGCCGCGCAGATCCTCCATGTCGCGTTCGATGTTGTCGGTTTCCCAGCCCATCTGGGTGTTCTTGGCCGTCCCCGCATTGTCCGTCTGGTAGACGAGGAAGCGGGTTCCTTGGCCGCAGCTGTACATCACGCTGCCCTCCTCCATGGATTCGGAGGGCTCGATGCCCAGCTTGTCCCGGTAGAACTCCTTCGCCCTGTTGATGTCCTTCGCGGGGAGGACAGCCATAATGTTTGAATCCTTGAACATGATGAATCCCTTCAGTGCGTCGATGACCGCAGTGATGGCGTAGCTCCCCCCGGTTTCGGTCCCCGGAATCATTGTCCGGAGCCGTGACCGCCCCTCGCGCCGAGCCGGGGCAGCCACCTGGGACTCTCCAACGCCGCGCCACCCATCACCGGCGCGAGGGGTCCCCGAAGCTTATGTGGCCATTATGGACCGATCTGATCCCGCAGAAAATGGGTGCCGGGTGTCCGGTTTCAGGCTCTGAGGACCGCCGGCTGCAACCGCGGAACCCCGCCAAGGCGCTGCGCGGCTGACGCTGGCGTGGCAGAGTGCTGGCATGACAGCCTTCACCCAGTCCGAAGACCTGCAGGGCGCAACGTTCACCGACGTGAACCTGCGGGGCGCCCGGTTCGTCCGGACCGACCTGTCCGGCGCGGTGATGCGTGCGGTCGACGCGGCCGGGGCGGACATCGACGCCCCATGGCTGGTCGAAGCCGGGAACACCCTGTACGTCAACGGCGTCGACGTCGTTCCCTTCGTCGAGGCCGAACTCAACCGCCGCTTCCACGGCCGGGAACAGAGGCGCGCCCAGGGCCCGGACGGGCTACGGGAGGCGTGGGCCGTCGTGGAGCAGGCCTGGCGGGCGACGCTGGAGCGGGTTGCGGCGATGCCGCCCGGCAAGGTCGATCTCTCGGTCGATGGCGAGTGGTCCTTCGCCCAGACCCTGCGCCACCTGGTGATGGCCACGGACACGTGGTTCCGCAAAGCCATCCTGGAACTCGAGGAGCCCTATCACCCGGCAGGGCAGCCCAATGCGGAGTACGAGACCGACGGGTACGACCTCTCTGTCTTCTCCGCAGCCGCCCCGCCCTATGCCGAGGTGCTGGAGGTCCGGGCCGGCCGGCAGGCCATGGTCCGCGATTTCCTCGCCACGGTTACCGAGGCGGAGCTGTCGGCGGAGCGCCGGAACCCGTGGGGGCCGGAGCACGCGGTGACGGTCCGATCCTGTCTGCACACGATCCTCAACGAAGAGTGGGAGCACCTGCGCTACGCCGTCCGCGACCTGGAGGCGATAGCGGTGGGGCTCAACAGGTAGAGGCTGCGGGGCGCCGGGAGCCGTCTGAAACAATGGAGGGCATGACCCTCACAACTTTCGCGCTCATCCGCCATGGCCAAACCGACTGGAACGCGGAGCGCCGGCTGCAGGGATCAACCGATATTCCGCTGAACGACGTCGGCCGCGGCCAGGCGCGGGACGCCGTCGCCGCCCTGTCCGAGTACGAATGGGATGCGATCGTTTCCTCGCCGCTGAGCCGGGCCGCGGAGACGGCGGACCTGATCGCCGCCGGGCTCGGGCTCGGCACGGCGCGGCGGGTTCCGGAACTCACCGAGCGTCACTACGGCCCCGCCGAAGGTCTGCAAGACGGTCCCGACCTCGACGCCCTGCGCATCCCCGGCGGCTTTCGCGGCGCCGAAAGCGACGACGATACATCTGCCCGCGGGCTGGTCGCGTTGGAAACTCTGGCCGAGGAATTCCGCGGCGGCCGGGTGCTCGTGGTCGCGCATGGCTCGCTGCTCCGCGTGACCCTCGGCCGTGCGGTGGGCTGCACCATGCCCAGCATCGATAATGCCGCGCTGAATCTGGCCCATCACCACGCCGTCGAGGGCTGGCAGCTCGAATACCTCAACGGCGAGCGGCTCAGCGCCGTGGTGTGACCGCCGTCGTTCGAGGGACTCCCAGCAGCCATGCCTAAGATGGGCCCATGACCGCTTCGCCGCTGAGTGCCATGCTGTCCGTCCACCCGGTGACCGGACTTCTGCCGCCATGGCTGGACCCAAACGTGTTCCTTCGTGATCCGGCGGTGGCGCCGTGGCTCATCGCCGTCGTTTGCGCCTTCCTCTTCATTGAGACCGGCCTGCTGGTGGGATTCTTCCTGCCCGGAGACTCCCTGCTGTTCACCGCGGGCCTGCTGGTGGCCACCGGCTCCGTCCCGGTCAACATCGTTCTGCTCGGCGCGGCCGCCTCTGCTGCGGCGTTCGCCGGGGACCAGACCGGCTACCTGATCGGCCGGAAAGCCGGGCCGTCCGTCTTCAAGAAACCGGATTCCAAGCTGCTGCGCAGTGACTACGTGGACAGGGCCCACGAATTCTTCACAAAATACGGCCGCCGCTCGGTGGTGCTGGCCCGGTTCGTCCCCATCGTGCGGACTTTCCTGCCGGTGACGGCCGGCGTCGGGAAAATGGGGCACCGGACCTTTGTCGCCTTCAACGCCATGGGTGCCCTGCTGTGGGGCTTCGGGGTAACCCTTCTGGGGTTCGGGCTCGGCCAGTATGAGTGGATCGGTTCGAACATCGACCTCATCTTCATCGTCATTGTGCTGGTCTCGGTCATCCCGATCGGCATCGAGGTGCTCAAAAAGCGCCGCGCCAAGGCCTCCGACCACGCCGGATAGTCCCTCAACCGGGGTTCAAGCAGCGCCACACTCCCCCGCAAGGAAAGTTGATTTGTGCTTAATCGATTGAAGTCCGCCGAGCCGGCCCGGCTCCACCTGGTCCTGATGCTGGTTTTGACCTTCTCCACCGGCGTGATCGACGCCGTCGGCTACCTCGGCCTGGACCGGGTGTTCACCGGCAACATGACCGGCAACGTCGTGATCCTCGGCATGGCCCTGATCGGCGCAGACAACCTGCCGGTGGTGGGACCGTTGATCGCGCTGGCCTGCTTCATGGTCGGCGCCGTGGTGGCCGGCCGCGTCCTCCGCCCCGAGGCCACGGGCTGGAGTCGCCGTACGACGGCGTTACTCACGGCCGTCGGCGCCACCATGACCGCGGTCGCCGCCGTCCTCTTCGTCCACGCGCCGCACGCCGGCGACCCCGTCACCCTGACCATCACCGGCGCGCTCGCGGTCGCGATGGGCATCCAGGCCGCCACCGCCCGGCACCTGGCGGTCAACGACGTCACCACCGTGGTGGTCACCTCCACCCTGACAGGCCTCGCCGCGGATTCCCGCCTCGGTGGCGGCTCCGGCAAGCACACCGGCCGCCGCCTCGGCGCCGTCGTCCTGATCCTGGCCGGCGCCACCGTGGGCGCTGCCCTGCTGCACGTGCACCCAGGGCTCGGGGTGCTGCTGACCGCGCTGCTGACGCTGAGCGTCGCCGTCGCGGGCGGCGTCGCTCGGGCGTCGGGCCAGGAGCGGGTTCGGTCTGAGCCGGCAGACGCCGACGCCGGGCCCTCCACTGCTGTGGAAGACCCGGCGCCGATGTCCGTGCAGCGCTAGCCGCGCCGGGCTAGACCGTCGCCCGCTCCCCCACCAACGGCGCGAAAAACGCGGCGAGCTCCGCCGTCGCCGTCAGGGGCAGGACGGTGGCCACGTACTGGTCCGGCCGCACCACCACCACGACGCCGCCGCGGTCCAGGCCGCGTGATTCAAAGATGTCCGCCCGGGGGTCCGCGGCGTACACCTTCTCCAAGTAGTTGAGCTGGAACGGCCCCACGGCAGGCTTGAACACCGCCGGCACGGCGCCGATGTCCACGCTCGTGTGCTCCTGCTGGTAGATGACCTTGACGTCGAACCATGCGTCACGGTCCAAACCCTCAGGGGTGGCGGCCAGCGGCGAATCCGGCGCGTCGGCCATCCAGGCGGCCAGGTCCGTGGTGGGCGACGGGGCGCCGGGCAGGGCCGGGTCCGCGAAGACGTAGATCCGCCAGCGACCGTCCGCCGCGGCCTGGTGGCCTAGGTGCAGCGGGTTGGTGTCGCAGACCCGCACCACGGGCGCGGACTTGAAGCGCTTGCCGATCGGGAAGCCGGTGGCGAACTCCTGGTGCGTGGCCTCGCCGATCAGCATCGACGCGGTGTACTGGGTCATGAAACCGGCCGGGAACTCGGCGGTGCTGACGTAGAAGTCCTCCAGCTCCGAGGGGCTGTTGAACTCCTCCGGCTTCTTCGCCATCAGGGTCGACCATTCCTTGTCGAAGTCGATCAGGTTCTTGGCGACCACCTGGCGCTCGGCCGAATAGGTGGCCAGCAGCGCCTCCGGGCTGCGGCCCTCCAGCACGTGCCCCAGCTTCCAGCCCAGGTTGAAGCCGTCCTGCATGGAGACGTTCATGCCCTGGCCGGCCTTGGCGCTGTGCGTGTGGCAGGCGTCGCCGGTGATGAACACCCGGGGCGTGCGGGTACCGCGGTCCGCCGGGACGACGTCGTCGAACCGGTCGGTCAGGCGGTGGCCCACCTCGTAGACGCTGTGCCAGGCGACGTTGCGCACATCCAACGTGTAGGGGTGAATGATGGCGTTGGCCTTGGCGATGATCTGTTCGATGCTGGTGCTGCGCACCGCGCCGGCGTCGTTCTCCGGGACCACGCCCAGGTCCACGTACATGCGGAAGAGGTGCCCGCCCTCGCGCGGAATCAGCAGGATGCTGCCGCCGGAGCCCGAGGTGATGGCGCATTTGGTGCGGATGTCCGAGAAGTCGGTGTTGGCCAGCACGTCCATGACGCCCCAGGCGTGGTTGGCCTTGTCCCCGGCCATGGTGCAGCCGATCGAGTCGCGGACCTTGCTCCGGGCCCCGTCAGCACCGACAACGTACTTGGCCCGGACGGTGCGCTCGGTGCCGGCGTCGGGTCCGGCGGTGTGCGCGAGCGTCACGCTGACGGGGTACTCCCCTTCGGTTACCTCCAGCCGGAGGAATTCGTAGCCGTAGTCGGGCTTCATCCGGGTGGGGGCGTTGGCCATGAACTCGGCGAAGTAGTCCAGGACGCGGGCCTGGTTGACGATCAGGTGCGGGAATTCGCTGATCCCGGCCGGGTCATCGAGGGTGCGGGCTGCCCGCACAATCCGCGACGGGTCCGCGGG
The DNA here is from genome assembly GCF_056399345.1 of Arthrobacter sp. 01N442. NCBI lineage: Bacteria > Bacillati > Actinomycetota > Actinomycetes > Micrococcales > Micrococcaceae > Arthrobacter > Arthrobacter sp. 01N442. The sequence goes on from NZ_JBFTRD010000007.1 coordinate 92,758, forward strand.
GTCCGGCTTCCAGAAAGCCATCTCCGTGATGCGGTACGCCTCGGCGATGATCCTCTCGGCAAAGCCGAAGGCCTGGAACGTCTCCACGCTGCGGGCCTGGATTCCGTCCGCCTGGCCGATGGCGAGCCGGCCGGGCCGGCGCTCCACGATCCGCGTCGTGATGTCGGGGAACTGCGAGAGCTGGGCGGCGGCGACCATGCCCGCGGGCCCGGTGCCCACAATCAGCACGTCGACGACGTCGGGAAGCTCTGCCGGGCGGTCGACGCCGACGCCGGCGGCCGGCTGGACCCGCGGGTCCCCGGATACATAGCCGTGGTGGTGGAAGTGCACGGGATTTCCTTACGTCGTTGTAGGGCTGATTGACGCCGTCGAGGCCGGTTGTTCGATAATAGAACACGACGTTCTATTATCGAACCGATCCTTCGACTATAGGCTTCCCTCGGGCACTCCGGCAACTTTTTTGTGGCTCCGCTCACACACAAGCCAGCGGTGCGCGGGGGTCGCCGTCGCCGTCGGGTCCTCCGCTCAGGCCGGCCTCCGCTTAGGTCGGCCGCCGCTCCCGCCATGCCAGGGACACCACGAACACCACCGCACCGAGGCCCAGCATCACCAACACCATCAGCCCCCAGTTCGCCTGGCTGACGCCGGTGCCGTAAAAAATGCCGATCAGCACGGTCGCGGTGATCGCTCCGCGGTAGCGGCAGGTCTGGTAGATCCCCGCGGCCACGCCGCGCTCCTCCAGCCGGGTGGAGAGGTACATGCCCTGGCTCGAGGCGATGCTGACCACGCAGTACGGCACCCCCAGCAGCGCCGTCATCGCCAGCACCAGCGGAGCGGCGAGGGACGCGGTCAGCAGCCACATGGTGCCGGACGCGGCAATCAGCAGTACGACGCCGGCGATCAGCACCCGCCGGACGCCGAAGCTGTCGATGGCGCGGACCGCGAAGGGCGTCCCGACCACCGAGATGGCGGCGAGTGGCAGCATCAGCAGGCCCACGATGCCAGGGTCGTAGCCGCCGGCGGTCTGCAGCAGCTGCGGGAGCCCGAAGAACGCAAAGTAGTAGACGCCGTTGAACAGCGCGAAGCCCAGGTAAACCAGCAGCAGCGGCCGGTTGGTCCCCAGCAGCCGCAGGTCCAGGAAGGGCGGGCTGAAGCGCAACTCCCGCACGGTGAACAGCACGGCGAGCAACAGACCGCCGCCCAGCAACCACCACCGGTAGGCCGGCAGCACATTGAGCAGCGCCATCATCACCAGCACCAGCGCCCCGATGAACGCGCCGATGCCCGGCAGGTCCGAGTCGCGGAGCAGTTCCGACACCCGGCCGCGTTCCCGCTCAGCGTCCGCCGGCGCAAACCGGCGGACCACCAGGATCGCCGCCAGCGCCAGGGGCACGTTGATCAGGAACAGCGCCTGCCAGCCCACCAGGCTCACCAGCAGGCCACCCACCACCGGCCCGACGGCGGCGGCCGAGGTGTTGGCCATCTGGATCCGGCCCAGCGGCCGGGTGGACCTCACGTCCGCCTGCCGCGCCAGCGCCGCTACCATCACGACGGCGCTGGGATACGCCGTCGCGGTGCCAAGCGCCATGAAAGCCCGCGCGACGCAGAGCAGCGCGAAGTTCGGCGCGAAAGGAGCGAACGCGCAGGTCACGGCCACGAGTGCCATGCCCAGCAGGAACAGCCGGCGCGGGCCGAAGCGGTCCGCGAGCCGGCCCATCAGGGGCTGGCCGGCCGCGGATGTGAGGTAGAAGGAGGTGACCACCCAGGTGACTGTGGCGACGTCGAGCGCGAAATCCGCGCGCAGCACCACCAGCGCGACGGCGATCATCGATGAGTTCAGCGGGTTCAGCGAGGTACCGAGGCTGAGCCCTGCAATGGCGACGCCGGTCCGGGAAGAGTTGCTCACGGCAACAGTCTGTCCTACGATGGCGGCCGAGATCGAACCCGCTCACCGTCACGGACCCGTTGGGCCGTCACACAGCGCAGGCTTCCCGTGACGGCCGACGGCGGGCAGCCGCCCTACTGCCCCGGCGCCCGGTAGCGCGTCAGAGGACCTTGGAGAGGAACGCCTTGGTCCGGTCATGCTGCGGGTCGCTGAGGAGCTGCCGCGGCGGTCCGGCTTCCACCACCACGCCTTCATCCATGAAGACCAGGGTGTCCGCGACTTCCCGGGCGAACCCCATCTCGTGGGTCACCACGATCATGGTCATGCCGCTCTTGGCCAGCCCCTTCATGACGTCCAGGACCTCGCCCACCAACTCCGGGTCCAAGGCACTGGTCGGTTCGTCGAAGAGCATCAGCTTCGGGTCCATGGCCAGGGCCCGGGCGATCGCGACGCGCTGCTGTTGGCCCCCCGACAGGTGCGCGGGATAGGCATCCCCCTTGTCCTCGAGCCCCACACGCTCCAGCAGTTCCATAGCCCTGGCGGTGGCCGCCGCCTTGGACTGTTTTTTCACCCGCATGGGAGCAAGGGTGATGTTCTCCAACGCGGTGAGATGCGGGAACAGGTTGAACCGCTGGAAGACCATGCCGATGTCCTGCCGTTGGTGCGCTGCTTCACTGAGCTTGAGCTCGTAGAGCTTGTCGCCTTTTTGACGGTAGCCAACCAGCTGGCCTTCCACCGACAGCCTGCCGCCGTCGACGCGTTCCAGGTGGTTGATGCAGCGCAGGAAGGTCGATTTGCCTGAGCCGCTGGGGCCCACGATGCAGAGCACCTCGCCGCGGTCCACTTCCAGGCTGATCCCGCGCAGCACCTTGTTGGTGCCGAAGTTCTTGGAGACCTTTTCCGCGAGGACCATGGGCGCGCCGGTCATCCTTTTCCTCCAAAGTCGGTGCCGGTCGGGGTGGCGGGGGCGCCGGGTGCGCCGGGCGCGGCCGGCGCCGTCGTCGTTGCCGGCCCGGGTGCCGCAGGTCCCTTGTCAGTCTTCATCCGCCCGGTTCCGCGCGAGAACCGCTTTTCGATGAAGTGCTGGCCGACCATCAGCACCGAGGTGAAGAGCAGGTACCAGAGGGACGCGACGATCAGCAGCGGCACGGGGGTGAACGTCACGGCGGAGATGCCGCGGGATACGCCGTAGAGGTCGATGCTCAAGGGGATCGCGGCAACCAGGGAGGTGGTCTTGAGCATCGAGATGACTTCGTTGCCGGTGGGCGGAATGATGATTTTCATGGCCTGCGGAACCACGACGTACCGCATCGTCTGCCCCCAGGACATGGCCAGCGCCGTCGAGGCCTCGGCCTGGCCCTCGTCCACGGACAGCAGGCCGGCCCGCACGATCTCGGACATGTAGGAGGCCTCGTTCAGGCCCAGCCCGATGACGGCGGTAATGAACAGGTTGGTGAAGACCTCGTTCGGGATGGTGACCCACGGCGTCATGAACGGAATCCCCAGGGTGAACACCGGATAGATCAGCGACACGATGCCCCAGAACACCAACTGGACGTAGACCGGAGTCCCCCGGAAAATCCAGATGTAAAGCCATGCGATGCTCTTCAGCACCGGGTTCGGGGAGAGCCGCATGATGGCCAGCAGGAGCCCGATGACGATCGCGCTGATCATCGCGTAAATGGTCAGCCACAGCGTCACCCACGCGGCCTGGCTGATTCGGCGGTCGAAGATGTACTTGCCCACGTCCGCCCAGCCATAGTCCGGGCGCTGCGCGGCGTCGAGGACGAAGACCGCCAAGCCCAGCACCAAGAAAACGGCGATCACGTTCCGCCAGGGGTGCCGCAGCGGAATGGCGACAATCGCCTCCGCCGGGGCGTCGTCCGCCCCGCCGCCCGCGCCGGCGCGCTGTACCTTGCCGGCCGGCAGCGCTTTACCGACCGGCTGCGCCCCGCCGGCAGGCAGCTTGTTGGCCGGGTCCGAGTCAAGCATCCGGTCGGGTTCCCGCTCGTTCATCTGATGTCACCCTTTGGCGGCCACGTTGAGTTCCGCCGTCTTGATGCCGCCGGCTTCCACTCCCCACTTGGCCAGGATCTTGGTGTAGGAACCGTCGTCGATCAGCGACTGGAGCGCCTTCTGCAGGACCGGCGTGAACGCGCTGCCCTTCGCCACCGGGATCCCGTACGGTGCCACCTCAAAGGCGTCGCCGGCGGTCTGCAGCTTGTTCTTGGTCTTGGAGATCGCGTACAGCGTCACGGGCGAATCGGCGCTCATGGCGTCCACCTGCCCCACCACCAGGGCGTTCGTGGCCTGGTCCTGGGCGTCGTAGCGGAAGATGGTGATGGCCGGCTTGCCAGCATCCGTGCAGGCCTTCGATTTGGCCGGCACCTCATGGGTGTCCTCGTAGGTGGTGGCCTGGACGGCGACCTTGAGGCCGCAGGCGTTTTTCGGATCCACGGTCTTCCCCTTCGGCGCGGCCCACTGAATGCCGGCGGAATAGTAGTTCACGAAATCCACCTGCTTTTCGCGTTCCACGGTGTCGGTAAAGGAGGACATGCCCATGTCGTCCTTCCCTGCCCGGACGGCCGGAAGGATGTTATCGAAGGTGCCAATGTCGAAATTGACCTTCAGCCCCATCACTTTTCCCAGCGCGTTAGTGAGATCCACGGACCAGCCTGCCGGTGCGCCGTTATCGTCCTTGAACTCGTTGGGCGGGTAATTGTTGGCCATGCCGACATTGAGCACGCCGGCGGTCTTGATTTTCTCCGGCAGGGCCGCGGCAATGGCGTCGTTCTTTTTCACATCGACGGCGTCGGAGGTGCCATTTGTTCCGCCCGTGGCGGCGGGTTCGCTGTTGTTAACACAGCCTGAGAGGGAGAGCGCCGTAGCGATCGTGAGAACGGGAAAAAGGTATCGAGTACGCATGGTTTCCTTAGCTGTTCAGGGATTCGTTAGCCTCCCGCGGCGCTGCGGGAGAACTCTGGGTGCCTGCTGGATCAGAGTGAATCACTTCGTGTCGCCTGACGCCGTCGATTCAAGGATTTCCCCGAAACGACGAATGTCCCGGAGAATTTCTCCACCCCGGGCTTTCAACTCGGGAATGCTGGAAACGCCTACTAGCGTCATCGTACGCCGGAGTTCGTCGGCGAGGATTTCTATGATGCGTTCGACGCCGGGCGATCCAGCGGCGACCAGCCCGTAGAGGTAGGCCCGGCCGATGGAACACGCGTCGGCGCCCAGTGCCAGCGCTTTGAGGATGTCGCTGCCCCGGCGGATACCGGAGTCCACGTAGATTTCGATCGAATCGCCCACCCGCTGCCTCGATTCCTGCAGCACGTCCATGGGGCTGAGCATGTGATCGAGCTGGCGTCCGCCGTGGTTGCTCAATTGGACGGCGTCCAGGCCAATGCGGGAGGCCTTGGCGACGTCGGCCGGGTTGACGCAGCCCTTGAGGACGATCTTGCCGTGCCACGCCTGCCGCAAGGCTTCCAATTCCGTCCATCCGCTGGTCGCATCCGAATGGCCAAGGATGTGCTGCCACATGGCGGGCGTGATCATGGAGGTTGCCGCCGCACTGCGTGGGTCCAGGTTGGGGAAACTGATGCCATCGGCCTTGAGGAAGTTGATCCACCAGGCAGGACGCCGGGCAATGTCGGCGATGGTTGAGAGCGTCAGCGCGGGCGGCGCGGTGAAGCCGTTGTGAAGATCCCGCTCCCGGGATCCCAGCGCGCGGGTATCGACGCCGACAATGAGCGTCGTGAAGCCCGCGGCTTCGCAGCGCGCCAGTTTGTCTTTGAGCGCCTGGGCGACGGAGGTGAGACCGAAGTTGAACCAGCGGTCAAGGTTCGGCTGGCGCTGGGCGATCGTTTCCATCGCCACGGTGCTCAGCCCTGCCAGCCCGTAAGGAATGCGGGCCCGGTCGGCGGCCGCGGCGACGGCCGCCTCACCCTCGGGATGGAACAGCCGGGTGGCCCCCGTCGGGGTCAGTGTGAGCGGCAGGGCGCTTTCTTTCCCCAGCAGGGTGGTGGACGTGTCGGGTCCGGATACCGGGCCCCAGCTGGGCATGAGTGCCCAGGCATCGAAGACCGCCCGGTTGCGGCGCAGCGTCACCTCGTCCTCGGATCCGCCGTCGAGGTAGTCGAAAATCCCGGTGGGCAGGACTTTCCGGGCCGCCTTCCGGTACTCCTCCACATTGAAGGCGTCGGCCAGCACCCGTCGCTGGCGGGACAAGATGGGCGCCTTGACCTGGATGAGCTGCCTGGCTTCGCTGACTTTCAAGGAGGACCTTTCAACTGGGTGCGTGCGCGTTCTAGTCCGTCGTCAGGCCCTGGTCTTCGCCACCGTCATCAGGATGGCCGAGTCTTCTTCCGCCATCAGGCTGTGCAGCCCGTCCGGCACGATCAGCAGGTCGCCGGCTTTGCCCTGCCACGATTCGTCGCCGGCCTGCAGGCGGACACAGCCCCGGATCACAAACACCGTGGCCTCCCCCGGGTTCTGGTGTTCGCTCAATTGGGTTCCGGCTTTGAACGCCATCACGGTCTGCCGGAGGACCTTCTCGTGCCCGCCGTAGACGGTGTCGGCGGCCCTCCCGCTTCCGGCCGCGAGCGCTGCCGTGACCTGCTGCCGGGCCAGGGCGTCGATCGATATCTTCTGCATGCGGTCACCCTACCCACCGCTGAGGTCCCTGCCGAGGGCCATTTGTCCTGACCGGGCGCCGATGCGTTTCTTGTAACTCCGGGCTGCGCCTACCCTGAACTCAACGGCCGGCACTGCGGGCCGCCAAAGTCCCCACGTTCGTAAGGGAGCCGCCGAATGAGCCAAGCCAGCGCCGGCCCGGCCCGCGAAGCGCCAGACGACGCCCTCCGCACGCTCGCCGCCGCTGCCTTCGGCCTCTCCCGGCTCCGCGACGGACAGCTCGACGGCATGCGCGCGCTCGCCGGCGGCCGCGACGTCCTCGCGGTGATGCCCACCGGCTACGGGAAGTCCGCCATCTACCAGGTTCCAGCGCTTTACCTGCACCGGCAGCTCAAGCGGCCCACCGTCGTCGTCTCCCCGCTGATCTCCCTGCAGGAAGACCAGCTCGACGGTCTGGAGGAGGCGCTTGGCCCGGGACACGCCGTCGCCGTCAATTCCTCGCACAGCGCCGCGGAGCAGCAGCGGGCCTGGCAAGCCGTTGAGCGCGGCGAAGCGGCGTTCCTTTTCCTGGCCCCGGAGCAGCTGGCGAAGACCAGCACCGTGGAGCGGCTCGCGGCCCTCAACGTCGCGTTATTCGTGGTGGACGAGGCGCATTGCGTCTCCGCCTGGGGTCACGACTTCCGGCCCGACTACCTCGGCCTCGGCGAGGTCCGCGAGCGCCTGGGCAACCCGACGACGGCGGCCCTCACCGCCACCGCCGCTCCCCCGGTCCGTGAGGAAATCCTGGACCGCCTGCGGATGAGGGACCCGCTGGTCCTGGTCCGCGGCTTCGACCGCCCCAACATCAGCCTGGACGTCGTCCGCCACCACGAGGACAAGGAGAAGCGCCGCGCCGTGCTGCGCCAGGCCGCAACCCTGGCCAGCGAGCTGCACGGCCCCGGCCTGGTGTACGCCGCCAAGCGGAAGGACACCGAGAAGTACGCCGCGAAACTGGTGCTGCGCGGATTGCGCGCCGCTGCCTATCACGCGGGCCGGAGCGCGGCGGAGCGGGACGAGGTGCATCGGCAGTTCCTGGTTGGAGACCTGGACGTGGTGGTGGCGACGACCGCGTTCGGCATGGGCATCGACAAGCCCGACGTCCGGTTCGTGCTGCACGCGGACATCCCCGAGTCGCTGGACAGCTACTACCAGCAGATCGGCCGGGCGGGCCGCGACGGGCTGCCCGCCGAGGCTGTGCTGCATTACCGGTCCGAGGACCTGGGCCTGCGCCGTTACTTCGCCGCCCACCGGCCGGACGAGGATGCCCTGCTGGCCGTCCTCAGCCTCCTGCACGACGCCGGCGGCCCGGTTCCGCAGGAGGCCCTCGCGGCGGCCACCGGGTTCCGGCCGCGGCGGCTCACCGAGCTGCTGCACGAGCTGCAGGACACCGGCGCCGTGACGACCGCCGGCGGGGTACGCCTGAATCCGGGCGCGGATCCCGCGCAGGTGGTGGAACGCGCCGTCGCCCTCGCCGCGGCACGGGAACGCGTGGACAAGTCCCGGATCGCCATGATGCGCGGCTACGCCGAGACGCACCACTGCCGGCGCCAGTTCCTGCTGGGCTACTTCGGCGAAGAACTGCCCGCCCCGTGCGGGAACTGCGACAACTGCGCCGAGGGCTCCGCAGCGAGGACGCCCGACGACGGCGCTGCCACGGCCGGCGCTTCCTCGGCTGACGCAGAGGCATTCCCGCTGAATTCCAGCGTGGAGCATGCCCTCTGGGGTCGGGGCCTGGTGATGGGCCACGACGACGGGCTGATCACGGTGCTGTTCGAACGGGAGGGCTACAAGACCCTCTCCCGGCAGGCGGTGCTGGCGAGCGGGCTGCTGAGGCCGCTGCCCTGATGCCCCCCGCCTTGGGTGTGACCCGCGCTCAGTAAAGCACCCGGAAGTTGCTGAACGCTCCGGTGGCGGGGGAGATCCGCTCGTCCACGTGGTCCACCCGTCCCGGGGCGTCCGGCGAGCGCAGCCAGGTCCGGAACTGCAGCACCACCGCCTGCGGACCTTCGACGACGACGCCGACCGTGCCGTCGTCGTTGTTCCTGACGGTGCCGCGCAGCGCGAGTTCCTCGGCCTTGCGCACGGTCCAGTAGCGGAAGCCGACCGCCTGCACCATTCCCTGCACCCGCGCGGTCAACCGCACGGCGACGCCTGCATCCCCCGCCCCCGGACCCTCAGCGTATTCAGCCATGAACCCAATGTAGTCCCGGTCCGGCGCCGCCCACATCCGGGACTTTCGCCCCTTTCAGCTCCGCCGCGGACCCATGGAAGGTGGATGGAGACCTCCGGCGAATGGCACACAGCGGACACCCCGCGTTGCCCGCCGGAACGCCTGAAAGGAAAAGACAATGGCAGGACAATTCGAGATCTTCACCGACGCAGAATCGAACGTCCGGTTCCGGCTGCTGGGGGCTGACGGCACAGTGCTTGCTGTCTCAAAAGCGTTCGAGGACAAGCGTGCCGCAGCGGATGGCATCATGGCCGTCCGTGAATGCGCTGGCACCGGGCTGATCCGCGAGACGCACTCCACCCCCTGGGGCGGCACCACCTGGACCAAGAGCAGCCAGGCGGCACGCCCCATACACGACAGCGCAGGCACTTCCCTGCTGTCTAGCCACCCCGGGCCCGACGCTCCCTCACATCCGGCACCGCCGGGCCCGACGCTCCCTCACATCCGGCACCCCCGGGCCCGACGCTCCCTCACATCCGGCGAACAACGCTGAGGGGGCCTCCGGGCAAGACCGCCAGAGGTGAGGGAGCGTCCAAGGCAAGACCACCAGACCTGAGGGAGCGTCCCGGGCACCACCACCAGACCTGAGGGAGCGTTCCGGGCACCACCACCAGACCTGAGGGAGCGTCCCGAAAAACACCACCAGACCTGAGGGAGCGTCCGATTAGGCCGCGGGCCGCAGCGACGTGATCATCTTCCGGATTAGTTGGTATTCGGCAGTGCCGGCGTAGCGCTTCGCCTTCTCCAGATACGGCAACGACGCCGGGCCCGGGGTGAGATTGTTCGTCGGGTTGTAGGAGCCGCCAAACAACGCTCCGCTGGGCGGCCACAGGAACAGATGGAACATCGGGCAGGCGAGCGGCCCGGTCTCTTCGGGCATCATGGTGATGCCGTACGCGGCCATGGTCGTATGGCCCGGCGCAGTGCCGTCCCCGCGGGATTCAAACACGTAGCGGGGCATACCCCGGTCCGCGCTGCCCGGCTCTAGCAGGGACTGGAGGGGCTGGGAATCGTAGACCTGGTACGGGTACTGCTCGGTGCACTCGGCGCCGGTAACGATGTTGGTTCGCAGTTGGGCCATCGGCTTCCCGGCCGCGTTGGTCACGTCCACGAACGCGCCGCCCAGGTCACCGCCGGGATCCCTGGCGGTCCAGTCCGGCGGGTAGTCGAAGGACAGTCCGTCCGAGGTCGTGAACGTCTGCCAGCCCGACGGCGTTGTGTCCGGCTGCATTGCGGGGGACGGCGTTGCGGTTTCGGAGGCTGGTGAGCCCGCCGCCGTCGTACTTGTGGGCGCGGTGTTCTCCGCCGGCGCCGCCGGGGCAGCACAGCCGCCGAGCAGGAGGACCAGCCCCACCGCGGTGCCGGCCGTTTGCCACGCACGTGCCACGGGCGGCTACTTCCCCGCCGGGCGCAGGGACATCATCGCCTGTTTGATGTATTTGTACTCGGTGGTGTCCTTGTACACCTCGGGGGTGTCCACGTGCATCGGTTTGCCGGGGGTGGTGTCGAACGGATCGTAGACGCCGCCAAAGGACGCCGATTTGGGCGGCCAGGGGAAGACATGGGAGATCGGGCAGGCCTCGGTCCCGGTGGGCTCCGGCGCCGCCGTGATGCCGTAGGCGAAGGTGTTCGGTTTCGACATGTCCGCCGGGGTGGCGTTGACTCTGGCCTCGTAGGTAAAGCGGGGGGTCACCCCGGACTGCGCCAGGGCTGGAACCGGCGCGGAGTCGTAGACCATGAACTGCGATTTCGTTGTGCACGCCGGACCGGCGCCCACCCCTGTGCGGAGCCTCGCCATCGTCTTGCCGTAATCGCTCACCAGCGCCGCAGCGCCGTTGACCTCCTTGACGGACCAGGCGGCCGGGTAGTCGAACGTCAGGGTTCCGTCCGCCGTCGTGTATGACTTCCAGCCTGCCGGGGCAGCCGGCGTCGGGGCGGGCGTTGTCGCGTCCGGCTGCGTGGTACCCGTGGGGGACGGTGACACCGATGTTGGCGAGGCGCTCGACGGCGAGGCGCTCGCAGTGGCGGAGGCCGACGTCGTGCCCGGCGGGGTGGTGGCCGGAGCCGCCGCGGGCGACCCGCATCCAGACAACAAAAGCGCCGCGCAGAACGCGGCGGAAACGGCTGCACCCGATGATGTCTTATGGCTCATGTCACCCTCCCCCGGAGATGCAAGTGATGGCACCATTCTGGGGCATTGAACCGCGGATTCTAGGGCCTTAGGGCCCTAAACCGGCTCCAATGCGACCCCCGAAGTGCCGGGGAGAACAGGCGTGATCAGACCCACCTTGACATTCCACCGATTTCAATTGGCCAGAGAAGCTTGCTAATCCTTGAATGATGCAAGAGTTTCTGAGTTCCGCCATGCCCTTCCTCGCTGTGGCGTTCGCCGTGGCCGCCGGGCTGATCGCCTCCTGGCTGGTGCGCCGGGTGATCCTCCGGCTCAACCGCAAGCAGGAGGCCCTGCGGGAGACCTCCCGAATGGCGCGGTTGCCGCTGCGTTTCGCGCTGTGCCTGGTCGGAGTGCGGATCGCACTGGCCCTGACCACCGCCGACGCCGAATGGCGCCGCAACGTGGACCACGGCCTGACGATCGCGCTGATTGGGTCTGTCGCCTGGCTGGCGATTGCGGTGTTGCTGATCATCGAGACCATGGTCCTCACGCGCTACCGGGTGGATGTGGCGGACAACCGGCGCGCCCGCCGGCTCCGCACCCAGGTGATCCTGGCGCGTCGGATCGGCGTCGCGCTGATCGCCATTGTGGCACTGGGCAGCATCATGCTGACCTTCCCCGCCATCCAGGCTCTGGGCGCCGGGCTGCTGGCTTCCGCGGGCGTGATCTCGATCGTCGCCGGCCTCGCAGCGCAGACCTCCTTGGTCAACGTCTTCGCCGGCATCCAGCTCGCCTTCACCGACGCGATCCGGGTGGACGACGTCGTCGTGGTGGTGCAGAAGGAATGGGGCCGGATCGAGGAGATCACCCTGACCTACGTGGTGGTCCACATCTGGGATGACCGCCGGCTGATCCTGCCGTCCACGTACTTCACCACCACGCCGTTCGAGAACTGGACCCGGCGCCAGTCCGAGGTGATGGGCACAGTGGAGTTCGACCTCGACTGGCGTGCCCCGGTGGAGGCCATGCGCGCCGAGCTGAAGCGGGTCCTCGCAACCACCGAGCTCTGGGACAAGCGCGTGGGCATCCTGCAGATCACCGACGCGACGGCGGGCTTTGTCCGCGTTCGCATCCTGGTCAGCGCCGGAGACAGCGCCTCTCTCTTCGACCTGCGCTGCCTGATCCGCGAAGAGCTGGTGCTCTTCCTGCAGCAGGAATACCCGACGGCGCTCCCCCACGTCCGTCTCGAATCCATGCCGTCCACTGCAGCCTCCGGCCAGCCCGCGGCACGGCGTCCGGGCAAGCTCGCTGCGGCGGATGAGACCGCCGCGCGGCTGCCCTCCGACCCGCACGACTCACAGCTCTTCACCGGCTCGATCGAAGCCGTGCAGCGCTCCCGGGCATTTTCCGGACCGGGCGAGGATGTGTTCGAGGACCGGGACAAGTCGATCGCGGCGCAGAACTAGCCAAGCTCTTCGCTGGCCGCCTTCCCTCCCGCCGGTGACGGGTCGATAATCGGAGCCATGACCATCCCCCCAGCACCCGAACCGTCCCCGTTTCCGCCTGAGCCCGGGCCGACGTCGCCCGAGCCGCAGCCCGGCGATCCGTTCCCGCCGGATCCGGGACCTACCTCGCCGGCGCCGATCCCAGCCCCGGGCCCAAGTCCGGCGCCAGGGCCTACGCCGGGTCCGTTGCCCATTCCCGACCCAGGCCCGGTTCCGCCTCCGCCCGTTCCACCGGCCCCGGATCCCACCCGGTTCTAACCCGACGCGGGGTCACTTACGGCCCATCCCGATAGCCAGGATGGGCCGTAAATGACCCCGCGTTGCTTGGTGCAGATCCGCCGCAGGCCTACTCGACGACGATGTCCTTGGTCCGGTGGTCGTACTGGATGACCAGCAGCCCGCCACGGTGGTGCACCTCGTGGTTGGCGCCGTCGAAGTGGCCGAATGCGCCGTAGTTCTCATCCCAGGAGCGGTTGATCGCGATCTTGAAGCTGTAGGAGCCGGCGGGCAGTTCGGCGGCGAGCTTCCAGAGCTGGTCCACCTCGTCCAGCTGCATCTGGGACTCGTCGTACTGCGGCGCCCAGTTGGCAGGGGCGCCGAGCAGGACGTTGAAGTCGCCGGCGACGGCCACCTCGGCCGGCTGCTGGATGGTCTCCGCGCGTGCTGCCGGGGCGGCGGGCTCGGCAACGCTGGCCGCCTTTTCCGAGGACTTGCGCTTGCGGACGGCCTTGGCGACCGGCGCAACAACCTCTTCCACGAGCTTGGCGGCCGTGTCGGCCACCTTCTCTGCGACCTCTTCGGCTACCTTGACGGCCTTCGGCGCGGCCTTTGGCGCCGGCTTGCCCGCGTGACCCGCCGGGGCGGACGGCAGCGGGGTGTCCGCGGGAGGCTGGGTACCGGCGTCGAGCGCTGCAGTGAAAGCGGCGGAATCGGCGAAGGCGACCGTGGCGCGCTGGCCGTCCTCGGTGATGGTCCAGCCGGAACGGCCCTTGACCAGCCAGCCGGCCTTGACCAGCTTCGCGGTGGCGGTGGTCAGCGCCTTGTGGCCGCGGGGAATGCCGCCGCTGAGCAGTTCGCGCTCGTGGTCGTTGAGCGGCACCCGCGCGATTGCCTCGCCGAGCACGACGCCGGCGTTCAGCTTCTCGCCCGACCAGACCCCCTCGGCCAGGACGTCCAGCACAGCCTTAAGCCGAAGGTTCGTGTTTTCCGCAGCGTTCGCGCCCATGGGTCTCCTTTAGAAGCAATTGATCCACCTGCATTTTGCCAAGGTTCGGCAGGTTCCGCGACCGGACGGGGTTAACTCTGTGTGTCGTGACCCCCTGTGACGGCCAAAGCGGTGTTGCGTGGCTAGATCCGCGGGATCAGCACGGGGGTGTTCTTCTTGTAGGCCTCGTAGTCGGCCTGGCCGCCCCACTTGGTGTCGGCCTTCTTTTCGAGATGCGGTACCCCGCTGACCTTGGTGATCAACAGGGCGACGAAGATCGGGGAGATGAGGGCGACCCACTGCCAGCCCTGCAGCACCGGCAGGGCGATGATGGCGACGCCGATCCAGAGCAGGATTTCACCGAAGTAGTTCGGATGCCGCGACTTCGCCCACAACCCCGTCGAGATGAACTTCCCCTTGTTGGCGGGGTCGGCGCTGAACCGTGACTTCTGGGAGTCGGCCACAACCTCGAAGCTGAAGCCGGCCACCCAGACGAGCAGGCCCGCCACGGCGAAGCCATCCAGTGCTGCCCGGTTCGCGGACGTCATGGCCACCCATGCGGCGGCCGCCGTGAATGCCACCCAGATTCCCTGCATGGTCCAGACGCTCAGGAAACGGACGAAGGACGGCTTGATCTCATCGAAGCGGTCGTCCTTCCCGGCTTTACTGATGCGGCGGAAGAGGAAGGAACCCAGCCGGATCGCCCACACCAGGACCAACCCCGCCAGCAGGAGTCCCCGGGCGTCGATCCCCGGCGTCAGCAGTACCAGCAGCAGGGTGACGGCGATGTAGCTCAGGGAGCCGGTTAGGTCGTAAAACTTCTCGGTTTGAGCCAGGAAGGCCGGGATGAATGCCAGCCACTGGATCAGGAAGGCTGCCCCGACGGCGAGCACGAACACCGGGATCCCGCCCGCGACTGCACCGCCCTGGCTGCCGGCCCAGGCGAGCCCGGCACCGAGCAGCACCACCACCGGGATGACGGCGAGCGCCTTGCGTTCGGACTCCTTCATGGACGGTTCCTTCCGTTGGCGGCCCGAGGTCTCGTAACCGGCGCTTACTACTAAGCCTACGAATTAGTATTGGGGAAAGTTCCAGTTCCACCGGTCATGCCCCGCCCATCACTCATCGCGCGTCCCGCCCAGAAGGAGCCCCCATGACCCGTCCGCTCAGGAAGTGGCTGCTGGCTTACGCGGTAGCCGCCGTGATTTTCGCCGGGATCGACGCCGTCTGGATCTTTACCGTGGCCAACCCCCAGTACCGCAGCCAGATCGGGCACCTGCTTCCGGCCAGCTTCAACGTCGTGGGCGCTGTCCTGTTCTACCTCGTCTACGTGGTGGGCATCGTGCACTACGGCATCCGGCCCAACGACGCGCGGGCCACGCTTCGCAGCCGCGTCATCGGGGCGGCCCTATTCGGCTTCTTCACCTACGCCACCTGGGCCCTGACCGCGTTTGCCATCCTCAAGGACTTCCCCGCCCTGGTGGCCGTGACGGACATCGTCTGGGGAGCCGCGGTGTGCGCGGGCGTCACCGCCCTCACGGCCACGATTCTGCGACTGGGCCAACCCGTTGCCCGCGGCAAGCAAGCTCACTAGAGTGGGCTGATCGACGCCGCACGCCGCACGCTCGCCCGGGTGCTTGTCCGCGGCACTCCATCCCCCTCTGTTCAGGAGATCCCTATGGAATCACGCACCCTTGGCTCGCTCACCGTCTCCGCCCTCGGACTGGGCTGCATGGGCATGAGCGAGTTTTACGGCCAGGGCGACGAACGGGAGTCCGTCGCCACCATCCACGCCTTCCTTGATGCCGGCGGAACCCTGCTGGACACCGCGGACATGTACGGCCCGTTCACCAATGAGAAGCTGGTGGGGGGCGCCATCGCAGGCCGCCGTGACGACGTCGTGCTGGCCACCAAATTCGGCAACGAACGCCGCGAGGACGGGTCGTGGGTCGGTATCAACGGCAAGCCCGAATACGTCCGGGCCGCGTGCGACGCGAGCCTGCAGCGCCTCGGCGTCGACCACATCGACCTGTATTACCAGCACCGGGTGGACAAGACCGTGCCGATCGAGGAGACCGTCGGCGCCATGGCCGAGCTGGTCCAGGCCGGCAAGGTCAAGCACCTGGGACTCTCCGAGGCCAGCGCCGACACCGTCCGCCGGGCCCACGCCGTGCACCCCATCACCGCCCTGCAGACCGAATATTCCCTGTGGGAGCGCGAGCCCGAGACCAAGATTTTCCCGGTGCTCGCCGAACTCGGCATTGGCTTCGTCCCCTACAGCCCGCTGGGCCGCGGCTTCCTCACCGGCCAGCTGCGCAGCGAGGAGGACTTCGCCGAAGACGACTTCCGCCGCCACTCGCCGCGCTTCCAGGGCGAGAACTTCACCCGCAACCTGGAACTCGTGGACCGAGTCACGGAGCTCGCCCGCGAGAAGGGCTGCACCCCCGCGCAGCTCGCGCTCGCCTGGCTGC
Organism: Arthrobacter sp. 01N442; assembly: GCF_056399345.1. Taxonomy (NCBI): domain Bacteria; kingdom Bacillati; phylum Actinomycetota; class Actinomycetes; order Micrococcales; family Micrococcaceae; genus Arthrobacter; species Arthrobacter sp. 01N442. The sequence goes on from NZ_JBFTRD010000007.1 coordinate 108,840, forward strand.
TGGCCCAGGGCGAGCACATCGTGCCGATCCCCGGGACCAAGAAGCGCGAACGGCTGCAGGAAAACCTGGGCGCCGTCGACGTCGAGCTCTCCGCGAGCGACCTTGCCCGGCTCGATGAGCTGGCCCCGGCCGGCGTCGCCGCCGGCGCCCGTTACCCGCACATGGACAGCATCGACGTCTAGTCGCCCCGCCCCGCCCCGGGCGTTGCTCTCTCACTTATGGCTCCTATCCGGCCGGTTTAGCAGCCACAAGTGAGAGAGCAACCAAGAGGGTTAGCGGCCCGAGGGCCGGCAACCGAGGGGGTTAGCGCCCCGAGGCAGCCAGTTCGGCCAGCAGCTCGGTCTTGCGTTCCTCGCTTGCGAAGGAGGACCGGATGGAGTTCGCCGCGAGCCGCACGCAGTCGAACTCGGAGAGGCCGATCACGGACTTGAGCTGGGCAAAGTTGTCATCCACGTACCCGCCGAAGTAGGCCGGGTCGTCAGAATTCACGCTGACGTTCAGCCCGGCCGCGAGCATGCCCGGCAGCGGGTGGTCGGCGAGCGTGTCAACCGCGCGGAGCCGGACGTTGGAGAGCGGGCAGACGGTCAGCGGCATGAGCTCGTTGACCATGCGTTCCACCAGCTCGGGGTCCTCCATGCAGCGGATGCCATGGTCGATCCGTTCCACGCCCAGCAGGTCCAGCGCCTCGATGATGTACGACGGCGGACCCTCCTCACCGGCGTGCGCGATCCGCCGCAGCCCGGCTTCCGCGGCGCGGGCGAAGAGCCTTTCGAACTTCGACGGCGGGTTGCCCACCTCGGCCGAGTCGAGGCCGATTCCGGCGATCGGCGCACCCATGGCGAGCAACTGCTCCAGCACCTCGAGCGCCGATTCCTCGGACAGGTCGCGCAGGAACGCCGCGATCAGCAGGGTGGAGATGCCGAATTCCTCCGCCGAGGTGGCCAGCACCGAGGCCACGCCGTTCACGCAGGTCTCCAGGGACACGCCGCGGGTCAGGTGCGCCTGCGGATCCAGCATGATCTCGGCATGCCGCACCCCGGCCTTGGCGGCCCGCGCCAGGTAGGCGCGGGTCATGTCGGCGAAGTCCTGCTCGGTCTGCAGCACGGCCATGTTCGCGTAGTACAAGTCCAGGAACGACTGCAGGTCGGTGAATTCGTACCGGGCACGCAACTCGTCCAGGTCCGCGTACGGCAGCGTGATGTTGTTCCGTTCGGCGAGCGCAAAGATCAGTTCCGGCTCCAGCGTTCCCTCGATGTGCAGGTGCAGCTCGGCCACCGGCAGCGCCGCGTGGACCTCCTCGGGGATTTCGGCGAACTCGGGAACGGTTTCAGCTTCGCGCCCAGCGTCCTGCTCAGCCTCCCGCTCAGCCTGCGGCTCCCCTTGCGGCTCAGCTTGCGGCGCCTTAGCACCACCGTCGTAAGTTTCCATTCGGTAAGGATATGCCCGCCCGAGGCAAGGACGGATAGAGTCGAACAGATGCAGAATAATCAGCAGGCTTCCGATCTCACCGGCGTCACGCCGGACCACCCCACGGACGGCTTCGTCCGGGTCCGCGGCGCCCGGGAGAACAACCTGCGCAACGTGGACGTGGACGTGCCCCGCGACGCAATCGTCGCCTTCACCGGCGTCTCCGGCTCCGGCAAGTCCTCGCTCGCCTTCGGCACCATCTACGCCGAGGCCCAGCGCCGGTACTTCGAATCCGTGGCGCCCTACGCCCGGCGGCTGATCCAACAGGGGCACAACCCGAAGGTGGAGCTGATCACCGGCCTCCCGCCCGCCGTCGCGCTCCAGCAGCGGCGCGGCACCCCCAGTTCCCGCTCCACGGTGGGCACCGTCACCACGCTGTCCAACTCGCTCCGGATGCTCTTCTCCCGCGCCGGCAGCTACCCCGACGGCGCCGCGTCGCTCGACTCGGACGCCTTCTCCCCCAACACCGCGGCGGGGGCCTGCCCCGAATGCCACGGCCTCGGCATCGCCCACGCGGTCACCGAGTCCTCGCTGGTCCCGGACCCCTCGCTGAGCATCCGGGACGGCGCCATCGCTGCCTGGCCGGGCGCCTGGCAGGGCAAGAACCTGCGCGACATCCTCACGCACCTGGGCTACGACGTCGACACCCCGTGGCGGAAGCTGCCCAAGAAGCAGCGGGACTGGATCCTCTTCACCGAGGAGCAGCCCGTGGTGGAGGTGACACCGCAGCGCGACCGCGTCGCCAAACCCTATAAGGGCCGCTTCTGGAGCGCCCGCAGCTACGTCCTGCACACACTCGCCGATTCCAAGAGCACCACCATGCGCGACCGGGTGCTTCGCTACATGGAAACCGGCCCGTGCCCGCGCTGCGGCGGCAGCGGCCTGCGCCCCGAGGCCCTCGCCGTGACCTTCGCCGGCAAGACCATCGCCGAGCTCAACGCCGTCCCGATGACCGAACTGGCGCAGATCATCCGGCCCACCACCGAACTGACCTCCGCCGGGACTGCCTCCCGCAAGCAGTCCTCCGGCGAGTCCAACGAGGTGGCCGTCGCGATCACCCGCGACCTGCTGCAGCGCGTCACCGTGCTCCTGGACCTGGGCCTGGGCTACCTCGCGCTGGGCCGTTCCACCCCCACGCTTTCCCCCGGCGAAATGCAACGCCTCCGCATCGCCACCCAGCTGCGCTCCGGCCTGTTCGGTGTGATCTACGTGCTCGACGAGCCCTCCGCCGGCCTGCACCCCGCCGACGCCGAACCCCTGCTCGCGGTGCTGGACCAGCTCAAGTCCTCCGGAAACTCGGTGTTCGTGGTGGAGCACAACATGGACGTGGTGCGCCGCGCCGACTGGCTGGTGGACGTGGGCCCGCGCGCCGGCGAGGGCGGCGGCGAGGTGCTCTACAGCGGCCCGGTGGCCGGCCTCGCCGAGATCGACGCCTCCGTCACGCGGCCGTACCTGTTCCCGGAAGCAGACGGGCTCAATGCGGACGGTCTCAAGGCGGCCGGGCTCAAGGCGGACGACGGCGGCGCGCCCGGTTCGGCGGGCAAGGGCACCCGCCGCCCCGGGCGCGGCACCCGCCGCGAGGCCGCCGGCTGGCTCGAGCTGCGCGACATTAGCCGCCACAACCTGCAGAACCTCGATGCGAACTTCCCGCTCGGGGTGCTCACCGCCGTCACCGGGGTCTCCGGTTCGGGCAAGTCGACGCTGGTCAGCCAGGTCCTCGCCGAGGTGGCCAACTCCTGGCTGCACCCGGGGGCTGACGCCACGGCCGGCGCCGCGGCGTCACCGGACGAGGTGGCCGACGAGGCCGAGGAGCTCAGCGCGCCGCTGAGCGTCGGGCCGGTGTCCGGGCTGGAGCACATCGACCGGCTCGTGAAAGTGGACCAGAAACCGATCGGCCGCACGCCGCGCTCCAACCTCGCCACCTATACCGGGCTGTTCGACGCCGTCCGCAAGGAATTCGCGGCGACCGACCAGGCCAAGGCCCGCGGCTTTGGCGCCGGACGTTTTTCCTTCAACGTCGCCGGCGGGCGCTGCGAGACCTGCCAGGGTGAAGGCTTTGTGGCCGTGGAGCTGCTCTTCCTGCCCGGCAGCTACGGCCCCTGCCCGGAATGCCACGGATCGCGCTACAACCCCGAAACCCTGGAGGTCACCTACCGCGGCAAGAACGTGGCGGAGGTGCTCGGCATGACGGTCAACGTGGCCGCGGACTTCCTCACCGACGTCCCGGCCGCCGCGCGCGCCCTGCAAACCCTGCGCGAAGTGGGCCTGGGCTACCTCCGGCTGGGCCAGCCCGCCACCGAACTCTCCGGCGGCGAGGCCCAGCGGATCAAACTCGCCACCGAACTGCAGCGCGCCCAGCGCGGCCACTCGCTCTACCTGCTGGACGAGCCCACCACCGGACTGCACCCGGCCGACGTCGAACTCCTGATGGCCCAGCTGCACCGGCTGGTCGACGCCGGGAACACCGTCGTGGTGGTGGAACACGAGATGGACGTGGTGGCCGCCGCGGACTGGGTGATCGACCTCGGACCTGCCGGTGGCGACGCCGGCGGCAAGATCATCGCAGCAGGGGAACCCGCCGTCGTCGCACGCTCCAAAAAGAGCAGGACCGCCCCGTACCTCGGGGCGGTCCTGAAGGGCTAAAGCGGAGCAGGCTCTACGCGGCGCGGGGCAGTTCGCGGATGATGCGGACCTTCCAGGCGGTGTCGTCGCTGGTGTCCAGCAGGGCCACGGTGCCCTGCGCGAGGTGCAGGGCGACGCGCTTGGCTGCGAGCAGTTCCAGGTAGAGCTGTTCGTTCATCCGGGCCGGGGTGTCGATCACGTACTTCACCGCGTCACGGACCTTGCGGTAGTTGGCGCTGCGCTCCCGGTGCAGGTGGAGTTCGAGCATCCGGCGCTGCCGCAGCCGCGGCTCATGCCGGTTCAGCCAAGACACGGCCGCGTGCACAGCCACCACCAGGGTGAGCGAGATCGCATAGATTTCCCAACCGCTGGAGAGCAGGAACAGCGGCAAATTGGCGATCGCTACGACGGCGATGAACAGCCGGAACGCCAGCAGCCGCCGCATGGTCAGGGCCACCGAGGCAAGGGCCGCGCGGAAACCGTGCTGTTCCTTGCGGGCCTCGGCCGGGTCCAGCGTGAATTCTTCGAGGACCAGGATTCCGTTGGCTTCCGGGCCGAGCATTTGTCCGTATTTGGGCGCAATGGGCGCCGTTGATTCAAGGGTCATGGCGGGTCTTCCGTGCGGCTGGGGTGGTTCCCGTAAATGATAAATCCCCGGTCTGGGAGCTGTCTGTACGTATCCGCGATGTGAACACGCTCACCCGGCGGCCCCAGCAATTGGCGATGCGGCCCCGTGGCCCCAAACTGGAGAGATGCAGACTTTCCTCCCCTTCCCCGATTTCCAGCAGAGCGCCGCGGCCCTTGACCCCGCGCGGCTCGGCAAGCAGCGCGTCGAGGCGCTGCAAATGCTGCGCGCGCTGGTGATTCCCGAATACGGCTGGCAGTCCCACCCCGCCGTCCGGATGTGGATGGGACACGTCCCTGCGCTGACGATGTACGGCCTGGCCATGGTGGACGAATGGACCGCCCGCGGCGGCGAAGACACCACCCGGGAAAAGATCATGGAGTTCGCTCCGCAGGCCGCGCACCCTGACTACGCTGCCAGGATCCCGATGCCCTACTGGCTCGGCAACCCGGATTTCCACCTCAGCCACCGCTCCCGGCTCCTCGCCAAGGATGAGCGGTTCTACGCGTCGGTGTTCCCCGGCACGGACCCGGACCTGGAGTACGTCTGGCCCGAGCCCAAGCACGAACTGCTCCCGGAAGACCCCACCGGCGACCGGATGTGGGTCCTCCGCCTGCCGCTGGGAGACACGGATCCGCAGCAGCTGGACACGATCAGCCTGCCACCCGTGCGCGGCAAGGCGAACAGCCCTGCCGGGGACGAGGAGTACCAGTTCGTCTACGCGGACAACGGTTCGCGCCGGCCGGACAAGAACGCCCGCAAGCGCCCGGCCAAGCCGCTGGTGAAGAAGCCCACCCGCAAGCGCCAAGCGCAGGAAGAGGCCTTCACCACGCTGCCCGGCAAGTCGATCGTGGCAATCCCGCTCGAGGGCGGCCGCTCCTTCGCCGTCGGCGAGGTCCAGGGCCGTCCGATCACGGTGGACGGCCACTTTGCCCGCAACTTCCAGGTCAACGAAATCCTGGCCCGCCGGGACTTCGACTACCCGGCGCTGCTGCAGGATCCCCGGGCTTTCTTCCCGATCCCGGCACGCTAGCTCGGGGGGCCTGACCGCTCGCGGGTTCCGTCCGCAGTCGGCGTTTCGTAGCGTCGAGGTGGGTCGGAACCCGCGAGTACGTCTGCTGCCGACCTCACCGCCCCGGAATTGCTGGCAGACTTGCCGGTATGACTGTACTGCTGGCCGGTTGCGGCGATCTGGGGACCGAGGCCGGGCTGCGTTTTGCCGCGGCCGGGCACCGCGTGGTGGGCTGGCGGCGCTCACCGGAAAAACTCCCTGAGGCCATCGAGGGCGCTGCGGCGGACCTGAGCTCCGGCACACTGCCACCGGTCCCCGCGGACACCACAGCCGTCGTCGTCGCCATCGCCGCGGACTCCCCCACCGAGGAGGCCTACCGGGCGGCGTATGTGGACGGCCTGGCGCACGTGCTCGACGCCGTAGTGGCGTCCGGTGCGCCGGTCCGCCGGGTGCTGTTTGTCTCCTCCACCGCGGTGTACGGCGGCGCCGGGGGCGGCTGGGTGGACGAGACCACGACGCCGAACCCAGGTGGATTCTCCGGCCGCATCATCCGCGAAGCCGAGGAGTTGCTCTTCAGCCGGCTCCGCGGCACCGGGATTGCGCCGGTGGTGCTGCGCCTCGGCGGGATCTACGGGCCGGGCCGCACCCGGCTGATCGACCAGGTGCGCGGCGGGAGCGCCATCATTCCGGCCGAGTCCCGCTTCACCAACCGGATCCACCGTGACGACGCCGCTGCCGCGATCGTGCACCTATGCACCATGGACGCAGAGCCGGCGCCGTTGTATCTGGGCGTGGACAACGAGCCCGCCGAACTCGGCGAGGTGTTGCGCTTCCTGGCGGTCGAGCTGGGACTCCCGGAGCCTCGTCTCGAAGCGGGGGCTGCCTCGGCCGGCGAGCCCGGGCGGACAGGCAGCGGCGAGCCGTCCCGCGGCGGAAACAAGCGTGTCAGCAGCGCGCTGCTGCGCTCCACCGGCTTCGAGTTCGAGTATCCAAGCTTCCGCGAGGGCTACCGAGCGATCCTCGCCGGCGTCGGCGAGCGGCACCCGTGATGCCGTTTGCTCGCTGACCACTAATTTTCACACTCGACTCCTCCAAGGGGCAGCATGGATTTTCAGCACATCATCGAGACGGTCGGCCGGTTCATGGACTTCGCCGGCGTGGCCATCATGGTCATCGGCGCCCTGGTGTCCATCCCGATGGCCCTGAGGGGATTTCAACCGCGGCAGCTGCCGGCCGGGTCCGAACCGCTCTCGGTCTACCGGTCCTACCGGCAACTGCTGGGCCGCTCCATCCTGCTGGGCCTCGAACTGTTGGTGGCCGCCGACATCATCCGAACCGTCGCCGTCACGCCGACCTTCGAGAGCGTCGGCGTGCTGGCCATCATCGTGCTGATCCGAACCTTCCTGAGCTTCTCGCTCGAGCTCGAAATCACTGGGCGCTGGCCCTGGCAAAAGCAACCGGCGGCCGCCCAGACGGCCTCGACGGCCGGCTGACCCAATGGGTAATGATCCTTGGCCGGAGGCGGGCGGTTGGCCAGAGGCGCCCGAGCTGCCGCGGCCGGTCATCATGGACCAGCGCTGGACGGACGCCGTATTCCTGCACTGGCGCATTCCGCTGGCCGTGGCGGCTGCGTTCATGCCCGACGGCGTGGAGCCGGACGAGTGCGACGGCTCGGCCTGGGTGGGACTCATCGGCTTCCGCATGCAGGGCGCCGGCCTGGGCCACGGACCCGGCATTCCCTACTTCGGCAGCTTCAACGAGATCAACGTGCGGCTCTACTCCAGGGAACCGGACGGTACGCGGGGCGTTGTTTTCCTGACCCTGGATGCTTCCCGGCTGGCGGTGGTCCTGGCAGCACGCGCGGCGGGGATCCCCTACGTGTGGTCCCGGGACCGTTTCAGAGCTGCCAGCCCGAACGACCCCTCGACGGGCTATTCCGTCCGTCGCTTTCGGGGCGGAGCCCGGAGCGAGTTCGCGGCGGTCCCGGAGCTGGACACCGAAGCAGCCGATCCCTTGTCAGTCCACCTCACGGCACGATTTGGCCTGCACAGCCCGTTCCGCGGCAAAACACTCTACATTCCCAATACCCATGCGCCTTGGCCGCTCTACCGGGCTCGGGTGACGGTGTTGCAGGATCAACTCGTCGCAGCCGCCGGCATCACCGTTACAGGACCGCCTGAATCCGTGTTGTTCTCCCCCGGCGTGCGGACGCAGTTTGGCCGGCCGAGGGCGCTGGCCGGCGGGAGCTGAGCCCGTGGCCGTTCTGTTGCGGATAGTTGCTCGGTGCGCCTTCGACTGCGGCCAATAATGTCGTAGGTCTCTGATGAACTTGGTTCATGGGAATCAGCGCAGCTCTCATCGCTCGTCCGCCCGGCTGGCCGGGCGGCAATGCGGGCGGGGTTCCGTGGATGGACATCATTGCCCGGCAGTTGCGGGAGTTGTGTACGACGGCGGCGCGGGACGCGGCGCTGCTCGGATTCCGGGGCGCGGCGGAGTTCGCCGGCCGGGTCGAGGAGATCTCCCGGGCGGTGGAGTATCTGCAGGTGGTTGCCGCTGAAGCCGTGGACCGGACCCGCAAAGAAGCCGCCGCCGATGCGCTCCCGGCCGCCGGCGACGGGTACCGCAAGACCGGGGACTTCCTGCGCGCCCGGCTCCAAATCAGCGCCGCCGAGGCCCACCGCCGGCTCTGCCTCGCCGGGACCGTGCTGCCCCGCACCGGGATCACCGGGCAGGTCCTTCCGCCCCTGCGCGAGGAACTCGCCGCGGCCGTGGCCGCCGGCGCGGTGCCCTCCCGGTCGGCGACCATCATCAGCCAGGCACTGGACCGGGTCCGTCCGGTGTGCGACCCGGACACCGCCGCCCGGATGGAACACGCCCTGACGGCCACCGCGGCGGAGCACGACCCGGACTTCCTGGCCCGGATCGCCCGCCGCTGGGTGGACGCGATCGACCAGGACGGCGCCGAACCCAGTGAGGAGCTCCTGCGCCAGTTACAGGGCGCGTTCATCCGCAAGCCCCGCCACGGCCTGCAGCACCTGGAAATCTTCGCCACCACCGAACAGTTCGAACACCTCCTCACCGTGATGAACACCGCTACCAACCCCCGCGCCGGCACCCCGGCAAACGACTCCGGTGACTCGGCAACCGGGCGTGCGGGCAGCGAACCCGGCGGAGAGGCGGCCGCCGGAGAAACAGTGCTCGACCGGCGGTCCCGGCCGCAGAAATCCCTCGACGGGCTGGTCGGCGCCTGCAAAGTCGCCCTCGCCTCCGGCGGACTGCCCGCCACCGGAGGCCTCCGCCCCCAGGTCATGGTCACCATCGACTACCGCGACCTCCTCGACCGCCTCCGAGGCCTCCAACGTGACACCGACGCCGACGGACGCAGCCCCGGAGCGGGACCGCTCGGGTTCGCCGGCACCGGCACGATGGCGTTCACCGGACCCGTCACCGCCGCGACCATCCGCAAAATCGCCTGCGACGCCGACACATCCCCGTCCTCCTCGGCACCGACGGCAGGGTCCTCGACATCGGCCGCACCACCCGGCTCTTCCCGCCCCACCTCCGCAAAGCCATCACGGCCCGCGACCAAGGCTGCGCCTTCCCCGGCTGCACCATCCCCGCACCCTGGTGCGAAGCCCACCACATCACCTACTGGTCCCAAGGCGGCACCACATCCGCAGACAACGGAACCCTCCTCTGCTCCCACCATCACCACCTGACCCACAAAGAACAATGGACCATCCAACCCCGCAACGGCATCCCCTGGTTCATCCCACCACCCCACCTCGACCCCACCCAGATACCCCGAAGAAACCACTACTTCAGATGCTGAACGCGGGCATCAACATACTGGTGGCTTTATCAGCCGAAATCGGCCCGGCTCTGGACTCAGAATGTCACTGAGTTCTCGAAGGAGCATGCTCAGTCGTTCGCGATCAGGCCTTATCAAAGCTGCTGAACCGTGGTGTGATAGCGACCAGATGGCCTTAGTTAAAGATTCAGAGGAGACTTCCCATGACGCGGGACAGAAGCTTTACGTCTCTTAGGACCAGCCGCTCCGGCTCGGCGCATGCTCTGGCGATCATTTCTGCGTTCGTCGCGGCTCTCTGCTGGTGGATAGGGCTGAGCGGGTATGTCGTGGTCGGCGGTCCCGCCAGCAGAGGGGTAGGACTGCTTGTCTTTATCGCAGTACCTGCGGTGGCGACACTGGGAACTTACTTCGTGGCACGCCGTACCAGACGCACTGTTGGGGGAGCAGCGTTTGCGGTTCCTCTGCCGACCGGGCCCGGATACTCACACCCCGCCCGCCATCGTGCAGCTGTGGCGTCGGGCGCGGTGACCCGTCCACGAAATCCCTCGAAATCTGGCTCCCGCGTGCCGAATCATTTGGAGGCTCGTGGTGCCCTCGTCGTCGCAGTTTTCGCGGCGGCCCTTTTGTGGTGGATTGGGCTCACGGGCTTCCTCGCGGTCGGCGGCGCGGCCAGTGGCGCAGCTGGGGCAGGAACCTTCCTCGCCCTCCCGGCCGCCGCAACCGTCGGAACATACCTGGCCGCCCGCCGTCGTCGCGGGGTTCCAGGGTCGCCCTAGGGTCGCGTGCGCTGGAACTCAGTGACAGACGTCGTCGGACCCATGAACTGCCGCTTCGGTGCGTAGCCAATGGCCTTCATCGCGTTGCGCGCGCTGGTTTTCGTGGTGATTTCCACAACCCAGACAGTGTCGTACTTGAGGATTCGATTTCTTGCCGTCTTCACGTCGTATCGTCGGTCGAAGATGCGTCCCCACTGGGCGGCCGGTCGGGCCATGGTGGGATCATTCAGGCCTTGGAAGTCGTCGGGGTAGGCCTTGAACGCCATGTCCCGGTCGTTGCTAATCACGAAGGCGTCGCCGGGCTGGGCAGACTTGTGGATGGTTTGGGCGATGAAACGGAAGTCGTCGCCCTCAATGCGTCCGTATTCGGTCCGCTGTCCCACATATGACGGCAGCGAGATCGCCAGCGCAGCTGCCAATGCGACGGCCAGCCAGCCCTGGTGGAGACGACGTCCCAGCGGCCTGGCCAAGAGCGGCGCGGCGGCCAGCATGGGAAGGCTTGCCAGCTCGAACGAAACATACCGCGGCAGGTAATAGCCTCGGCCCATGATCGCCGATCCGATAATTACCAATGCCGGCGGCAGCACGAGCCACGGCAAAGCCAGCTTTATTGCAAAGTGCTTCCGGGCCAGAATTGCGCCGGCAAGGGCAGCGACCCAGACAAGCGAGGCCAGGCCGTACATCGAAAAATCCTCGCCCGGTGTCGGTTTGGGGCTGGAGACCAAGTTCGCCGTGGAGTAATAAGCGTCGCTGAAAAACTGGACGAAGGCGACCTCATAGGGGGTGGACTCGCCGATCGGAGGCACCCAGGCTATTTGGAATTGTTGCCTGGAGGCGATGGCGGCGACAATGGCTGCCGGCGCCAGCCAACCGATCGAGGCCAGTGCCATGCCTCGCCATTGTTTGCGGAGACGGCCGTCGACGAGCAGGGTGACCCCGTGGGCCGCCACCACCAGCACGGCGTAAAACGACAGGCTGACGGTCAGCAGGCCGGTGAGGCCGTACCAGAGCCAGCGCAATTTGGACGGGGATGCGCGGATCAGCACCAGCAGGTAGCTTGCCAGCACCGCGCCCAGCACGGTCATGGCGTACGAGCGGGCATCCGTGGCCACGTATTGCACCCTGGGCAGGATTACGAAAATGAACGCAGCGCTCACGCCATAGGCGGTCCCTCCCAGCCTGCGGCCGAGAGCCATCAGCAGTCCGGCGGCCACCGCCACCGCGATCAGGCTGGGTGTGCGCAGGGACAATTCGGAAAGCCCAATTATTCTGGTCCAGCCATACATCAGCATGTAGTAGACACCGTGAACCGCATCCACTTTTCCCAGCATGGTCAAAAGCTCGGGAAAGTCCCGGTTGACCGCGCTCACGGTGGCTGCCTCGTCAGTCCAGAAGCTCGGGACGGACACCCCAACCATTGAATAGAGAAAGGCAAGCAATCCCACGATTACTGGGACGCGGCTGGTTCTATTCACCAAATAATCTAAGCATGGATGCGGACCGGCAATTGTTGTCCCGCCGGAGCCCGCTAGAGCCCGCCTCGAGTCGCCCTGGCGTTACCGCCCTGCTGCGTACCCTTGGGCGCCCCGCGGATTGGCGGCAGCCTGCAGCACTCCCGTCGCAGGATCCCGCACGACGGCGGACAGCCGGCCGAGGGTCCAGCCGCCGGCCACGGTCACAACATGGCCTCGGCGCTTGAGCCCCTCGATCACGTCCTCACCCAGCCGCTCTTCGACCACCGCGCCGCCGGGTTCCCAGGTGCGCGGCCAGAACGAACCGGGCATCGACGTCGTATGGAACGTCGGCGCGTCGATGGCCTGCTGCGGGGAGTAGCCGCCCACGATTGTCCGCAGCAGGTAAGGCAGTTGCCACTGGTCCTGCTGGTCTCCGCCGGGCGAGCCCAGCGCGGTCACCGCCCGGCCGCCGCGGAGCACCAGCGTCGGCGTCAAGGTGGTGCGGGGCCGCTTGCCCGGCGTGAGGGTGGACGGTGTGCAGGGCTCCAGCCAGGTCATCTGCAGGCGGGTGCCGAGGCAGAAGCCCAGCTCCGGAATCGCTGGCGAGGACTGCAGCCAGCCCCCGGACGGTGTAGCCGAAACCATGTTGCCCCAGCGGTCCACGACGTCGATGTGGCAAGTGTCGCCGCGGGTCTCCCCGCTCGGCGCAACGGTCGGCTCACCCACGCCCAGTGCCGCCGGAGCGGACACGGCGCCGCTGCGAACCAGGGCCGGCGGCGTGTACTCGGTCCGCAGTTGCGGCACGTAGGGCTCGCGCCCGGGGACCTTCCCCGGCCGGAAGTCGTGTGACGCCTGCTCGGTGATGAGCTCCCGGCGGCTTGCGCAGTAGTCCTCGGACAACAGGTACTCCAGCGGCACGTCCGTGTCTCCGTAGTACGCCTCGCGGTCAGCCAGCGCGAGCTTCTGGGCCTCCAGGATCGTGTGCGCCCCGAGCTCGGTGGATGGATCAAGGTATTGGTCTTCGAACCCGTCGAGGATGGCCAGGGTCTGCAGTAGCGCCGGCCCCTGCCCCCACGGCCCGGTCTTGGCGATTGTGTGCCCGCGGAACTCCACGGTGGCGGCCACGTCGTAGCCGGCCTCGAAACCGGCCAGGTCGGACAACGCCAGGACGCCCCGGTGGTCCGTCCCGGATGAGTGCCGGTGCGGGGTCTGCACGGAGTCGGCCATGGCGCGGGCGACGAATCCTTCGCGCCATTCCCGCCGGGCCGCGTCGATGCGCGCCTCCCGGGAGCCGCCAGGGCCCAGCGCCGTGCCGGCTTCGATGAGCCTTTCCAGCGTCCGGGCGTAAGCCGGATTGCGCACCACTTCGCCTTCGGCCGGGATTCTGCCGCCGGGCATCCAGAGCGCCGCCGAACTGGGCCAGTGCTCCTGGAACAGCTCCGCCACCGTGGCAATCGTGAAGCCGACGCGGCCCAGCAGCGGATGACCGTCGCGCGCGTAGCCGATCGCGAAGTCCAGCACCGCTTCCAGCTCCCAGCTGCCGTGGTCGCGCAACAACAGGAACCAGGCGTCGACGGCGGCGGGCACCGCGGCGGCCAGCGCCCCCGAGCCCGGCACGAGGTCCAGTCCTTCGGACCGGTAGTGCTCCACCGTGGCCGCGGCCGGCGCTGGCCCCTGGCCCATCAGCACCACCGGCGTCCCGGGGTCCGACGCCGTCACAAAGACGCCGGTCATGTCCCCGCCGGGGCCGTTGAGGTGGGGCTCCACGACGTGCAGCACGAACGCGCCGGCTGTGGCGGCGTCGAACGCGTTACCTCCGCGTTCGAGCACCGCCTGCGCCGCCGCCGTCGCGATCCAATGCGTGGATGCACTCATCCCGAAGGTGCCCTGCAGGGTGGGCCGGGTGGTGAACTGCTCAGGAGCGGTAAAGATCATGGATCAGCCGAACAGCGCCGCCACGCGGGTCAGGGTCTCGTAGACCCCGTAAGCCAGCGGCACGCCGACGAGGGCCCACGCCACCGCCAGTTTGCCGGTGGACGCTTTGACTGCGACCTGTGCGCCGGGGTTGTGTGCTGTGCTCATCTCAGGCCTCCATGGCGGGTTCGGCCGACCGCTCGCGGTCCGGTCGTGGTTCGTGGAATCGTGCGTCGACCGGCTTGACCAGGAGGTTGGCCACAAAGCCGACCACCAGAAGCGCGACCATGGTCAGCAGTGCCGGCTGGTACGACGCGGCGTTCAGCTGGCCGGGCTTGCCCTGGGCGTCGAGGAACGCATTGACGATCAGCGGTCCGGCGACGCCGGCAGCGGACCAGGCGGTCAGCAGCCGGCCGTGGATGGCGCCGACCTGGAAGGTGCCGAAGAGGTCCCGCAGGTAGGCCGGAGCCGTGGCAAAGCCGCCGCCGTAGAAGGAAATGATGAAGAACGCGAGCGCCACGTAGAGGAAGGTGGTGGAGGAACCGGCCAGTGCCAGCACCGTGTAGAGCACCGCGCCGACGCCGAGGTAGACCATGTAGATACGCTTGCGGCCGGTCAGGTCGGAGGTGGCGGACCAGGCGAAGCGTCCGGCCATGTTGCCGATGGAGAGCAGCCCAACGAAGCCGGCGGCGACACCGGCGCTGACCAGGGACGCGCCGTCGGACTTCCGGAAGAAGTCCTGGATCATCGGCGCGGCCTGCTCCAGGATGCCGATGCCGGCGGTGACGTTGCAGAACAGGGCAATCCAGACCAGCCAGAACTGCTTGGTCTTGACGGCGTTCTTAGCCGAGACGTTGTCCGTGGTGACCAGCTTGGACGCCTTGACCTTGGCGGGGTCGAAGCCGGCAGGCTTCCAGCCATCGGCAGGGACCTTGATGGTGAAGGCGCCGAAGAGCATGTACGCGAGGTAGACGACGGCGAGGGTCAGGAAGAGCTTGCCGACCGAGTCGCCGCTGGCCACCCAGCCCTGCGCACCCGAGTTCGGGTCGTATGCCTTGAGCAGGGCGGTGGAGACAGGGCTGGCGATCAGCGCGCCGCCGCCGAAGCCCATGATGGCCATGCCGGTGGCGAGTCCGGGCCGGTCCGGGAACCACTTGATCAGGGTGGACACCGGCGAGATGTAGCCGATGCCCAGGCCGATGCCGCCGACCACGCCGTAGCCAAGGTAGACGAGCCACAGCTGGTGCGTGAAGATGCCGAGGGAGCCGATCAGGAAGCCGCTGGCCCAGAACATGGCCGAGGTGAACATCGCCTTGCGAGGGCCGTTTTTGTCCACCCAGGTGCCCATGATCGCGGCGGACAGGCCGAGCATCACGATTGCGATCGAGAAGATCACGCCGATCTCGGTCAGGCTGGCGCCGAAGTGCTTGACCAGGGCGGTTTTGTAAACACTCGTCGCGTACGCCTGGCCGATGCACAGGTGGACGGCGAGCGCCGCGGGCGGCACGAGCCACCGGTTGAACCCCGGCGGGGCGATGGTTCGTTCACGGTCCAGCCAACCCATTACTGCTCCCCTTGCTTGTCTGACGACGTCGATGTCCCAGTGATCTAGAGGCTAAAGCCCTAAATGAGGGCAGTTGCCTCCGGCAATCATGGTGCAAATCGTCAGCAAACGTACCATCCGAGCGCCGAGCGGTAGGGAATCCGCGCTGAACGGTAAACGGCGAGTCGGTCTAGTTTCCGAGTCCGGCCCTGCGCAGCGCCTCAGCCATCGCCGTGTTGGCCGGTGCAGGCTTGGGTGCGGCCTTGGCTGCTGCTTTGGGTGCTGCCTTTGGTGCTGCTGCTGCCTTGGGTGCTGTCTGACCGGCCCCGGCCTGGCTGGCCCCGGGTCGCTTCCCTCCCGGGCGCGGCTGCTGGGACGCAGGCCGTCCGGCAGGGGCCGGCCGCCCACCGGACCCCGTACGCCCTGCCGCCGCCCCCGGTTCGTCGTCGAGCCTCAGCGTCAGCGAGATGCGCTTCCGTTCCGGGTCCGCCTCCAGCACCTTGACCCGAACCACCTGGCCGGACTTCACCACCTCGCGCGGGTCGGAGACGAACCGGTTGGCGAGCGCGGAGACATGCACCAGCCCGTCCTGGTGCACGCCGACGTCAACGAACGCACCGAACGCGGCAACATTCGTGACCGTGCCCTCCAGCACCATGCCCGGTTTGAGGTCGGAGATCTTCTCAATACCTTCCAGGAACGTCGCCGCTGCGAATTCGGGCCGCGGGTCCCGTCCGGGTTTTTCCAGCTCGGCGATGATGTCCCGGACGGTCGGCAGGCCGAACGAGCCGTCCACGAAGTCCTGCGGGTTCAGCGTGGCCAGGGCGCCGCCGGCATCGGCCGCGGCCTTGATCTTGCGCGCCAGCGGGTAGGCCTCCGGATGCACGCTGGAGGCGTCCAACGGCTCCGCTCCCCCGCTTATCCGCAGGAAGCCCGCGCACTGTTCAAAAGCCTTCGCGCCCAGCCGGGGCACCTTCTTCAGCTCGCTGCGCTTGGCGAACGGGCCGTGTTCGTTCCGGTACGCCACGATGTTCTCGCTCAGCAGCGGACCAACGCCGGCAACCCGGCTCAGCAGCGCGGGTGAGGCGGTATTGACGTCCACCCCCACGGCGTTGACGCAGTCCTCGACCACGGCGTCGAGGCTGCGGTCCAGCTTCGCTGCGGTCACGTCGTGCTGGTACTGTCCGACGCCGATCGACTTCGGCTCGATCTTCACCAGTTCCGCGAGCGGATCCTGCAGCCGCCGGGCAATCGAGACCGCGCCGCGCAGCGAGACATCCATGCCGGGCAGTTCGGCCGCGGCAAGCGCCGACGCCGAGTACACGGACGCTCCGGCTTCGGAGACCACGAGCTTCTGCGGGGCGCGGCCAGCCTCCGCGCCGAGCTGTTTGATCAGCTCCCCCGCGAGCTTGTCCGTCTCCCTAGATGCCGTGCCGTTGCCGATCGCCACCAGTTCAACGCCGTGCTTCCGGGCCAACGCCACGAGCGTGCGCAGAGCCTCGTCCCATTTCCGTACCGGAGCGTGCGGGTAGACCGTGTCCGTCGCGACCACCTTGCCGGTTCCGTCGACGACGGCGACCTTCACGCCTGTGCGCAGCCCGGGGTCCAAGCCCAAGGTGGCACGGTTGCCGGCCGGGGCAGCGAGCAGCACGTCCCGGAGGTTGGCCGCAAACACCCGCACGGCCTCGTCCTCCGCCGCGGCGAACATCCGGCTGCGCAGATCCCCGCTCAGGCGGCTGAGGACCCGGGAACGCCAGGCCTGCTGCGCGGTCTGAAGCAGCCACGCGTCGGCGAGCCGGCCTCGGTCGGCGACCCCGAGGAACCGGGCCACGGCGGCCTCATACCGGCCGCGGGCGGCGGCCAGGGCGGCGTCGTCGTTCGGTTCCGCCTCACTGAGATCCAGCTCCAGCACACCGTCCTTTTCGCCGCGCAGCAGCGCGAGGACCCGGTGCGAGGGCATCCCGGAAGGGGCCTGGGAGAACTCGAAGTAGTCCTTGAACTTCTGCCCCTCGGCTTCCTTGCCCTTCTTGACGCGGGAAACCATCCGGCCCTGCGTCCAGAGCCGCTCACGCAGCGTGGCGGCCAGGTCAGCGTCCTGGGCGACGCGCTCGACCAGGATGGACCGGGCTCCGGCCAACGCCGCGGCGGCGTCCCCGATGGCATGTTCGGCGTTGAGGTAGCGGGCAGCTTCGCGGTCCGGGTCCAGTTCCGGGCGCTGCAGCAGCGTGTCCGCGAGGCGCTCGAGGCCGGCCTCGCGGGCGATCTGGGCCTTGGTGCGCCGTTTCGACTTGAACGGCAGGTAGATGTCTTCCAACCGCGACTTGGTGTCCGCAGCGACGACGGCGGCCTGCAGTTCCGGGGTCAGCGCCCCCTGCGCGGCGATCGCTTCAAGGACGGTCCGGCGGCGGTCCTCCAGCTCGCGGAGGTAGCGCAGCCGCTCCTCAAGGGTTCGGAGCTGGGTGTCGTCCAGCGTCCCGGTGGCTTCCTTGCGGTAGCGGGCGATGAAGGGGACCGTGGATCCGGCGTCGAGCAACTCCACGGCGGCTCTCACCTGCCAGGGCTTCACGCCGAGCTCGGCGGCGATCTGGGTCTCGACTGGGGAGGTTACGGCGGGGTGCTGCGGGAGTTGGCTCACCCCTCCCATTTTGCCTTACCGGCTCAGGCGCCGGGCGTTCCCGCTGCGGCAGCAGGCTCCTGTACGTCCTGCACAACCTCGTTGCGGCGCAGGAACCATGGCTTGAACGGCGGGTCAAAGCGGGCGAACCGGGGCGGCCCCACTGCGGTTAGTCCCGCGAGGGTCAGCGCCGCCTGCAGCCCGTCGTTGCGCCGTGCAAAGGCTGCCGCCGAGCTGTTTCCGGAGAAACGCAGGACGGCGGCCAGCGAGCCCGGTACCGCCCTGATTTTGACGTCCGGGTTCGTTGGAACCGGTGCCGTCTCAGCGGTCACACCGTCGGGCAGAACGAAGGCAACCACAAAGTCGGCGGGCGCATCGCTTCCCGGCATCGCCCCGCTTTGGATCACCGGAGCCGTCATGGCCAGCTTCTGCGAGGCGCCGCTGCCCTGGCTTCCAGGGTCTTGGGTTTCACTTCCTTGGATCACCGGAGCGGTCATCGCCAGCTTCTGACTGGCGGTGTTACTGCCGGCGATGTAGTTGAAGAGGTGCCGGAAGGCAGCGTTGCCGGCGCGGTCAAAGGTCGCGCGTACGCGTACCTCGGCCACGACGTAGGCAGGATAGCGGCGCAGTTCGAAGTGCGGGTAGCTGCGAACCAGCTCATAGGGTTGCTGTTCGGTCATGGTCTTCACGACCTTACGCCGCTCCGACGTCCGCGGCCAGAGGTCACTTTCTTCTGGTCGCCCGTACCGTTCCAGTGTTCGACGCTTTCGTGTCAGAGGGTTTTGGTAGCTTGGCAGAAGAGACATCCACCAGCCAGCACAACGGGGGCGCAGTGTTTTTTCTTGAACCGGAAGTACCGGGCGCGGCGCCGGACCTGGTCTACTCCGCGAGCGACCTCGTGGTGGCCGTCGGCTGCGAGTACCAGTTGCTCCGAAAGCTCGACGAGAAGCTCGGCCGCACTCCCAAGGCCGATTTCGGCACCGACGAGATGCTCCAGCACGCGGCTGTGCTGGGGGATGTCCACGAGCGCAAGGTCCTCGACGGTTTCGTGGACCAGTTCGGCGATTGGGACCCGGTCCGCGGGCGCGGTGTGTACGACGTCGTTCCCGCCCCGGCAATGGACCGCGCCACCTTGGTTGCCAAGCACCGCGAGTCCATCGAGGCGCTCCGTGCCGGGGCCGACGTCGTCTTCCAGGCCGCCTTTTTCGACGGACAGTTCCACGGCCGCTCCGACTTCCTGGTGCGGCAGGCCGACGGCGGCTACGCGGTGTTCGACACGAAGCTTGCCCGCCACGCCAAGGTGACCGCACTGCTGCAGCTCGCCGCCTACGGCGACCAGCTGCTCAAGGCCGGCATCCCGGTGGATCCGTCGGTGACGCTGGTCCTCGGCGCCACGGAGCAGGTGGCCGACGGCGGCTTCGACTACGTCCGGAGCCACCACAAACTCGCCGAAGTCCTGCCGGTTTTCCGAGAGCGGCGGGAACGCTTCCTCGCCGTGACGGCCGGGCACATCGCGCAGGCCGACGCCGTCCGCTGGGGCGCCGACGGCATCAGCGCTTGCGGCCGCTGCGACTACTGCCAGGAACAGGTGAAGGCCACGGACGATCTGCTCCTGGTGGCACGGATGAACGCGGTGCAGCGCAAGAACCTGCATGAACTGGGCATTCACACCGTCAAGGAGCTGGCGCAGGCGACGCTCGCCAAGCCGACGCCCGCGCTCTCGCGGCTTCAGGAGCAGGCCCGGATGCAAAGCGGCATCGGCGCTGCGGACGGCGAGGTCCAGTACCGCAAGGACGGCGAGCTGCATACCTTGCGTTACGGCGTCTTGCCGGAGAACACCCTGGCGGAACTGCCCCCGCCCAGCGCGGGCGACATCTTCTTCGACTTCGAGGGCGACCCGCTGTGGCAGGAGAGCGCCTCCGGGGTATGGGGACTCGAGTACCTCTTCGGCGTGATCGAGGCGCCGACCGGGCCTGGGATTCCGGGGGTTTTCCGGCCGTTCTGGGCGCACAGCCGGCCTGCGGAGAAAAAGGCCTTCCTAGACTTCCTGGACTATGTGGAGAAGCGCCGGCGCGACTACCCCGATATGCACGTCTACCACTACGCCGCCTATGAGAAGACGGCCCTCCGCAAGCTCTCGGTGCTGCATGTGGCCGGCGAGGACATTGTGGACGAGTGGCTGCGCGCGGGCCTGTTGATTGACCTGTACCAGACGGTCCGGAACAGCATCCGCATCTCCGAAAATTCGTACAGCATCAAGAAGCTCGAACCGCTGTACATGGGCACGAACCTCCGCTCCGGCGACGTGAAGGACGCCGGCGCCTCCGTAGTGGCGTACGCCCACTACTGCGAGGCGCGCGACGCCGGCCGGGACGAGGACGCCGCGAGGATCCTGGCCGGCATCTCCGATTACAACGAATACGACTGCCTCTCGACGTTGGAGCTGCGGAACTGGCTGCTCCAGCGGGCCAAGGAACGCGGGATCGGGCCCGGCGGCGGCGCTCCGGACGGCGGGTCGGGTTCAGGCGGGGACGACGGCGGGCCCGGCGGCGGGTCCGGGTCGGGCGGTCCGGGTTCAGGCGGGCCCGGCGGCGGGTCCGGGTCAGGCGGTCCGGGACCCGACGCAGGCTCCCCAGCCGCAGCGGCCGCACCTGCCCCGGCAGAGCTGGCGCTGCTGGCTTATGCCGAACCCGGGAGCGGCCTGCCCGAGGAGGACCGAAAGGCCGTCGCGATGCTGGCTGCGGCGGTGAGCTATCACCGCCGGGAGCGTAAGTCCTTCTGGTGGGCGCACTTCGACCGATGTGAGTACGGACCGGACACGCACGAGCGGGACCGGAATGTTTTCCTCGTTGATACCGCCGAAATTCTGGGCGACTGGCAACAAGAGGGCCGGAAGCTGCCCGAGCGGCAGATCCGGCTGACCGGCACCGTGAGCCCAGGCTCGGACCTGCGCGAAGGCAGCAAATGGTTCCGCATGTACGGTCATCCGCTTCCCGGCGGCCTGGAGGGCACCGGCAAGAGCAGCTCCGGCCGGAACGGCTGGTTCGGTACGGAGGTGCTGGAACTTGGCCACGAGGACGGCAAGGACACCGTCGTCATCCGGGACCGGCTGCACCGCAACGTAGCGCCCCACGACGAGGTGCCCATCGCGCTGACCGAGGACCAGCCGCTCGCCACCAAGAGCCTGGAGCAGTCGCTGGAGTCGCTCGCTGAACTGGTGGCCGACGGCTTGCGGTCCGGTTCCATCCCCCGCCACCCCGCCCTCGACCTTGTCCGGCGTTTGCCGCCGCGGCTGACCGGCGGCGCGCCGCTGCCGCAGCCGGGCGATGGTCCGGACCGCTTCGTCGATGCCATCACGACGGCGGTCCTGGGACTCGACCACTCCTACCTGGCCGTGCAGGGTCCCCCGGGCACCGGGAAGACCTATGTGGGCTCCCATGTCATCGCCCGGCTCGTAGCCCGCGGCTGGAAGGTGGGGGTGGTCGGCCAGTCCCATGCCGTCGTGGAGAACCTGCTGACCACGGCGGTCACCAAGGCCGGGGTCAAACCGGACCTGGTGGCGAAGGACGTGAAGCACGAGAATCCCTTGCCGTGGCAGGCTCGGACCGGCAAGGACGTTGCGGCCCTGCTCGGCTCGCCCGGCGGGGCACTGGTCGGCGGTACGGCGTGGACCATGACCGGCGCCAACGTCCCGGCCGGCTCCCTGGATCTGCTGGTGATCGACGAGGCCGGCCAATTCTCGCTGGCCAACACGCTCGCGGTCGCCCGGTCCAGCACGCGGCTGCTGCTTCTTGGGGACCCGCAGCAACTCCCCCAGGTCAGCCAAGGCAGGCATCCCGAACCGGTCGACGAATCGGCCCTAGGCTGGATCTCCGCCGGACATGCCACGCTCCCGGCGGAGCTTGGCTATTTCCTGGCCGACTCGTGGCGGATGAACTCCGAGCTGTGCGTGGCTGTTTCCGAACTGTCGTACGAGGGCCGGCTTCGGTCAGCTCCGTCGGCCGACCGGAGGCGCCTGGATGGCGTCCCGGCTGGAATCGAGACGGTGATGGTTCCGCACGGAGGCAACACGACGTCGTCCCCCGAGGAGGCCGCCGAGGTCGTCCGGCAGGTGCGACGCCATCTGGGTCTGCTGTGGCACACCGAGGAGGGGTCGCGTCCCCTCACTGCTGCGGACGTCCTCGTGGTGGCTGCCTACAACGCCCAGGTGAACCTCATCCGCGAAGCCCTGGACCGGGCTGGCTTGCCCGGCGTCAGGGTTGGGACCGTGGACAAGTTCCAGGGACAGGAAGCCGCTGTGGTGATCGTGTCCATGGCGTGTTCGGCGGTAGCCGAGGCGCCGCGGGGCATGGAATTCCTGCTCTCCCGGAACCGGATCAATGTGGCAGTATCTCGCGGGAAATGGCGCGCGGTCATCGTCCGCGCTCCGGAGCTGACCGACTACCTGCCTGCCCATCCGGAAGGCCTGGAACAGCTGGGCGGCTTCATCGGCCTCTGCCAGAGGTCCGTGTCCGCGGTTTCCTAGGGGACATGCCCGACCTTCGCGTGGCCCTCCGGACATGCCCATCGCGTTCAAACTGCGCCACCGGACATGCCCATCCTTAAACGCCAACAGTGGACAGAATGGGATTCTGTCCACTGTTGGCGTGATCTGTTGGGCAGGTCCGGCCGTGACTAGGCCGGCCATCCGCTCCTAGTTCTGGTAGACCGGGTAGTCGGTGTAGCCCTCGGCGCCGTCAGCGTAGAACGTCGACGCGTCGGGTTCGTTGACGGGGAGGCCTTCGCGCCAGCGACGGACCAGATCCGGGTTGGCGATGGCGGGACGTCCCACGACCACCGCGTCGGCGTATCCGTCCGAGACCAAGGCCTTGGCCTCGTCGCGAGTGGTGACGACGCCGAAGCCGGTGTTCAGCAGGAAGGTTCCATCGAAGCGCTTGCGAAGTTCCTGAACCAGCTCGCTCGTAGGCTCCTTGTGAAGCACGCTGAGGTAAGCCAGCTTCAGCGGCGCCAGGGCGTCCACCAGGTAGCCGTAGGTTTCACGCACGTCAGCGGCGTCCAACTCCAGGGCACCCTGCACGTTGTGCTCGGGCGAGATGCGGATGCCGACGCGGTCCGCGCCGATGGCATCGACGACAGCCTGGACGACTTCGATGACGAACCGGGCGCGGTTTTCGGGTGAACCGCCGTAGATGTCGTCTCGCTGGTTCGCGGCCGGGGTCAGGAATTCGTGCAGCAGGTAGCCATTGGCAGAGTGAAGTTCGACGCCGTCGAAGTCAGCCTCGACCGCGCTGCGGGAGGCCCGAACGAAGTCTTCCCGGATTGCGGGCAGCTCGTCTGTGGTCAGGGCGCGGGGAACCGGGAAGGCCTGCTTGCCTTCGTAGGTGCGGGTCTCGCCGTCGATGGCGATGGCGCTCGGCGCGACAACTTCGTGTCCACCGGTGGTGTCCTCATGCGTGACGCGTCCCGCGTGCATGACCTGGGCGAAGATCCTGCCGCCCTCGGCGTGTACGGCGGCGGTTACGTCGGCCCAGCCCTTGAGCTGTTCCTCAGTGACCAAGCCGGGCTGGCCCGGGAAGCCCCGTCCGGCTGGGCTGGGGTAGGTGCCTTCGCTGACAATCAGGCCGAGCGAGGCGCGTTGCCGGTAGTGCTCGACGACGAGCGGTCCGGGGACGCCTTCCTTGCCTGACCGGAGTCGGGTGAGTGGCGCCATCACGAGTCGGTTGGGAAGTTCCAGCTGGCCGAGTGTCATTTGGGAAAACAGCATGCGCGGTTCCTTTCGCGGTGGATTGTGTCCACTGGCAACAGCAATCCAGCGTCTGCAACTATTCCGGTTGAGACTCGAATCACGCGCTTGTTCAAGGCGCGGGCGGTGGCGCGCCCGGGCAACCCTGACCTTCTGGATTCTGCAGACAGTCGTCGGCATAGTTGCGTGTGATGGAGCGCCAGACGCTGATTGTCTGCGGCGGGGAGCTGAACTGTCCTTGACCCGGGATCGGCAATGGTGGTCCTCCATTGACGGAGTAGGTCCCTTGAAAGTACGTGCTCAGCGCAACCGAGAAGTCGCCGGTGCGGGTGTAGATATGGCTGGTGGCGGTCTTTTCGCCCCAACGGTCCTGCGGCAGTGGCCCGCCGGCCGAGTTCTGTGGGCCCAGCGTAGTGCCGTCACCATAGTTCCAGGCGTACTGAACGGGTTTGGCGTCGACGTGGACATCCTGGGCCAAGATCTTGATGTCGAACTGCTGCTCGGCTGCTTCGGCGAAGAAATTCGTCTCGGCGCCCCGCAGCGTATGAGGGCTGGGCTGCGCTGTTACGCGGCCGGCAACGATCGGCAGTTTCTGGAACTCTGTTTGGATCATGGCGGCGATGCGGGGCAACAACTCTTCGGGTCGCGCATCAAACAGGCACGTCGGCCCGGAATGGTAACTCCAGACCGGCTTAGGTACGCCGGCGGGAGCCTTGAACCAGGTGACGGGAATTCCGTCCTTGCCGCCGGGCCCGTTCTTGCATTCCAACACGGTCGCCAGGCAGTCAGCGTCGAAGTCGCCACCGCCAAGATGGCATTGGAGTTCGTACTTGTACTGGAAGGGATCGGCAGAAGAAGATCCCGGAGCGACACGCTGGAACTCCCCTGTGGACGGGTCAAAAGACCATGCGCCCCCGACGTTGACGGACCCTGGTCCCCAAGTTCCCTTGACTGGCGGCTCGGGGCTACCCCCGTCGGATCTGGCTGCGGGTCCGGAGAAAATGAGGAGCACAGAAAGAGTGGCGCCGAGCAGATTCCGGGCTCTCACTGCTAACCCACGATCGGCTGTATGTTGTTTACGAACCAGGATCCGTTCTTGAAAACGGCAAGCATCAGATTTCCGGAATCATCGGGTTTAGGGTCTTTACTACTCAAGGTGCCGTTTGGGTTGTAGTACGACATACCTTCTTGCGATATCTGCATGGCCACTTGATAGTTTCCATCTTGAGCCACGCGGAAGGTCGTCGAGACGGCGGGGGTCGTGACTCGGCCGCCAACGAGCCAACGACCGTCACTATTCCACCCGGTAATTACTTCTTTGGCATGAGCGCACGATTCGCAGCCCGTACTCGTGACAGCAGTGAGCCGCGACGTATCCCCGGTCTCGTAGCCATAACTGAGGAGCTGGAACCAATACCTCGCGAACGCTTCCAGCCCCGCCTTCGTCTTCGTCTTCGCCACGGCCGGCAACACCGGCACCGGGACGTTCTGCGCCCTGCCCTTGGCATCTGCGGGCTTGTAGCTGGCGGTCGGCGCCGGGGTCGCGGTGGCAGTGGCGGTGGGTGAAGTCGAGGGGCTGATCGACGCACCACTCGGAGAGGCACTCGGTGCCGCCTGGCTGCCGGTGCAAGCCGTCCCGATGAGGGCAACAGCGGTAAAGAGAGCGGCCGCGGCGGCGAGCCGACGGTTGGCGATTGGAGTGCGAGATGTCATGTTCAGCTAATCCCCCGATAGAAATCAAGACGCCTGAATCCAAACAATGCCTAAGGGTAACTGACACCGCACTCTCGCCGTAAGGGTTATCCACAGGGGCTCTATTCACTCCTGAAGCACGCGTCCCTAGGGAATCAGAGGCCCCACATGGCGCGCCGCCAGGGCAACATCCCCGGCCGCTAAACACCCTCACAATTCCTAATGCAAGCAGGGCGCCGCAGAAATCTTCCGCAACGCCCTGCCGCACCCCGGATTTTAGAATCGGCCGGGAGTCTTAGAACCGGTCCGCAATCCAGAACCCGGCCCACAGTCCTACTTCTTGCTATCGACCCCCAGGCCAGAGCCGCTGCAGCTCGCCATCGCGCCCTGGCCGCTGCCGGAGTTCTTTGAGATCGACTTGCCGTCAAACAGGATTTCGCAGCCGACCTTTGCCTCGGCATTGGAGTAATCCCCGGTGACAACCAAGGAGACGAAATCGGAGTTCTTCACGGCCTGCTCCTTTTTCCAGGCAGCGCTGACCTTTTCCGTGGACGTTCCGCCGCTGGTCCAGTAGCTGACCGAGGCCTTGCCGTTGGTGGTCACCACGTACTGGATCTTGTGCTCCGAGTTGAGCGCCTGGTCGGCCGACGAGACAGCAGCGGACAACACCGCCATCCAGATGGCCGCAATGACAATGCTGACGACGCCAAGCACGAGGCCCGCAATGGCGGCCCCCTTCTTGGCGAACTTGCGGGTGGCACCGATGATCCCGAACACAACCGCCAGCGGCCCCAGGACGAAGGCGACGACGCCCATCACCGGGATGAACGAGAAGACCACGGCCACAATGCCGAGAACCAGCGCGGTTACGCCCCAGCCGTTGCCCCGGGGAGCAACGGGAGCGCCGGCCATTGCCGGAACGGTGGAGGCGGGCGCGTCCGCGGGTGCAGTGCCGTGTGAATTGAAAGTACTCATGATTCCCCATACTCATGGCCAGGCGACGCCTGGCAGTTCGAAGTGTCCGGGCCCAAGCGCCCCCATGGCGCGGAGGGGCATCCCTTCCTGCGGCGCATATACCCTGACGGGCGGCCGCTGGCTGCGATGCAAACCGGACACGATGAACGTTAGGCAGGGGGTCTGACAATTTAGCGGCGGGAACGGGGCTGCGAACCCGGCAATCAATTCCGCAAGCCTCTGGCGTTTTTCTACACGGCACAGAACAATGAGCCCATGATGTTCGAACACGCAGACAACAGCCCGATTTTGACCCTGTCCCCGGATGAAACCTGGAAACTCATCGAAGGAACACAACACGGCAGGCTCGTCGTCACCGTGGCTGGGGAACCGGACATTTTCCCCGTGAACTACGCCGTCAGTAACCGCAAGCTCTACTTGCGCACGGCACCCGGCAACAAGCTCGCCGAGCTGACCATCAACTCCAAGGTGCTTTTCGAGACCGATGGCATCCTGTCCGAGGAGGCGTGGTCGGTGGTGGTTCGCGGGACAGCACGTGTTCTGGAGCAGTCTGCGGACATCGCAGCCGCCGAGGCGCTGGGGCTCAAACCCTGGGTGCCGACGCTGAAGGACTTCTACGTCGAAATCGAACCGACGGCGGTCAGCGGCCGGCACTTCCAGTTCGGCGAGCACCCGGAACGGGAGATTTAGGGCCAAATCCCCCAAAATCTGCCGCCGCCTAGACTTAAACCATGACGGACAGTCTCACCCCGGAGCGGCGCAGCTGGAACATGTCCCGCATCAGGGGTAAGAACACCAAACCCGAATTGCTGGTCCGGAGGATGCTGCACGCCAAGGGTTACCGCTACCGCTTGCACGGGACAGCCCGCGGCGGCAGGCTGCCTGGAAATCCCGATCTCGTGTTCGCGAGCCGCCATAAGGTCATCTTCGTCAACGGCTGCTTCTGGCATTTCCACGACTGCAGGGTGGGACAGCATGCGCCCAAATCCAACGCGGACTTCTGGGAAACCAAGCGCACCCGCACCCGGAACCGCGACGCCGAACAGCGCCGCGCGCTCGAAAGTTCCGGCTGGGAGGTGCTCACCGTTTGGGAGTGCGAACTCAAAGACCTCTCAGCCCTCGAGCAGCAACTCGACAGTTTCCTCAGCCGCTAGGCCTGGTGGTGGTCAATGAGCCACCCGGCCATCTCACGCGCCCGGCCCGCGGCAGCCCGGTCTCCCCCGGCCGCTGCGACAATCGAGCCTTTCATCAGGATGTACCAGGACCGGGCAAAACCCTCGGCGTCCCTCAGGTCCGCCTCCTCCGCGAGCTCCTGCACATGGCCGCGGATCTTGTCGAGGTAATCAATGCTTGCCCGGCCCAGCGGATGGGTCGGACCCATCTCGAGCAGAATGTTCACAAAGGAGCAGGCTTCAAAGTCGTCCCGCGCGAACCAATCGGCGAAGACCTCGAAGATGGCCAGCAACTGTTCCACCGGGGTGCGCCCCCGGCGTCGGGCCTCGGAAAGGATGGTGGCTACCGTCCACTGCCGGTCGCGTCGCTCCAGGAAAGCCAGTACCAGCTCGTCCTTTGAGCCGAAGTGCCGGTAGAAGCTGGCCTTCGCCACACCCGAGCGGCTGATGAGCTCATTGATGCCCACATCCCGCACGCCGCGACGCGAAAACAATTCGTACGCAACGTCCAAAATGCGCTCACGGATCCCGGTAATCTCAGCAGCACCGGCGTTGATGTCACCGCCGGACGCAGGAACGCCACCGCCGCCCGCACCTGGGGGCGGAGACGCAGCCTGGGAATTGGTTGAAACAGACATCGAAATTATCTTACCGCTACACGAGACAGACTGGTCTCCCTGAGCTAAGATCGAGACTCGGGGACTAGGACTCTATTGGTCAGTACGTGGGGATACTACTAACTCCGCAGGAGAGCACCATGCCACACTTGTTGTTGTCTACCGAGACGCGCACGCGGCACGCCGCCCGCAGCCCCGAAACGCATGAGGATCTGGAGCCGTTGCGCCGTCAGGTATCCGCCATCATCGATGCGATTCTCTCGGAAACCGAGCCGGGCGAGGCTCCGGTACGGGAGCAACTCCGTAGGCACGTGGCCAACAATCCCGGGGAGCCGGAAAAAGCGCTCCTCAACCACCTGCTGTCAGTCTCCACGGTCCTGCAGGACGACACCGCCTAGATAACCTCGCCGTCAGCGGCTGATCGTCGCCTGCCGGACCACTTCGCCCCACGACTGCTGCGCCAGGTCAGCGACGGACGCCAAGATTTCCGAGGGTGCCAGGGACAGATCAAGCGGGAATTCCACCACATCGATATCGGTGTTGAGGATCCGCCGCAGCTTGATCTCCCCCGCGCCAGGGTAAACCAGCCACGCCGTGGGCACCCTCAGCGAGGTGCAGTACGCGAGCATCCGGTAGTGGTCGCCGGAGAGCGAAGCGCCTGCGTCGGCGGCCGCCTTGTACTTGGCGTCGTACACCATAACGGGCCGGCCGCCCAGCAGGTGCACCGCGCCCGGTTGCACCGTGATCCGGTCCGAATCCCGGACCGCCTCATTCAGCAGGGAGTTGTAGCGCAAGCGCATCTCCCCCGGGTACGCGGCCATGGCCTCGCGCAGCGCCGTGCCGACAAAGTCCTCGAAGACCTTGGACATGTCCACCACGAACGACGCCGAGTGCTGCTTGCCGTCCCCGGCCTCGGCCGAGGCGTTGCGCAGGATGACCTCCGCGAGCCGCAACGCCGCGTGGTACCGCGTGTTCATCCGGTTGGCCCGCCACTGCGGCAGCGGGGCGCCGGACTGCAGCCGCATCACGGCGTCGAGCTTGCACTTCAGCCGACGCAGCCGGCTGAGCACGTCGGCCCGAACCCCCGGCACCTGCGACATCCGTTCGAGGGCCGCGCGCAGGATACGGTTTTCCGGGATGTCCTCGGTGAATTCATCGTAGGAGACCTCGAGCGGGACCAGCAGCCCGGGGCGGCGGGAGATCTGGTCCGAGATCCGGATCCGGCCCTTGACGGTGCGGAGCGACTCGTCAACGTTCAGGTAGCCCTGCAGCACGCCGCGGCTGAGGGCGCGGTCGGCGAGCTGGGCCAGGGACTCGGCCAGGGCACTCCAGAGGTCACTGTCCTCGACGGCGGCCACATCGTCGTCCCGGAAACCCTGGTTCTCCGCGTAACCGAGCAGGAACAGGAGCCGGCGCAGACCCAGCCGCTCCTTAGGCCGTACTTCGAGCTGCACCGAGGGGGTGCGGACGGAGCCCACCGTGCCGACCGGTTCGATCCGGAACAGGCCCATACCCAGTGGTGAGGCCTTGGCCAGGCCGCTGCCATTGATGTACGCGGCGCTGCCGGCGTCGATCCGTTCCACCACTCCCCCGGACAACTCATCCAGGACGATGTGCTGGACGGCGCTGCCTGGGGCAACGCTAGGCGCGCGCAAGGCGGGCCATCAGTTGCTCAAGGCCGAACCGTTCCTCCAGCTGGGCCCGGTTGAGCTGGCCGTGGTAGTGCTCCTCCAGCAGCGGCATCAGCTCGTACTTCCAGATCCGGCGCAAACCGGTGGGCGTCTGGGCGGCCTTCTTCATGAAGTAGGACGGACCAATCATCAGGTCCCGGTCCCACTCGTCGATGGCGTTGTTGAGCTCATCGAGCAGCAGCGCCGGCGTCGTGTCCAGGTCGCGGGCCTGCAGGAAGCGCAGCAACGATCCCTTGACCGGCTCGGTCTTGGGGTGCAGTTCAATGAAGGAGAACCGGCGGCGGATGGCCGCGTCCATCATCGCGATGGAGCGGTCGGCGGTGTTCATGGTGCCGATGATGTACAGGTTGTCCGGCAGTGAGAACGGCTCGGTCGGGCTGTACTGCAGGTAGATCCGGTCGTCGCGGTACTCCAGCAGGAAGTACAGCTCGCCGAAGACCTTCGCCAGGTTGGCCCGGTTCATCTCGTCGATGATCAGGAAGTACGGCTTGCCCTCGTTGCCCGGCTTGGCGGCTTCCTCGGCCAGCCGGCGCAGCGGCCCGGCCACGAGCTTGAACGACACTTGGCCTTCGTCGGTTTTGTCCGGCCGGTAGCCTTCGAAGAAGTCCTCGTAGGCGTAGGAAGGGTGGAACTGAACCAGTTTGACCCGCTCGTCGCTGGTGTCCCCGGCCAGTTCGGCGGCCAGGTGCTTGGCGAGGTAGGTCTTACCGGTGCCGGGCGGGCCGTAAAGCACCAACTGGCGGTTTTCCTCCAGCAATTCGGCGATTTCCTGCAGCGGTTCGAGGTCCATGTGCAGGGATGCGGCGAATTCCGCCGTCAGCGGGCGGAACCCCTCGCACGGTTCGACGGGGGTGTCCGGCTCCGCGCCGTCGCCGGCGTCGGCCTCGGCTTCGGCCGGGAGCAGGGTCTCGAGCGCTTGGATCACCCGGGTGACGTCCACGATCAGGCCGGAACTGGCCAGCTGGCGCTGCACATGGCGGGGCAGCTCCGTCATCGAGTGGACCTCGTCGAACCAGCGGACCTTGCGGCGCAGCCGGCGGTTGTCATCATGGTGTTCGGGTTCGCCCAGCACTACGCCCACGCGGACGCTGCCAGAGTTCTGGTACAGCGTGAGGTCGCCTGGCTTCATGACGGTCAGGAAGGCGAAGACTGCGGTCTTGGTGTCCTCGCGTTCCACATAGCTGAGGTGCTTGTAGTCCTCGTCCACGGCGTGCTGGACCAGGCCCGCGGTCACGCCCGGATCGAGCAGGCGGAGGTGTTCGACGTCGAGCGTCACCGCTTCCTCGTCCTGCCAGGCGGCGAGGACCTCGGCGTTGTCGTGGTGGCTGCGCAACAGCCAGGCGCGGCGGCCAGGGTCGCCCACCTTCCGCCACTGGCTGACCAGCTGGCGGGAATACCAGTCGATCCGCTGGCCGGCCTGTTCATCGAGGTGCAGCCGGATCCGGTGGATGTCCGCGGAGACCTCCGCGTCCGAGTCCCCCTTGGCCCCGCCGACCAGGGAAGCGAAGGCGTCGCGGATTTCCTGGCGTTCGACGTCGGCCACGACGGGTTCGAAGTACGCCGGCCAGACCAGGAATTCGATGCTGCGCCGGATGGCGGGCTGGTCCTCGGGGGTGCCAATGGTGAGTTCGTGGAAGGCCAGCGGATCCTTGATTGCGGCCTGGACGACGCCGGCCGGGCGCTGGGCGACATGCCGGACAAAGCGGCAGAGCCATTTGAGGTGGTCCCAGATGGTCCAGTTGAACTCTGCGGTGCGGTCCCGGATGACGCCGTGGTCCGTCATGCCCGCATAGAGTTCGTCGGGGAGCTCCAGCGGCGGCTCCAGCCAGGACGCGGCCTCGGCGACACGGGCCCGCTTGACCTTGAGCGACTTCACTTCATGGGCCAGCGGCAGCGACTGCAGGAACAAGAGCTCCACGGCCAGCTGCTTCGCCCCGCGGGTGGCGCCCTCCAGGTTTTCGCGGAGGTTGGTCATCATTGGCGCCTTGGGGTCCGGAATGCCCCGTTCCAGACGCTCCAGCAATTCCGAAGCCGCCGCGACCGACCAGGTCCTGGTCCGGCCATCCAGCGGCGACGCTTTGCCGAGCAGTCCCGGGCCAAGCACAAACCACGCCGCGTCTTCGATCTCTTTGGAGATGCCGAGGGCGCGGTGCATGGCGGGCTTTTTGTTGGGGGTCATGCCTTCAATTTACAGGCTTAAGCTGAACGTCCGCATCAAGGCGGTTCCCCACAGCGGAACTTAACTACCGGTGAGTAGCTTCCCTGGCTGCGGCCGATGGCGGGAGTTGAACGGCCGCCGGGGGCTACTTGGCGGCCGGGCGGCGTTTGACGCCGAAGGTGAAATAGGTGCCCGGTCCGACGAAGTTGATCAGGGTGGCTGCCCGCCACAACGCCTTGCTACCGCGGATCTCCTCCGCGGGGCGGCGCGAGATGTCGCGCTGGGCGGCGACCAGTAAGGAAAGCTGGACCACGGCGGCCGTGATGGTGCCGAATTTGGCCATCGGCGAGAGCTCTTTCCAGGTCTTCTTCCGCGCCTTCATCTTGCTTCGCTTGGCCATGATCCGTGCTCCTAGCTGTGATTATGCAGGCTTCCCGCGGGCGTGTTCAGTCTAGGACCGATCCCGCAGCTGAGATAGGGCCTAGTGGGTCTGGCGGGCCGCCACGAAGGGGGCGAGCTTTGCCTTCTGCTCCGTGGTCAGCCGCAGCACACGACCGGTGCCCTCGTCCACGAACGCGAGGTGGCTGCTCGCCTTGACGCAATCCTCGCCGGTGACGGGGTCCTTGACCACGTAATGGATGTCGAAACTGGCCCCCTTGACCGCGCCCACCCACAGTTGCACCACGGCGGGAACATTCCGGTATTCGAGGGTGCGGACGTAGCGGATCTTGTGCTCGACGACCAGCGCCAGCGTGCCCTCCGGGACGTCGTTGAATAGCGACACCTCGGGTTCAATCCCGGGCAGGCCCGCGCCCCGCGGCGGACCGAAGGCCGCGATCCGGGCCTCCTCCAGGATCCGAACGATTTGGACGTTGTTGATGTGGCCGTAGGCGTCCATGTCGCCCCAGCGCATCGGCACTTGGACCTCGAGAACCCGCGGTTCCACGTTGCCCGGGGCCGTCCCGACTCCGGCCCCTGCCACGACCCCGGTTTCGGCCCCGGTTCCGGCGGCCCCGGCGCTCAGCTTCGCACCGCCGTCGGCTCTTCCACGAGCGATTCCTCGGCGTCCTCGCCCGCGAACTGGGACATGTAGAGCCGGTAGTAGGCGCCGCGGAGTTCCAGCAGCTCCGCATGGCGGCCCTGTTCGACGATCCGTCCGGCTTCCATCACCAGGATGGTGTCCGCGTCCCGGATGGTGGAGAGGCGGTGGGCGATCACGAAGCTGGTCCGCTCGGTGCGCAATGCGGCCATGGCCTTCTGGACCAGGACCTCGGTGCGGGTGTCCACCGAGCTGGTGGCCTCGTCCAGGATCAGCAGCGAGGGGTTGGCCACGAAGGCCCGGGCAATGGTGATCAGCTGCTTCTCGCCGGCGCTGACGTTGTTCCCTTCCTCGTCGATGACCGTGTTGTAGCCTTCCGGGAGCGCCCGGACGAACCGGTCCACGAAGGTGGCCTTCGCGGCGGCCATGATCTGCTCTTCCGTGGCGTCCAGCTTGCCGTACCGGATGTTCTCGTAGATGGTGCCGCCGAACAGCCACGCGTCCTGCAGGACCATGCCCACCTTGGAGCGCAGCTCCGCGCGGCTGAGCTTGGTGACGTCGACGCCGTCGAGCGTGATGCTCCCGGCGTTCAGCTCGTAGAAGCGCATCACGAGGTTCACCAGGGTGGTCTTGCCCGCGCCGGTGGGACCGACGATCGCCACGGTGTGCCCGGGCTCGGCGGTGAAGGACAGGTCCTCGATCAGCGGCTTGTCCGGGGTGTAGCTGAAGGTCACGTGCTTGAATTCGACGTGCCCGTCCGTCTTGGCGGGGAGGTGCTCGACGGCGGTTTCGGCGTCCTGTTCGTCGGCGTCGAGGAACTCGAAGACCCGCTCGGCGGAGGCCACGCCGGACTGCAGCATGTTGGCCATACCGGCCATCTGCCCCAGCGGCTGGGTGAACTCGCGCGAGTACTGGATGAACGCCGTCGCGTCGCCCAGGCTCATCCCGCCCGAGGCCACCCGCAGGCCACCGACGACGGCGATCCCCACGTAGCTGAGGTAGGAGACGAACTGCATGACCGGCATGATCATCCCGGACACGAATTGGGCGCCGAAGCTGGCCCGGTAGAGCTCTTCGTTCCGCTCGTCGAAGCGGGCCAGCATGTCGGCGTCGCGGCCAAAGACGCGGACCAGGTCATGGCCGGAGAAGGATTCCTCGATCTGGCCGTTGAGCTCGCCGGTGTTCTTCCACTGCGCGGCGAAGAGCTTCTGGCTGCGGGCGCCGATGATGCCGGCGGCCACGCCGGAGAGCGGCAGGGCGATGAGGGCGATCAGGGCCAGCTGCCAGGACACGATGAACATCATGATCACAATGCCCAGCACGGTCAGGGCGGAGTTGACCAGCTGCGCGAAGGCCTGCTGCAGTGCCTGCTGGATGTTGTCGACGTCGTTGGTGACACGGGAGAGGGTGTCGCCGCGCTGGCGGGTGTCGAAGTAGTTCAGCGGAAGCTTGTTGAGTTTCTTCTCGGTGTCGTCGCGCAGCCGGCGGACCACCCGCATGACCAGCACGTTCAGGACGTAGCCCTGCAGCCAGAGGAAAATGTTGGCGACGAAGTACATCACCAGGACCACGCTGATCAGGAAGGCCAGTTTCTGGAAGTCGATGCCCACGCCGGGGACGACGTCCATCCTGGCCAGCATGTCCGCGAAGTTGTCCTGGCCCTGGGAGCGGAGCCCGGCGATGAACTGGTCCTTGGTGGCGCCGGCCGGCAGCTGTTTGCCGACCACACCGCCGAAGATCACGTCCATGGCCTGGCCCAGGATGCGGGGGGCAATCACGTTGAGGACGACGGCGACCGTCACCATCGCGAGCACGGCGGCGATGCCGGCGCGCTCGGGTTTCAGCAGCCCCATCAGCCGTTTCGCCGAGGGCCAGAAGTGTTGTGCCTTCTTCGCCGGGACCGCACCGAACATGCCGCCGTCGGCCTCGCCGGGGGTGAATTCCTCCTCGTAGAAGTCTTCGTCCGCGGCCTCAGGGGCAACGGCGGTGGCTTCGGAGACGGTTTCGGCGGGCTTCTCGAGGCCAACCTTTTCGTTGGTGCTCATGCGATGGCCTCCGCAGTCAGCTGGGATTCGACGATTTCCTGGTAGGTGCTGGAGCTTGCGAGGAGTTCTTCATGGGTCCCGCGGTCCACGATCCGGCCGTTGTCCAGGACGAGGATCTGGTCCGCGTCCGCGATGGTCGAGACGCGCTGGCCCACGATGATGACCGTGGCGTCCGCGGTCTTGGCCTTGAGCGCCTTCCGCAGCCTGGCGTCGGTGGCGACATCCAGGGCGGAGAACGAATCGTCGAACAGGAAGACCTTGGGTTCGGTGACGAGGGCGCGGGCGATGCAAAGCCGCTGCCGCTGGCCGCCGGAGACGTTCGTGCCACCCTGGGAAATCCGGGCGCCGAGGCCGTTCTTCTTTTCGCGGACGAAGTCGGCCGCCTGGGCCACGGTGAGGGCGTCCCAGAGTTCCGCGTCCGTGGCTTCGGACTTGCCGAAGCGCAGGTTGTGTTCGATCGTGCCGGAGAACAGGTAGGGCCGCTGAGGCACCATCGCGACGCGCCCGGTGATCTCCGCGCGGTCCAGCTGGGTGACGGGGACGCCGTCGAGCAGCACTTCGCCGGAGGCGGCGTCGAAGAGCCGCGGCAGCAGCGCCAGCAGGGTGGTCTTGCCGGCACCCGTGGAGCCGATGATCGCAACCGTCTGGCCGGGCTCGGCGGTGAAGCTGATGTCGCTGAGCACCGGCGCCTCGGCGCCCGGGTAGGCGAAGGAGACATTCCGGAACTCCACGCGGCCGGCCTTGGCGGCCGGCGCCACCGGGGCGAGCGGTTCGTGGATGGAGGGTTCGACGTCGAGCACCTCGCCGATGCGGTCCGCGCACACCGAGGCGCGCGGGATCATCATCGCCATGAACGTGCCCATCATGACGGCCATCAGGATCTGCAGCAGGTACTGCAGGAACGCCGTCAGCGAACCCACCTGCATCTCTCCGGCATCCACGCGTTGGCCGCCGAACCACAAAACGGCGGCGGTGGAGACGTGCAGGATCATGCCGATCGCCGGGAACATCAGCACGAACAAGGCGCCGATCTTGAGCGAGACGTCGGTGAGTTCCTTGTTGGCCGCCCCGAAGCGCTGCGTTTCGTGCGGCTCACGGACGAAGGCACGGACCACGCGGATGCCGATGATCTGCTCGCGCAGGATGCCGTTCAGCCGGTCAATCTTGGTTTGCATGGAGCGGAAAAGCGGCATCAGGCGGACCACGAGGTACCCCACCACAACCACCAGCAGCGGGACCGAGACCCAGACCAGCCAGGACAGGTTGAGGTCCTCACGCAGCGCCATGACGATGCCGCCGATGCACATGATGGGCGTGGCCACCATGAAGTTCAGCCCCATCAGCATGAGCATCTGGACCTGCTGGACATCGTTGGTGCCGCGGGTGATCAGCGTTGGGGCGCCGAAGACGTTCACGTCACGGGCGGAGAAGCTGCTGACCTTGCGGAAGACGCCGCGGCGCAGGTCCCGGCCGAAGGCCATCGCGGCCTTGGAACCGAAGTACACGCCCGCGATCGCCGTGACCACCTGGACCAGCGCTACCCCGAGCATCAGCCCGCCGGTGCGCCAGATGTAGTCTGTGTCGCCGCGGGAGACGCCCTCGTCGATGATCTGGGCGTTCAGGCTGGGGAGGTACAGGGCCGCAATGGTGGAGGCCAGCTGGAAGATGACGACGGCCGCAATATACGGCAGATACGGCTTGGAATAGCGCCGTATGAGGGTGACAAGCATGCCCACGGGTCCTTAGGAATTCATGAAGCGCAGAGGAGGAAAACAGGAGTTGATCAAAGTATTAGCGGATGGGGCCGACAGCCTCAGCTGTCCCACTCTACGAAATCCCCCGCCGGGGTGAAACCTCCGGCTTCGGATATCGGCCAATCGTTGTACATAAGTTTTTTGTTGGCCACCGTCAGGCTCCCGGGGAGGCCAAAAACGGCCCCGCTGCTCCCCTGCCGGGGAGCCGCGGGGCCGTCGTCGCTGGCGCGTCTACTCGCCGCGGTGCCGGCCGTGCGTGGCGATGTAGTCGGCCGCCGCGCGCTGCAGCTTGCGTTCCTTGGCGAGCTGGCGCCGCAGGGTGGTGAGCTGCTCGGCCACCCGGGCCTGCTCGGTGGCGATGGCGCGCTGTTCCGCCGCCTGCTCGTGGACGGCACGCAGGGCCTCCGCGAGCTGCACCTGCTGCTCGGCCAGCAGGTGCTGGGTCTGGAGCAGCAGCGGCACGACGTCGGCCTCGTCGGCGCGGGCCTCCGCCACCATGGTCCGGGCCCGCAGCCGGGCGCCTTCGCGCTCGGCCCTGGCTTCGCCGTCGCCGTTCTGGCGGTTCTCCTGGCCCAGCCGCGCGGCATCCGGGAAACGGGACCCGTTGGCGCGCTGCCGGCTCAGGACCTCGATGAACTCGCGGTCCAGGTCGACGATTCCGGTGGCGGGATCTTCTGTTCCGTCAGCGGCACCAACACGATCCGCAGCCGCCGCGTGGGCTGCCGCTCCGGCAGCAGTTTCGACGCCTGCGGCGGTTCCGGAACCGGTGACGGCGGCGGACGCGGCAGCCTCCGGCCGAATGTCCACCGTGCGGCGCAGCGGCTTTTCCTTGATGAACAGGATGGCCACAAGCGCCACCAGGCCGATGATGGCCGAGATCAGGAAGACCTCTGCAATCGCGTCACCGTAAGCGGCCCGCATGATGTCGCGGATCGGTGCCGGCATGTCCTTGAGGTCCATGCTGGCCCCGGCAGATCCCGCCGGGACCTTGATTCCGGCGGCGGCGAGGCCCTCGAGGGCGAGATCCTTGACCCGGTTGCCCAGCACGGCGCCGAGGACCGAGACGCCGATGGCGCCGCCGACGGAGCGGAAGAAGGCAACCGAGGCGCTGGCCGTGCCGATGTCCTTGGCCTGGACCGTGTTCTGGACGGCGAGGACGAGGTTCTGCATCAGCAGGCCCAGGCCGATGCCGAGGATGGCGGTGTAAATGCCGGTCAACCAGAGCTCGGTGGTGTGGTCCATAGTGCCGGCGAGGCCGAGGCCGCCGATCAGCAGGATTGCGCCCGCGATCAGGTAGCGCTTCCATTTGCCGGTACGGCTGATCAGCTGGCCGGAGAGCACCGAACCGATCAGGTTGCCCGCGATCATGGGAAGCGTGAGCAGGCCTGCTTCGGTCGGGGTGGCGCCGCGGGCCACCTGGAAGTACTGGCCCAGGAAGGTGGAGGAGCCGAACATGCCGACGCCGACAGCCACAGAGGCGAGGATAGCCAGGGCGGTGGTGCGCTCGGAGATGATCTTGAGCGGGATGATGGGCTGTGCCACCTTGGATTCCACCAGTACCAGCAGGCCCAGGAGCACGATGCCGCCGCCCACCATGGCAACCGTCTGCCAGGACCACCAGTCGTAGTAGTCGGGGTTGCCGGCGAAGGAAACCCAGATCAGCAGCAGGCTGACGCCGGAGGTCAGCAGGATGGAGCCGAGCCAGTCGATCTTGGCCGGGCGCTTGACGTGCTGGATCTTCAGCGTGACCTGCAGCAGGATCAGGGCGACGACGGCCAGCGGGACGCAGACGAAGAAGGTCCAGCGCCAGCCGAGCGGGCTGTCCACGATGAAGCCGCCGAGCAGCGGGCCGCCGGCGGTGCCGACAGCCATGACGCCACCCATGTAGCCGGAGTATTTGCCACGGTCACGCGGCGGGATCATCGAGCCGATGATCGCCTGGGCCAGCGCGGTGAGGCCGCCCATCGCGATGCCCTGGATGACGCGGGCGGTAAGCAGCAGCGGGATGGTCTCGGACAAACCGGCCATGACGGAGCCGGCCACGAAGATCACGATGCTGAGCTGGACGAGGACCTTCTTGTTGAAGAGGTCAGCGAGCTTGCCCCAGATGGGGGTGGTGGCTGCGTTGGCCAGCAGGGCGGCCGTGATCACCCAGGCGAAGTCCGTCTGGGTGCCCTTGAGCTCGGACATGATGGTGGGCAGCGCGTTGGCAACGATGGTGCTGCTCAGGATGGCGGTGAAGAACGCCGCCAGCAGGCCGGTCAGCGCTTCCATGATCTGCCGGTGGCTCATGGCCACCTGCGGCTCGGAATGGTGCTGGGCGGGTTGCGTCGGCGGGGTGGGGGCCGGGGATGGCCCGGCGGCGGCAGCGTGGCTGGCCATAGAATTACTCCTCAACAAAGTTGGTCGTGTCGGTGGATCCGGCCGTCTTTGCCCGGGCTGAAGTCCTGAGGGATTCAGCTAGTTTTTTCAGGGTGCGCGAGGTCTCTTCGACGTCGTCCTCGCTCCAGTCCTGCAGGAAGCCCTGCAGGGTCGCGGCGCGCTGCGCCTCGATGGAACGCAGCTTCTCAGTCCCGGCCGGCGAGAGCGCAATGAGCTGCGCGCGGCCGTCCTCGGGGTCCGGCCGGCGGACCACGTAGCCCTGCTCGAGCAGTTCCGAGAGGTGCCGGCTGAGCACGGGAGCGCTGACGCCGAGCCGTTCCGCAAGCTGCGTGGCACGGGTTTCGCCCTCCCCCACGAAGCGCAGCACGCCTTGAAGCGCGACGCCGGTATCGTCGCCGCGGAGGTTTGCCGCCGCGACGCACCGGACGGCGCGCTGAAGATCGAAGATTTGGTGGACCAGCTTGGCTGCAGTGGTCGATGCAACTGACATGTTTTGAAAGCCCCTTACTTACTTGCCCGAAGCAACAATACTATAAATTGATTGCTTTGGGAAACTAAGAAGCGATCCCTGTGGGGGCACCGCACACAAAAGGCCCCGGATCCGGGTGGATCCAGGGCCTGTTGAGTACCTCCGCGGGTTTAGACGTCCAGGTGCGTCGGGGCGAACATCTTGAGCAGCGTTTCGACGACGACGACGTTCGGCCCGTCGGCCTCGAAGCCCGCCTTCAACGCCTCCCCCACGTCCTCGGGCGCTACCCGGACGGCCGGGACGCCGAATGCCTCGGCCAGTTTGACGAAGTCGGGACGGGCCAGCTCGGTGGCTGTGGCCTTGCCGAAGGCGCCCACCATGTATTCGCGCAGGATCCCGTAGCCGCCGTCGTCGACGATCAGCCAGGTGACCGGGACGTTGTGCTGCTTGGCGGTGGCCAGTTCCGAGATCGAGTACATGGCCGAGCCGTCGCCGGAGACCGCGAGCACGCGGGACGAACCGCCCGGCGTCCCCGTGGTTTCCAGGCCCACAGCGCCGCCGATGGCTGCCGGGAAGCCGAAGCCCAGGCCGCCGGCGCCCTGGGCGGAGTGGAACTGGCCCTCGCGGGCGTCCCAGCAGCTCCAGGCCCAGTAGGCGGAGATGGTCATGTCCCAGAAGGTCTGCATTTGCGCGGGAACGGCTTCGCGGATGTCCGCCATGAACTTCAGTTCCTTGGCGAGGTCCTGGGATTCCAGCCGGGCCTTGACCTTGGCCAGGGTGTCCTTGACCAGCTCCTGGGGTGAGCTGCCGTGCCAGTCCGGGCGGGCATCGGTCGGCGAGGCAGCCAGGGCCTCGTCGAGCGCGGCAAGCGCCTGGCCGGCGTCGGCCCGGATGCCCAGGCCGGGTCGGTTGGACTCGAGGACGCGGGGTTCGGCGTCGATCTGGATGATCCGGCCCCGGGGTTCGAAGGTGAAGTAGTTGGAGGTGACTTCGCCGAGCGAGGAGCCGATCACGATCAGCACGTCGGCGTCCTCGAGCAGCTCCGTCATGTACTGGTCCTCGATCCAGGACTGGAGCGAGAGTTCATGATTCCAGGGGAAAGAGCCGTTGCCGCCGGGGGTACAGATCACCGGCGCGTGCAGCTTTTCCGCGATGGACAGCAGCGACTTCTCCGCGTGGCCGCGTCGGGTGCCGCCGCCGGCGATGATGGCCGGGCGCTTCGCCTCCGCGAGCCACTTCACGGCTTCGCGGACCAGCTCCACCCGGGGCGGGTTGTCCGCGGCTTCGGCGAGCGCATCCTCCACCGGCGGCACCATGATCGGGTCCAGCAGGACGTTCTGCGGGATTTCGATCCACACCGGCCCCTGCGGCGAGGAGATGGCCTCGGTCCAGGCATCCTGGATGGCCGAGGGGATGCCGGACGCGTGCTGGATCAGCCGCTGGCTCTTGGTGACGTTGGCGGCCGAGGCCTTCTGGTCATCGAGCTGGTGCAGCATGCCTTTGCGGCGCGCGCCGAGTCCTTCGAGCGGAATCTGGCTCGCCACGACCACCATCGGCACACCGGTGGCGTAGGCCTCCTGCAGCCCGGCCAGGGAGGTCAAGGCGCCGGGACCGGTGGAGAGGAAGAGAA
This sequence comes from Arthrobacter sp. 01N442, assembly GCF_056399345.1. Taxonomy (NCBI): domain Bacteria; kingdom Bacillati; phylum Actinomycetota; class Actinomycetes; order Micrococcales; family Micrococcaceae; genus Arthrobacter; species Arthrobacter sp. 01N442. Next base: position 150,045 of record NZ_JBFTRD010000007.1, read on the forward strand.
CGCCGACCTCACCGGTGGCGCGGGAATAGCCGTCCGCGGCGAAGGCCGAGTTGTTTTCCACCCGCGAGGAGACGAAGTGCAGGTTTCCCCGGCCCATGGCGTCGAAGAGTCCGAGCGCGTGCTGGCCTGGGATGCCGAAGACGGTCTTAGCTCCGAGCGCCTCGAGGGTTTCGACGACGAGGTCGCCGCCGTTGCGCACGCCGGTCACTGGGCTGCCCCGGCCTCGACCGGGGTGGCCGCCGATGCGGTGAAGCCGGCCGGCCGGCGGGTCTCGCGGCCGAGGGCCTGCGCCGCGTAGCCGTTCGGAGCGCCGCTCCGGTCGCCCTCGAGCGCGCTGTCCGCCATCAGGGTGACTAGTTCGTAGGCGACGTGGCTGGCGGCGACGCCGGTGATCTCGGCGTGATCGTACGCCGGGGAAACCTCGACGACGTCGGCCCCCACCAGGTTCATGCCGCGGAAGCCGCGGATGATTTCGAGCAGTTCGCGGCTAGTGATGCCGCCGGCCTCCGGGGTTCCGGTGCCGGGCGCGTGGGCGGGATCGAGGACGTCGATGTCCACGGAGATGTAGAGCGGACGGTTGCCGATCCGGTCGCGGACCTTGGCGACGGTTTCCAGCACGCCCTGGTAGTAGACGTCGGCGGAGGTGACGATGCCGAAGCCGAAGCGGTGGTCGTCGTCGAGGTCCTTCTTGCCGTAGAGCGGGCCGCGGGTGCCGATGTGGCTGATGGCCTCGGTGTCCAGGATGCCTTCCTCGACGGCGCGGCGGAAGGGGGTGCCGTGGGTGTACTCGGCACCGAAGTAGGTATCCCAGGTGTCCAGGTGCGCGTCGAAGTGGAGCATGGCGACGGGCTGGCCGGCGCGTTCGGCGGCGGCGCGCAGCAGGGGCAGCGCGATGGTGTGGTCTCCGCCCAGGGTCAGCAGCTTCCCGCCGGATGCGGTCAGGTCCAGCGCGTTCTGCTGGATGGTCTCGATCGCCTCGTTGATGTTGAACGGGTTGACGGCCATGTCCCCGGCGTCGGCGACCTGGATGTTCTCGAAGGGGCTCACGTCCCAGGCCGGGTTGTACGGGCGCAGCAACCGGCTGGCCTCGCGCACATGGTTGGCGCCGAAGCGCGCGCCGGGGCGGTAGGACACACCGGAGTCGAAGGGCACGCCGACCACCGTAACGTCGGCTTTGGCCACCTGGTCCAGCCGGGGCAGGCGGGCGAAGGTGGCGGCGCCGGCGTAGCGCGGGATGCGGGAGGAATCGATGGGGCCTAGGTTGCCATTGGCCTCGATGCGCAGCTCTTCCAAGGGAGGAGTCTCCTTCAAAGGTTTGTCCGACGGGTGTGACTGCCATCATACACTCGGAGTTGCCCGTCGCGCATCAGTTGTTTACAAACTACCGCGCGCTTCCACTGCCCTATTCCCCCCGGGCCGGGCGTTCCTCCCCAGTTACTCGCGGCTGCAGCCCCCGCCGCCCGGCCCGGCCCGCCGGGTTCCGCGGATTCCAGCCGCCCGGGGACGCCGGCCCGGTCGGTAACCGGGCGGGAACGCACATGGCCGGCGTCGCGGTGCCCTCGAAGTTGTCCAGATAGCCACATTTCCCCGTTCCACCCGGGGAGGCGGCGGCCTGCACTGGTCCTATGGATCCCTTGGCCTACCTGGCCCAGCTGGGCGGCGTCGCCCGGACCGGCCAGTTCTTGTCCGCCGGCTACAGCCGCCGGGATGTTGCCCGTCTCGCCCGGGTCGCCGGCCAGCCGCGGCGGGGCCTCTTTGCCCTGCCGAACTGCAGGCCCGAGTTCCTGGCCGCACTGCAGCACAATGCCCGAGTCAGCTGCGCCAGCGCCGCCAGCCACTATGGCCTGTGGCTGCGGGATGCTCCGGCCCAACACCACCTGGCGTGCAACCACGGTCACGGCGGCGGCTTCGTCCGGCACCGGACGGTACGATTCGAGGGGCCGGCAGAGCTCCCCGTGGCCGCTGTCGAAGATGTGGTGCTGCATGCCTTGGGCTGCCTCGCTCCCCCGGCGTCCACCGCCATCGCGACGTCGGCCATTCGGCTGCTTGGTGTCCCGCTGGAGCTCTTGCACGCCGAACTCACCGCAGACCGGTCCGGGACGGCCCGGCAGGCACTGCGGCAGCTGGATCTGCGGGCCGAGTCCGTTGTTGAAGTGGACGCCCAACACCTCTTCAGGACCAACGGCATCGGCTACGAGGCCCAGGTCTACCTGCCCGGCATCGGCCGGGTCGACTTCCTGCTCGAGGGGTTCTTGATCGTCGAGGTGGACGGTTTCGCGTTCCACTCAAGTCGCGAGGCGCTTCGCCGTGACCTTGGCCGGAACAATGCCTCGACACTCAGTGGTTTCGCCGTACTCCGGTATATGCCGGAGGACATCTGGTTCGAGCCGGAGCGCGTCCTGGCCGAGATCCGGGCGGTGCTGGCGGGGCCGCGGCACGTCCGGTAGGCCCGGAGTCAGGAGCTGCCGGACACTCCCGCCCAGTTGCTGGGCCGGCCGCGGCGGGACGTCCGCGGAATCCCGGGACCCCCGGGGCAGCAACCGCCGCGCTGCAAGTGGTAACTGGGCGGAAAGGCCCGGGGGCAAAGCGAAGTTAGCGGCTGGCGGCGGGAACCAGCACCCAGAGCACCTCGACGGGGTCGTCGGTGGGGTTGATCCAGGTGTGCGGCTCCCGGCCGGGGAAGGTGACGGTGTCGCCGGTTCCCAGCTCGAACTCCTCGTTGGTGAGGAGAAGCCGGATGCTGCCCTTGACCACGTGGAGCACGTCGACGTCGCAGTCAACGGCGTACAGTTCCGATTCGCCGCGCCCGCGGGGCTCGATCACGGCCTGGATGATCTGCACCCGGCGCTCGGAACGGGCGGTCAGCAAGCGTTCCACGATCCCTTCGCCGCCCAGCGAGATCCGGGGGCCCTCGCCCTTCTTGGTCAGGTGGGTTTCCGGGGCGGCAAACAGCTCGCCGATCGAGATCGAGAGGACCTGGCACAGCGTCACCAGCGAACTCACCGACGGCGAGGTGAGATCCCGCTCGACCCTGCTGAGGAAGCCCTTGGTCAGGCCGGTGGCATCGGCGACCTGCTCGATGGTGAGCCGCTGGGATTGCCGGGCGGCACGGATCCTGGAACCGATGGCAACGGGAACGTTGCTCGGTTCTACGGGTAGAGCCTTCATAAGGGAACCTTTCACGGCCGTCCGCGCGGCCCCATCATTGGAGCCAATCCTAGCCGCAGACCGGTGCCGGAAAGCCCTGAGGGACACGCCGCAGTCATATGTTGACTGTTACCGCGGTCACACCATATCTTTGGCAACAAGCGTTGCCTATAAGGCAATCATACGCGCGGACTATCCGCAGCCCGCCGCAATCCACCGCCAAGCAGCAACGGGCGCCGGCCGCAGTGCCGCGGACCGGTGATCACCCCTGCTTCGAACCGCTCCAAGGAGCCCTCAATGGACGCAAGTTTCGTCAACATCGCCATCGTGGTGGTGTATCTCATTGCCATGCTGGCCTTCGGCTGGTGGGGCAAATCCCGCACCAAGAACAACAGCGACTTCCTCGTGGCCGGCCGCCGGCTGGGCCCGTTCCTCTACACCGGCACCATGGCCGCCGTCGTCCTGGGCGGAGCCTCGACGGTGGGCGGCGTGGGCCTGGGCTACAAGTTCGGCATCTCCGGCATGTGGCTCGTGGTGGCGATCGGCGCCGGGGTGCTGCTGCTGAGCCTGCTTTTCGCCAGCACCATCCAGAAGCTCAAGATCTACACGGTCTCCCAGATGCTGACCCTGCGCTACGGCAGCCGGGCCACCCAGACCTCGGGGATCGTCATGCTGGCCTACACGCTGATGCTCTGCGCCACATCCACCGGCGCCTACGCCACGATCTTCGTGGTCCTGTTCGGCTGGGACCGTGCACTCGCCATTGCCGTCGGCGGCGCCATCGTGCTGGTGTACTCGACCATCGGCGGCATGTGGTCCATCACGCTGGCCGACCAGGTCCAGTTCGTCATCAAGACGGTGGGCATCTTCCTGCTGATGCTGCCCTTCACGCTCAACGCTGCGGGCGGCCTCGACGGAATCCGCAGCCGCGTTGACGCCAGCTTCTTCCAGATCGATGGCATCGGGGTCCAGACGATCATCACCTACTTCGTCGTCTACACCCTGGGCCTGCTGATCGGCCAGGACATCTGGCAGCGCGTGTTCACCGCGAAGACCCCCGCCGTCGCCCGCTGGGGCGGTTCGACGGCGGGCATCTACTGCATCCTCTACGGCGCCGCCGGCGCACTGATCGGCCTCGGCGCCCGCGTGGCCCTGCCGAACATCGACGTGAAGGCACTGGGCAAGGACGTCGTCTACGCGGAGGTCGCCACCAACCTGCTGCCGATCGGCATCGGCGGCCTGGTGCTCGCAGCGGCCGTTGCCGCCATGATGTCCACGGCCTCGGGCGCCCTGATCGCGGCCGCCACGGTGGCCCGCGCCGACGTCGTGCCCTTCGTGGCCAGCTGGTTCGGCAAGAACATCAACACCGATGACACCGACAACCCGGAACACGACGTCAAGGCCAACCGCCTGTGGGTGCTGGGCCTGGGCGTCGTGGCGATCGTGATCGCCATCATCACCAAGGACGTTGTCGCGGCGCTCACCATCGCCTACGACATCCTCGTGGGCGGCCTGCTGGTCGCAATCCTCGGCGGCCTGGTGTGGAAGCGCGGCACCGGCGTCGCCGCGGCCGCATCGATGGCGGTCGGGTCCGTCCTGACCCTCGGCACCATGATCGTGCTGGAGATCAACGCCGAGGTGCCGCTCGATGGCATCTACGCCAACGAACCGATCTACTACGGCCTGCTGGCCTCCGCGGTGGTCTACGTCGCCGTGTCACTGCTGACCAAGCCGACGGATCCCGCGGTGATGGAGAACTGGCACGAGCGTGTGGCCGGCGGAGCAACGGAAGAGCCGGAACAGGTTCCGGCGCTGAGCCACTAGCCCAGGCACGGCCCGGGTCCGCGCACGGGCTTGGGCACAGCCCGGCAGGACCGGGCCAATGACGGACGACGGCGGTGCCTCCCACACGGGGAGGCACCGCCGTCGTGCTGTCCGGACTATTGAGGAAGCTTGCCGAAGGCCGCGGCGCCTAGCCTTCCTCCTCGGGCTCGCGGAACTCGTCCGCATCGGCCGGCACGATCGGCTGCTCATCACCGAGGAAGTCTTCCGCGTCGAGCGGGACGAGCCGGTCGGCCTCTTCGAGCAACTCCTCGTCCACGGTCTCCGCATCCCCCACTGGGGCGTCCTCGGCGAAGTCGTAGGCAGGATCAGACTCGACGGAGTCCCTGGCCGGCTGGGCGGCCTGTGATCCGGTGTTGTCCATGGTGCGACCTCCGTGCGCTCGGGCTGCGGCAGGGTTCCTTAGACAGCCGCACCCGCACGCTGACGCCCGGTGCGCGGCCGGACGGGCCTGCCGCGGAAACCCGCCCTGACCCTTATTCGAACATCGCGGGCGGTGGGGGTCAAGGGCCGTCCTGCCCGGCCGACACCGGGCACTAAGGGTGCTTACTTTACGGCGTACCGAAACTTTCCACTGAGGATTGCCAGCCGAAAATCCGCGGAATTACAGGGTACGCTGGAGTCGCAATGGGGCCGGTCCATGCCCCATCAAGCCCAGGAGTTTACGTGTCTCAGCACGCCCCATCTGACCCAAACCATTCTGCCCAGAGCCCCGCCGCGGGCTCTTCGGCGAGCCCGGCAGCCGTTACGTCGGCCGGGCCCACGGTGAGTACTGCCACCCCGGCCGACATCAAGCGTTGGCGCCAATACCTCGCCGACGAACGCGCCGAGGCCTCTGTCTACCGCGACCTCGCACAGAACCGCAGCGGCGAGGAACGCGAGATCCTGCTCGCGCTGGCCGAAGCGGAAGGCCGCCACGAGGCGCACTGGCTGCAGCTCCTTGGCGAACACGCAGGCCGGCCGCGCCCAGCCTCGCTCCGCAGCCAGTTCCTCGGTTTCCTGGCCCGGCACTTCGGCTCCGTGTTTGTCCTGGCCCTCGCGCAGCGCGCCGAGAGCCGCTCCCCGTACGCGAACGATCCCAACGCCACGCCGGCCATGGTCGCCGACGAACAGATCCACGAAGAAGTGGTCCGCGGCCTCGCCACCCGCGGCCGGAACCGGCTCGCCGGGAGCTTCCGCGCCGCGGTGTTCGGCGCCAACGACGGGCTGGTCAGCAACCTGTCCCTCGTGATGGGCATGGCTGCCTCCGGCGTCGCCAGCTCGGTGGTCCTGCTCAGCGGTGTAGCCGGGCTACTGGCCGGAGCCCTGTCGATGGGAGCCGGCGAGTTCATCTCCGTGCGGTCCCAGCGTGAGCTGCTGGCCGCGACGCGCCCCACCCAGATCACCCTCGCGGCGGCGCCCTCGCTGGACATCGAACACAACGAACTCCTGCTGGTCTACCTGGCCCGCGGGATGTCCCGCGAAGCCGCCGAGCACCGCGTTTCCGAACGGATGGGGCTGCTGGACTGCGACTGCGATCCAAGCCTTTCCCTGCGCCCGGAACTCCCGGAGACCGAGGACCAGCACGAGGCCGTAGGCACAGCCTGGAGCGCCGCGGCGTCGAGCTTCTGCTTCTTCGCCTCCGGCGCGATCGTGCCGATCATCCCGTTCCTGCTGGGCATGACCGGGATCGGCGCCCTCGCCGTGTCGGCAGCCCTGGTGGGCCTCGCGCTGCTGCTGACCGGCGGCGTCGTGGGCCTGCTCTCCGGCACCTCCCCGGCCAGCCGCGCGTTCCGCCAGCTCGCGATCGGCATTGGCGCCGCCGCCGTTACCTATCTTCTTGGCATGGTGTTCGGCGCGGTGGTCGCCTAGTGGACGATTCCGGGTTCCGGGACCGCGGCCCGCGGCACAGCCGTGCCCGCAGTGCCGCCCGGGTCATCCGGAACCTCGCGGCCGTCATCCTGATCGCGGGAGCCGCCTTCCTGGCGGCCGGGCTGGTGTACGGCGACCCGCGTTTTGTTGGGCTGTTCGAGTTCAACGGCGGGGCCAACGCCCAGCCGGCCCACGCGCCGGCGAACCACCCGACGGCCAGCCAGGCGGGACGAAAAGCCGGAATGCCCGCAGACGGATCAATGGCGGTGCCCCCGCCCGGATTCGAAGAACAGGATCAGCCCCTGGGCGAACCGCGGACCCCGCCGTCGGCCAGCAAGTCCTACAAGTTCCTCGCCACCAACGCCGACGGCAGCCCGGTGGGCTACTCCCCCTGCCGTCCCCTGCACTACGTGGTCAATGCCGCTCTGGCCCCCAAGGGTGCCGGCGCCCTGGTGGAAAACGCGATCAAAACCATCTCTGAAGCGACCGGAATCAAGTTCGTCAACGACGGCTCCACCACCGAGGCCCCGAGTCAGAGCCGCGCTCCCTATCAAAAGGACAGATACGGCGAGCGCTGGGCTCCCCTGCTGATCGCCTGGACCACCCCGGGGCAGGCTCCGCAGCTCAAGGGTGCCGTGATCGGCACCGGCGGCAGCACCCACTTCAGTTTCGGCGACGGCCCCAAGAGCTTCGTCACGGGCAGCCTGGAACTGGACGCGCCGCAGATCACCGAGGACCTGAACCGCGGGGACAGCTCGGCCTACGCCACTGCCGTGATCTTGCACGAACTGGGCCACGTGATGGGCCTGGAACACGTGGACGACCCCACGCAGCTGATGTACCCCGAGATCGGCGCGCCGGATGGACTGGCCGCCGGGGATCTGAACGGCCTGTACCAGCTGGGCCACGCGTCCTGCCGCAAGGATCTCTAGGGCCTTGCGGGGCTGCAGGTGCCGCAGGTCCTAGCGTTCGAGCACGGCGAGGGCTTCCTCGACCGTGTCCACCAGGAAGATCCGGTTTTCCATCCGCCGGCCCGCGGCGAGGCTCTGCAGCAGGGGCCACGCGGGGTATCTGCGCAGCCAGTGCTCCTTGCCCACCAGCACCATCGGTGTGATGGTCTCCGGGGCGCCGTAGTAGTTTTCGCACGCGTCCTGGAAGATTTCCTGCACGGTACCGCCCGAGCCCGGCAGGAAGATGACTCCCCCGTTGCACAGCTCAAGCAGCACGGCCTCCCGGATGGCGTTGGCGAAGTACTTGGCGATGTGGGTGGCAAAGAAGTTGGGCGGCTCGTGGCCGTAGAACCAGGTGGGAATGCCCAAGGACGGGGTACCGCCGGGATGGAGTTCGACGACGGCGGCCGCGGCCCGCGCCCACGCGGACACCGAGGGCCGGAAGCCAGGGACGACGGCGAGGTCTGTCAGCGCCTGCTGGAAATCCGCTTCGTCCGCCGCGCTAAGGTAGGCGCCTAGGTTGGCCGCTTCCATGGCGCCCGGGCCGCCGCCAGTGGCGACCACCCTGCCGTTGCGCGCCAGCAGGCGGCCCAGCAGTGCCGCCTCGGTGAAGCCGGCCGAACCGCGGCTGGCGGCGTGGCCGCCCATCACGCCGACCATGGTTCGGCCAAGGCAAAGCTCCGAGCGGGTCAGTTCGTCCAGTGCATCCCCGATGGAGTGGTCATGCAGCGCCGCCGCGAGGGTGGCGTCCAGCCGGTGCCTCTGGCCGGGGCGGATGCTCCACTGGTAGACCCGGGCGTCCAGGGTGTCCTCGTAGCGGGTCTGTTCCACCCCCGCGTAGAGCTCCTGCGGGGTGTAGAGCTGGCCGCGGTAGGGGTTGAACGGTACCTTTTCCAGCTTGGGAAAGATCAGGGCGCCGCGGTCGCGCAGCGAATCCTCCACGCCGTCGTCGAAGGTGCAGCCCAAGAAAATGGCACCCTGCGAGTCGAGTGACTCCAGCGCTTCCCGGCGGCCACGCAGATCCAGCGACTGCACGTGCCAGCCGTGCATGGACCGTGCGCCGTCAGCGACCAGCCGGTCGAAACTGTCGACGCTTTCGACCTCCAGGGTGCGCGGACTCGGGTGCAGGCTGCGGGCGGCGCTCATCCGGGGGCCTAGTGGAGGTGGCCCGGGGCGGGACCGGAACCCGCTGCGGCCTCCGAGGTCATGTACGCGTCGAGCTTGGCTAGGGTCTGTTCGATGTTGGCCGGGTGGCGGCGGGGGTAGCCGGCCAAGCGGAGCAGGATCCTGGCCGGTACGGCACGGGCGTCCCACTGCTCGGTGACCAGGGTGCCCGGGTTGCCGTTGGCGTCAGCGATGGGGTTCAGCAGGTAGCGCCAGATGTGGCCGCCAAAGTGCCGCCACGCGATCCGCCGGCCCTCCTCGAACTCGCAGACGGTGTTGAGGATCTTGTAGTCCATCTTGATGTTCATTTCCATGCCGAACTTCGCGCCAAGGGCGAGGCGTTCCGGGCCACGCGGCTGGGCGCCCTTCACGGTGCCCGAACCGTCAATCACGCTGTGCAGGGCCGGGGTGGCGAGCACCTCGAAGATGGCTTCCGGGGCGGCCGCGATGAAACGGCTGCGGGACACAAGGTATCTGTTGCTCATCCGGCAATCCTAGCCCTGCGCTGCGATGCCGAACTTGTGGTGCAAAATGAGTCATGCAGATTCCAGCCCAGCCCTTCAGCGGCCGCCCCCGCATCGGCCTTCCGGTCCGGCTCAGCAGTTCCTTGGGCCCCGATCCGCGGGTGGCCGAGGCCAACGCGCTCTTCGACTACATCGTTGACCTGGTCCGCGACGGCGGCGGCGAGCCGGTACTGCTGACCGGCGCCGGGGCCCTCGACGGGCTCGACGGCGTCGTTCTTCCCGGCGGCGGCGACCTGGACCCCCGGCTGTATGGTGAAACGGACGGCGGGACGTGCTACGACATCCACCACGGGCAGGACGAGCTGGATCTCGCGGTGGCCCGGGGGTCGATCGACGCCGGACTGCCGGTGCTCGGCATCTGCCGCGGGCACCAACTGCTGAATGTGCTCTACGGCGGGACCCTGGTCCAGGACATGGCTACGGGTTCCGTGGCGCACCGTGAACCGCAGCCCGTCCACGGCGCGGGACCCTGGGCCTGGCACGAGGTCCGGATCACCGGGGGCTCGAAAGTGGCCGGGCTGTACGGCAGCACCGGTTCCGCCGGGGAATCCGGTGCTGCAGCCGCGGTCACGGTCAAGATTGCTTCCGGCCACCACCAGGCCGTGGCCCGCGTGGCCGAAGGGCTCGTCGTGACCGCGCTGGCCGACGACGGAACGGTGGAAGCCCTGGAAGATCCGCAGCGCTGGGTGGCCTCGGTGCAGTGGCACCCGGAGGCCCTGGAGCTCCCCGCCGAGGAGCGGCAGGCCCCGTTCCGGTCCTTTGTGGAGCTCTGCCGGAGCCACGCGGCAATGCGCTAGTGCGCTAGCTAGAGCCGCTGCAACTGCGCGTCGTGCGCGTCCTCGGCGTCGGTGGCCGCCGGAGCGTCGACCGCCGGTGCGGGCCGTCCGGCGTCGTCCATTCCTGCAGTCTTGGCACCCTTCTTGGCGGCAACGGCGGCGAAGGCCATCACCAGCAGGCCCAGCAGGGTGATGCCGGCGCCCGCCCAGATCGGCGAGGTGTAGCCGAGGCCGGCGGTGATGGTCACGCCGCCCATCCATGCACCCAGCGCGTTGCCGACGTTGAAGGCCCCGATGTTGGCGCCGGAGGCCAGGGTGGGCGCGCTGTCGGCGTACTTCATCACGCGCATCTGCAGCCCGGGCACGGTGGCGAAGCCGAAGCCTCCCAGCAGCACCATGGAGGCGATGGTCATCGGCTGGTTGGCGGAGGTGAGGGCGAAGGCGACCAGCACCACGACGAGGGCGGCCAGCACCACCAGCAGCGTGCGGTCCACGTTCCGGTCCGCGGCCTTACCCCCGAGGGTGTTGCCGATGAAGAGGCCGACGCCGAAGAGGATCAGCAGCCACGGCACGGTGGCCGCGGAGAAGCCGGTGACCTCGGTCAAGGTGAAGGCGACGTAGGTGAAGGCGCCGAACATGCCGCCGTAGCCGAGGATGGTCACGGCGATGGAGAGCCAGACCTGGCCGGAGCGGAACGCACGGAGCTCACCCCGGAGTCCGCCAGAGGCAGAACCAGCGTCGCTCTCCCCTGATCCCGTTTTCGGTACAAGGGTAAGGATTCCCACCAGGGCCAGCACGCCGATGCCGGTGATGGCCCAAAAGGTGGAGCGCCAACCGGCGGCCTGGCCGAGCATGGTGCCGAACGGCACGCCCAGGACGTTTGCCGCCGTCAGCCCGGTGAACATGATGGCGATGGCGCCCGCCTTCTTGGTGGGGGCAACCATGCTGGCGGCCACCACAGCACCGATTCCGAAGAACGCGCCGTGGGCAAGGGCTGCAATGATCCGGCCGACCATCATCAGGGCATAGTCCGGGGCGATTGCGGAGACCAGGTTGCCGGCGATGAACAGGACCATAAGCACCGCGAGGACAGGTTTGCGTTCGAAGCGCGTCACCGCGGCCGTCAGGAGCAGCGCTCCCACGACGACGGCGAGCGCGTAGCCGGAGATCAGCCATCCGGCGGTGGCTTCGGTGACGTGGAAGTCTGCCGCCACTTGCGGCAGCAGGCCCATGATGACGAACTCGGTGAGTCCGATTCCGAACCCGCCGAGGGCGAGTGCTATCAGGCCGATAGGCATGGATGAGCTCCTTCAAAACTGTACGGAGGGAATTGCGAAGCGTAAGCTATTAGTTGCAGACGCGTTCTTTATTGTTGCACACGCAACTATAGCGCGCAAGCAACTACTTTGTGGGCTGCCCGCCATCCGCCGTTCGGAAGGCGGCCGCCCGAGCTGGAAGGGAGCACAACAGATGGGCATCAAGGACGACGCTGTCGAGGTCCGGGCGCAAGGCTGGCGGACCCTCGCGGCGCTGCACGGGCTGATCGAGGCGGAGCTGGAACGCTCACTGCAGGCCGAAGCGCAGCTCTCGGTGGTTGAGTACACCGTGCTGGACGCGTTGAGCCGCCAGGACGGCTGGCACATGCGGATGCAGCAGCTTGCCCGCGCCACGGCCCTGAGCCCCAGCGCCACCACGCGGCTGGTCAACCGGCTCGAGGAACGCGGCCTGTTGACCCGGATCCTTTGCGCGGACGACCGCCGCGGGATCTACACCGAACTCACGCCCAGCGGGATCGAGCTGCTGGAGCAGGCACGGCCGGTTCACGACCACACCCTGGAGCGGGCCCTGGCCCAGGCCCAGGAGGTTCCGGAGCTCGCCGCACTGGTGGACGCGCTCCCCCGCCTGCACGCTGGGGTCTAAAGCCGGCTAAACCCTTGCCCGCCGGCCGGCTCGAGGCGTACCGTTAAACAACCAAGAGGTTGATCAACCAATCAGTTGAATAGTGAATACTGCTGGTTGCGTACCTCGATTGGTTGGAGAATACGGAGCTTCACCCATGGCCGACGACGACGAGCACCTCGACTCCGCCTTCCTGGCGCTGGCCGATCCCGTCCGCCGCCACATCATCGCCCGGCTCAGCCGCGGCCCGGCCACGGTTAACGAATTGGCGGAACCCTTCGCGATCACCAAGCAGGCGGTTTCGAAGCACATCCAGGTCCTCGAGCAGGCGGGGCTGGTCACGCGCACGCGGGACGCCCAGCGCCGGCCCGTCCACCTGAACCCCGCACGGTTGGAGGCGCTCACCGCTTGGATCGACCGGTACCGGCTGGTCCGCGAGGAGCAGTTCCGCAGCCTCGAAGCCGTGCTCCAATCCCAGGCCGCTGCGAGCGGCACCCAGGCAAAGGACTCATCATGAGCAACGCCCTGAAAATCACCGTTCCGGAAGGCTTGCCGTTCATCGACTTTGAGCGGGAGTTCGACTTTCCCGTGGCCGACGTCTTTCGCGCCCACAAGGAACCCGAGCTGGTCGTCCAGTGGCTCGGCCCCCGCCGGCTCGCGATGGAAGTGGACTACTACGATTTCCGCACCGGCGGCAGCTACCGTTACACGCACACCGGGCCCGACGGCGTCGCGCACCTCTTCAGCGGGGTCTTCCACACCGTCCGGGACAACGACTTCGCCGTCCAGACCTTCGAATACGGCGGATACCCGGACGTGGTCAGCATCGAGTACCTCACCTTCCGGGACCTGGGCGGCGGCCGCACCCGGCTGAGCGCGCATGCGGTCTACCCCAGCCTGGCCGCCCGCGACGGCATGGCTCAGTCCGGGATGGAAGGCGGCCTCACCGAAGCCTACGAGCGGCTCGAGGAACTGCTCGCCGGTGCGGGGGCCTGAAGGGCTTCATCCAGCACCCGGCCGAGGTTTCCGGCGTCGTGCGCAAAGCGGCCCAGGAAAAGCCCGTCCGCCGCTGCCAGCTCCGGCAGCAGCCCCGGCCCCGCGCTGCCGCCGTAAATGATGGGGCAGGCGGCCGCGCCGAGGCCTTCGCGGATGCGCCCGATCACCGCGTTGACGTACCCGGGGTCGGCGGGCTGGTCGGCGCCGATTGCCCAGACCGGTTCGTAGGCCAGGACGAGTCCGGGCGTCAGCGATTCGTCGCCTCCGGTCGCGGAGCGGACCTGCTCCAGGCAGAAGTCCGCAGCTTCCTCCGGGGCGAGCCTGCCGGGCTCGCCGATGCACAGCAGCGGCGTCAGCCCGGCGTCGACGGCGGCCCGGACCTTGCGGGCCACGACGCCGCTGTCCTCGCCGAACTGTGCCCGGCGCTCCGCGTGGCCGATCTCCACCAGCGAGACGCCAAGTTCCGCCAGCATCCCGGGGCTCACCTCCCCGGTTAGCGGCCCGTCACCCCAGGCGCAGTTCTGGGCACCAAGGAGCACCGGCGAGCCGGCCAGGATGTTCCCCGCCTCGGCCAGGACCGGGAAGGACGGGATGACGAACACCCGCACGTCCCGGTCCGCGGCCAGGGCGGGACGGCTGTCCACCACGGCGCGCACCTCCGACAGCCAGCGCAGGCTTTGCTGGTAGCCCAGGTACATCTTGGTGCTGACACCGATGTACAGGGGCGTGGCGCTGGCGCCGGAGGTGCGGCTCATGGGTCTCCTTCGGGTGGGGCGGCCGGCTACGGGACCGGACTTAGTCCAGCAGTTCGTCTGCCTTGTTCCGGAACCGCTTGGTGGCGAACATCATCGCCGCCGCCACGAAGGGCAGGACGCCCAGGGCGTAGACGCCCATCGAGCCGGTGGGCGACTGCGTGGCCTCGTTGACCGCGGTGCGCAGGATCGGGGCGACGAAGCCGCCCAGGTTGCCCAGCGAGTTGATCAGGCCGATGCCCGCCGCCGCAGCGGAACCGGCGAGGAACGCCGTCGGGTAGGACCAGACCACGGGGCCGACGGCCAGGAAGCTGCAGACTGCCAGGGTAATGAAGATCATGCCCAGCACCGGCTGGTGGTTGGTGCCGGCCCAGGCCGAACCGAAGATGCACAGGCCGGTGGAGATGAACAGCGCGGTGCCGAACTTGCGCCGTTTGGCCACGGTGTTGGCAGCCTTGCCGATGAAGTAGCAGGAGAAGATGCCGAAGAACCAAGGCACGGCGATCAGCAGGCCGACCGCAAGGCCCACCTTCTGTCCGGTCAGGGAGGAGACCTGCTGCGGCAGGAAGAACGTCACGCCGTAGACGGCGATCTGCAGGCAGAAGTAGATCGCGGTGAAGTACCAGACCCGGCCGTTGCGCATCGCGGCGAGGATGCCGCGGGGGCCGGTTTCATCCTTGATGTTGTCCTCCAGCGCCATGACTTCCTTGAGCGCAAACTTCTCTTCGCCGCTGAGGAACTTGGCCTTCTCCGGACCGTTGATCAGGAAGAAGAACGCCGCGATACCGGCCAGGACAGCGAGCAGGCCCTCGACGAAGAACATCACCTGCCAGCCACGCAGGCCCGGCACCTGGTCGCCGATGTTGATCAGCCAGCCGGAGAGCGGGTTGCCGATCATCTGGGAGAACGGCTGGGCCAGGTAGAAGATGGCGAACATCTGCACGCGCACCTTGTTCGGGAACCACTCGGCGAGATACATGATGACGCCCGGGAAGAGCCCGGCCTCGGTCACGCCGAGGAGGAACCGCAGGATCACGAACGAGGTCTCGCCCTGCACGAAGGCGAAGCACGCGGAGACGATGCCCCAGGTGATCGCGATGCGCGCCAGCCAGATCTTGGCCCCGACCTTCTTCAACAGCAGGTTGCTGGGAATCTCGAAGATGGCGTAGCCGATGAAGAAGATGCCGGCGCCAAGGGCGAAGGCTCCGGCGGACACGCCTTTGTCCGCGCCCAGGGCCGCTTCGGCGAAGCCGACATTGGTCCGGTCCAGGAACGAGACGACGTACAGAATGACCAGCATCGGCATCAGCCGGCGGGCCGCCTTGGAAATCGCGGACTTCAGGACCGGACGGGCCAGAAGCTCCTTGGATGTTGCGGTTGTTACGGACACAGCACTCTCCTTCGAGTGATGAGGTGGGGTGGTTCCCCCGCGGGCCGGCGGCCCGCGGTTTGGTGCATGCTCCCGGGATCGGGGGCCGTCAGTGCATGTACAGGCCGCCGTCGACGTTGAGCGTCTGGCCGGATATGTAGCCCGCATCCTCGCCGATCAGGAAGTGGATGGCCGCGGCGATGTCGCGGGTGCTGCCCACCCGGTTCACCACCAGGTCCTTGACGAGCTCTTCCTTGCGGTCCTCGCTGAGGGTGCCGCCCATGATGTCGGTGTCGATCGGGCCCGGTGAGATGGCGTTGACGGTGATGTCGTACTCGCCCAGTTCGCGGGCCGTGGCGCGGGTCAGGCCGATCACGCCGGCCTTCGCCACCGAGTACGGGGTCTTGCTGAAGGTGCCGCCGCCGCGCTGGGCGGAGACCGAGGAGATGTTGACGATCCGGCCCAGCCGGTTCTTCACCATCGATTCGGCGGCCCGGCGGGTGGCGTAGTGCACCCCGTTCATGTTGATGTTGAGCACCCGGTCCCATTCGGCGGCGTCCAGTTCGAGGTACGGCACCGGTGAGCTGACGCCGGCGACGTTGGCCAGGGCGACGAGTTGCGGCAGTTCGGCCTCGATCTCGTCGATCGCGGCGCGGACCGAGGCCTCGTCGCCGATGTTGGCTCCGGCGCCGTGGGCTTTGATGCCGTGCTTTTCGGCCAGGTCCTTGGCCAGGGCTTTGCTGGCAGCATCGTCCAGGTCGATCACGCCGATGTTCCAGCCGCGCTCGGCGAGGTAGTCCGCGGTGGCCCGGCCGATGCCGCGCTCGGAGACGGCGCCGGTCACGATTACGGTGCGGTCTGCGGGGAAGGTGGTCATGGAAGTCTCCTTGGGATTGTTCAGTGAGGGCAGGGCTTAGCCGAGGGGCGCAGGGCCGAGTTCCTCGATCAGCTTCTGCATCGCGACGTAGGCCTTGTTCCGGTATGCCACCAGGGCGGCGGTCCGGTCCGCGGGAACGTTGAGGAAGCCCGAGCCGGTCTTGGTGCCGAGCTGGCCGGCGTCGACCTTTTCCTGCAGGATCTGCGGGGTGGCAAAGCGCTCCGGGAAGCCGGTTTGCAGCGACTTGTAGCAGAAGGCGTACACGTCCAGCCCGGCCATGTCCGCGATTGCGAACGGGCCGAAGAAGGGCAGCCGGAAGCCGAACGTGGTGCGGACCATGGTGTCCACGTCCTCGGCCGTGGCGATGCCTTCCTCGACCACCTGCGCGGCCTCGTGGAAGAGGGCGTACTGCAGGCGGTTGAGCACGAAGCCGGTGACGTCCTTGACGGTCGCGGTTTCCTTGCGGGTCTCCCCCACGATGGCACGGGCGGTTTCGACGGTGGCCTCGGCGGTGCCGGCGTGCGGGATAACTTCCACGCCGGGGATGAACGGGGCGGGGTTGGAGAAGTGGACGCCCAGGAATCGTTCCGGGTTCGCCACAGCCTCGGCCAGCTTCGCGATGGAAATGGTGGAGGTGTTGGAGCCGATGATGGCGTCCGGTCGCGCGGCGGCGCTGATCCGGCCCAGGGTGGCGTGCTTGATCTCCAGGACCTCGGGCACGGCTTCTTCGATGTATTCGGCGTCGGCGACGGCCTCTTCGATGTCTTTCGCGGCCCAGAGGTTTTCCTTGAGCTTCTCGGCCGAGCCAGCCGGGAACAGCCCGGCCGCGACGAACTCGTCGGCTTCCTTGAGCAGCCGCTCGTAGTTGCTTTGGGCGATCTCGGCGGAGACGTCGGCGAGGGCGACGCGGGCGCCGGCGAGGGCCAGGACCTGCGCGATGCCGCCGCCCATGTAGCCGGAACCGACGACGGCGATGTTACGAGTGGTCATTTGATTTCAAGTCCTTCCGAGGCACCTTCATAGGAGTGGATTGCGTCCACCTTCGCCGCGGATGCGGAGGTGTCATCAAAGCGGTGGCCCAGCCATTCGCCGACCAGCTTCTTGGCCAGTTCCAGGCCGATCACGCGCTGGCCCATGGTCAGCACCTGCGCGTTGTTGGACAGCACGGAGCGCTCCACGGAGTAGCTGTCGTGCGCGGTGACGGCGCGGATGCCGGGAACTTTGTTGGCAGAGATGGCCACGCCCAGCCCGGTCCCGCAGATCAGCAGGGCACGGTCGGCCTCGCCGGCGGCAACCTTCCGGGCAGCCGCGACGGCCAGGTGCGGGTAGGCGGTGGTGTCGTCGGGTCCGACGCCGACGTCCTCCACCGAGGCGACGCGCGGATCCGCCTCGAGCAGTTCCCGCAGTGCGTTCTTGTATTCGACGCCGGCTTCGTCGTTGCCGACGACGATCCGCCAGCCGGGCTGGGCCTCGGCGCTGGTGGCTTGGGTGGTCTTTGTCATGTGCTGCTCCTTAGCTGCGTTCGATCGAGGCGGCGTAGTCGGCCACGCGGCCGGCGATCAGGCCGAAAGATACGGCGCCGGGGTCCGGGTGGCCCAGGCTCTTCTCGGCCAGCGGGCGGGCCCGGCCTTTCTTGGGGCTGAGCGCCGCCGTGGCCTCGGCAGCCTGGGCGGCCGCGTCGGCCGCGGTCCGCAGGCTGCGGGCCACGCCGTCGCCGTCGCCGATCGCGCGGTTGAAAACGTCGGCGAAGGGAAGCAAGGCGTCCACCATCGTCTTGTCACCGGCTTCGGCCTTGCCGAGGGTGATGATGGCGTCCCGGAGGGCGTCGACGGCGGCGGCTGCGTCCGAAGGGGTGTACGTATCCTTGCTGCCCAGGGCACGTCCGACGGCGGTGACCGCTGCTCCCCAGAGGGCTCCCGAGGTGCCTCCGGCGCGCTCGGCCCACTGCTCGCCGGCCGCTGCCAGGACTTCTTCCAGCCCGGCTCCGGCTGCGTGCGATTGTTCCGCCGCGGCGACGGCGGCGTCCACGCCGCGGCGCATGCCGATGCCGTGGTCCCCGTCGCCGGCAATAGCGTCGAGTTTGCCGAGGGCTTCCTCGTGCTCGACGACGACCGACTGGGCCACCTTCAGCACGCCGACCGCAGTGGCGGCCAGCGTGGTCGACGCCGCCGTGGCAGCCAGGACCGGCGCCGCGTCGGCGTCGGCCTGCGAGGAGACGGTCCGGGCCCGGCGCGGAGCGAGGTTGCCCTTGCGGAAGGCGGGGGTGTCTGCGGGGGCGGACCAGAACTTCTCCAGCTCCGGATCCAGCCAGAACAGCGTCAAGGACAGCCCGGACATGTCCAGGCTGGTGACCAGCTCGCCGCATTCCGGCTCCACGATCTCCAGGCCGGCGGCGGTCAGCAGGCCTTCGATCTTGCCGAACAGCACGAACAGCTCGTCGTATTTGACCGTGCCCAGGCCGTTGAGGATCGGCACGACCCGGCGTCCCGCAGCCTCCGGCTTGTCCTTGAGCAGTCCTTCCACCAGCAGCGCTGCCAGTTCGCTGGCCGTCGGCAGCGGCTGCTCGGAGATCCCCGGTTCGCCGTGGATGCCGAGGCCCACGGACATCATGCCCTCGGGCACCGTGAACAGCGGTTCCGCGGCGCCCGGCAGGGTGCAGCCGGCGAAGGCGACGCCCAGGGACCGGGTGTGATGGTTTGCCTTGATGGCCAGCCGCTCCACCTCGTCCAGGTCCAGTCCGGCCTCGGCGGCGGCGCCGGCGACCTTGAAGACGGTCAGGTCCCCGGCGATGCCGCGGCGCTTGCCGATCTCGGCCAGCGGGGCGCTGGCGATGTCGTCGGTGACCAGTACGGTGCGGGTCTCGATGCCCTCGGCGTTGAGCTTGTCCTGCGCCTGGCCGAAGTGCAGCACGTCCCCGGCGTAGTTGCCGTAGCTCAGCAGCACCCCGCCGCCGGTCTCCGCGGCCTTGGCCACGCGGTAAACCTGACCGGCGGACGGCGAGGCGAACATGTTGCCGCAGGCGCTGCCGGCAGCCAGTCCGGCGCCGACCAGGCCGGCGAAGGCCGGGTAGTGCCCCGACCCCCCGCCGATTACCAGGGCGACCTGGCCGGCCGGAGTCTCGGTGGAACGGACCACCCCGCCGTCCACCCGTGCCACGTACTGGCGGTGGGCGGCGGCAAAGCCGTCGAGGGCGTCGTCCGCGAAGCTCGCGGGATCGTCAAATATCTTGGTCATGATTCCTCGTTGAACCGGTTGGGACGGCGGCTTTGCGAGCCGCCGTCGTCCTAGACTGCGGGGACGGCCGCCGGGAGCTGCCGGCCCTGGGCTACCAGGGACGTGCCGAGGGCGTATCCGTCGCGCTTGGGCAGGACCTGGCGGCGCAGGTAGTCCTGGTTGGCGGCGGTGACGCTGAGTCCGTCGCCGCCGTAGTGCTCGGTGCAGATGATCCCCTGGAAGCCGACCGAGATGGCGAACTGGAAGGCCTCGCGGTAGCTGATGAGGCCGGATTCCATCGGTGCGGGCATGGCGACGTACTGGTCCTTGGCGCGGTTTTCGTCCCGGATGTAGTTCTTCACGTGCCAGTAGTTGGCGTAGGGCAGCGTCTTGTGGACCATCTCGCGCCAGTCCTCGATGGGACGGTGCAGGCGGATCAGGTTGCCGATATCCGGGTTCAGCCCGACGTTCGGCAGGTCGATGTCCTGGACCAGCTGCACCGAGGAGTCGGCGGTCCCGAGGTAGGTGTCCTCGTACATTTCGAGGGAAACCAGGAGGCCGAGTTCTGCGGCGTGCCGGCCGACTTCGCGGATGCGGGTGACGGCCTTGTTCCAGGTCTCCTTGTCCCCCACCGGATCCTTGTGGCCCTCCACGGTCCAGAACCAGAGCTGTTCGCGCTGGGCCGGGGTCAGGGCCTGGTGCAGGCCGATCGAAACGACTTCGCAGCCCAGCTGCGCGGCGGCGTCGAGGGTGCGGTGGGTGTAGGCCAGGTTGTCTTCCCAGTTGGCCTCATCGATCACGCTGCGGCGGATCGCGGAGATGGCCGGCAGGCCGACGCCGGCGTGGCGGGCGGCCGCCGTGAGTTCGTCCAGCCGGGCAGTGCTGAGATCACCCGGGCGTACCCAGCTGTCGGTCAGGTCGGCGTTGGCAAAGCCCGCATCGGCGACTTCCTCGAACACCTGCTGCCACTCGGCGGCAGGGGCATCCTGGACGGAGGTTCCGTCCGGGCGGACACCCGGGAACTGCAACAGGGCCGCGGTGATGGGCCAGTTTTCGGCGGTGTACGACATCGTCACTCCAAATCTTGAATCACATTTCCTATAGGATTCACCCGATAGGAAAGCTTGTCAAGGGTTTTTCAAGGAGTGGGCGCCTGGCTGCCGAGCCGGCCGCCTGGTCTGGGCTTGGCTGCCTGCCTAGCTGAGCACTTCCCTGTCGTGCTGCGAGCGCTGTTTGACGCCTTCGATGTGCGCGATCATCATCCGGCGCGCGAGGTCGGCGTCGCCGGCCTCAAAGGCCCGGAGGATCTCGGTGTGTTCGGCGATCGCGAAGTCCGCGTCGGTAACGCCGAGGCCGCCGAAGAAGCGGAAGCGCTGCACCTGGCCGCCGAGTGCGTTGTAGGCGGAAAGCAGGAACTGGTTGTTGGCGTGCTCGGCGATGAGCCGGTGGAACCGTTCGTCGGCCTCCCAGTAGGAGCGGAACTCGGCGAAGGACGGCCCCCGCGGGGCGGCTTTGAGGTCATCGATGGCTTGCCCCAACTGGGCGGTGAGATCGGCGTCGGCGTGGCTGCAGGCCATGAAGGCGTTGGCCGGTTCGATCACCAGGCGCGCGTCCATCAGGTCCGCCAGTTCGGAGGCGGTAAAGAGCGGCGCTACCCGGTAGCCGCGCAGGGCCATGCGCCGCACCATGCCGGTGGACTCGAGCCGGGCCAGGGCCTCCCGTACAGGCGTCGGCGAAACGTCCAGTTCCCGGGCCATCCCGTCGATGCTGACCGGAGTTCCGGCCTGCAGCCGGCCGTCCATCAACGCGACGAGAATCGCGTCGTAGACGTGGTCGGCCAGGACCTGCCTGTTAACGCCGCGGGGGCCCGGTTCCTTGATTGCCATACTGAAATCCTATAGCCGCCCCGCGACGATGGGCGTCCCGGCGAACGGCACAGCTCCCCGTTCGCCGGGCGCCGTTGGCTGGCTTTTACGCTCAAGGACGACACTGCTGGCGCCGGGGCATTTGCACACTGCGGCACGAGGGACCATCTTAGAAAGCATGCTTATATTGTCCTGATCGAGGCGCGGGCTCCCCTGCGGCTTTGTGCCGCCGTGCTTTGCGGGAGCTGGTGCCGGGGTGGTGGAAGACATGGAAGGTGGAAGAAGATGCCCACATGGGTGCAAGCCCTGTTATGGGGAACCGTAGCGGGCGCGGCCCTCGTCCTGGGGTCGGCCATTGCCTGGAAGTGGACCATCGCTCCGAAAGTCGTCTCCAGCATCATGTCCTTCGGCGCCGGAGTCCTGATCTCCGCCCTCTCGTTTGACCTGGTCGATGAGGCGGAACGCGGCGGCGGGCTCTGGCCGACCGTGGCCGGCTTCCTTGCCGGAGCGTTGGTCTATGTCGGGGCGAACGCCCTGCTGGCCCGGCGGGGAGCCAAACACAGGAAACGCTCCGGCGGAAAGCAGCCCTCTGAAAAGGACAAGCCGGGCAGCGGCACAGCCATCGCGATCGGAGCCCTGCTGGACGGCATTCCCGAATCCGTCGTCCTGGGGCTTGGTCTCGTCTCGGGCGGATCCGTCAGCGCGGCGGTGCTCGCGGCCGTGTTCATCTCCAACGTTCCGGAGGGGCTCTCCAGCACCGCGGGGATGAAAAAATCCGGCCGCAGTGCGGGCTACGTCTTCGGCGTGTGGGGCGGGATTGCCCTCATTTCCGGGCTGGCGTCGCTGATTGGCTATGCCAGCCTGCAGAACGCCCCGGCTGAAATGGTCGCTTTCATCACCGCCATTGCCGCCGGCGCGATCCTGGCCATGCTTGCCGACACCATGATCCCGGAGGCTTTCGAGGAACACCATGTCCTGACGGGCCTGATTGCTGCTGTCGGCTTCCTGGCGGCCTTCACCATCAGCCAGGCCGGGGGCTGAAAGAAGCCCCCGGCCCTTGGCCGCCGCTGGTCAGCGCTGGAGTCCGCGCAGCACCTCGATCACGGACGAATCGTCCCGCCGGCCCAGGCCCGCCCGCCGGCCGCTCAGGTAGAGCTGTTCGGCCGCGGCGGCGAGCGGAGCAGGGTAGGTGCTGTCCCGCGCCGCTTCCACCACCAGCCCCATGTCCTTGACGAAAATGTCCAGCGCGCTGCGGACCTCGGTGTTCTCCGGGTCAACCATGCGGGATCCCCGGTCATCGAACATGAACGACGCCGCCGCACCGGAGCGCAGCACCTCCCAGGTCTGCTTCGGGTCCAGGCCGAGCGCCTCGGCGAACGCCAGGGCCTCCCCCGCCACGGCGATGTGTACGCCGCAAAGCAGCTGGTTGACCAGCTTGACCTTCTGCCCGTCGCCCACGTTTGGGCCCACTACGGGAGCGGAGCTTGCCATCGCGTCCAGCAGCGGCCGCACCGCAGCCAGTGCCCGTTCGGAGCCGCTGACCATCATCAGCAGCTCGCCGGTGGCAGCACGCTTGGTGCCGCCGGAGACCGGCGCGTCGACCAGTTCGACGTCGAACGGCGCCAGCCGCTCTGCCAGGGACACCACGGCGGCCGGCCCAACGGTGGCCATCAGCAGGACCACAGTGCCCGGGCGCAGGGCCGCTGCCAGTTCGTCGGGGCCGAAGAGCACGGCGTCGGCCTGGGCCGGCGTCGCCACCATCAGGGCGACGGCGTCGGCCTCTGCCACGGCTTCCTTGGCTGTGGCTGCCGGCACGAGGCCGGGAACCGCGAGCGACTGCGCCCGTCCTTCGGCGACGTCAAAGGCCGCGACCTCGTGTCCGGCTTCGGCGAGGACCACCGCCATGGGTCCGCCCATTGCGCCCAGTCCGATCCATCCGACCTTGGTCATGGCGTTACTTCCTTTCCTGGTGCCGCGGACGTGGTGCCACGGAACAGTTCGATGGTGTCGGCGAGCGCGTTCTCGTCGCCGACATTGCCCGCGAAAACGACGTACGGCATGCCCTGCACGCCGGGGGCGGCTTCGTCGGGCCGGAGCACCGAGACCATGCCCGGGAAAAGCTGGCCCAGCACGGTGGCGCGCCTGATGCCGAGGCCGCGGACGGCGACGTCGTGCGATGTGATGCCGCCCTTGGCGATCACCCAGGCCGGGTTGGCGGCCAGGGCAGCCTGGACCACCTCGATCAGGGCGGCGGAGACGCTGCGGGCGATCTCGAGGCTTGCGGCGGCGTCCGCGCCCTTGAGCAACGACCGCGAGGTGTAGAGCAGGACATCGGAGTCGGCGAGGGCGCTGACCACCCGGGCCGCGGTGTCCGCGATGTGCGCGCCGCGGGTGGCAGGGTTGACGAGTTCTGCGACGGACAGTTCGACCTCGGTGACCCCGCCCCGGGCCTGCGCCGCTGCGACCTGGCGTGCCGTCTGGCCCACGTGGGAGCCCACGACGGCGAGCCCGTGGCCGGCCGGGCGTCCGGCGGGCCAGATGTCCTGCGCCTGCAGGACGGGCTTGGGGTCCAGCCCTGCGAGCGCGCGGACAAATGACGGTCCGGTGCGGTGCAGGAAGACTTTGCCCTCGCGCTGGACCTGCTGCAGGCCCAGGACGACGATTTCCAGGTCGGCGAACTCGGTAGCGTTGACGATGATGAGCTGCAGCCCGCTGGCAGAACGCAGGATCTCGGCAACCCGGTCCTCGCCGCCGGTCCGGATGTCCTCGAGGCTGATGCTGAGCACCTGCTCCGGCGTGACGGTGCCGCCGCTCTTTTCCGCGACGAAATACTTCAGGTCGGACGACTGGTACCCGAACGTCGCGTCCTTGGCGAACTCGGTGTCTCCGGCGGGGACGGGTTCCCCGCCGACGATGGCCCAGTGCACGTCCCCGGCGGTGAAACGTCCGGCCTCAAAGTAGGACGGCGCCAGCAGGACGCCGTCGAAGCCGTGCCCGGTGACCTCGCGCCGGACGGCGTCGAGGGTGCGGATTTCGGCCATCACGTGGCCGCGGAGCGTCGAGTCGCTGCGGCTGACCAGGTCCAGGGGTGCGCCGAGCCGCTGCTCGAGCTCGAAGAGGGCCCTGCCGGCGGCCTGGTTCAGGGCGACGGCGTCGGCCTCGTCGAGGCTGCGGGTGTTGGTCAGGATGAAGCAGGTCGATTCGGGCTGCGCCAGGGCCGCGGCGTATTCGTCTGCCTCAAGCACGGTGACGACGGAGACGCCGTGCACGGACTGCGAGCCGGTCGGATCGTCGTCGAGCACTGCGGTCCGCCGGCCGGTCGCGGCGCGGTAGTCGCGGATCCGTTGCCGGGCATCGGGCAGACGGACGGGCTCGGGGAAGGCTGCAGCGGGGGCGGCGTGTGCGCCCGGCTGTGCCGGCTGGTGTCCGTCGGAGTGGGTTTCGTGGGTCATGCTGTGGTCCTTCCGGGTGCCGTGCGGCCGAAGCCGCACGGCACGTCGTGAAGCATGCGGGGTCAGGAGACCTGCAGGCCGCCGTTGATGTCGTAGGTCGCGGCGGTGATGTAACCGGCGTCCTCGCTGAGCAGGAAGGCCATCAGGGCAGCGACTTCGTCGCGGGTGCCGACCCGGCCCATCATGATGCCCTCGGACATGGCGGCCTTGCGCTCTTCAGTCAGCGTGCCGCCCATGATGTCGGTGTCGATCGGGCCCGGTGCCACGGCGTTCACGGTGATGCCGAACTCGCCGACTTCGCGGGCCAGGGCACGGGTGAAGCCGAGGATCCCGGCCTTGGAGGCGCTGTATGCGACCTTGGAGAACGTTCCGCCGCCGCGCTGGGCGGAGATCGAGGAGACGCTGACAATCCGGCCGAGGCGTCGTTCGATCATGCCCTTCAGGACCCGCTGCGAAACGATGAAGGTGCCGCGCATGTTGATCGCGAAGACCTTGTCCCATTCGGCGACGGACGTTTCCATGAACGGAGTCGGTGAGCTGATGCCGGCCAGGTTGGCCAGGCCGACGATCGGCGGCAGCGTCTGCTCGACCTCGGTGATGGCCCGGTCCACGGAGGCTTCGTCCGAGACGTCGGCCCCCACGCCGATCGCCTTGACGGCCCGGTTGGAGCCGATCTCGGCTGCGGCGGCCTGGGCGTCCTCGGCGTTGATGTCCAGGATCGCGATCGACCAGCCGTCGCGGGCCAGTCGGTCTGCCGTGGCGCGACCAATGCCGCGGGCGGAGGCGGCGCCGGTGAGGACGACCGTGCGTTCGGCGGGGAAGGTGGTGTTTTCAGTCATGGGTGGTTCCTAGTGGCTTTCAGTGACGGAATGGGCCGCGGCGGCAGAGACGCCTTCCGGGCGGTTGCGGGCGTAGAGGTAGGTGGCGACGGCGGTGATCGCGAGGCAGGCGGCCAGGAAGACCAGTCCGCTCTGGCTGTTGCCCGTAGCGTCCTTGAGGATTCCGACGATGTACGGGGCGACGAAGCCGCCCAGGTTGCCGAGCGAGTTCACCATGGCGAGTCCGGCCGCGGCTGCCGCGCCGGTCAAAGCCGCCGAAGGCATCGCCAGGAACGGCGCAATGGCCGAGTAGATGCCCATCGCTGCGAGCGTCAGGAAGACCATGGCGAGGACCGCGTTGACCGGAAGCAGATAGCCTGCGCCGAGCAGGCCGACGGCGGCAAGCACCATGCTGGCGCTGGCGTGCCAGACCCGGTTGCCCGTACGGTCCGAGCGCTTGCTCCAGAAGTAGACGAACACGGCCGCGATGGCGTAGGGAATGAAGACGATGAAGCCAACCTGGACGGTATCGAACTTGCCCAGCGCCTTGACGATGGTCGGCAGCCAGAGGCCCAGGCCGTAGATGCCGCAGACCAGGCCGAAGTACAGGGCCGAGTACGCGAGGGTGCGCGGATCCTTCAGGCCGGCCAGGAAGTTGTGCTTGCCGGACTTCTGCTTGTCGGCCAGTTCCTTGCTCATGGTCGTGGAGAGCCACTCGCGTTCCTCGGGCTTGAGCCACTTGGCGTGCTCCGGCCGGTCGGTCATGACGAACGGGGTGATGATGCCCAGCACAATCGCCGGGATGCCTTCGATGATGTACAGCCACTGCCAGCCGTGCAGGCCGGCAACGCCCTCCAGACCCAGGAGCATGCCCGACACCGGCGCGCCGAGGGCGTTGGAGATCGGCTGGGCCAGGATGAAGATACCCAGGACGGTCACGCGCTGCGCGGCCGGGAACCAGAGGGTCAGGTAGAACAGGATGGCCGGGAAGAAGCCGGCTTCCGCCGCGCCGAGCAGGAAACGGACGATGTAGAAGCTGGTCTCGCCGTTGACCAAGAACATGGCAGTGGCGAAGATACCCCAGCTGATGAGGATGCGGGCGATCCACTTACGGGCGCCGTAGCGGTACATGCCGCCGTTGCTGGGGATCTCCAGCAGGGCGTAGCCGATAAAGAAGATGCCGGCGCCGAGGCCGTAGGCGGCTTCGGTAAGGCCGATGTCGCCCTGCATGCCGAGCTTGGCGAAGCCGACGTTGTTGCGGTCCAAGTAGGCGACGAAGTACAGCAGGACAATCAGGGGCATGAGCCGGCGGCGGACTTTGCGGAGGGTGGTCTGGCCGAGTTCGCTCAGGGCCGGGGCTGCGGTCAGGGAGGTCATCGCGGGCCTCCACCGGTAATCAGGGTGCCCAGGGCAGGGACGTGCGCGCGCATAGAGACTCCTTTGGCTTGCGGCATTCCGAGGTGATTGGGATGTCAGATGTCTGATATCTATCTGAGATTCTAGTCACACGGCTATGCGGCGTCAACAGGATTCGTAAAAATGCAGCGATGGAACGACGCCCCCGCGCAGCCGCCGGCTGGGGTGGGCCGGCTGCGGGTCAGCTGGCCGCGGCGCCGCGGCTGGAGACCGCGAGGTAGCGTTCGTAGTCCTCGAAGGTCTGCGTGATGTGCGCGTCCATCGCCGAGCGTGCCGCCGCCGGTTCGCCGGCCGCAATAGCGGCCAGGACCAGCTTGTGGTGGTGGATGGCGTGCCGCTGCACGTCCGGGAACGCCGAGGTCTCGCGCCGCATGGCGTAAAGCAGGGTCGAGAGCTGGCCAAGCAGGGCTGGCACGAACGGGTTGCCGGATGCCCGCAGCACGGTGTCGTGGAAGGAAATGTCGGCCAGGGTCAGCGCGTCGACGTCGCCGGAATGGTGCGCGGCCTCCATCAGCTCAACGCTTTCGGTCATGGCGGCGAGGTCGGCCGGGCTGTGGCGTGAGGCGGCGAGTTCGGCGGCGCCGGTCTCGACCATGCGCCTGACTTCGAGCAGGCGGAGGGCTACCTGGTCCGAGGCGACGCCGCGGGAGGCAGCCCGCATGATCGCGTCCAGGCCGGTCCAGCGCTCGGGCGGATTCACGAAGGTGCCGAGGCCCCGCTTGACGTAGACGACGTCCTGGGCCTTGAGCACCTTCATTGCTTCACGTGCGGTCAGGCGGCTGACGCCCGATTCCTTCGCGATGTCCGCTTCCGGCGGCAGTGCCTCGTCGGCCTTGATCTGGCCGCTGAGGATGTACTCGAGGACTTTGTCCACTACGACGTCGACCAGCGTCCGTCGCGCATCTGCCATCGTGATCCCCTGCCTGCGCACCCACGGGCGCGCTTTGCCTTTTCCCAACATTACTAGACGCACGACGCCGGTCCCTGCCGCCGTCGTACCTTAACGAAGAAACGCGGGGCCCCTCCGCGCCCATCCCGGTGAGGGGACGGGCCGGAGGTGACCCCGCATTGCCTTGGTGCTGGGGACCTAGAGTGCCGCGTAAACTTCGCGCAGCAGCTTGGCGGTCTCGGACGGCGTCTTGCCGACCTTGACGCCGGCAGCCTCGAGGGCTTCCTTCTTGGCCTGGGCGGTGCCCGCGGAGCCCGAGACGATGGCGCCGGCGTGGCCCATGGTCTTGCCTTCCGGGGCGGTGAAGCCAGCCACGTAGCCGACGACCGGCTTGGTGACGTGGGCCTTGATGTAGTCAGCCGCACGCTCTTCGGCGTCGCCGCCGATTTCGCCGATCATGACGATCGCCTTGGTCTCCGGGTCAGCTTCGAAGGCTTCGAGCGCGTCGATGTGGGTGGTGCCGATAACCGGGTCGCCGCCGATGCCGATGGCGGTGGAGAAGCCCAGGTCGCGCAGTTCGTACATCATCTGGTAGGTCAGGGTGCCCGACTTGGAGACGAGGCCGATGGGGCCATTGCCGGTGATGTTCGCCGGGGTGATGCCGACGAGAGCCTCGCCCGGCGTGATGATGCCGGGGCAGTTCGGCCCGATGATGCGGGTGACCTGCTTGCCATCGGCGTCGACCTTGGACTGGGCCAGGGCCCAGAACTCGGCCGAATCCTGGACCGGCACGCCTTCGGTGATGACGACGACCAGGCCGATGCCTGCCTCGATGGCCTCGACGACGGCGTCCTTGGTGAAGGCCGGCGGTACGAAGACGATGGAGACGTCAGCCCCGGTCTCGGCCATGGCTTCCTTGACGGTGCCGAAGACGGTGATCTCGTTGTCGCCGTGCAGGACGGTGGTGCCGGCCTTGCGGGCGTTCACGCCGCCCACAATGTTGGTGCCGGCCTTGAGCATGAGGGCGGTGTGCTTGGTGCCTTCGCCGCCGGTGATGCCCTGGACGATGACCTTGGAGTCCTTGTTCAGATAAATAGACATAGTCGTGTCCCTTTACTTCGCTGCGTTGGCGAGCTCGGCAGCCTTGTCGGCGCCCTCGTCCATGGTGGCGGCCAGGGTAACCAGCGGGTGGTTGGCCTCGGCCAGGATGCGGCGGCCTTCCTCGACGTTGTTGCCGTCGAGGCGGACGACCAGCGGCTTGTTGGCCGAGTGGCCCAGCTCGGCCAGTGCGCCAACGATGCCCTTGGCGACAGCGTCACAGGCGGTGATGCCGCCGAAGACGTTGACGAAGACGGACTTGACCTGCTCGTCGCCCAGGATGACGTCGAGGCCGGCCGCCATGACCTCGGCGGAAGCTCCACCGCCGATGTCCAGGAAGTTGGCGGGCTTGACGTTGCCGTGGTTCTCGCCGGCGTAGGCGACGACGTCGAGCGTGGACATAACCAGGCCTGCACCGTTACCGATGATGCCAACTTCGCCGTCGAGCTTGACGTAGTTGAGGTCCTGGGCCTTGGCCTTGGCCTCGAGCGGGTCCGCGGCGTCCTTGTCTTCAAGGGCGGAGTGCTTCGGGTGGCGGAAGTCGGCGTTCTCGTCGAGGGTGACCTTGCCGTCCAGGGCAACGATGTCCCCGGCGCCGGTCTTGACCAGCGGGTTGACCTCCACGAGGGTGGCGTCTTCCTTCTTGAAGACGTCCCAGAGCTTGAGGATGACGGCGGCGACCTTGCCGCGCAGTTCCTCAGCGAAGCCTGCGGCGGCGACGATCTCGTCGGCCTTGGCCTGGTCGATGCCGACGGCGGGATCGATGGCGACCTTGGCCAAAGCTTCCGGACGCTCGACGGCGAGCTGCTCGATTTCCATGCCGCCTTCAACCGAGCACATGGCCAGGTAGTTGCGGTTGGCCCGGTCCAGCAGGACGGAGAAGTAGTATTCTTCGGCGATGTCGGCACCCTGGGCAATCATCACCTTGTTGACGGTGTGACCCTTGATGTCCATGCCGAGGATGTTGGTGGCGTGCTCGAGCGCCTCGTCAGCGGTCTTGGCGACCTTAACGCCGCCGGCCTTGCCGCGGCCACCGACCTTAACCTGTGCCTTGACGACAGTTACGCCGCCGATCTTCTCGGCAGCTGCCTTTGCTTCTTCAGGGGTGTGCGCCACGATGCCAGCAAGCACGGGTACACCGTGCGCCTCGAACATATCGCGCGCCTGATATTCAAACAGGTCCACGGTTTAGTGTCCTTCTACGTCGAAGTAGTTTCTGTACAGCCGGACCCCGCGTATTCGCGGTTACCGGGCTGCGGAATAAACGCACCCTGCGACAAGCTTGGAAACGAGCCACACGGCGCAATGCTCCTTTTGGAACTCTAGTCCTTCGCGGGGACCAGCCCGACCCAGAGTACCGCTTATGTGAGTAAGGACACTATTCTATTGAGCGTAGAAAAACCGCTAGATTACGGGGTTTTTGAGGCTTGCGACGGCGTCGGGGAGGCCGGTTTGGAGCCCGGAAGGATCAGCTCGTAACGGTCGCGCGAAACGAAGAACGCGACCCCGGCGGACACGTTTCCGCAGGCGACACCGCCGTTGTAGGCAGAGCAGCACAGGCCGTTGCGCTCGACGTTCTTGCCGTCTTCAAGGACCGGAAGCTGGGAGATCGGGCCGTTGGGCGTGCCCTTGGGACCGAATTCCGCTTCCTGCTGTGTGACGCCGGAGCGGCATTCGCCGTAGACCGCGGCGTCCGGGGTCAGCAGGGCCGTGCCGCCCAGGTAACCGAGGCCGGTGCCGGAGCAGTCGTCGCGGATGTCCTTCGCCTCGGGTTTCGGGTAGGCGGCAAGCTCACAGTGGGCCACGGGCACCGTTGCGAACTTGCCCGTCCCGCTGCCGCCGAAGCCGTTTTCTTCATAGGGCAGGTTGACGTGGCCGCCCCGGGCCGAGGTCAGCGAGCAGACGATGTTACGGTCCGCCGTGACAAAGCTCAGGTAGTCCTGGCCGGCACTCAAGGCCGCCGGGTCCGTCAGGGGCGCCTGCTTGAGCTGCTCCAAGGCCGGCAGCGGGGCCGGCGGGACGTAATCGGGGTCCTTCTGCGTGACGCTGCACGCCGTGGCCGTCAGGGTTAGGAACGCAGCCAGGATCCCCAAAGATGTCCGTCGCATGCGCTCCATTATGCCCGGCAGCTCTATACCGGGCCGCTACATACCCGGCCACGGGCTGCGGCCGGCTGATCCGCCGGGCAGGCGCCCCGCCGGGTCACGCGTCGATCTTGGTGAGCGGGGCGTAGCGCAGCAGGAGCCGCTTCTCGCCGACGCCAAACTTCACCTTCGCCACCGTCTTGTCTCCTGCGCCTTCGACGGCCAGCACGGTGCCGTTGCCGAAGCTGGTGTGGTTGACCTTGTCCCCCACGCTGACGGCGACGATCTCCTTCTGCGGCTGGACCCGGTTCTTGGCGATGGCGGCCGGGACGTCGGCGTTGAAGCCTGCCGCGGCGTCCGCGCCGGTGCCGCGGGCGGGGCCGGCGCCCCAGAAGGATCCGCCGTAGCGGCTGGAGCCGATCGAGCCACCGCTCCCCCAGCTGCTGGCCTGGCGGGTGGACCCTTCGCGT
Source organism: Arthrobacter sp. 01N442 (assembly GCF_056399345.1). Lineage (NCBI taxonomy): Bacteria > Bacillati > Actinomycetota > Actinomycetes > Micrococcales > Micrococcaceae > Arthrobacter > Arthrobacter sp. 01N442. Next base: position 181,497 of record NZ_JBFTRD010000007.1, read on the forward strand.
TTCCACTCGACAAGTTCGGCCGGAATTTCTTCGATGAACTGGCTGGCCGGGTTGTACTGGCTCTGGCCCCACATGCTGCGGACCTCGGACCGGGTCAGGTACAGCCGTTTCCGGGCGCGGGTCAGGCCAACGTAGGCGAGCCGGCGTTCCTCCGCGAGCTCCTTGGGGTCCGTGGCGGAGCGCTGGTGCGGGAACAGCCCGTGTTCCATGCCGGTCAGGAAGACCACCGGAAACTCCAGGCCCTTGGCGGTGTGCAGCGTCATCAGGGTGACGACGCCCAGCCGCTTCGCTTCGGCGACGGCAGCGGCCAGTTCGTCGGCGGTTCCCGCCGGGGCGTCCGGGATCTGGTCGGCGTCGGCCACCAGGGAAACCTGCTCCAGGAACGCGCCGAGGGAGCCTTCCGGATTGTCGCGTTCATATTCGCGCACGACGGCGACCAGTTCGGCGAGGTTTTCGACCCGGGACTCGTCCTGCGGGTCGGTGCTGGAGCGCAGGGTGGCGAGGTAGCCGGTCTGTTCCAGCACGGCTTCGAGCGCGGCGGCCGCACCAGAGCCGGAGGCGACCTCGGCCAGATCGTCGAGCAGCTTCACAAAGCCCAGCACGGCGTTCACCGAGCGGGTGGCCATGCCCGGTGCTTCGTCGGCGCGGCGGGCGGCGGCCATGAAGGAGGTACGGTCGCGCTGTGCGAGCGAGGCGATGGCTCCCTCGGCCCGGTCGCCGATGCCGCGCTTGGGCTCGTTGAGGATGCGGCGGAGGTTGACGTCGTCGTCCGGGTTGACCAGCACGCGCAGGTACGCGAGGGCGTCCTTGATTTCCTTGCGCTCGTAGAAGCGGGTGCCGCCGACCACCTTGTAGGGCAGCCCGACGCGCACCAGGACATCTTCGATGGACCGGGACTGGGCGTTGGTGCGGTAGAAGATCGCGACGTCGCCGGGGCGCAGGTTTCCCTCATCCTGCAGCCGGTCGATTTCCTTGGCAATGAACTGCGCCTCGTCGTGCTCGTTCTCGCCCACGTAGCCGACGATCTTTTCGCCGTCTCCCTCGGCCGTCCAGAGCCGCTTCTCGGGCCGGTTGGGGTTCCGGGAGATTACCGAGTTGGCGGCGCTCAGGATGGTCTGGGTGGAGCGGTAGTTCTGCTCCAGCTTGATGGTGCGGGCATCCGGGTAGTCCTTTTCGAACTCCACGATGTTGCGGATGTCCGCGCCGCGGAATGCGTAGATGGACTGGTCGGAGTCGCCGACGACGGTGAGTTCCGCCGCGCCGGGGCCCTCGCCGACGATCTCGCGGACCAGGGCGTACTGGGCGTGGTTGGTGTCCTGGTATTCGTCCACGAGGACGTGCCGGAAGCGGCGCCGGTACGAGTCGGCGAGCGCCGGGAAGGCCCGGAACATGTAGACGGTCTCGGCGATCAGGTCGTCGAAGTCCATCGCGTTGGCCTGGCGGAGCCGCTGCGTGTAGCCCTTGAAGACCTCGGCGACGGCCTGCTCGAAGGGGTCGCTGTGGTTGGCGCTGGAGGAGTAGCTGTCCGCGTCGATCAGTTCGTTCTTGAGCGCGGAGATCTTGTGCTGGATGGCCTTGGGCGCGAAGCGCTTCGGGTCCAGGTCCAGGTTCTTGGCCACGAGCGTGATCAGGCGCAGCGAGTCGGCGGAGTCGTAGATGGAGAAGTTGGAGTTCAGTCCAACGTTGGCCGCCTCGCGCCGCAGGATCCGGACGCAGGAGGAGTGGAAAGTGGAGATCCACATGGTCTTGGCGCGGCCGCCGACCAGGAGCTCGATCCGCTCGCGCATCTCAGCGGCGGCCTTGTTGGTGAAGGTGATAGCCAGGATTTCGCCGTGGTGCGCCCGCTTGGTGGCAATCAGGTAGGCGATGCGGTTGCTGAGCACGCGGGTCTTCCCGGAGCCTGCGCCAGCCACGATCAGCAGTGCGCCCCCAGCATGCTTGACGGCTTCCTCCTGCTGCGGGTTCAGTCCCTGGAGCAGCTCGTCCGCGTTGGGCAGCTGGGGCCGGTCCCAGTCCTCGCCGTGCCCGTGGTGGTTTGCAGCGTTGTTTCCGCCGTTGGGCCCGAAGTTTGGCCCGCCGTCGGCACCGAAGGCAGCTGACTTCAGGCCCGGCATTCCGGTGCCGGCCCCCGGGTTTCCGGATGATTTAGCGGGCGCGCCCGGATTCGAGGCAGCTTGGAAGGGTCCGTCGGCGTAGGGGTCAAACAACATATCCATGGTGTTAACAAGTCTAGGCGGTGCCACTGACGGCACGGTCCGCGCCGCCCGGTCCACCTCCGGACATGCCCCTCTCCTGCGCCCAGCCACGACTCCGGCAGACGTTGCGCGGGTGCGCCTACCCCACGGAGCCTGACTCAAGTGCCGCCCGGAGCTGCCGCACCGCCGTCGTTCCGCCGGCGACGTGCCACTCAAGTCCGTTGACGCGGACGACGTCGGTGGCGCCGCCGGCGGCGAGCACGATCGCCTTGCCCGGCAGCCAGTCCCACTCCGGGGAGCTGTGCTGGAACCAGCAGTCCAGTTCGCCGTCGGCCACCCGGCCGAGGTCGCACGAGCCCGAACCGAACATCCGGAGCGCCGCGGCGGAGGTCGCCGCGGCGTGCCAGGGCATGGCGCACATCGGATCGGCCAGCCAGGTGGGGTGAATGTACGTGGCGGCGCCGAGCTCCGCCAGCGGCGTCTCGGCGCGGCCACGGCCGCCCGCATCGCGGGGCAGAAAACTGGTCAGCTGCTCACCGTTGAGGGTTGCCGTGCGCTCGGTGCCGCCAAGCCAGAGCTTGTCCTCCTCCGGCTGGAAAATGGCGCCGAGCAGCGGGCCTGAGGAATCCTTGAGCGCGATCGCGGAGCACCAGTAGCTGGAACCGTGCAGGAAGTTATAGGTGCCGTCCACCGGGTCGATCACCCAGGTCCGGCCGCTGCTGCCCTGCACGGAGGCGCCCTCCTCGCCGAGGATGCCGTCGTCGGGCCGGCAGCGCTGGAGCTGTTCGAGGACGTAGGCTTCGGCGGCGTGGTCCGCAGCGGTCACGACGTCGGAAACGGACGTCTTCCGCTTGCCCTCCAGGCCAGCCTGCCGCATGAGCAGGGCCAGGGTGCCGGCCTCCCGTACCAGGGCCTCGGCAAGCTGGTAATCATCCAGTTCGGGGCTGAGTTCCGCGGTGCTGTGCCGGCCGAGCCGGTGCCTGACGAGTTCGTTACTGCCTGATTCGCTCACGCGTTCAGCCTATCGGGCGCCGCGAGGTGCTGAACAGGCAGGCCGGGTGCGCGGGGACCCGGTCCGGATCCGGCCGACACGGCTCCGGCGAGGGGCGATAATGGAGCCATGGCCAAGACACCCGCCCAGCGGATCAAGAAGCACGGCGCGAGCGCGGCCGTTCCCCAGCACCATCTGCCCTCGGTGATCAATCCCAGCACCACCCGGACCCCGCAGAAGGCGCAGAGCAACAGCAACCTGATCCTGATCGCGGGCGTCGTGGCGAGCCTGTTCCTGTTCTGGTACCTGCACCTGCTGACCCTGAACCAGCTCACGCAGCTCAGCGGCGGACTCCCGATGCCCGATTCGCTTGTCGGCGGCTTCGACCGGGGCTTCGTGGAGCAGTTGCGCTCGGCCTTGGACACCGATGCCCGCGGCCAGCTCAACTACGTGCACAAGACTGCAGGGACGCTGTTTCCGCTGATCTTCGGCTTCACCTGGTTGCTGCTGATCGGCACCAACGTGGCCAGGAAACCGCTCCGTTGGGCACTATGGGCAGTGCCGCTGCTCTTTGCCGGTGTGCGGCTATGGGGCAACGCGGCCATTGACACCATGATGTCTGCGGCCACGCTCGACGGCGGTCAGGTTGCCCTGGCGTCGGCCCTCACGGTGGCCGGCTGGGTCCTGCTGGTACTGAGCCTGGTGGCTGGCGGAGCCGCAGTGTTCCTGGGCCGCAAACCCTCCGCCGGCCGGGCTGACGCGTCAGGTGCCAAACCGGCATAGGGTTCGGATTCTGCTGGAGACGTCTGCCGCACGTGCGGGGTTAGCCTCGCCGGCGGAGATGCCCACTTCTGGCCGCAGCCGATGGGCACATTCCCTGTATGTCCAAGGCTCAGCGCCGGCGAAGGGCATGCTCAGGAGGGGGAGTCAGCTCCGGTCGAAGCCTGTGACGCGAAGCAGCCAGGACCATAGCGTGTCCCGGCCCACTTCGTTCCTGAGGAAGTCCCGCGCCTGCTCGGCTCGGTGGAATGCGCCGGCAGCATCAAAATGTCCGATTGACTTGAGAAGGCACTCTCGAGCCAGCAACTTTTCTCCTGTGGCGGCGTAAGCCCTACCGAGAAGCAAACATGCCTCACCTGACCGCTGAGGCGTTACGAGGTCATCAAGGCGGCAGACATCTTCCAGAAGGTCGATGGCGGCTCGAGAATCTCCGGCCAAAAGCGTCCAGTGCGCCCGATTAAGTTTGAGGAGCATATGGTCGTTCACGGTCCCGCCAATAACATCGGTGGCCAATTCGGCCCGCTCGATACAACGGAGGGTGTCGACGTCAGCGATATTTGCCGCAAGGCGCATGGCAGCAGACGCCTTGTTGAATTTGGCCCACACGTCAAGATTCTGGGTGGGCGAAAAAGTCGCAGCCGCCAGTTCGTGGTAGTGGAGGCCGTCTTGGATTCTGTCGAAAAGGAAGGCTACATTGCCAATGACCCAATAGGACTTGCCAGCAAGCTGGTCGTCGACGTCGTCAGAAATAACCTCCGCGAGAAGTTTGCTCTCGTTCCACGCTTCGGCGAGTTTTCCGCCGTCGGCCAGTCCAGAGATCAAAGCCTGTCGGGCCTGGATGTTTATCTCGACATCCAATTCGTCGGTTGTCAGGTCCACCGCCACGAGCGCGGATTTCGTCGCTTCTTCCAGCAGGCCAGCGCCTTGCCGCGCTTTAGCCAGCAAGATGTGTGTACGTGCTCGGTCCTGCGACCCCGGGAGCGGCGCCGCTCCCGATACCAGGTCGGTGGCAAGATTCGCGCACTCTTCAAAACGCTCAGCGTCTAGGAGGTTTTCGGCTTGGAGAAACGTCATGTTCCACCAGGAAGTGGGATCTCCATCATGCAAGGCGATCTCGGCCGCCCGTTGTGCGCTGCTGGCTGCCTCGGCGAAGGCATGGTTGCTGCGATGCTCGTGCGCCCGGAGCTCAGCTTCTGCGTACGACGGCGAAACAAAGTGCATGAATCAATTATCGGTTGCCGCAGCAGTCATTTGTGACCACGGCGCGCACAGGTTCCCGAGACCAAACGCAAGAGCACCGCACGAATAGCACAGGGTTCCGCCAATCCGCACAAATCGTTATCGGACGGCGTGTTGATAACCCCCTATACTGAGCTCGTATCACATGAGTCACATCAGCCCCTCACGTATCAGGAGTCTTAAATGAAGAAAACTCTCGCCACCCTTCTCGTCGCTGGTGCCTTGGCTGCCGCGGGCCTCTCCGCTGCGTCCGCAGTCTCCGCCGACGGTGGAAACTCGGGACACAGCTCGGTCGTAGCCATTGACTGGTGGCCGAACTCCACCCCGAAGAACTAACGGCGTCAGCAACCGCAAAGGGCGGGAATCGGAGTTATCTCCGGTTCCCGCCCTTTGTTCTTGCCTGGGACGAGTTCAACCGCCGTCGTTCCTCGACAAACAACTACTGCGAAATCGAGCTGTCCTGGCTGATGAGTGTCTCGATGGCCTCGGCGGGCGCTGGCCGCCCGAAGTAGTAACCCTGGCCGCTGCCGCAGCCCAGCCGGACCAGTTCCTCAGCCTGCTCGGCGGTTTCGATTCCTTCCGCCACCGCTTTGAGCCCGCAGGCGTGGATCAAATGCAGCACGGCCTCGACAAAGCCGCCCTGCTCCTCGTCCGTTCCCAGCCCGTCGATCAGGCTCTTGTCGATCTTGACCACGTTCACCGGGAGCCGGCGCAGGTAGCTGATGGACGAATATCCCGTCCCGAAATCGTCGATTTCGAGCTGCACGCCCAGCTGCCGCAGCCCGCTCAGGGAGTACTTGTCCACGTCGCCGCCGGTGACGGCCATGGACTCGGTCAGTTCGATGATGAGGTTCGCGGCATCCACGCCCGTCTCGCGGAGGATGTCCCGGACATGCTCAATGAGCTCGAGGTTCTGCAGTTCGGTGGTGGAGATGTTGACCCGGACGGAGAACTCGCTGTCCAATGCCAGCCGGTCCTGCCAGTCCCGGAGCTGCCGGACCGCGTTGCGAAGCACCCAGTGCCCCAGCTCCACGATCATCCCGGTTTCCTCCGCCAGCGGGATGAACTGGTCCGGCATCAGGAGCCCGCGTTCGGGGTGGTTCCAGCGGACCAGCGCCTCGACGCCTTCGATCCGCCCGGTGGCGAGCTCCACAACCGGCTGGTAATGCAGGGTCAGCTGATCCTCGAGGATCGCCTCACGCATCTCCGTGACCATGAGGCTCTGCAGCCTGCGGGCATACAACAGCGCGGGTTCGAAGACCTTGATCCCGCTATGCGGCTGCGCCTTCGCCGCGTACATGGCCGTATCGGCCTCCATCACCAGATCGTCTGCGGACTGGCCCGGCTCGGCCACGCGGACGCCGATGCTGGTGCCGCAGGTGACTCGCAGGTCCCCGATCTCTAGGCTCTCGCTGAGCGCCTTGAGGATTCTGTTGGCGACCCGCCGGGCCCGCACCAGGTTGGATTTGGGAAGCATGACGGCGAATTCGTCCCCGCCCAGCCTCGCCACGGTATCGGTCACCCGGACCGCGTCCTGAAGCCGCCGGGCGATCACGCGCAGGACGTCGTCCCCCGCGCTGTGGCCAAGGGTGTCGTTGATGCCCTTGAAGGAATCAAGGTCGAGAATAAGCAGGGCCGGCGGCATCTCGCCGCGCGACGTCTCCGCCAGCGCGTGGCTGAGCACCGAGTTCAGCGCCGTCCGGTTCGCCAGCTGGGTCAGCGGATCGGTCAACGCCATCCGCTCCAGCTCAACCTGGGCCTGGCGCAGCATGGCGGTGCGGCTCTCGACCCGTTCCTCAAGCTCCTGGTAAATGGTCTGCAGGTCGTCGGCCATCAGGTTGATGCCCGCGATGACAGCCGCGACGTCGTCTCGGGCACCGGAGTGCGGGATCCGGGTACTTAGGTCGCCGCTCGCGATTCGGACAATGCCCTCGACAAGCGCATGGAGCCGGGGGTCTGGAACATCACTTTTCACTCGTATAAGGCCTTAACCACTCGAGGGCAACCGTGCGGGAAAGAAAAAACTCCGCCGGGATTGTTTCGGTTCTTGAGCGCAGGAGGTAATGCGCAATGACGCGGTCCACGGGGCTCTCCCCTACCAGCGCAAACGCCGACGCCGCAATGGAACTGGCGTAAACCTGGCGGGCTTCCACGCTGACCCCGACGACGCCGGAGATGACCAGGAGCACCGGAACCCTCTCGCCGCCGGCGAGCATGCGGACCGTCTCACCGGCCGCGCGCGCTTCCGGGCCCTCGATCTCCCGGTTCGGCGGCAGCTCGACTTCAATGATCCCGCCCTCGAGCAGCCGGACGCCAATGACCGGCTCGCCGGGCGCTTCCTCGGGGATTTGCCCCTCCGGCGCAACGGGGGCTTCGACTGTCATCGGGCAGCGACCCGACGGCCCGCGACCCGGCGTGAAGGAGCACTGTTGTGGTCGCCGAAGACAGTCGCAGCCAGGCGCGGCGCGAATAACTGTTCAGACATGTGCCCCCACAGACTTCAAGTCGGCAATTCGGCGTGCGCTGTACCCAATCTCCCGCACGAGGCACCGGAGCGTTCCGGCCAATGCCCTCATGATAGTGCAACCCTGCGCACAAATGAGGCGTAAGACACCCCTTCGACACAGAATCGCCTCGGCTGCCTAGGCTAGGCGCACTTCCCTTCGGGTCCGGGCCCGCCGCCGCCCAGCCGGCGGAGTCGGTCACGTCCTGTTGCCGCCGGCTGCGGCCACGCGCGCTCGCTTCCGGGCCACGAGCTCCTGCCGGACGCGTTGCGCGACGACCAGCCCCAGTGCCGCCATGCCGATGGTGATGGGGTACCCCATGAGCCGTTCCAGCGTGCCCGGTTCCGGAACCCGCATCCCCGTCACGCCGCCGGTGATCAGCGCGGCCAGCGAAACGGCGCCGCAGGCCAAGATGAACCAGCCCAGCGGCGTCTGCTTGCGCCACAGCCAGCCCACCACCAGGAGGGCCAGGCCGCCGGCGGCGAAGTACATGACCGCGCCGGCCACATGCCAGCCGGAACCGGCGTCCTCCGGGACCAGGCCCACGATCACCGTCCCGGCACCCGCGGTCAGGCTCAGCGAGCGGGCGGCAAACGCCGCGACCGACGGCGAGCGCCGCCCGGGCGCCACTGCCAGCCGCACTCCGGCCCGGGCCGCAATACCGATCACGGCCGAGCTCAGCAGCAGCGCCCCGACCATCATGCCGATCCCCTGCACCACGAACGACGCATTCATCAGCAGGTGCGCCGGCGAGCAAACGTCCCGGCCGGAAAACTCGCCGCAGCCAAGGGCGCCGAGGTCGCTGATGTAGCCGGTGCGGCGGCTGTACGGCTCCGGCCCCGCCCAGGCACCGATCACCGCCGCTTCGACGACGAAATACTGCAGCACGCTCAATTTCGCGAGCGCGCCCAGATAGAACCGCGTGGAAGCCACGTCCGGGAAGTAGAGGAGCTCCCGGGAAACCGTCGGGGCAGAGGCTGTCATGCCAAGAGCGTAGTACGCGTCCCCACCTTGTATGCTTGTATCCGTGCCCGGACGGGCCGGCCGACGGCCGACCGACTGCACGCCCGCCCTCGTAGCTCAGTGGATAGAGCACGGCTCTCCTAAAGCCGGTGTCGTTGGTTCGATTCCAATCGAGGGCACTTGAACTCCCAGACCCCGGGCGACGGCCCGGACTTTGCCCCGCGCGTTGACCGGAGCCGTGACCAGCACCAGGACCTCCGCGCCTACCTGCTGGGCAACTGGACCGTGGCCCGCACCATGCTGGACCGGGCCACCGGCAGCCGCGGCACTTTCACCGGCGTCGTCCGCTTCACTGAAACCGACGACGGCGGCCTCTGCTTCCGCGAAAAAGGCACCGTGCAGTGGAACCCGGCCGGCGGCACGCCGTTTCATGGTCCGGCCAGCCGCGAGTATCTCCTCAAACCATCGGCATCGCCGGAGACGATGGACATGTTCTTCCCCGACGGCCGCGCGTTCCATCGGATGGGCTTCGGCGTCCGGGACCACCGGGACCAGCACTGGTGCGATCCGGACACCTACCGGGTTGACTACACCCGACTGGGCCCGGATGAGTTCCGCTACCGCTGGGACGTCACAGGCCCGGCCAAGGACCTCCTGCTCGAATCCGTGCTCACCAGAACGGGCGTGAATCCCCGCATCGTGGTGTCCGCCGTCTGCGTTTTTGACGACGCCGGCCGGCTCCTGACGGTCCGCAAACGCGGCACCGACAAGTTCATGCATCCCGGCGGCAAACCCGAAGCCGGCGAAACCGCGGCACAGGCGGCCTCCCGCGAACTCGAGGAGGAAGTCGGCATCATCGTGGCGCCCGAAGACCTTGCGCCCTTCGGAATCTGGCTGGCCGAGGCCGCCAACGAGGCGGCCACGCAGATTGAAGCCACGGTGTTCACCGCGCCCACCCTGGGTGGCGCAGCAGGCAGCTGGACCGCGCGCCCGTCGGCCGAGATCGCCGAAATCCGCTGGCTGGACCTGGCCGCCGCGCTGCCGGACGACCTGGCGCCCCTCCTCACAGACCACGTGCTTCCCGCCCTCGGCGCGAAGCCGGAGCGGAAGGGCTAGAGTTCCGGCACCGACTCCGCCGCTACCGCGGTGGCCTCGGCGAACTGGGTCCGGTACAGCTCCGCGTAGCGTCCCTCGGCGGCGAGCAGTTCGTTGTGCGTGCCGCGCTCCACGATCCGGCCGTCCTCGACCACCAGGATGGCGTCGGCGGCGCGGATGGTGGAGAGCCGGTGGGCAATCACGACGGCGGTGCGGCCTTCGAGGGCCGCGCCGAGCGCCTCCTGCACCGCTGCCTCGTTGGTGGAGTCCAGCGCGGCCGTGGCCTCATCGAGGATCACAACGCGCGGCTGGGCGATGAGCAGGCGGGCGATGGTGAGCCGCTGCCGTTCGCCGCCCGAGAGCCGGTAGCCGCGCTCCCCCACCACGGTGTCCAGGCCGTCCGGCAGGGAGCGGATCATGTCCTCGAGCCGGGCCTGGCGCAGCACGTCCCACATCAGCTCTTCGCTGGCGCCGGGACGGGCCAGGCGCAGGTTGGAGGCGATGCTCTCGTGGAAGAGGTGACCGTCCTGCGTGACCATGCCCAGCGTCTGGCGCATCGAATCGAAGGTGAGGTCCCGGACGTCCACGGCGGTGCCGGGTTCGATGCCGCCGAAGCGGACGGCGCCGGAGTCGACGTCGTACAGCCGGGAGAGCAACTGGGCGATGGTGGACTTGCCGGCGCCCGAGGACCCGACCAGGGCCACGGTCTGCCCGGGCTCCACCCGGAAGCTGATCCCGTGCAGCACTTCCTCGCCGCCGCGGGTATCCAGTGTGGAGACGTCCTCGAGCGAGGCCAGCGACACCTTGTCAGCCGAAGGGTAGGAGAAGCGGACGTCGTCGAATTCCACCGCGAGCGGCCCGCGCGGCGATTCCACCGCGTCCGGCTTTTGCTGGATCAGCGGCTTGAGGTCCAGGATCTCGAACACGCGCTCAAAGCTGACCAGCGCGCTCATGATTTCCACCCGCGCGTTGGAGAGCGCGGTGAGCGGCGCGTAGAGGCGGGTGAGCAGCAGCGCCAGCACGACGACGTCGCCCGCGGCGAGCTGGCCGCCGAGGGCCAGCCAGCCGCCGAGTCCGTACACCAGGGCCAGGGCCAGCGCGGAGACGAGGGTCAGCGCGGTCACGAAGGTGAACTGGAGCATCGCGGTGCGGACGCCGATGTCCCGCACCCGGCCGGCGCGGAGTGCAAACTCGTGGGATTCCTCGTTCGGCCGGCCGAAGAGCTTCACCAAAGTGGCGCCGGGGGCGGAAAAACGTTCCGTCATCTGGGTGCCCATGGCGGCGTTGTGCTCGGCTGCCTCGCGGCGCAGTTCGGCCAGCTTGGAGCCCATCCGGCGGGCCGGAATGAGGAAGATCGGCAGCAGGATCATGGCCAGCACGGTCACCAGCCAGGACTTGTTCAGCATCACCACAAGGGTGAGGACCAGCGCCACCACGTTGCTGACGACGCCGGAGAGCGTGCCGGCGAAGGCCGACTGCGCGCCGATCACGTCATTGTTGAGCCGGCTGACCAGTGCCCCGGTGCGGGTCCGGGTGAAGAACGCGATGGGCATCTTCTGCACGTGGTCAAAGACCTTGGTCCGCAGGTCGACAATCACGCCCTCGCCGATGGTGGAGGACAGCCAGCGGGTGACCAGGCCCAGGCCAGCCTCGGCCACCGCCACGATGGCGATCAGCACGGCCAGCCAGATCACGGTTCCGGCGGCCGCCTTCGCGATGATCGCGTCCACCACCTGGCCGGCGAGCACCGGCGTGGCGACGGCGAGGACCGCCATCACGATGGACAGCAGCACGAAGGCGATCAGCTGGCCGCGGTGCGGGCGGGCAAAGCCGAACACGCGCTTGAGGAGCTCCTTGGAGAACGGCTTGGACCCACTGGAGGCGCGGGTGATGTTGTAAAGGGAGCTCCAGGCAACCCGGTCCATGCTCATGAGTTGGTACCTTTCGGGGCGCTCGCGCCCAGCAGTTCGGTGACGACGCCGTCGACGACGTTCCAGCGCACGTCCAGGCGCACGTTTTCCAGCAGCCGTCGGTCATGTGTAACGAGCAACAGGGCGCCGTCGTAGTTTTCGAGCGCCTCTTCGAGCTGCTCGATCGCGGGAAGATCCAAGTGGTTGGTCGGCTCGTCGAGGACCAGCAGGTTCACGCCGCGGGCCTGCAGGAGTGCCAGCGCGGCCCGGGTCCGTTCGCCGGGTGAAAGTGAATCAACGGGCCGGGAGGTGTGGTCGGCTTTGAGCCCGAACTTGGCCAGGAGGGTCCGGACCTCCGCCGGGGTTTGGTCCGTCAGCACCGCCTCGACCGCGTCCGCGAGTTTGAGGTGGCCGGCCAGCAGCCCGCGGGCCTGGTCGATTTCACCGACCGCCACGGAGGCGCCCATCGAGGCGTCCCCGGCATCGGGCCGCTGCACGCCCAGCAGCAGCCGCAGCAGGGTTGACTTGCCCGCCCCGTTGGGTCCGGTGATGCCGATCCGCTCGCCGGCGTTGAGCTGGAGGTTTACCGGCCCCAGGGTGAAGTCACCCTGCCGGGCCACAGCGTCCCGCAGCGTCGCAACGACAGCGCTGGACCTTGGTGCCGCCCCGATGCTGAACTGCAGCTGCCATTCCTTCCGGGGCTCTTCGACTTCCTCGAGCCGGGCGATCCGCGACTCCATCTGCCGGACCTTCTGGCCCTGCTTCTCCGAGGACTCGGTGTTCGCCGCCCGCCGGATCTTGTCATTGTCCGGGCTTTTCTTCATCGCATTGCGGACACCCTGCGAACTCCACTCGCGCTGCGTGCGGGCGCGGGAGACAAGGTCCGCCTTGGTGGAGGCGAACTCTTCGTAGCGTTCCCGGGCATGCCGGCGGGCGACGGCGCGTTCTTCCAGGTACGCCTCGTAGCCGCCGTCGTAAACAGCGACGGCGTTCTGGGCCAGATCCAGTTCCACCACCGTGGTCACGCAGCGGGCCAGGAACTCCCGGTCGTGCGAGACCAGGACGACGCCGCCCCGCAGGCCCTGCACGAAGGACTCCAGCTTGGCCAGGCCGCCCAGGTCAAGGTCATTGGTGGGCTCGTCCAGGAGCACGATGTCGAAGCGGCTCAGCAGCAGGGCCGCGAGCGCCACCCGGGCGGCCTGTCCGCCGGAGAGCCCGGTCATCGCGGCGTCGGGTCCCACTTCGAGGCCCAGGTCCGCGAGCACCGGCGGAATCCGCTCCTCCAGGTCCGCGGCGCCGGACGCCATCCAGCGGTCGAACGCCACCGAGTACGCGTCCTCCGAGCCCGGAGCACCGCCGCCCAGCGCCTCCGCGGTGGACTCCATGTCCGCCGTCGCCTGGCCACAACCGGTCCGCCGGGCGATGTAACCGGCCACCGTCTCGCCGTCGATCCGTTCATGCTCCTGCGGCAGCCAGCCGACGAACGCGTCCGCCGGGGCGAGGCTTACCGTGCCCTCCTGCGGCTGGTCGACGCCGGCCAAGAGCCGCAGCAGCGTGGACTTGCCGGCTCCGTTGGCGCCCACGACGCCGACGACGTCGCCCGGCGCGACGGTGAGGGAGAGTTTGGAGAAGAGGGTCCGGTGGTCGTGACCACCGGAAAGGTCCTTGGCAACAAGGGTTGCAGTCATTAGTCCATTCTCTCACCGCGGCCCAAAACGGCCTGCCGCGGGCAGCCGTCCGGGGCCGAAAAATCCGTTCGAATCCGCCCACATTCCGCCGGGCATAGAAGAACCCGCTGGTCCGGACTTGGGGGGTGTACGGACCAGCGGGTTCGAGCATCTAGCATAGTTGAATTGGGTTCCCCGGCAAAATCGCCAGCGTCTCGGACCCTCGTGAGTGAAGACGCGCAGCGGAAGCACGTGCGGACACATTGGAAGAGGAAACGCCCATGATCAGTGCCCTGCAATGGTTCGTCCTGGCTGTCTGTGCCCTGATCACCCTCCTCCGAATGCCAGCGGCGCTGCGCGGGGAAAACCGCTCACTTTTCGGCATCTTCCTGCTCGTCACGGTGGGCATGCTCCTGAGCATTCAGTGGAGCTACACACTGATCGACGGTTTCCTGGGTTCCAACAACTACGCCAACCTGCTGCTCCGGTATGTGGTTTACGCGACCGTCCTGCTGGCCGGGTACAAGATTGTCAAGGGCTTTGAAAACACCCACAGCCTCCGCTTACTCCTCGGACCCGTGGGCCTGGCGGCGCTGGCAACCATCTGTATCGCCACCGCTGTGCCGTTCCTGATGGCGAATACCGCCGGCACCTCGGTGGGACTGTCCACGCTGCCGGACCAGAGCGGCCCTAACCGCCAGCTGATCGCCCTCTATACGACGGCCGGCCGGCTCTACCCGGCATACGTAGCGGCCTGCCTCCTGCCGGCGACCATCAAGGTCCTTCGATCCCGGCTGCCGCGTCTCGTCCGCGGCGGAGCGGCACTCCTGACGACCGGATCCGCCGCCATGATCCTTCTGCCCATCAGCGACCTCCTGCCCCAGCGCCTGGCCTTCATCCAATACATCATCAGCCTGGCTGGGGTGCTCGGACTGATGGTGGGCCTGTCACTGATTTGGCTGGGAAGGGTGGCCGCGCGACGCGGTTCGCGAAACTGCCCGCCCGTGGCCGACGCGCAACCCGTGCCGGGTCGAGAGAACATCGCGGCTAAAGAATTATGATGATGTGAGGGCCGCGGCATCGCACTCCTCCCGCGGGGTCGCGGCCAAGCAGCGAACTTTGACCCAGCCCGCGCCCGACCGAACCTGCAGAAAGTCATAGATGCCCGTACCCGCCAAAGCGTTCCAACTCTGGCTTCATGGCGTTGCCCCGACCGCGAGCACGGCTGACATCTGCAGGGTCTCCGGCGTCAAGCGGACCACGCTGGCCCAGCAATTGGTGCGCGGCAAGGTAGCCGAAAGCACGGTAGTGAGCATCAGCCGGGCGCTGGGCATCAACCCTGCAGACGCCCTGGCCTCGTTTGAGAACTACGCGGATCTCACCCTGCTGGCGCAGGCTCCCACGGCGGCCGAACTCGTCAGCCAGGTCGCCACCATGGACCTGCTGCGGGCCGTCATCTCCCGCTCCGCCGATCAGGAACAAGGTGAGCGGCAGCCCCACGCCCTCAGCCCGGCGCCGCATGCCACCTCGGTCCGGAACTGGGTTGATGCCATCGACGACGGCGAACTCCGCCACCGGGTCTCCGCCGCCACCGGCGTCGCGCCACAGAACTATTCCGCCCAATTGACGGCCAACCGGCTCTCGCCCGAACTTGCCGTCGCCACCTCGCGGGCGGCCGGCGTGGGCCTCGCCGGCGGTCTTGTGGCGACAGGGCTGATCACCGAGGTTGAAGCCGGCTGGCCAACGGATGCCCGGCAGGCTGCCCTGGATGCGCTGTCCGACGGCGAACTGGTTGCCTTGGCCGGAGAGCGGCTGCAGACCCTCGGCAAGGTGCTTCGCCGCCAGGAACAGGAACGGGCGCAAACCGAGAAGATCTGGGAGAACCTGGGATGATCGCCGCGACCTTAGCGAAGCGCCTGCCGCGACCCCGGTCCGCCGGAGCAAAGCAATGATCGCGGTCCTGCAGTGGCTTGCCCTGGCGATCTGCGGGGCGGTGGCCCTCGCCCGTATCCCCGACGCGGTCGCGGGCCGCAACCGTTCGATTTTCGGCGCCTTCTTCCTCTCCGCCTGCGCGATCCTGCTCAGCATCGACGGGCCGTATCTGGCCGTCGACTCCTGGCTCGGGGGTGCCAACTACGCCAACCTGATTTTGAGGTTCCTTACCTACGGGGCAGTGGCCTTGGCCGGCTACCGGACGGCGAAAGCGTTCGATGACGGGAAGGGTGTCCGCCGTGTCTCAGGGCCGTTCGGGCTCGCCGTGCTCGGCGCTATCGCGGTGGCCACCGCCGTCTGCTTCGTCTTGGCTGACACCGAAGGCTCCTCCACCGGACTCAACGGACTTCCCCTGCGGAGCGCCGCGAATGCCGAACTGATCGGGCTGTATGGGACGGCCGGAAGGGTCTACCCCGCGTTCGTCGCGGCCTGCCTGCTGCCGGCCACGGTTCGTGCCGTGAGCCGCCGCTTGCCCGCCGCGCTCCGGGTCGGAGCCGCGCTCTTGTCCCTGGGATGCGCGGCGCTGATTGCCGCCGCCGTGTTTCCCTTCGTCGTGCCGGGCACAAGCGGTGTGCAGGCAAAGATCAACTTCACCGCGGTAATCGGCCTGAGCCTCGGACTGACGGTGATCTGGCTGTCGCGGGTGGCGGCCAGTCGCCGCCGGCCGGGGACGGCGGCGGGAAAGATTCCAGGCCCCGGGGGAACCTCGACGGGGCCCTCGACGACGGCCCCGCGATAGCCGCGACGTAGCCAAGGGAGAGCACGCAAGGGCCCCGACGCCAGGGACAGCACAGCCAGAATGAATAGGAGGTGGACATGCTCCAATGGGGCACGCTGATCATCTGCAGCCTGGTTCTGTTGCTGCGTCTGCCGGATGCCCTGCGCGGACGTAACAGGGCTGTTTTCGGGATCCTGTTCCTGGCCACCTTGTGCAGCCTGCTCAGCATCGAGGGACCCTACGCCGCGATCGATGGTGCGCTGGGAGGCTTTAACCTCACCAATCTGGCCCTGCGCTTCATCGTGTTCGGGATGGTATTCCTGGTGGGGCAGCGGCTGGCCAAGGGGCTGGGGGCTACCCGCGCCAGGGACCTGATCACCGGCCGCGCCGGCCGCTGGGGCATGGCAGCCGCCTGCCTGGCGGTGGCGGTGACGTTCCTCCTGATGGACACCCGGGGGTCATCGGCCGGGCTCCAGGATCTGACGGACAGCGGCCGAAACGCGCTCCTTGCCCCGCTCTACGCGGCGGCCGGACGCAGCTATCCGGCCTTTGTTTCACTTGTCCTGCTGCCTCCCTTGCTGGCGACCATCAGGGCGGCGCTGCCACGGCTGGTCCGGGCCGGTGCCGTCGTTACCCTGGTGGGGGCGGCGGCCGCGGTCTTAAGCATCCCGGCCTCCTTTACGCCGGAGGCTTGGTTCGGGGCCCGGCTAGTCGTAAACTACGCAGCGGTCCTCGGCTACGTTCTGGGGTTGCTCATGTTCTGGTTTTCCGGGCAAATCTCCCGGCCGCCGGATAACGCTCCTGCAACGTTCCGTAAAAAGTAGCCCCACTCGTTCACAAAATCATTAGAGCGTGAGAGAATCATAAATGTGTGAAAACGCCAGCCGGCTTCGTGAATGGGGATTCAGTTCTTACGGGGCCAGGTGAAACGTCCAAGCGCCATTGGGGGGATGAGTGGTAGCGGTCCGTAAGGACCGCTCCCACTCAGCCTGTTTAAGCGGCGTGTTTAACCGGCCAATGCGGCTGCGCAGGCCGCCGCTTCATCTCCTCCTGCACCATCAGCCTGGCACCATCAGCGCCGGAACCTCAGGGTGAGCAGCTGGAAGGGCCGAAGCGTGAGCTCGGCAGCCCCGTCCCGGACCGTCACGCCGGGAGCGTCCACCACGCGTTCCAACAGGTCCACCGCTTGGACATTCGTGGCTCCGAAATTCGCCGACACCACTCCGAAGGAGCGCTGACCGAGGGACTCGTAGAGGCGGACAACCACGTCGCCTGAACCGTCCTCCGCCAGCTTGACCGCCTCGACCACGATGGCGGGATTGGAGACCGTGAACAGCGGCTCCACGCCGTGCCCTCCCCTAACCACGCGCGGGGCGAGGTTGGTGCGGTAGCCCTCCTCGACTGCGTCGGCGATGCTGGCGCCGGGCCGGACGGTGACGGTGAGTTCATGCGGGCCGCGGTCCGCGTTCGGGTCCGGGAACTTGGGTGCCCGCAGCAGCGAGACCCGGACGGTGGTGGTGGTGCCGCCGTCGTCCTGGCGGATATTGCGGGTGACGTCGTGGCCGTAGCTGGCGGCATTCGAGACCGCCACGCCGTAGCCGGGCTCGGCCACATGGATCCAGCGGTGCGCACAGATTTCGAACTTTGCGGCCTCCCACGAGGTATTGAGGTGGGTAGGCCGGAACACGTGGCCGAATTGCGTCTCCGCGGCGGATCGGTCGGCCCGGACGTCGAAGGCGAAGCCGAGCTTGAGCAGCTTCTCGCGTTCCTGCCAGTCCACCGCCGTGGAGATCTCCAGCGACGCCGAGCCCGGCTCCAGCCGGATCCGCTGGGTCACGGCGGAGGTCCCGGCCAGCCGCTCCACCACGACGACGGCGGCACCGCCGTCGCGTTCCAGCGCTACGGAGCGGGCCTCGGTCAGCGCCGTGACGTTGCGGCGATAAAACGCGTCGATGTCCCAGGCATCCCATTCGTTCGGGGTGTCCCGGTGCAGTTCCAGCAGGTTGCCAAACTCCCCCGGCGCGATCGCTTCGCGCCCGGCGGCGTAGTCCCGCAGCGAGACCAGCAGGCCGTCGGCGTTCACCGCGGCGCGGATGATTCCGTTATCCAGCAGGTAGCCGCCCTGGGCCTCCGCCGACTCCACTGGGGCGGCCGCAGGCGCTGGCGTGGCTGCGCCGAGCGCCGGGACGCCCTCGCGCGGATGAGGGGCGGCGTTGAGCAGGAACTCCTGCTCGCCCTCCCCCAGCACGGCGCCGGCCGCGGCTGCGATGATCGCTTCCAGCTGGCGGGCGACGGCGTCGTAGTTCCGCTCCGCGTCCTGATGCACCCAGGCGATCGAACTGCCGGGCAGGATGTCGTGGAACTGCTGCAGCAGGACCAGCCGCCAGAGCCGCTTGAGCTCGGCTGCCGGGTAGTCCGCGCCGGTCCGGACCGCCGCGGTGGCGCACCAGAGCTCCGCCTCCCGGAGGAGGTGCTCGCTGCGCCGGTTTCCCCGCTTGGTGTTTGCCTGGCTGGTGTACGTGCCGCGGTGGAGTTCCAGGTACATCTCGCCCACCCAGACCGGGAGTGCCTGGTATTCCGCCTCGGCGCCGGCGAAGAACTCCGCGGCCGAGCCGAGCCGGACCTTGGGCGACCCCTCCAGGTCCGCGTTGCGCCGCGCAGCCGCCAGCATTTCCCGGGTGGGGCCGCCGCCGCCGTCGCCGTAGCCAAACGGGAGCAGCGACATCGTGCCGCGGCCGTGGTCCCGGTAGTTGCGCTCGGCGTGCGCCAGCTCCCGGGCGCTGATTTCGGAGCTGTAGGTGTCCACCGGCGGGAAGTGCGTGAACAGCCGGGTACCGTCGATCCCTTCCCAGTGGAAGGTATGGTGCGGCATCCGGTTGACCTGGTTCCAGGAAATCTTCTGCGTCAGGAACCACTTGCTGCCGGCGGCCTTGACGATCTGCGGCATTGCTGCGGAATAACCGAAGGTGTCCGGCAGCCAGGCTTCCTGGCATTCGACGTCGAACTCCGCGAGGAAGAAGCTCTTGCCCTCCAGGAACTGGCGCGCCATGGCTTCGCCGCCGGGCATGTTGCTGTCCGATTCGACCCACATCCCGCCCACCGGGACGAATTGGCCGGTCTTGACCTTTTCCCGGATGCGCGCGAAGAGCTCCGGGTAGTACTCCTTCATCCAGGCCAGCTGCTGCGCCGAGGAGCAGGAAAAGACGAATTCAGGATCCTCGTCCATCAGCGCAACGACGTTGGAGAAGGTCCGCGCGCACTTGCGGATGGTTTCCCGGACGGGCCACAGCCATGCGGAGTCGATGTGCGCGTGGCCGGTGGCGACCAGCTGGTGGGCGGAGGCGTAGGCCGGTCGGGCCAGCACTTCGGCGAGGGCGGCGCGGCCGGCGGCGGCGGTTCCGGGGACGTCGTCCGGATCCATGACGTCCAGCATCCGCTCCAGTGCCCGGAGGATCTCGTGCCTTCGGGGCAACTCCATGGGCAATTCGTGCATGAGGCCGCGGAGCGCATCGATGTCCTGCTGCAACTCCCAGACCGCCTGGTTGAGCTCGGCGATCACGATCGGGCCCAGCCGGTACTGTGCCTCGGAGCCGGCGGTGGCCTTGTCCCCGTAGGGGGTGGCCGCGAAGGTCCAGCCCTGCGACAGGTCGGGATTCGCCGCTGCCTCGACGTAGAAGTCCACGCTCATGCCGCTGCCGAGCAGCTTCAGGGGGATGTACTGGTTCCGGGGCGAGATCGCCTTGATCACCGACCCGTCGGCGCGCCAGGCAGTGCCCTCGCACTGGAATCCGGGCAGATCACTGTTGAAGCCCAGATCGACCAGGATTTCGACGGCGGTATCCGCGCCGCTGCCCCAGGAATCGGGGACATCACCCTGGAGGCGGAGCCACTTGGTGCTCCACGGCTGCCCCCACGGCGCCCCCTGCTCCTGCGGGCCGAATGTCTGCCGCAGCGCCTCTTGCACGGTGACTGGTTCACCGGGAGCGTCCCAGCTGCTCAAGGTGAGCGGGACGCGGCGCGGGTACACGGCCGGGATGACGCGTTCGCGTAGAAAGCGGTCCAGCCGGACTTCCGTGAGACGGCGGTCGTCGTGCAATGTGATCCTCTTAGCGCTGGTTCCGGTGTGGCAACGTCGTGGTCGACCTTGTGTCCAGTCGATGGATAAAATCTACGACGGCCGCCTCAGTAAAGCCAACGCAGGTTATGCGTGTGCGTCGCTGGCAGATGACTGCCGCAGGGCCACGCGTTCGTGGCCGGCGTACACGTTCAAGGTGGTGCCGCGGCTGAAACCGGCGAGGGTCATTCCGCTGGCTTCCGCGAGTTCCACGGCCAGGCTGGAGGGCGCGCTGACGGCGGCCAGCACCGGGATCCCGGCCAGCGAGGCCTTTTGCACCAGCTCGAAGGACGCCCGGCCCGATACCTGGAGCACGGTCCCGCGCAGGGGCAGCAGGCCTTCCCGCAGCGCCCAGCCCACCACCTTGTCCACCGCGTTGTGCCGGCCTACGTCCTCCCGCAGGCAGAGCAGTTCAGCCGAGCCGTCGTCGGAAATCCGGAAAAGTCCCGCTGCGTGCACGCCGCCGGTGACATCGAAAACGGCCTGGGCTTCGCGGAGCCGGTCCGGCAGCGAAGCCAGCGTCTCCACCGGCACGGTCAGCGGGTCCGCCACGGGGCTGAAGTGGGAGGACTTACGCACGGCGTCGATCGAGTCGGTTCCGCAGATCCCGCAGGAGCTGGAGGTGAAGAAGTTGCGTCCTGTGTCCGGCCGGACGACGTCGGGGCGCAGCTGGGCCTCAACGACGTTGAAGGTCTGGACCCCATCCTCGTCCTCGCCGGCGCAGAAGCGCAGCGAGACGAGCTGCTCCGCCGTCCAGATGACCCCTTCCGAGACCAGGAATCCGGCGACGAGGTCGAAGTCGTTGCCGGGGGTCCGCATCGTGACGGAGAAGGACAGATTACCCAGCCGGATCTCGAGCGGTTCCTCGACCGCCAGCACGTCTTCCCGGTGCCGGACCGGGAACTCCAAGGCCTGCGCCGAGCCGTCCAGAACAAATTTGTGCACCTTGCGGCGCTGTGTCACGCGGCCCATCGGATACTCCTCATAAACATTGCGTTCGGATCCTGCCGCGTGGCGCGGCAAGTCCCTGAATCCATCATGGCCCCGGTTCGCGGGTCAGCCAAGCAGCCCGCTCCAGTCAACCGGACCGTCCGCAGCCGGCTTCCTGGCGGCGCGCTTGGTGGCCGGCTTTGCGGCGGGCTTGGCGGCGGCCGGTTCCGGCAGGGCGGCTCCCCACGGCAAGGCGAACGCCGGCACCAACTCCCCCAGCTGCACGCCGTGCGGCGGGACCACCAGAATGCCGTCGGCCGCCGCCAGACCGCGCATCATGCCCGGGCCGGTGTGCTGCGCCGGCGATGCCATGCCGTACACCATGCGGAACGGCATCAGCCGGGTGCGGCCGGGGTCGGGCTCGATCATGGTCCCGCACGGCACCTCGGTCACCGGAGGCGCCGTCCTGTGGTCCAGCGCTGCCAGCAGCGGGGCGCCGATCGTGGACAGCGCCATCATGGCGGCGAGCGGGTTGCCGGGCAACCCGATGACGAAGCGCCCGTCCGGCAGTTCTGCCAGGACCGCGGGGTGGCCTGGCCGCATCGCGATGCCGTCGATCAGCAGCCTGCCGCCCAATTCCGCGACCGTCCGTCTCAGGTGGTCGGTGCCGGAGCGCCCGGTACCGCCGGTGGTGATGACGACGTCGGCCGGTAGCGTCTCCTCGGACGGTTCCGCGCCGTCTCCGGCGCCGGAGAGGGTGTCGTTGCCGGCATCCGGCGCCTCGGTATCTTCGAGTGCGGCGAGCCAGTCGGCGTCGTCGTCCCCGATCTTGGTCTCTCCCGCACAAATCCCGCCGAGCATTTCCACGACGGCGGCAAGTTGCGGGCCGAAGGTGTCCCGCACCTCTCCCGGCGCGGGTACACCGGTGCTGACGACTTCGGCGCCGGTGAACACCAGCCGGACGACGGCCTTGCCGAGGACCGGCAGGGCGTCGTGCCCGGCGAGGGCGGCCAGGGCGAGGTGTGCCGGGTTGAGCACGGCGCCCGCCTGGATCAGCAGTTCGCCGGCGGCCGCCTCCTCAGCGGCCTTGCGGATGTGGTCGCCATTGCGGGGTTCGCCGGGTTTGGCGCCGCCGCCGAGTTTGAGGACCGGAAGCCCGTCCTCGTCCGGGGCGATGACGCCGCTCTCGCTGCGGAGCACGGCCTTGGCACCCGGCGGAATCAGGCCGCCGGTGACAATCGGACTCGCCTGGTGCGGGGCCAACCGCTGGCCCGGTTCGGCGAGGATCCAGGGCCCGCTGCCGCTGACCGCCCAGCCGTCCATCGCGGAGGACGCGTAGTGCGGCATGTCGTGCAGGGCCGTCACATCCTCGGCCAGGGTCCTACCCAGGGCGTGGCGCAGCGGCACAGGCGCTGAGGGGATGGGCGCGGCGCAGTCGAAGGCCAGTTGCCGGGCTTCCTGCCAACTGTGCGCCAGATGCCGGTGCGGTGCCTCCGGGGCATCGCTCGCATTGGTTCCGGCGTCGGTTTCGGCGTCCGCGGCTTCGGTTTCAGCGTCGGCGGCGACGGTTTCAGCGTCGGCGTCGGCGCCGGGGCTGCCGTGAGGGGGTTCCGGGGTCATGCCCCGGAGGCCTCGGCTGCGGCGTAGTCCTTGGCGAGTTTCCGGGCGACGCCCATGGCGGCCTGCATCGAGACATCGTCCGGCGCCTGCCCGGTTCCGGACGCCAGGCCGGCTGCAAAGCCGGCGATGAAAGTGGTCAGCGGCGCGGCGGGGCGGACGACCGAATGGGCCGCCACACCGGCCAGGCCCAGCACCTCGTTGATGTCGATCTCGACATCTTCGAGCTCAAGTGCCTGGAGCAGCGCACGGCACCAGTCTTCAAGCGTTTCATCCTGGCTCTTCACCGTTTGCCTCCAAAGTTAGGTTGGGCTGCAGCGCCCCGGACGGTCCCTGGCCGGGAGTCGACGCCCCCAAAGCGGCGGCGTCGTCCCAAGTATCCACGTCATCCGTGGAGCCGGGCGGAGCCGGAACCTCCCGCAGCTCAAGACTAGCAAGGAGGGAGAACACCGAGCCGCCCTCAAGCGCGTTCCGCCGGGCCGCGTCGGCGACGGCGCGTTCTAGCGCGGCCGTGCCATATAGCCCCACGAGTGGCTGCGTTCGGCCTTCCGCCGAGACGGCGACGACCCCGTCCCTGGGACCGGCCTCGTCACTGCCCGGCGCTCCGGCGGGCAAGTCGGCGGGGAATTCTGCGGGCAAGTCGGCCGTCGCGTCGAGCAGGGCGCGGACGGCGGCCGCGACGCGGGGCATGTCGCAGGCCAGCACGAGAGTCAGGGGTGCCGGGCGCCCGACATCGGGCTCGCCCCGGCCTGCCGCGGCAGCCAAGGTGGAGAGGCCGGCCGCAATCGCGGCGGCGGGACCGGCGAAGGGCGGTTCCTCGCGGCAGGCCAGCACGTCCGGCGGGAGGCTACCGGCGGCGGGGCCGACGACGACTATCCGGCGGGCTCCGCGGGCAGCCTGCAGCGACCGCTCGAGCAGGGTGGCGCCGTCGACCGCCAGCAGGGCCTTGGGCACACCGCCCAGCCTGGCCGACCGGCCCCCGGCGAGAACAATAGCGTCGAATTCCACCAACCCAGCCTAGCCCTACCGTCACCGGATAGAGCCGGCCCGCGGCGTCAGCAGCCTTTGTCAGTGCGCCTTTTCGGGGAGCAGGAACGGGTCCCAGGCGGGCGTTGGCTTCTCCAGTTCCTTGATCTGCCAGATCGTGCCCTTGGGCGGGCCCGGAACGAAGCCGAGCTTCCAGCCCATTTCGGCGGGGGTATGGTCCCCCTTGGCGTTGTTGCAGCGCAGGCAGGCGGCCACCAGGTTCTCCCATGAATCCGCGCCGCCCCGAGACTTGGGGTGGACATGGTCGATGGTGTGGGCCGCCTTGCCGCAGTACGCGCAGCGGTGGTTGTCCCGGCGCAGGACTCCCCTACGGCTGACTGCCGTCAGGGTGTTGTAGCGCGGCCTGATGTACCGGTTCAGCAGGATCACGGTTGGCCGGCCGAGGATATCCTGCGGACCCACCACGGGATCGTCCCCTTCGGCCACCACGCTGGCCTTACCGGTCAATACAAGCACCAGCGCCCGGCGGAAGGTGACTACCGCCAGCGGTTCATATCCAGCATTCAGAACGAGAGTGCGCATCCGCATACCTCTTCACGGCCGCACCCGCCAGGGGCACGAGGGCCGGCTGCCCTGTGCATGGTCGGGCTATGGATCGACACCACAAGAGTAAACACCGGAGGCCCGGATTGCCGAATTTTTCTTTGACGGGACTCTCGGCTCGCGATGCGGTTGCCGGCTACGCATGACAAAGGACCCCTGCCGCAGGGGCAGGGGTCCTTCGCAAAGCTTCAGGCGTTAGAGGCGCCTAAGTCCTAGCCGCCGACGCGGATGAAGACCGGGCCGGAGCCGACGTTGACGCTGTACAGCGCGGTGGTGCCGCCGTTCCAGCCGCCGTGGACGGCCATGCCGTTGCCGACGTAGACGGCGATGTGGGCCATGCCCATGCCACCGTTCTGGTAGTAGGCGAGGTCACCCGGCTGAGCCTCTGCGGCACTCACGGTGCGTCCCAGGGACAGGTAACCTGCCGGCCAGCCGTGGTAGTGGATGCCCACTGCGGCCAGCGCGTTGGTGGCCAGCATGGTGCAGTCCTGGGAGACACCGATCTGAGCGTAAGCAGCAGCAGCGATGGAGGCGCCCATGCCGCTGACGGCGGCGGGAGCCTTGGTGGCCAGCGATGCGGTGGCCGCGGTGCCGGTGCCGGTAGCGGCGGTGCCGGCTTCCTGGACGTTGACGACGGGCTGGGCAGCCTCGGCGACCGGGGCAGGTGCGGTCTTTACAGCAGGCTTCTCGTAGGAGATCGCGATGCTGGAGGCCGCGGAGATCGTGGCCGGTGCGTTGGACTGTACCTCCATGGCCGAAGCGGAAGCCGATTCACGCTGAACGTTGGTGTCGGCAGCGTTGGCTGCGATACCGCTGGTCAGGACCAGGCCGGAGGCAGCAGCGATAACCGCGGCCTGGCGACCCATGCCACCGGCGTTGTCGCCGACGGCCTTAGCAATGACAGCCAGCGAGTTGGTCTTGGTGACCTCCGCGCGGTGGCGTGCAATGGTTGCACGAGTAGTCATCTAGTTCTCTCTTTCGTGATCCTTGGGTCCGCGCTGCTTGCAGGCGGGACTGAGGACGCTCCGGCATCTTGGGGGTACGCCGGATCGCCCCGAAACGGGTTTCTTAGCGAAGGGTGTACTGCGAAGACGCGCCAAAAGCGGGAACTGCGTTGTGTGAACCAGTCCGGGCGCCGGCAAGGGCAACGCGGAGCATGGAGTTCAGCGGGCTCAACTGAGCCTCGCCAGCGCGAGAACGCGCAGCATTGTGGCGTGAAGACACGAAAGTAGCCTCTCCCAATGCCTACGAGGTGAGCTGTCGGATTCGGATGGGAGTCACCCGGCCGCGCTGCTTCCTGGGAAGCTTTGCGACTTAACCCCTAGGTCTTCTTGCGAAGACCAAAATTGGTTCCCCCGCCCCTGCCAGACGATGTCATGCGAACGGACCTTGAGCGGTGGCAGAGTTAGGCAATCCACTCAAGAGCGCCAACTTCGGAGAAGTTGGCGTGCTTCATACGGTACAACAGTTGGGACTCAATGTCACATTCAGATCACGGCGTGTCACAGAAATGCGAGCTGTCCCTCGGCTTGGCTAAAGCCAGCCGAGCGGGTCAACAACTTCTCCATTGACCATCACCTCGAAGTGGAGGTGGCAGCCGGTGGAGGCGCCGGTGGTCCCGCTCATCGCCACCACATCACCACGGGAGACCTGCTGGCCCACGTGGACATCGGACGACGACAAGTGGTTATACGTGGTCTCCAGGCCGTTGCCATGGTCGATCACGACCCGGTTGCCGCCCCCATAGGGATGCCAGCCGGAGAAAGTTACGGTGCCGCTCGCAGCGGCATGCACGGGGGTGCCGCACTGGGCTGCGTAATCCTGCCCGCGGTGGAATTCTCCGAGGGCTCCCGTGATGGGACTGACCCGGTAGCCGAACGGCGAGGCAGTGACCATGACGTCCAGGGGAGCCCCGAGGCTGCCCGCGGATGCCGCCCGGGTGATGCTGCCGACGGACTGGGCGCTCAGCAACTGCTTGAGCTTAATGTCCGGGTCACCCTTCGTGGTGACGGCCGTGCGGTTGAAGTTGATTTCGGCAGCCGGAGCTTTGACCTCGGGCTGCGCCGCCGCGGAAACGGATCCCGACCGGGCGGGGTCGGAGGCCATTACCGGGCCGGTGGCAGGGACTGTAACTGTCAGGACCAGACCCGTGGCAGCCAAGGCGATGCCGGCCTTCTGCCCGACGCCGCTGACGGCGGCGAAGTCTGACACCTGACGGAGCGGGCTGCGCCGGCCGCGGCGCTCATCGCGGCGCGCGTCGCGCGGGCGCTCGTCAAGGAAGACGGCGGCCGGGCGCGGCTCCGGAGCGGGACCGGTCGCACGACGGCGGCCCCTGACGGTCTGGGTGGTCAAGAAGGGTTCCTCTCTGGATAGCCTGCGAAGTTAGCTGTCGGATTCGGGTCAGAGAGATCAAAGACCCGGTCCGCCGGTGCAGGCATCCAGGCACAGGGGCATCCAAGAATGCTCCCGATTGAGTTTGCCTGCCGCTAGCGGACTTCACCCCAAGGCTGCCGAATTATGCAGCCGGTTGTGGTTCCCCCGCCTCTGCCAGAAGGTGAATCGCCTACTGATCCGCTGGCAGAGCTCGGCTTCGGATCAGATAACGCTTTAGTATCAGTGCTAGTCATCAACTATAGGGGATTAAGGCAGACGGTGATAATTCCGTGATCTCCCTTGTGGACAACTCCCCGGCTATTTCGGGGCAGGATACGACGCCAGGTTACCCGAGGGTAACGAAGACGTGCGCGGCAACCTCGGGCGGCAGTTCGAGCGCCCCTTCAATGTCCGGCACCCGAACCGAAATGTACTCGCCCACGCGCTCCAGCGACACCCTGGCGCCGGGGCGGATTCCGCCCTCGTCCAGCTGGAGCAACAGCTCCGGCTCAACCTGGATCGGCTCGGCCAAGCGGTTGACGGTGATCCGGGAGTCCGCGCCGTACCCGGCCATCGCCTCCAGCAGGTTTACCACTCCGCCGCGTTCCGGCGTCGGGAGCCCGCCCAGTTCGGCGAGTCCGGGGATCGGGTTCCCGTAGGGGGAAACGGTCGGATGGTCCAGCATTTCGAAGATGCGGCGCTCCACCCGTTCGCTCATGACATGCTCCCAGCGGCACGCTTCCTCGTGGACGTAGGCCCAATCCAGTCCGATCACGTCGGCGAGCAGCCGCTCGGCCAGGCGGTGCTTGCGCATGACTTCGATGGCACGCTTGCGGCCCGTGTCGGTCAGTTCGAGGTGCCGGTCCCCGGAAACAACCACGAGGCCGTCCCGTTCCATCCGCCCGACAGTCTGGGAGACGGTGGGGCCGGAGTGGCGGAGGCGTTCGGCAATTCGGGCGCGGAGGGCGACGATGTTCTCTTCTTCAAGTTCCAGGATGGTCCGAAGATACATCTCAGTGGTATCGATCAGATCCGTCATTCAGCTCAGCTCCTCGAGCGCCGTCCTTGCGTCATTCCCACCGTACAACGTGCGGGAAGCGCCCCGGCGAGATCCGCCGTACGTCACCGCATAGCCTAGCCTATTTTGAATTTGTCCGAATAATCTGCCTGTCTTCGGGCTGACCCGTGCGAGCTGCCGCCCGCACCTTTGGCGGGCTCCCGCAGGGCACCCGCCGGACTCCCCCACCGGCGTCTCAATGACCGGACTGTGACGGCCGCAGTTCCCGCCCGGATGGCGCCGTCGGGCAGAATAAATAGCGGGTCCCGGCCACGCCCGGCAGGGGCCCGTCCGAGCCACGCCACGCACCCAGCCGAAAATTGGAGCCACTGTGAGCGACACCAGCATCACCATCCCTGCGAACCTCCTGCCGAAGGACGGGCGGTTTGGCGCCGGCCCGTCGAAGGTCCGGCCCGAGCAGATGGCGGCCCTGTCCGCGGCGTCGGCGACGCTGCTGGGAACCTCGCACCGCCAGGCACCGGTCAAGAACCTCGTGGGGTCGGTCCGTACCGGCCTGAGTGACTTCTTCCGCGCCCCCGAAGGCTACGAGGTCATCCTCGGCGTCGGCGGTTCCACGGCGTTCTGGGACATCGCCAGCTTCGGCCTGGTGGAGAACAAGGCGCAGCACCTCTCCTTCGGCGAGTTCGGCTCCAAGTTCGCCGCGGCCACCAACAAGGCCCCGTTCCTCGCCGAGTCCTCGATCATCAAGTCCGAGCCGGGCACCCGCCCCGAGGCTCAGGCCGAGGCGGGCGTCGACGTGTACGCCTGGCCGCAGAACGAGACCTCCACCGGTGTCGCCGCACCGGTCCAGCGCGTGGCAGGGGCCGATGCAGGCTCCCTCGTCCTGGTGGACGCCACCTCCGCGGCCGGCGGCCTGGACGTGGACGTCACCGAAGCCGACGTCTACTACTTTGCTCCGCAGAAGAACTTCGCCTCCGACGGCGGCCTGTGGCTGGGGCTGTTCTCCCCGGCAGCCCTGGAGCGCGCTGCCCGGATCAAGGCCAGCGGCCGCTGGATTCCGGACTTCCTGGACCTCCAGACCGCGATCGACAACTCGCGCCTGAACCAGACCTACAACACCCCGGCGCTGGCGACCCTCGTAACGCTGGATGCGCAGGTGCAGTGGCTCAACGCCAACGGCGGCCTCGACTTCGCCGCCGCACGCACCGCCGATTCAGCCGGACGCATCTACCGCTGGGCCGAGGCCTCCGAGTACGCCACACCGTTCGTGGCCCGGGCCGAGGACCGGTCCAACGTGATCGCGACCATCGACTTCGACGAGTCAATTGACGCCTCGGCCATCGCCAAGGTCCTGCGCGCCAACGGCATCGTGGACACCGAGCCTTACCGGAAGCTGGGACGGAACCAGCTGCGGATCGCCACCTTCGTGGCGATTGATCCGGACGACGTCTCCGCACTGCTCGAGTGCATCGACTTCGTGGTGGGCGAACTCAAAAAGTAGGGCCGCCCCTCGCGAAAGCTTTAGCCGTCGACGGCGCCGTTCGGGTTTTCCGCCCGGGCGGCGCCGTCCGGCTTCCCGTCCCTAACCGCGCCGGTTGCCGCACCGCCCGGGACAACCCGGAAATAACGCAGCCCCCGCGCACGCCGGTTGAAGGCGATCCGCAGCTGCTTTGCCCGGATGATCCAGACCATGCCGATCACGGCCGCGATAAGCCCGGACGCCGCCGCCACGCCCATCGACCAGCGGGCGCCGGCTACGTTGGCCACCCACCCGACCAATGGCGCGCCGATGGGGGTGCCGCCCATGAAGATCGCCATGTACAGGGCCATCACCCTGCCGCGCATCACAGGGTCCGTGGTGGTCTGGACGTAGCCGTTGGCGCTGGTCATCATGGTGATCGCGAACAGGCCGACCGGCACCAGCGCGACGCCGAACCAGAAGTAATCCGGGGCCAGGGCGGCGAGGCCGGAGGTCAGCCCGAAGGCGCCGGCCGCGCCGAAGATCACCCGCATCCGCGGCTTGTTCCGTCCGGCGGAGAGCAGTGCGCCGGCAACCGAACCAATCGCCATGATCGAGTTCATCAGGCCGAAGGCGCCGGCGTCGAGGCCGAATTCCGTGCCGACCATGGCGGCGATGAAGAGGACGAAGTTCAGCCCCAGGGTGCCCACGATGAAGACGGCCACCAGCACCACCACGATGTCCGGCCGGAAGCGGACGTAGCGCAGTCCCTCGCGGATCCTGCCCTTGCCGGCGGGGGCCTTGGGCAGCTGCCGGAGCGAAGCGGCCGGGATCCTGGCCAGGCTCAGGAGCAGCGCCACGAAGGTGAGCGTGTTAATCAGGAAGACCCAGCCGGGCCCGATGGCCACGGTCAGCAGGCCCGCGACGGCGGGTCCGATCATCCGTGCGACATTGAAGGAGGCACTGTTGAGGGCGACGGCGTTGGGCAGGTAGTCGTCGCGCACCAGCTCGGAAACGAAGGTCTGGCGTACCGGCGCGTCCACGGCGGACACGACGCCCAGCAGCAGCGCGAAGACGTAGACGTGCCAGAGCTGCGCCGCTCCGGACAGGACCAGGGCGCCGAGCGCCGCGCTCAGCAGGGCCATGGAGGACTGGGTCATCACCAGCAGTTGCCTGCGGTTGAAGCGGTCGGCAACCAGCCCGGCGACGGGTGCGAGGAAAAGCTGCGGGCCCAGCTGCAGGGCCATGGTGATGCCCATCGCGCCGGCGTCCTGGTCGCTCAGGTGGTCAAAGACGAGCCAGTCCTGCGCGGTGCGCTGCATCCAGGTTCCGATATTGGAGATCAGGGCCCCAATGAACCAGATGCGGTAGTTCAGGATGTGCAGCGATTTGAAGGTGGACCTCATGTCCCGACCTTCCACTGCATGCTCCCGAACGGCGCCAAACCGTTAGTCGGCCTCGACGGCGGACTCGCCCTGGACCGTACCGTCGGCGTCGGCGGGCTCTGCCTGCGTGTCCGCGGAACCTGCCCCGGCTGGCTCATGCGCCGGGGCCCCGGCAGCGGGAGTTTCGGCGGCGTCGTCCTGTTGCGCGTCCTCGGGCCGAACCCGTTCGGCCCACGGCACCCATTCCGGGGCCAGGATGGAGTCCTCGGAGGGCAGCAGCCCCAGCTCATCGACTGTCACGGTCTTGGAGCGCGAGTTCCGCGTCAGCACCGCGTACCACTGCCAGCCGCCGTAGCCGGGCAGCTTGGACTCGAAGAGGTGCGTAACCAGGCGGTCGCCTTCACTCTTGGCGCCCAGATGGCGGCCAATCTGTTCTGCCGGCGCGATCCCTTCCACAGCCGAGCGCGCGACGTCGACGGACGCGGCCAGGAAAGCATCGGGCTTGCCGACGCGCCAGACCGGCACGCCGTAGCGGGGCTTGGATCCTGCTTTGGCGCCGACGGCCTTGGCGGCCGCACCGGCCGCCGGGGCGTTCTGTTCAGGTTCCGGAGTCATCGCAGGGCCTTACGCGTCCAGCTCGTCGGCGACCTTACGCAGCGCGACGGCGATCGCCTTGGCCTTGTTGCCTTCCGGGTACTTGCCCGCGGACAGCGTTCCGGAGAGGTTGTCCAGCACGCTGACGAGGTCCTGCACCAGCGGCGCGAGGTCCTTCGCGCTGGGCCGCTTGGCCTTGGCTATCGAAGGGGTCTTGTCCAGCACCCGCAGGCCCAGGGCCTGGGCTCCCTTGCGGCCGTCGGCCACGCCGAACTCCACCCGGGTTCCGGCCTTCAGCTCCGTGACACCCTCGGGCAGCGCCGACTTAGGCAGGAAGACTTCCTGGCCGTCTTCGCCTGCGAGGAATCCGAAGCCTTTTTCCTTGTCATACCACTTGACCTTGCCGGTGGGCACGTAATCAACCTTCTTCGTTCTGCGGGGACGCGGCCGGCGGTCACCGCATCCGCATGGATATGCGGGTTCAGGGTGTGACTGCCCGGACCGTGTTGGTCTGTTCCTCTAAGGTTATCCTGCCTTGGCTACTTTGACGGCTTGAGGCGCGGGCGAAGCCGGGCTGTTAGCGTTGGCTCCATGACTGCACAGCGCTTCCGGCGGCCCCTCTTGATTCTTGCTGCCGCCGTTGCCGCACTCTCGCTGGCGGCTGTCGGAGCCGTCATGGCCATGGCCTTCAACAACGTGGTGGCACCGGCCTGGATCACGTCCACCGCGCTCTACGGGCTGCCGGTGGCGTTCCTGCTCATGGTCGCCCTGGTGGTTGACGCCGTCGTCGCCCGACGCCGGACGCCCGGGCACGGCGAAAGGTAACGTTGGACTGATGTCCCTCATCCGCGCGCTCAGCAAGGAACTGCAGGCACGCAGCGACGACTCGTTGCGGGCCCTGTTCTCCGCGCGGCCGGACCTGATGACCCCCTCGGTGCCGGATTTCTCCGCCCTCGCCGCCCGGGCCAGCGGCCGGGTCAGCGTGCAGCGGGCACTGGAACGCTTGAACCGTCCGCAGATGCAGGTGCTCGAAACCCTGCACCTGTGCACCAACACGGACACCGGGCACAGCGCGTCCGCCGCAACGCTCAAGCGGCTGATCAACGGCTCCACCGTCGCGGCACTCGATCGGCTGCTCCACTCCCTGCAGGAACTGGCGCTCGTGCACCGGGCCGAACCCCCGCACGGCGTGGGCCAGGCCGCGAGCCGGCAGCGCCACTACCTTCCGGTCGGCAGCCTCAAGGACGTCATCGGCATCTACCCCGCCGGCCTGGGGCGCAGCTACACCGAGCTCGTCCGGCTCCAGCCCGCCTTCGCGCAGCGCGTGGTGCAACTTGTCGGCGAACTGCACCGCACCGGCGCCGACATCTCCCCCGCCAGCACCCCGATGGAGGCCGCGCTGTCCCTGCAGCACTGGACCGCGTCGCCGGAGGCCCTGCAGGAGCTCCTCGCCACCGCCCCGGACCGCACCGCGGCGCTGCTCGCGCGTTTCGGAAACTGGGCCATGGGCGCAGTGCCCCAGGCTCAGCGCCGCGCCTCCGTGCTGAACGAAGGCTCCGACGTCGGGCCCGTCGACTGGCTGCTGGCCCGAGGGCTGCTGGTGCCCCTGGACGCAGCCCATGTGGAGCTCCCGCACAGCGTGGGCGTGGCGCTCCGCGGCGGGTTCGTCATCGAGCACTTCGCGCTCAGTCCGCCGGTACCGCAGCTGGGGCACACCAGCGCATCGCTGCGCCGCAACGCCGCGCTGGGCGCCATTGCCGAAACGCTGCGGCTGACCGGCGAACTGCTGTACGCCGTGCGCGAGCAGCCGCTCGCCACCTTGCGCAGCGGCGGCGTGGGCATCCGGGAAATGAAACGCCTCGCGGACGCCCTGCGGATCGACGTCCATGAGGCCGGCGTCCTCGCCGAACTGTGCGCCCTCTCCGGGCTGCTCCGCCTGGACGTGGACAGCTCCGTCTGGACCCAGGCACCGCAGCTGGAATGGTTGACCCTGCCCCGGCAGGAGCAGTGGCTGTGGCTGGTCAACGCCTGGCTTGCCAGCGAACGGATCCCGTCCCTGGTCGGGCAGCCGGTCAGCGGGGTCGCCACCGCGCAGGCGCACCGCGGCCCCGCGGGCAGCAGCGTCAATGCCCTCTCCGCGGAGGCCCAGCGGCCGGACGCCCCCGTGGTCCGGAAACGGATCCTGGAAATCCTCAACGAGCTCACCGAGGAGGCCGCCGCGGCCGACGGAGAAGCGCCCGTGCTGGACGCCGGCGCCGTGCTGGAACGGGCAGAATGGTCGCAGCCGCGGATGGCGCGCCGGTTCAGTTCGCTCATTCAGGGCGTTCTCGCCGAAGCCGAGATGCTGGGCCTGATCGGATCCGGCGCCCTTAGCCAAATCGGTGCGGCGATCGCCGTCGAGCAGCCGGACGAAGCCCTGACCATCCTCGGCGAGCACCTGCCTGCGGCGCTGAACCACGTGCTGCTCCAGGCGGACCTGACCGCCGTCGCCCCCGGCTACCTGGACCCGGAGTTAAGCGAGAAACTCCTGACAATGGCGGACGCGGAAGGCCAGGGGCCGGCCACGATCTACCGTTTTTCGGTCGCCTCGGTCCGGCGCGCCCTGGACAGCGGGCAGGACGCCGGCGCGCTGCTGGACTTCCTGCGCGAGCACTCGGCCACCGCCGTCCCCCAGCCGCTGGAGTACCTCATTGAAGACACCGCCGCCCGCCATGCCCGGCTCCGGGTGGGCACGGCCGCGAGCTTCATCCAGAGCGAGGACGAGACAGCCCTGCTGGAACTGCTCAACAACCCCGCGGCGTCCGGGCTGGGCCTGGTCCGGATCGCGCCGACCGTGCTGATCTCGCACGCCGCGCCCCGGGAAGCCGCCGCGCTGCTGCGCGGGCTCGGCCTCTCCCCCGCGGTGGAGGAATCCGGTTCCGCCGCCATCCGGCTCCGCCGCAACACCGCCGTACCGGGCAGCGTCCGGCCGGTCTACACCGCGCCGCGCACCGCGCCCGCCGACGCCGACGTCGACGCCCAGCTCGCGGTGCTGCGCGACGGCGGTTCCTCCGCCCACGCCGCCCCCGGCGGACACGGAACAGCCGCGGAGGCCGCCGGCGAGACGGCGACACAGCTCGGCCTGGAGACCCTGCAGAAGGCCATCCGGCTCAAGCAGCGGGTGGTGATGAACATCGTGGACGGGCTGGGGAATGCCACCCGCGAAACCGTTGTTCCGGTAGCAGTGAATGGCGGTCGTGTGCGCGTGTTCGATCCGGCCAAGGAAACCGAACGGGTTCTGTCCATCCACCGGATCATTGATGTTGAAGGCACAGAGGAACTGCTCCAGTGAATGACGGACCGCTGATCGTCCAGAGTGACAAGACCATCCTGCTTGAGGTGGACCACGAACAGGCCACCGAGGCGCGTCATGCCATCGCGGCGTTCGCCGAGTTGGAGCGCGCTCCGGAGCATGTCCACAGCTACCGCCTCACGCCGCTGGGACTGTGGAACGCCCGGGCGGCTGGGCTGGACGCCGAACAAGTCCTGGACACACTGCTCAAGTACTCCCGGTTCCCGGTCCCGCATTCGCTGCTGATCGACATCGAAGAGACTATGTCCCGCTACGGCCGGCTTCGGCTGGAGAAAGATCCGCAGCACGGCCTCGTGATGCGTACGTCCGACTATCCGGTCCTCGAGGAAGTCAGCCGCGCCAAGAAGATCGCCCCGCTGCTGGGGCCGCGCATCGATGGCGAGACCGTGGTGGTGCATTCGTCCCAGCGTGGCCAGCTCAAGCAGCTGCTGCTCAAGATCGGCTGGCCCGCGGAGGACTTCGCCGGCTACGTGGACGGCACGCCGCACCCCATCATGCTCAACGAGTCCGGCTGGAAACTCCGGCCCTACCAGCAGCTGGCGACGGAGAACTTCTGGGCCGGCGGCAGCGGCGTCGTCGTGCTCCCCTGCGGGGCCGGCAAAACCCTGGTGGGTGCCGCCGCGATGGCCACCAGTTCCACCACCACGCTGATCCTGGTAACCAACACGGTCTCCGCGCGGCAGTGGAAGGACGAGCTGCTCAAGCGGACCTCCCTCACCGAGGAGGAAATCGGCGAATACTCCGGCTCCGTCAAGGAGGTCCGCCCGGTCACGATCGCCACCTACCAGGTGCTCACCACCAAGCGCGGCGGGCTGTACCCGCACCTGGAACTGGTGGACGGCAACGACTGGGGCCTCATCATCTACGACGAGGTGCACTTGCTGCCGGCGCCGATCTTCCGGATGACCGCGGACCTGCAGGCGCGCCGCCGCCTCGGGCTGACCGCCACCCTGGTCCGCGAGGACGGCCGGGAAGGCGAGGTGTTCAGCCTGATCGGACCCAAACGCTATGACGCCCCGTGGAAGGACATCGAGGCGCAGGGCTACATCGCGCCGGCCGACTGCGTGGAGGTCCGGATCGACCTGCCCCGGGACGAACGGGTGGCCTACGCGATGGCCGAGGACGCGGACAAGTACCGGCTCTGCGCCACGTCCGAGACCAAGACCGGGATCGTGGAGCGGCTCGTGGCCGAACATGCCGGCGAGCAGCTGCTCGTGATCGGGCAGTACATCGACCAGCTGGACGAGATCGGCGAGCGCCTCCAGGCACCCGTGATCAAGGGCGACACCTCGGTCAAGGAGCGCCAGCGGCTCTTCGACGCGTTCCGCGCCGGTGAAGTCCAGACCCTCGTCGTGTCCAAGGTCGCCAACTTCTCCATCGATCTGCCGGAGGCCTCGGTGGCAATCCAGGTTTCCGGTTCCTTCGGCTCACGCCAGGAGGAGGCCCAGCGGCTGGGACGGCTGCTGCGGCCCAAGCAGGACGGCCGCGCCGCGCGCTTCTACTCGCTCGTGGCGAGGGACACCCTGGACCAGGACTTCGCGGCCAAGCGGCAGCGCTTCCTGGCCGAGCAGGGCTACGCGTACCGGATCATGGACGCCAAGGACGTCGGCGCCGGCAACTAGCGGACGCCCATCCAACACCCATCCGCCTTCCAGAAAACTCACAGAGTCTGGGAGCATCATGGGAACCATGAAAAAGAACGGTCCCGAAGCCAAGCTGCTCGTCGTCGATGATGAACCCAACATCCGCGAGCTGCTTTCTACCTCGCTGCGCTTCGCAGGGTTCGAGGTCGTCTCCGCCGGCACCGGCCGCGATGCCCTCGCCGCCGCGGAACTCCACTCCCCGGACCTCGCCGTCCTCGACGTGATGCTGCCGGACATGGACGGGTTCACCGTCACCCGCCGGCTGCGCGCGGCGGGCAAGCACTTCCCCGTGCTGTTCCTGACCGCCAAGGACGACACCGAGGACAAGGTCACCGGCCTCACCGTCGGCGGCGACGACTACGTCACCAAACCGTTCAGCCTCGACGAGGTGGTGGCCCGCATCCGCGCCGTGCTGCGCCGCACCCAGCCGCTGCAGGACGACGACGCCGTCATCCGCGTCGACGACCTGGAGCTCGACGACGACGCCCACGAGGTTCGCCGCGGCGGCACGGTGATCGAGCTCTCCCCCACCGAGTTCAAGCTGCTGCGCTACCTCATGCTCAACCCGAACCGGGTGCTTTCCAAGGCGCAGATCCTGGACCACGTCTGGGAGTATGACTTCAACGGGGACGCGTCGATTGTGGAGTCCTATATCTCCTACCTCCGCCGCAAGGTGGACATCGACCCCACGGCGCCGGCCCTGATCCAGACGAAGCGGGGCGTCGGCTACGTGCTGCGGACGGCTGAGAAGCGCTGACCTTGTTGCACCGATGGAAGGCGGCATCGCTGCGGTCGCAGCTGGTCGCCATCATGATGGCCCTGATGCTCGTGGCCCTCACCGCCACGGGCGCCGGCACGCTGGCCCTGCTGCACAGTTACCTGCAGGGCCAGGTCGATGACAAGCTCAAGGCCGCCGTCGGATCGGCCCGCCAGCAGCAGTCCTTCAGGGAGCTCCAGGACCAGAATCCGAACGTGCCCACCGACTACTCGCTGATGCTGTTCAGCCCCGGCCAGTCCGCGTACGTGTTCGGCGGCAGCAAGGGATCGCGTCCGGCCATCAGCAGCATCTCGCCCCAGGAAGCCCACGACCGCGGCGAAGTTCCGTTCCAGGTCCGCGGTACCGACGGCCGGAACTGGCGGGTGGTCGCCGTCAATGTCCTCGACGGGAACCAGCGCGCCGCCGTCGTCGTGATCGGGCTGTCCCTGTACCCGGTGGACTCGGTGATGGAGCACGCCGTCCTCGTG
This sequence comes from Arthrobacter sp. 01N442, assembly GCF_056399345.1. Lineage (NCBI taxonomy): Bacteria > Bacillati > Actinomycetota > Actinomycetes > Micrococcales > Micrococcaceae > Arthrobacter > Arthrobacter sp. 01N442. Next base: position 218,871 of record NZ_JBFTRD010000007.1, read on the forward strand.
GTGGTCGGCGTGGGGCTGCTGACGCTGGTGCTGGCCTTCTTCATCGCGACCTGGACCGTCACCCGGTCCTTCCGTCCCTTGGCGCGGGTGGAAAAGACCGCTGCTGCGATCGCCGCGGGCGACCTCTCGCGGCGTGTGGAAGTTGAGAATCCCGACACCGAGGTGGGCCGGCTGAGCCGGTCCCTCAACGCCATGCTGGCGCACATCGAGTCGGCCTTTGCCGCCCGGATGGCCTCCGAGGAAAGGATGCGCCGCTTCGCCGCCGACGCGTCGCACGAGCTTCGCACCCCGCTGGTCACCATCCGCGGTTTCTCGGAGCTCTACCGGCACGGCGCCCTGGCCACGCCCGAGGACGTTGCCACCGCCATGGGCCGGATCGAGAGCGAGGCCAAGCGGATGGGGGCCATGGTGGAGGACCTGCTGCTGCTGGCCCGGATCGATGAGCAGCGCCCGCTGCAGCAGAAGCCGGTGGACCTTTTGCTGCTGGCCCATGACGCCGTTGTTGATACCCAGGCGAGCGACCGCGGGCGGGTGATCTCTCTTCGGGGCCTCGACGGCGGTGCGGGCGCCACGGCTCCGGTGATGGGCGACGAGGCGAAGCTGCGCCAAGTGGTGGGAAACCTGGTCGGCAACGCGCTGCGCTACACCCCCGACGGGACCCCCATCGAGCTCGCCGTGGGGGTACGGACCGACGACGACGGCACGCGCCGCTCCGTGATCGAGGTCCGGGACCACGGACCCGGCGTCCCCGAGGACGAGGCGGCCCGGATCTTTGAACGCTTTTACCGTGCGGACACCTCCCGGACCAGGGAAACCGGCGGCAGTGGCCTCGGACTGGCAATCGTGGCGGCCATCGTCGGTTCGCACTCGGGCTCGGTGCGGGTCGAGCCGACCGAAGGCGGCGGCGCCACGCTGGTGGTCAGCCTCCCGTTCCTGGCGGAATCGGAGCCCCCCGAGGCGGAGGCGGCGGAACCCGCGGAAGCCGAGGTGCCGGCGGCGGAGGTGCCGACTGCGGAGACAACGGCGGTGGAATTGCCGGCAGTGGGGGTGCCGGGCCACCGGACCGGCACCGGGGCCGCTACCGAGCCGGGGCCGGTCACCGGACCGGAACTCGGAAACGACCCAGGAGTTGACGCTGGGGATGGCCCCAGAGGTGGCCTTGGAGATGGCCCGGGAAACGGAACAACCGGCACGGTGCGCGGCTAGCGTTTTCCACATAGCCAGCCTGCCCGCTGGGGCGTCTTCTTGGGCCTACCTAGGCTGAAAGCGTCCGGAAGATCCGGTCACCCCCACCCGGGCAGCCGGGGATCCTGGTCCCCCGCCACAACGTCGGGAACCCCGGCTGCCTGCCGCACCCTCGAAAGGCCCTCCCGTGAGCATCATTTCCGTCGATACCGAACTGCTCCAGCTCAAGTCCGCCAACGTCCAGGCCACGGTCGAAAGGATCAGCGCGGACGTGCAGGCCATGAGACACGGGCTGGACGAGCTGCAGGCCAGCTGGCGCGGATCGGCCGCAAGCAATTTCCATGCCCTGCTCGCAGAGTGGACCCTGACCCAGGGCAAGGTCGAGGCGTCCCTCGCCTCGATCAACCTCGCGCTCAAATCCGCCGCCGCCAGCTACGCCCAGGCGGAACTGAGCAACACCCAGCGCTTCAGCTAAGGCCAAAAACTGCCCGCAGCCGTGTGCGCCTCTTAGGCCTCAGCGGTGCACTGGTGGAAGCGGAGCCGCCATTGGACTCCATCCAGGACCCACAAGGAGCTGCGCAACGCCGTCCCGCTGCGGGTGTGGCTGCGGTAGGTGAGCAGCACGGCGTCCGCGCTGAGGCGGTCGGCGGCCAGAAGCTCCAGCTCGGCGGGCACACCGGGGTCATCTTCGAGAGCCATCATCATCTCGTCCCGGGTCCAGAGCCGACCCGAACTCCCGATCTCGGTGAAGTCGGGGTGAAGCAACACCCCTGTGCGGCCCAGGTCCGAGCGCGTCTCCGGGAGCAGCAGCTCCCGCTCCAGCGCCTCGACGATGGCCTCCGGGGTCTGCTCCGGTCCGCCTGCCGCAGCACGTGATTCCTCCTCCAGCTCGCTGAAGAGGTCCGGCTCGGCGTAGAGGGAGGATTCGCCGAACAGCGTGGGCTCGGCGATCAATTGCTGCGTTCCCGTTTGAGCGTCTGACGACTGTCCAGATGTTGCCCGGGCGCCGTGCATGGCCGCAGCCGAAGCCCCCTGCGCGGCGGGGGCGGTCTGTGCTTCGGGGGCGGCAGCGTCCCCCTCCCGGACGAATCCGGGGCCCTGCCGGGCAGCGACGCCCTGCTGGTAGGCGGTGGCAGCGGCCCGGGCGCGGTCATCCGCTGCCTCGTTGAGGTCATGGCCGGCGTGCCCTCGGACCCACTCGAAGGTGTACTTGCGTCCGGTAAGCGCCTGGTCGATTTCCTTGAGCAGCTCGACGTTGAGCACAGGCTTGCCGTCGGACTTCCGCCAGCCCTTCCGCTTCCAGCCTGGCATCCATTTGGTCACCGAGTTGATGACGTACTGGCTGTCGCACAGGATGTGCAGGTCCTCGCCCGGTAGGTGCGCCGTGGCCCGGAAGAGGTCCAGGACAGCCATCAACTCCCCCTGGTTATTGGTCCCGTGCGGCCACCCGCCGGCACGCCAGCAGTCGTCGTTCACGTACCAGGCCCATCCGGCCGGACCGGGATTTCCTAAAGCCGAACCGTCGGCCGCTGCTGTAATCGTCACTGCACTATCCTGCCAGACCCCTGCCACCCAACGCTCCCTCACATCCGGCGCCTACCTACCCAACGCTCCCTCACATCCGGCGCCCAATCCCCCAACGCTCCCTCACATCCGGCGCCTACCTACCCAACGCTCCCTCAGATCCGGCGCCCAATCCCCCAACGCTCCCTCAGATCCGGCGCATTCCTACCCAACCATCACTCAGACCCGGCGCCGGCGCCTACCTACCCAATGCTTCCCGCCCCCGGAGCTCGACTAAGGAAGCGTCCACCAAACCCCCGCCACAGCTGAGGGAGCGTCCGGCCAAACCCCGCCACAGCTGAGGGAGCGTCCAACCAACCCCCGCCACAACTGAGGGAACGTCCAGCCAACCCCCGCCACAACTGAGGGAGCATCCACCAAACCCCCACCACAACTGAGGGAGCGTCCGGCCAAAAAGCCCACAACCTGAGGGAGGGTCTCAGGGCACGGTTAAACGCCGACGGCGGCCCCACCATTGGTGGGACCGCCGTCGTCGAACTGGCCGTCGCTGACGCGGAACCGTCAGCCCAGGCGTTCAGGGCTTGGTAGCCAGGGGGTTAGAAACCGCCCATGCCGCCCATGCCGCCCATTTCGTCGCCGCCGCCCATCGGGGCACCGGCCTTTTCGGGCTTGTCGGCCACAACGGCCTCGGTGGTGAGGAACAGACCGGCGATGGAAGCCGCGTTCTGCAGGGCAGAGCGGGTGACCTTGACCGGGTCGTTGATACCGGCAGCGAGCAGGTCGACGTACTCGCCGCTTGCCGCGTTCAGGCCGTGGCCGGCGGGCAGGCCGCGGACCTTGTCGACCACAACGCCCGGCTCGAGGCCGGCGTTGAAGGCGATCTGCTTCAGCGGGGCGTCGATGGCTACGCGGACGATGTTCGCGCCGGTTGCCTCGTCACCTTCGAGCTGCAGGTTGGCAAACGCCTTGGCGCCGGCCTGGATCAGGGCCACGCCACCGCCGGCGACGATGCCCTCTTCGACAGCAGCCTTGGCGTTGCGGACGGCGTCCTCAATGCGGTGCTTGCGTTCCTTGAGCTCAACCTCGGTTGCGGCACCGGCCTTGATGACTGCAACGCCGCCGGCCAGCTTGGCCAGGCGCTCCTGCAGCTTCTCGCGGTCGTAGTCCGAATCGGAGTTCTCGATCTCGGCGCGGATCTGGGAAACACGGCCGGCGATCTGGTCGGCGTCGCCGGCACCTTCGACGATGGTGGTCTCGTCCTTGGTGACAACGACCTTGCGTGCCTTGCCCAGCAGTTCGAGGCCGGCGGTCTCAAGCTTGAGGCCGACTTCCTCGGAGATGACCTGGCCACCGGTGAGGATGGCGATGTCGGCCAGCTGCGCCTTGCGGCGGTCGCCGAAGCCCGGAGCCTTGACGGCGACGGACTTGAAGGTGCCGCGGATCTTGTTGACGATCAGGGTGGCCAGAGCCTCGCCCTCGATGTCCTCGGCGATGATCAGCAGCGGCTTGTTGGACTGCATGACCTTTTCGAGGACTGCAACCAGTTCCTTGACGTTGGAGATCTTGGAGTTGACGATCAGGATGTACGGATCCTCGAGGACCGTTTCCTGGCGCTCGGCGTCGGTGACGAAGTAGGCCGAGATGTAGCCCTTGTCGAAACGCATGCCCTCGGTGAGCTCCAGCTCGAGGCCGAAGGTGTTCGACTCCTCGACGGTGATGACGCCTTCCTTGCCGACCTTGTCCAAGGCTTCAGCAATCAGTGCGCCAATTTCGTTGTCACCGGCGGAGATGGACGCGGTGGCGGCGATCTCTTCCTTGGTTTCGATTTCCTTGGCGGAGGCGAGGAGCTCGCGGGTGACCGCGTCGACGGCCTTTTCGATGCCGCGCTTGAGGGAGAGCGGGTCAGCGCCGGCCGCAACGTTGCGCAGGCCTTCCTTGACGAGGGCCTGGGCCAGCACGGTTGCCGTGGTGGTGCCGTCACCGGCGACGTCGTCAGTCTTCTTGGCAACTTCCTTGACCAGCTCGGCGCCGATCTTCTCGTAAGGGTCGTCCAGTTCGATCTCCTTGGCGATGGAAACACCATCGTTGGTGATCGTGGGGGCGCCCCACTTCTTTTCGAGGACGACGTTGCGTCCACGCGGGCCGAGGGTGACCTTGACGGCGTCGGCGAGGATGTTCAGGCCCCGCTCAAGACCGCGGCGTGCCTCTTCATCAAATGCAATGATCTTGGCCATAACGGCAGTAGTCCTTTCGGGACAGTCGTTAAGAATGAACCTTGAGCTGCGGTGCCCGCGACGGACGATTCCTGCCCGGCAGCCTCTGTACGCCGCCGGGCCAGGGATCTCACCCCAGCCAGGTATTTCTCTCGCTCCCACTCAGCCCGCCACCACAACGCAACCGGCCGAACCGGACGTCGTGTTAGCAGTCAATACGCGGGAGTGCTAACTCCATAATTAGCACTCCCCCGGGGAGAGTGCAAGCAGTGGTGACGCCGGGGTCGGCCATCGGCGGCCGCTCTTCGCTACCAGCGATCAGGAGCCGGTACTGCGGGCGGTTTCGCTGCCTGTCAGCTCGGCGTTGTTGTCCGGCCCATAGGTATAGAGCATGTACGCGGCAGCGGTGACGTCGCCGTTGCCATCGAAGTTGATCGGACCCGAGGCGCCGTCGTAGTCAGGGCGCTTGCCGGCCCGGAGGGCGGTTACGCATTCCTGGTAGGACTTGCAGACCGCTGCTTCCCCGGAATTACCGGCGGCATCGCTGCCTGACGCAGTTCCGCCCGAGACAGCAACCAGCTTTGAGGCGATGGAGGTCCCGGCGTCGTCCTCCGCGGCGGCTGCGGCGAGTGCGGCAAGGTTGACGGCGTCGTACGTCTCCGCGGCGAACGCCATGTCCTTCAGGCCAGGGTCCACGGCCACGAGTTCGGCCTGGAAGTGCGCGGAAGGGAACGTGCCGGGCAGGACCCCGCGGGCGCCGTCCAGGGCTTTGGAGCCGAGGCCGGCCCCGTACTGGTTGACCGCTCCGTCGCTGAGGATGAGCTTCTTTCCGGCCAGGCCCGCATTGTTGAGCTCGGCGATGGCGCCTTGGGCGCCGTCCCGGGCTACCAGCACGACCGCGTCCGGGGCGGCTGCTTTGGCGGCCGCTGCCGCCTGTTGCGCCTGGCCCGCCTTGAACTCGGCGTCGACCGCTGTGCCCAGGCCGGCGGCCTTTGCGGCGGCCGAGACTGCGACGGAGACGTCTTGGCCGTAGCTGCCTTCCTCGTGGACCACGGCCAGGGTCTTGGCGCCGCCGTCCTTGGCCAGCTTGACCAGGACCGAAGCCTGCGCGATGTCGGCGGCGGCGGTGCGGAAGTAGTAGCCGCCGCTCTTGTACTTGCTGAGCCCCGACGCGGTGTTCGCCGGGGAAATGACGGCGACCTTGGCGCCTGCGAGGACGTCGATGGCGGCCGCGGCGCGGCTTGAGTCGGTGGGCCCGATCACGACGTCGGCCTTGGCCGCCACCAGGGCTTTGGCCTGCGCCGCGGTGTCCGTGCCGACGGACTGCGGGAGCAGCTCCACCGGTTTGCCCTTGTGGCCGCCCGCCGCATTGATTTCCTTGACCGCCAGTTTTGCCGCCGCCAGCTGGGGCGCGTTAAGGAATGCCTGGCTTCCGGTGTTGTCTAGGATCAGGCCGATCCGCAATGTGCCGTCGCCGCTTGCTTCCGCTGTGTCCACCCGGGCATTGCCCGCGGGTCCGGCGCAGGCGCCCAACGCCACGGCTGCTGCTAACCCGGCCGCCGCGGCACGGCTGAACCGCCGGAACCGAAGCCGGCGGTCAGGGCTCGTCGGGGCAATGGCCACAGAGGAGACTGCCACTAGGCGGGCCGGACGCTTTCGGCCTGCGGGCCCTTTTCGCCTTCGCCGACTTCCAGCTCCACCCGCTGGCCCTCGGCCAGTGCGCGGTAGCCCTCGCCCGCGATCGCGGACCAGTGCACGAAAACGTCGGCCCCCGAGCTGTCGACGGTAATGAAGCCGTAGCCCTTCTCGGCGTTAAACCACTTGACGGTCCCCAATGCCATGTTCTCCACACTTTCTAGCTAGCTTGCCAACGGCCCACCCCGATGTGCGCCGCGGTATGCGAAACGGGTATGCGAAACGAAGTCCGCAGTCACTCTACCCACAGCCTTCCACCAGCGCCCGGACGGGGTCCCGGCCATGCCGGGAATAGTTATTCAGGCGTAACCGAAGCCGTCGGCCGGCCCGGCGCTACTGGAAACCGGGGCCCAGGACGACGACCAGCGGCATTTGGAAGTCCGCCGAATCCACCAGAGTGCCAATTCCGAGGAGCGAGCCCAGCGCTTCGGCGTTCGCCTTCTGCGCCGGGCCGTTGTAGAAGACCACGGAGGTCTGCTGGGGGGCGCCGCCCCAGTTGCCGACCGGGCCCTGGACCCATCCAGCGCCGGTGAGCCTTGATCCGACGCGGCCGGCCAGGCCCGCCGTCGTCGTTCCGTTGTAGACCGCCACCGGCTGCGTCTTGTCAATCTTCTTGTCCCCGGCCTGGTCCGCGGCGGCGCTCGGCGTGGCTGAGGGGGACGGCGTGGAGCCCGCCGGGGCGAGGCTGCCGGTCGGGCGGCTGCTGGGGGACGGCTTTGAGCCGTCCCCGGAGGAAGCTGCCTGCGACGCCGCGGCGTTGCTGCTGGCCTGGTCGGCGGACATGGACGAGCCGCCGGCCGGACCAAAGCCCAGTTTCGGGAGCAGGAGGAACGCGACGAGGCCTACGGCGAGGGCTGCGCCTCCCGAGGCGAGGATGGGACCCAGGCGGCGGGCACCGGGTGCCGCGACTGTCCGGTGGACACCTTGGCGCGTGGAGGCCTCCGGGACCCGATCAAATTCATCCCGAGCGTATTTGGTCATGGTAAAACGACGTCCTTGCTGATTTCTGGCTGATGGCCCGACGCCGGAATCCGCGCGGATTTCCGCGCCTCCGGCCGGACCACACGCGCTTTACTTACGCGTCCGAGCCCAAACGGCGTGCAGTGCGGGCACGTTGTCGTGACGTACGTAGTCTACGCAATCTCTTGACCAGCATGGGATCGTGGGCCAAGGCCGCCTCGGTGTCGATCAGCGCGTTGAGGATTTGGTAGTAATGCGTCGCGGAGAGGTCAAAGAGCTCCCGGATGGCTTGTTCCTTGGCGCCGGCGTACTTCCACCACTGCCGTTCCAAGGCAAGCATCTGCTGCTCGCGGCTGCTCAACGGCGAGCCCTCGGAGACTGCCGTAAGCGCGGCGTCGGCGCCATCCGCGGGCAGGTACTCGGGTGCTGCTTCGGCCACTGCACACTCCCTGGCTCGTTCCGATAGGTCTCCCCCACATGTTACGGCCGAATAACAGGCTTGTCATTTGGCGGGCCGGGCAGCGGGCCGGGCAGGGTCCCGGGTCCCGGGTCCCTGCGAGAATGAAGCCGTGCCTGATTCATTTAATTCCGATGCGCTCTTCGAACTGGACCCCGCCGCCGGCGAAGCAGTGGACCTCGCGGCAATGGCGCGCCTTCCCTTGCGCGAACTCGTGGCACCGGACTGGGCCGAGGCGCTGGCGCCGGTCGAGGAACAGCTGCGCTCGGTCCTCGAGTTCCTCGCCGCGGAGACCTCCGGCGGACACGAGGTGCTGCCGGCGCCGTCGAACATCCTGCGGGCCTTCCGGCAACCGCTCTCCGACGTCCGCGTCCTGATAGTGGGCCAGGATCCCTATCCCACGCCTGGCCACGCCGTCGGCCTGTCCTTCGCGGTGGACGGCGGCACCCGGCCGCTCCCCCGCAGCCTCGCCAATATCTACAAGGAGCTCGACGCCGACCTCGGGCTGCCGCCACGCGTACACGGTGACCTCAGCCGCTGGGCGGAGCAGGGGGTGCTGTTGCTCAACCGCGTCCTCAGCGTCCGGGCCGGAGCTGCCGGTTCACACCGGAGCAAGGGCTGGGAACCCGTGACGGAGGCCGCGATCCGGGCCATCGCGGAGCGGCAGGACGCCGACGGCAGCCCGGTCCCGCTCGTGGTGATCCTCTGGGGCAAGGACGCGGAAGGCGTGCGGCCGCTGCTTGGCTCGTCCGCCGTGATCGCCAGCGCCCACCCGAGCCCGCTCTCGGCCTCGCGCGGATTCTTTGGCTCGCGCCCGTTCAGCCGCACCAACGAGCTGCTCGCCACACAAGGCGACGGGACGGTGGACTGGGAACTGCCGCCGCTGCCCTGACCGGCTTCTTGGCTAGGCTTAGCACCATGACATCTGTCCCCGCTGCCACCTCGGCGAACCGGAACTCCCGGCCCCAGACCAACCTCACCGTCCTGCGCCGGGAACAGCTCTCGCCGCACATGGTCCGCATCGTCGCCGGCGGCCCCGGTTTCGCCGCCTACGTCAACAATGATTACGTGGACCGGTACGTCAAAATCGCGTTCCCGCAGCCGGGCATTGATTATCCGCAACCGCTGGACTTGTGGGCCATCCGGGAGTCGCGCCCGCGTGAGCAGTGGCCGCACACCCGGACCTACACCGTCCGCTGGGTCGACGAGGCGGCGGCCGAACTGGCGATCGACTTCGTCATCCACGGAGACGAGGGCCTGGCCGGTCCCTGGGCCGCCTCCGCTCAGGCCGGAGACAGCCTCGTCTTCACCGGACCAGGCGGAGGCTACAACCCCGATCCGACGGCGGACTGGCACCTCTTCGCCGGCGACGAGTCCGCCTTGCCTGCCATCAGCGCCGCCATCGGGTCCCTCCCCCGGGACGCCCGCGGGCTCGCCTTCCTGGAGGTGGACAGCGACGCCGACGTCCTGGGGATCGACGCCCCCGCAGGACTGGAACTGCGCTGGCTGCTGCGCCGCGGTGCCCCGGCCGGGAGCGGTACCCTGCTGGTCGATGCGGTGCGTGACGCCGAGTGGCCGGAGGGCAAGGTGCACGTCTTCGCGCACGGGGAACGCGGCTACATGAAGGGCCTGCGCCCGGTGTTCTTCGCCGACCGCGGCCTGGAGCGCTCCCAGGTCTCCCTTTCCGGGTACTGGGCCAGCGGCCGGGTGGAAGATGACTTCCAGGCCGAGAAGAAGCTGCCGATCGGCAAGATCTAGTCCGCCCGCGGTCCGGAGCCCCCGGAGCCCCCGCGGTGCAGGGGCTCCGGAGATTCAGCGGCGGCGGGCGCGGCGCCGCTCGTTGCTGGCCAGGCTGCGGGTCAGCGGCCGGGCGAGCGTGTCGCCGAGCACAATGCCGGCCGCGACCCCGAGCACGATTGCCCCTGCGTTGAGCATCCCGCCGGCCCCCATCAGGATCTCGGACTCCTCGATAGTCAATACATACATGGACCGGAATATGGTCAGGCCGGGCAGTAGGATGAGTGCCGCGGGCACCGCTACGACGAGCTGCGGGGCGCCCATCCGGAGCGCCACTACACGGGCCAGCAGGCCAATGACGACGGCGGCGAGGGCCGGGGCGAAGCGGGGTCCGATGCCTGCGGCCGATCCGCCGATCAGCACCAGATGACCGACGACGCCGACCGCCGCTGTCGGGAGCAGGAGCTTCAGTGAGGTCTGCTCCGTGACGCCGATGGCGACTACGGCGACGGCGACCAGCGGCACCAGCACCCACAATGGATACTCCGCCGGGAATGTTTCGGTCACGTCGATGGCCTTCATCCCGGTCATTGCCCCCACTACGAAGCCCACGGCTATCCCGGCCACCAATGCGCCGAACGTCAGCATGGTGGACAGGAAACGGCCCGCCGCGGTCACCGGGAAGCCGTTAATGGCGTCTTGCACGGACGAGACAAGCCGGCCGGTGGGGAGCAGCAGCAGGATCCCGCCGACCACGACGATCGCCGGCGGAATCTGGATTCCCGCCCGGCCGCCGAAGCGCCAGAGCAGCAGCGCGATCAGGGTCACGACGAACGAGCAGGCCGCCGTGATGAAGAAGTCAGGGGTGCGCCAGCGTCCCAGTTGCCGTGCCAGCAGGCTGATCAGCAGGTTGGAGAGGAAGGCTACGCCGGAAGCGGCCAGGTCGCCGCCGAGCACGCCGACAAAGACGGCGGAGAAGACGCCGAATGCCACGGTGACCATCCAGCGCGGGAACGGCTTTGGGCTGTGCGTGATCTCGTCGAGCCTGCGCACCGCTTCCTCGCGGCCCACTCCGCCGGCGACGATGTCCGTGACCAGTTGGTGGACCTCGGCCAGGCCGGCGTAGTTGTTGGTCCAGGACCGGACCACCCGCAGCAGCGTGATGGGCGTCTGGTCCTTCGGGGCATAGTTGATGGCCACCGACTGGTTGGTGATGTCCACCTCGATGTTCTTCAGCCCCAGCGCAGCGGTGATGGCGATGATGCTGGTTTCCACTTCGAGGGCGCCGGCGCCGTACCGGAACATCGATTCGGCGAGCTTCAGGGCGAAGTCGATGGTCTTCCGGGCGGAGCTGTCCACGCCGCCGACCTGGATCATCGGATTGGCGTACGGGCTGCCGGCCAGCCGGTCAACGATACTCAGCGGCGCCGTCGGCGGGTTCTCGCCCTGCACCAGCCTGCGGAGCATGCGTTTCGCGGCGGCGTTCTGGCGCACCTCCATGGGCGACATCGGCTCGGTCCGGGGCAATCCGTCGGTCTGCGGCCCGCGGCGGCCGTCGGGGGGTTTGGTCATTGCGGCCTCCTCACATCAAGCTTGCGGGCGGTTTAGTAGAACTGCTGGCCCGTACGCCGCGTGTACAGCTGGCGGGCGACGCGCTCACCGGCGGCCATCCAGGCCTTGTACTTCAACGGGCTCAGGACTTGGTCGTAGCATCCGACGAAGTCCGTGACGGTCTTGCTGAAGCTGGTCTTGAACAGGCCCAGGCCGTGGAAAGGGTTGGACGTGTCCTTCAGCTTGTCGCTGGGCGGCGTGCCGCAGAAGTCGTATTCCGTGCAGCCGAGTTCCTTGAGCTGGTTGATAGCCGTCCACTGGACCAGGTGCGAGTCGCCATACTGGCTGCGCTTCTGCAGGGAACCGCCGTCCTTATACGTGCCCTTGCGCCCGTAGTTGATCACGAACGCTCCCACTGAGGGCACGCCGTTTTCGTAGACGAACAGCAGGCGGCCCTGGCCGCGGTCCAGGAAGTTGGTCCAGAACTGGCGGTAGTACTCGTACTCGCGGACCCGGACCTGGGACTTGGCCTCCACCGTGTTGGTCATCAGCGCATACATCGCCCGGAAGTTCTCTTCGCTGGGCTCCACGTTGTGGACCTCGACCTCCTCGCGGATGGCCCTGCGGACGGCGTTGCGGCCGCGGGAATGCAGGTTGCGCAGCAGCTGGTTTTCCTGCGGCGAGATGTCCAGCAGCGCAGTGGAGTCGTTGGGCTGCAGGTTGTGGGTCTTGACCAGTCCCGCGCCCTCGATGATGCGCCGTGCGTCGTCGGAGAGGACGATGTCGGGCTCGATTTTGATGGCAAAGACGCCGAGCCGGGCACGCTTGACGAACTCGGCGTTTGCGGCCGCGATGCCCGGGATGTCCTCCACGGAAGCGACGTCTGGTCCCTTGATGAGGTACCAGAGCTTGCCGAGGACGGGGAAGGACTTTTCCAGGACCAGGTTATAGCTCGTGTAGTCGGCCGTCTCGTAGACCAGGTGGAGCGGCTTCCAGCCGTAGTGCTGCTTGACCTCGGCGAAGGCCTCGGATTGGAGCAGGTTCCCGCCGTTGGGGTTCGCGGTGACGTGGGCGTCCCAGTTGGCAACCTCTTCGGCGGAGGCAAAGCGGGCGGTGAATTCTCGCAAGGGTGCGGTATCCAATCTTTGCGGAACGAGCTTCGGCGGCATGGCTGGCATGCAGCCTCAAGTCTATCGGGAGGCCGGGGACTGCCGTGGCGCAACTGCCCTGCGCCGGTCGCCGTACCGGGGTTACGCTGAAGATATGCATGCACAGCCGGAATCCTCGGCCGCCCGCCGGCAGCACCCGCGGGGAGGAGCGGGCAGGCCCCGGCCCGGCACCCAGGCGTTGGTCCTCATGGCCTTGCTGGGCGCCTCGGCGCTGGTGGCGGCGCTCGGCGGGCTGGCGACGGCGGGCAACGTCAACGGCTGGTACGCCACCGCGGACAAGGCTCCGTGGTCTCCGCCGAACTGGCTCTTCGGACCGGTCTGGACGTTCCTCTACGTCGCGATGGCTGTGGCGGCGTGGCTGGTCTGGCGCAGCCGGGCCGAAGGGGCCAGGACCGCCCTCACCGTCTACGCCGTGCAGTTGGTACTGAACCTGCTGTGGACCCCGGCGTTCTTCGGCCTGTACCCGGTTTTCGGAACCCCGGCGCTGTGGGTCAGCTTCGGCATCATCGTGGCGCTGGCGGTCGCGGTGGCCGCCACCGTGCTGCGCTTCGGCCCGATCAGCCGCACCGCCGGGCTGCTGCTGCTCCCCTACCTGTCCTGGATCGTGTTCGCCTCGTCGCTGAATCTGTGGGCGGCACTGCACAACTAGGAGTTCAGCACTCCACCACGTTGACTGCGAGGCCGCCCATGGCGGTCTCCTTGTATTTGGAGGACATGTCCTTGCCTGTCTCGCGCATGGTCACGATCACCTCGTCGAGAGAGACGCGGTGGGAGCCGTCGCCCCAGAGGGCCATTTTGGCGGCGTTGATGGCTTTGGCGGCGGCGATCGCGTTGCGTTCGATGCAGGGGATCTGGACGAGCCCGCCGATCGGGTCGCAGGTCAGGCCGAGGTTGTGTTCCATCGCGATCTCCGCGGCGTTTTCCACCTGCTGCGGAGTGCCGCCCATGACCTCGGCCAGGCCGGCGGCCGCCATTGACGACGCGGAGCCGACCTCGCCCTGGCA
>NZ_JBFTRD010000008.1:0-87568 GCF_056399345.1 Arthrobacter sp. 01N442
AACGAGGAAAGAAGGCTGCACAAAATTTGAAACCAGCTGTAAAAACCATGCCATCCACGGGGTGGACAACACAGCCAAAACAACCAATCAATAAAACAATTGGTATCAACAAACTTGGCACACTATTGAGTTCTCAAACAACAGACACATTCGAATACTTCTCGAAACAATTCACCAAGTGAATTTCTTTTGTTTCGCATTTCTTCGCTGCGATGTATTTAGCTTATTTCATTCATTTCCACTTTGCAAACCCGGAAGTTTTCCCGGAATTCACCCTGTGGAGACGAATCCGCCCAGCAAAATGCGAAGCAATTTCGATTTCCCGCGTCTTGCGCAGGAAGAATTGCTTCTCTTTTGTTGGGGGTTTGTCACCGCTCATCGGTGGCGACTCAGAAAACATTACACGCTCCCCTCCGGCCGCGCAAATCGGCCTGGAGGGAAGCGTGCAGGAGGCCAAACCGCAGCCAAACGCAGTACGCCGGCTAGGCGCCTGAGACCTCCACGGTCGCCAGGTTCTTCTTGCCGCGGCGGAGCAGCAGGTAGCGGCCGTGCAGGAGCTCGCCGGCCGCAATGACGGCGTCGGGGTCGGAGATCTTGGTGTTGTTGACGTAGGCCCCGCCCTCCCCCACGGTCCGGCGGGCCGCGGACTTGCTCTCGGAGAGGCCGGTAGCCACCAGCAGGTCGATGATGCCGAGTCCTGAGCCGCCCACGGTGGCGGACGGCAGTTCCGCCGTCGCGGCCCGGAGGCTTTCCGCATCCAGCGCGGTAAGGTCGCCTCCACCGAACACGGCTGCCGAGGCTGCGATGACCTTTTCGGTCGCCTCGACGCCGTGCACCAGCGAGGTCACCTCGTAGGCGAGCTTCCGCTGGCCTTCACGAGCGAAAGGCCGCTCGGCCACCGAAGCTTCGAGGGCTTCGATTTCGGCGCGGCTAAGGAAGGTGAAGACCTTGAGCCGGGCGGCCACGTCGGCGTCGGCGGTGTTGAGCCAGAACTGGTAGAAGGCGTACGGGCTGCACATCTCCGCGTCCAGCCAGATCGCGTTGCCCTCGCTCTTGCCGAATTTGGTGCCGTCCGAGTTGGTGATCAGCGGGGTGCCCAGGGCGTGGACGTGCTTGCCTTCGACCTTGCGGATCAGGTCGGTGCCGCTGGTCAGGTTGCCCCACTGGTCCGAGCCGCCGGTCTGCAGCACGCAGCCGTAGTCGCGGAACAGCTGCAGGTAGTCCATCCCCTGCAGGATCTGGTAGCTGAATTCTGTGTAGCTGATCCCCTCGTCGGAGTTCAGCCGGGTGGCCACGATGTCCTTCTTGATCATCGTGCCCACGCGGAAGTGCTTGCCAATGCCGCGCAGGAAGTCGATGGCGCTCAGCGGGGCGGTCCAGTCGAGGTTGTTCACCATCCGGGCCGCGTTTCCCCCCTCGAAGCTGAGGAAGCGCTGGACCTGGCCCTGCAGCCGGCCCACCCACTCGGCGACAGTCTCGGGGGTGTTGAGCACCCGCTCGGCGGTCTGCCGGGGATCACCGATCAATCCGGTGGAGCCTCCCACAAGTCCCAGGGGCTTGTGTCCGGCCAGCTGGAGCCGGCGCATCAGCAGCAGCTGCACGAGGTTTCCAAGGTGCAGGCTGGGGGCTGTCGGGTCGAAGCCGCAGTAGTACGTTGCGGGGGCGCCGGCGAGCAGCTTCTCCAGCTCCGCCTCGTCCGTGGAAACGTGGACAAGGCCGCGCCATTTCAGCTCCTGCCAGATGTTGGCGAAGCCGGGGTCGTTCTGCTGGGACTGAAGATCATTTAGCTGGGACACGGAATCTAAGTTAGCAGGATCGCCGCGGCCGGACGGCCCCCGCCCGGCGCGTGACGGCGACAGCCCGCGCAGCAGGCGCGGGCCGCCGTCCTACTCTTCTATGCCCGCGGGGACCGGGGCGGCCGCGATGAGGCGCAGGCGCTGGGTGGGACGGGTCATCGCGACGTACAGATCGCCCACCCTGCCGTGCTCGTGGTTGAGCATGGCGGACGGCTCCAGCACCACGACGCCGTCGAACTCCAGGCCCTTGGCCTCGCGCGGGCTGATCACCACAATGTCCTGCTCGTAGCTGCCCGCGCCCGTGCCGACGCGGCGGCCGTACGCGGCGCGGAGCGCGGCGGTGGCCTCCGGCAGGAGCCCGCCGTCGGCGATCACGGCCAGCAGGCCGCCGTCGAGCGCGTCCAGCTCTTCGGGAAGGACCTCAAGCAGCCTTTCGACGATCGCGCCGGAGTCGACGCGGTCGATCACCGGAGACCAGCGACCTTCGCGGACCGCCTTGGGCGCGGAGACAACCAGGCCCGCGGCGTTGGCCATCCGGGCTGCCGCCTCGGCGATCTGGGACGGGGTGCGGTAGTTGACCGTGAGTTCCTCAAGCTGCCAGCGGTCCCCGAACATCGGGGCCAGGGCGCTCTGCCAGGATTTGGCCCCGGCCACGGAACTGGTCTGGGCGATGTCGCCGACGATCGTGAAGGACTTCAGCGGGCAGCGGCGGACCAGGAGACGCCACTGCATGGGCGAAAGCTCCTGCGCCTCGTCCACCACAATGTGGCCAAAGGCCCAGGTGCGGTCGCTCGTGGCACGCTCGGCCGCGGTCAGCCGCGCCTCGCGTTCCTGGTTCTGGTCCACGAGTTCTTCGGCCGAGATGAGCACGTCCACGCCGGCTGTCTCCATGTTGACCAGGGTCTGCTTGGCGTTGGCCAGGTCCCGGGCGCGGTCATGCTCCTGCTGGGCCAGGCTCCGGCCGGCAGCCGGATCCAGTTCGCCGAGCAGTTCGGCGGCCTCGTCCAGCAGCGGCACGTCGGACTCGGTCCACGGCGAACCGGCCGGCCGGAGCAGCAGTGCGCGTTCGGCGTCAGTGAGGTTCGGCGTGCACGCCTCGAGGATGGCGGGCTTGCTCAGCAGCTCTCCCACCAGCTTCTCCGGCGTCATCGGCATCCAGCACAGGTTTAGGGCCACGCGGACGTCCCGCGCCGAACGGACGTCCTCGGCCAGGTAGGAGCGGTCGGCGTTGTTGCCGATGCTGCCGGCCTCGACCAGTTCGGTCATCTGCTCGGTCAGTTCGCGCAGCAGGATCTTGACGAAGGAGACCCTCGCCTCGTTGTGCGGCTTCCCGGTGGCGCGCGCCTTCTCGCGGGCCCGGCGGACCTGCCGCGGGGTCAGCACGAGTTTGCGCCCGTCCACTTCGAGGATGCGGTTTTCGGCAGGGATCCGCTGCCGGTTGGCGACCGCGTTGGCTACTACCTCGGCCATGTCGAGCCGGCCCTTGATGGCAGCGACGTCGGAATCGTCCTCGGCGACGGCGTGGATGCCGGGCATCAGCCGGCCCAGACTGGCCATCACGACGCCGGTCTCACCGAGGGAGGGCAGAACGCGCTCGATGTAGTTCATGAACGACGACGACGGGCCCACCAGCAGCACACCGGCGGTCTTGAGCCGGTCACGGTGGGTGTAGAGGAGGTAGGCGGCGCGGTGCAGGGCGACGGCGGTCTTGCCGGTGCCGGGACCGCCCTGGACAACGAGTGCCCCGGAGATGGAGGAGCGGATAATCCGGTCCTGCTCGGACTGGATGGTGCCGACGATGTCCGACATCCGGCCGGTGCGCTTGGAGTTCAGCGCCGCGAGCAGCGCGCCCTCGCCCTGCAGGGAGTCGTTGTCGGCCAGGAGGTCGGCGTCGAGCACGTCGTCCTCGATCGCTTTGACCTCGCGGCCCTGCAGGATCAGGTGCCGGCGGCGGCGCACACCCTGCCGGTCGAAGGCAGTGGCCTGGTAGAAGTGGCCGGCTTCCGGCGCCCGCCAGTCCACCATAAGGCGCTGGAGATCCTCGGTGGTGAGGCCGATGCGGCCGATGTACTGGGCTTCCCCGGAGTCGAGGTCGAGGCGGCCGAACACGAGGCGGTCGTCGACGGCGTCGAGCTGTGCGAGGCGGTCCTCGTAAAGTGCGGCGAACGCGTCCCGTTCGGAGACGTTCTGCATGGTCCCCACGGCCCCGGCACGGCGGACCTGGGCGAGCTGGGCGCGCTTCTCCGCCCGCAGCTCATCCAGCCGGGCATACAGTCCGGCCACATAGTCGCGTTCATGGGCCAAATCAGCGTCGTGCATCGAACGTTCCCCTATCGAAAAAGACAGACCAACCATTCTACTACCATTTCGGCGGTCGTCCCCGAAATATGTCAGTTTTCATCAGGTCTGACATTGTTCAGGCATTGTACCGAGGCGGCCGGCTGCATCGGCGCCACCTGCCGGCCGGCTACAGGCCGAGCAGGGAATGGACGTGGTGCCCGGCCAAGGCCGCGCGTCCGTTCAGTTCGCCGAGTTCCATCACCACGCCGACGCCGGCCACCTCGACGCCGCAGCGCTCGAACAGCCGGGCGGCCGCGCCAAGGGTGCCGCCGGTGGCGAGGACGTCGTCGAGGATGAGCACCCGGGTGCCCGGAGCGAGGTCCGAGGTGTGCAGTTCCAGGGTGGCGGTGCCGTATTCCAGCGAGTAGTCCTCGGAGACCACTTCGCGCGGCAGCTTGCCGGCTTTTCGGACCGTCACGACGCCGGTGTCCGTGGCGTAGGCGGCGGCCGCAGCCAGCAGGAACCCGCGGGCCTCCACGCCGGCGACGGCGTCGAACTGGCCGTGGAAGGGTTCCACCAGCGCGTCGACCACTGCCTTAAGGGCGGCGCCGTCGGCGAAGACGGGCGTCAGGTCCTTGAACACGATCCCCGGTTTGGGGTAGTCCGGGACGGTGGCGCACAGGCTGGCGATCAGCTCATCCACCGGGGTCGCGTTGTTCGTCTGGGGAAGGTCCGGCTCGCTTTGTTTCACCCGTCAATCGTACTGGCTGGTAGCAAACGCGCTTTCCGGCCGGGCCTACCAGCCGGACTTACCGGCCGGGCGCGGGCGGACCCACCGGCCGGACTTACCGACCGGGCGCAGGCGGCCTTGTCCCGTTGGCCGCCCCGCCGCCCCCAGCCTCCGGGGACCGCAGGAGGTCGTGGGCGAACCCGTACCGGACCAGTTCCAGCGCCTTGGCGAGCGCATGCTCGGCGTCGAACCGGATGGCCGCCGCGGCGCTCAGCCGGGCATGGTCGTTCGCCCAGCCGGAACGGTGGAACCGGTCAGCGTCGCCGTGCAGCAGCCGCCCATAGAGCACGTCCTCGAAGCGGTCCTTCCCTGTGTCCGGGGACGGTTGGTTACCCGGGCCGGACTCCGGCAATTCATGCTGGCGGCCCTGGACCATTTCCGCGGTGAACAGACCGACCACATGGTCCGCGCCCACGGCCAGGTGGTGGTCTGCGGAGTAGTTGCACAGACGGAGGGCCCGCACCACGAGCTTGAGTGAAACGTGCTCGTCGCGGACGATGAATTTGCGCAGCAACGCGGCCCGGAACAGCTCGATCCAACGTCGGCGTTCCCCCTCGGTCCCGGCCGCGATGGAGGGCGCCTGCGGCGGCTCGGTATCGGCCTGGAACAGCTCCACCATGCGGAAGTATTCGGCCGCCAGCTGTTCGAAAATCAGCAGCCGCTCAAGCTCGTTGCCCGGTTTCCCGCGTTTGCCTTCGCCCATGGGTGCCGCCTATGCCGAGCGGACCTTCGCCGCCTTGTAGCGTGACACGGTGGGGTCTCCGGTGAGCCAGAAACGCCACGGGTAGTCGTCGGTGCCACCGGCGCCCGAGACGCCCACCCTCGGCCCCGAGCTGATCTCGGCGGCCGGGTCGGGCGGCAGTTCGAGCCGGAACGGAGGGCTGAGCACGTCACGGCCGCTGTCCGCCGTCGTCAGGCCCAGGGCGGTGGCGAACCGGGCCGGGCCGCTGGCGAGGTCCTTCCGGGCTTTCGACGCCGGCCGGCGTGCGAGGGCCAGTTCCTCCCCCGCCACGACTTCCCCGGCGCGCAGGAGCAGCGCGGAGGCGACTCCCGCCGGACCGCAGACGATGTTGGCGCAGTGGTGCATCCCGTAGGTGAAGTAGACGTAGAGGTGCCCCGCCGGGCCGAACATCGGGGCATTCCGCCGGGTCTGGCCGCGGAAGGTGTGCGAGCCGGGGTCCGGGTGGAGCGAGTCCTCCGGCCCGAGGTAGGCCTCAACCTCGGTGATCCGCACTGCGACCGTTCCGCCATGGCTCTCATGCGTCAGCACTGCGCCGAGCAGGAGGGGGGCCAGGGTCCGGGCGTCGGCGGACAGCAGTGCGCGCAGCTCCTCGGGCGTCACGCTGGAATCCATCCTCCGACTTTAACAAACCGCTCCATGGCGGCATAGCGGCCTACCACGGCGGTGTCCGATTTCCGCTAGCAGAGGGCGGCGGCAGCTGGCAGGATGGAGCCATGGACTTCTGGCAGCGCTACCGGGCAATCGATGCCCGGGACCCCCGTTTCGACGGGCAGTTCTACACCGCTGTCCGCACCACCGGCATCTACTGTCGGCCGTCCTGCCCCGCGCGCACTCCCAAGGCCGGCAATGTCACCTTCTATGAGACCTCCGCCGCGGCGCATGACGCAGGTTACCGGGCGTGCAAGCGCTGCCTCCCGGAGGCCGTGCCGGGCACCCCGGCGTGGAATGTCCGCTCGGATATCGCCGGCCGGGCCATGCGGCTGATCAACGACGGGGTGATCAACCGCGACGGCGTGGAAGGCCTGGCCGCCCGGCTTGGCTACTCCTCGCGGCAGCTCAACCGGATCCTCAGCCATGAACTCGGTGCCGGTCCGCTCTCGCTGGCGCGGGCCAGCCGCGCCCAGACCGCGCGGACGTTGCTGGTTTCCACCTCGATGAAGGCGGCGGACATCGCGTTTGCCGCCGGTTTCAGCAGCGTCCGCCAGTTCAACGAGACCATCACCGAGGTCTTCGCGATGACTCCATCGGCGCTCCGGGCCACGGCGCGGCACCAGCACGTTCCGGCCCGGAACGCGGTGGCCTCTACGGCGCTGACGTTGAACCTGCCATACCGGGAGCCGTTCGACCCGGGGGTGTTCGGGTTCCTGGCCGTCCGCGCCATCCCGGGCATCGAAGAGGGGACTTCCACCTCGTACGCCCGGACCCTGCGACTGGCCCACGGGGATGCCCGTTTCCGGGTGGACTACGACGCCGGTTCAGCGGGCCGGCCCCTGAGGCTGACGATTGGGGCCGTGGACCTGCGGGATCTGGCTTCCCTGCTCAGCCGGGTCCGGCGCCTGCTGGACCTCGACGCCGACCCGGTCGCGATCGACACGTCGCTCGCTGCCGATCCCCGGCTGGCCGCCGGCGTCACCGCGGCCCCCGGCATCCGGATGCCCGGGGCCGTGGATCCGCAGGAATTGCTGGTCCGCGCCATGATCGGCCAGCAGATCACCGTGGCCGCGGCGCGGACCGCCCTGGTCCAGCTTTCGGAGTGCGGCAGCGAAAGCCTCGTTCCCGCCGACGGCCTGCACCGGCTTTTCCCGACGGCGGCGGAGATCGCGGACACCGGTTACGGGCTGCTGCGCGGGCCGCAGCGCCGCCTCGACTCCATCCGCGGCGCAGCCGCTTCAATGGCCTCCGGGGACCTGGACTTTGGCTATGGCGACGATCTGGCCGGACTGCAGGCCAAGCTCCTGCCGCTGGCCGGCGTCGGGCCGTGGACGGTGGGGTACCTCGCGATGCGCGTGATCGGTGCTCCCGACGTCTTCCTGGCCAACGACGCCGCAGTCCGCAACGGCATCCGCTCGCTGACACAGGATCCGGCTGGCGACGCGCTCTCCCCCGATTTTCAGGAAGTCAGTCCCTGGCGCTCCTACGCCACCATGCATCTCTGGCGCGCGGCCGCGGTCCGGCCGCCAGTGCGGACCACAAAGGCCCGGCCACAGCCACCAGCCTCAACGAAAGTGACGAAATGAAAGCCCAGCTTTTGACCATGTCCACCCCGGACGGCCCCTTCACCATCATTGCCCGGGACGGGGCGGTGCTGGCCTCGGGCTGGACCGCGGTGCCCGGCGAACTCACCGGCCAGATCCACGCCGAACTGCTGCCGGCAGGCTACGAAGCTGTCTCGGAGCTGGGCAGCATCTCCGCCGCCGTCGAGGACTTCTACGCCGGCAACCCGGCCGCCGCGATGACCGTGCCGGTGCTGCAGAAATCGGGACCCTTCCGCAGCCATGCCTGGGACATGCTCCGGACGGTGGCCCCGGGACATCCCGTGACCTACACCGAATACGCTGAGCTGTCCGGCAACGCCAAAGCCGTCCGGGCGGCGGCCAGCGCCTGCGCTTTCAACGCGGCCGCCCTCTTTGTGCCGTGCCACCGTGTGGTCCGCACCGACGGGAGCCTGGGCGGGTTCCGCTGGGGGCTCGCCATCAAGGAGAGCCTGCTGGACCGCGAGCGGCAGCTCGCCCTCGCGGTGCAGGCCTAGACTTTCGGCCGGTATTCGGCAAACTTTGCGGCTGGCTTTCCCACTGGTTCGCCAGCCGGTTCGCCAGCTACTTCGTCGCCGGAACGCCCGCCGGCCACGGCAGCAGCGCAGGCAGTTCGACGCCGTCGGCCGCGGCGGTTGCGCGGAGGCTCCCCAGCGTGGGCGTGCGTCCGGCCAGCCACGCAGCGATGTCGGTGAGCATGCCGTTGATCGCGGTGGAGTGACCGCCGGGGGCGCCGAGCGCAATGGAGGGCAACCCGAGCGGCTGCAGCACAAACCGCTCGCCCTCAGGCACGCGGGCAGCCAGGAACTCGAAGAGGTGTTCGCAGAACGTCCTGCTCCACGTTTCAGGTCCGCGGCCGGTACCGAGGTCTGTGGCATGGATAGTGAGTTCGCGCCAGAGGGCGAGGCCGCCGTCGTACACGACGCCGTCACGGAAGGTGATGTGAGCCTGCCAGCCTGCCTCGTCCAGGGATCCGAAGGCAGCCAGTGCCCGCTCGATGGCGGCGGCCAGGGCGGTCCGGTGCTGCTCAGCGCTATGGCCGGCGGCCAGCTCGATAGCCCGGTTGCGGCCCTCATAGCCGCCGTCGTAGAGCTCGATGCTTTCGCCGCGGCCGGAGTATTCGACCTGGCGCGCCATCGCGTTGGCGATTCCGCACACGTGGGCCAGGACATGCCCGCGGGTCCAGCCGGGCAGCTCCGAGGCGGCAGCGATGTCCTGGTCGCTCAGATTTGCTGCAATTCCGGTCACGACGTCGGCGGCGCGGCGGAGTTCCTCCAGCAGGTTTTCAGGGGTGATAGAAGTCATGGCGCCCATCCTAACGGAGCGTCCGGATTAACCACGGTTAACTGGGCTGGGGATCCCCTGCCCCGTCCGGGCGCGGCCCGTAGCGGTGCCGGATGTGGCGGCGATCGTGCCGGGCCTGCCAGAATTCGAGCTCGCGCGGCTGCAGGGCGTACAGCTGCCAACCGGGGTTGATGCTGCCGTCGGAGCCGGGCCGGGCCTGCCAGTCGGCGGCAGAAGCTTCCGCGGAGAGCTCGACGACGTCGCCGGCCACGCGGACCTGGCGGCCCAGTGGCTGCCAGAAGAAATTCAGCGCGGCGCTCGGGTTGGCGGTGAGCTCCTGCCCTTTGCGGGACTCGCGGGAGGTGGCGAAGTGCCAGCCGTCGTCGTCGATGTCCTTGAGGATCAGCATCCGGGAGGACGGGCGGCCGAGTGCGTCGGCCGTGGCCAGGCTGCAGGCATTCGGCTGCGGCACCCCGGCGGCCAGGGCTTCGGTGAGCCACTGCCGGAAGAGCTCTGCGGGCTCCTCGGGCGCCTGCGCCGGATCAAAGTCCGGCAACTCGGCCGGGAAATCGGGCAGCGCGCGCAGGAAAGCGCGGAACGATTCGCTCATTCCGCCATGCTAGCCGGGACTTGCGCTGCGGCAAACGCACAACGCTCCCTCACTTTCGGCAGGAAATCCACCGACGCTCCCTCACTTTCGGCAGGAAATCCACCGACGCTCCCTCACCTTTGGCAAGAAATCCACCGACGCTCCCTCACTTATGGCGGGAAATCCACCAACGCTCCCTCACCTTTGGCAAGAAATCCACCGACGCTCCCGCAATCGGTGAGGGAGCGTCGGCGAAAACGCCACCAGACCTGAGGGAGCGTCGGCGAAAACGCCACCAGACCTGAGGGAGCGTCAGCAGAAACGCCACCAGACCTGAGGGAGCGTCAGCAGAAACGCCACCGGACCTGAGGGAGCGTCAGCAGAAACGCCACCAGACCTGAGGGAGCGTCAGCAGAAACGCCACCAGACCTGAGGGAGCGTCGGCGAAAACGCCACCAGACCTGAGGGAGCGTCTGGTGGCTAGCCGGCGTACGCGCGCACGCCTTCGAGCTCGGCCTCGAGGGCCAACAACTGGCGCTCGACGGCGGCCGGTGCGGTACCGCCCTGCGAGTTCCGGCTGTTCAGCGAACCCTCGGTGGACAGCACGGTGCGGACCTCCGGGGTCAGGTGCTCCGATATGGCGGCGTATTCCTCGTCCGTCAGGTCCCAGAGTTCGACGTCGCGGCTTTCGGCCTGCTTCACCGCGGCACCGGAGAGTTCATGCGCCTCGCGGAACGGAACGCCCTGCCGGACAAGCCATTCGGCGATGTCCGTGGCCAGCGCGAAGCCCTGCGGGGCCAGCGATTCCATCCGCTCGGTGTTGAACTTCAGCGTCGCGATCATGCCGGACACGGCCGGGAGCAGCAGCTCCAGGGTATCGGCGGCGTCGAAGACCGGTTCCTTGTCTTCCTGCAGGTCGCGGTTGTACGCGAGCGGCAGGCCCTTGAGCGTGGCCAGGAGCCCGGTCAGGTCGCCGATCAGCCGGCCTGCCTTGCCTCGGGCCAGTTCGGCCACATCCGGGTTCTTCTTCTGCGGCATGATCGATGATCCGGTGGAGTAGGAATCGTGCAGGGTCACGAAGGAGAACTCCTTGGTGGCCCACAGGATCACCTCCTCCGACACCCGGGAGAGGTCCACGCCGATCATCGCCGACACCCACGCGAACTCGGCAAAGACATCGCGGGAGGCGGTGCCGTCGATCGAGTTGTGCGTGGCGGAGAAGAAGCCCAGGTCCGCCGCGACGGCCTCGGGGTCCAGGCCCAGTGATGACCCGGCCAGGGCGCCGGAGCCGTAGGGCGAGACCCCGGCGCGCTTGTCCCAGTCGGCCAGCCGCTGCACATCGCGCAGCAGCGCCCAGGCGTGGGCCAGCAGGTGATGGCTGAGCAGGACCGGCTGGGCGTGCTGCAGGTGGGTGCGGCCCGGCATGGCCACGCCCTGGTGTGCCTTGGCCTGCTCCACCAGCGCGTCGATCGTGGCGAGCACGCCGCGGGCGATGATCCGGGCGTGGTCGCGCAGGAACATCCGACCCAGGGTGGCGACCTGGTCGTTGCGGGACCGGCCGGCGCGGAGCTTGCCGCCCAGCTGGGGTCCGGCGCGCTCAATCAGGCCGCGTTCCAGCGAACCGTGCACGTCCTCGTCGGACTCGGCCGGGGTGTAGGCGCCCGAGGCGACGTCGGCATCCAGCCGGTCCAGGGCGGCCAGCATGCCCGCCAGCTCGGCGTCGTCCAGCAGTCCGGCCTTGTGCAGCACGCGGGCGTGCGCCTTGGATCCGGCAATGTCGTAGCGGGCCAGCCGCCAGTCAAAGTGCGTGGACTTGCTCAGCGCGGCGAGGGCGTCCGCGGGGCCGCCGGCGAACCGGCCGCCCCACAGCGCACCGGTGTTTGTTGCCTCTGCCTTGGCGGTTTCGGACTCAGCCACAGGGGCTACTTTCCTGCGACGCGGATGTCGCGGCCGGAGGCAACCTTGGCGGACATGCCCCACAGCTCGATGAAGCCGCGTGCCATCGACTGGTCGAAGGTGTCGCCGGTGTCGTAGGTGGCGAGGTCGAAGTCGTAGAGCGAGGTCTCGGAACGGCGGCCGTTGACGATCGCCTGGCCGCCGTGCAGCACCATGCGGATGTCGCCGGAGACGTACTTCTGGGTGTCTTCGATGAAGGCGTCCAGGGAGCGCTTCAGCGGGGAGAACCACTGGCCGTCGTAGACCAGCTCGGACCAGCGCTGGCCGACCGTGGCCTTGAACCGGGCCTGCTCGCGCTCGATGGTGATGTCCTCGAGGTGCTTGTGCGCGGTGATCAGTGCCATCGCACCGGGGGCCTCGTAGATTTCGCGGGACTTGATGCCGACGAGGCGGTCCTCGACGACGTCGATCCGGCCTACGCCCTGGGCGCCGGCGCGGCGGTTGAGTTCCTTAATGGCCTGCAGCGGGGTGACCTTGACGCCGTCGATCGCGACCGGGACGCCGGCTTCGAAGGAGATGGTGACTTCGTCCGGGGCCGGCGGGAATTCCGGGGTGGCGGTGTAGTCGTAGATGTCCTTGGTGGGGGCGTTCCAGATGTCCTCAAGGTACCCGGTCTCGACGGCGCGGCCCCAGACGTTCTGGTCGATCGAGTACGGGTTCTTCTTGGTGGTCTCGATCGGCAGTCCCTTTTCCTCGGCGAAGGCGATGGCCTTGTCGCGGGTCAGGGCGAGGTCGCGGACCGGGGCGATGCACTTCAGGTCCGGACCGAGGGTCTGGATGCCGACCTCGAAGCGGACCTGGTCGTTGCCCTTGCCGGTGCAGCCGTGGGCCACGGTGGTGGCGCCGAATTCGCGGGCGGCCTTGACCAGGTGCTTGACGATCACCGGGCGGGAGATCGCGGAGACCAGCGGGTAGTGGCCCTGGTAGAGGGCGTTGGCCTTCAGCGTGGGCATGCAGTATTCGTTCGCGAACTCGTCGGAGGCGTCGGCCACGTAGGCCTCGACGGCGCCGCAGCCCAGGGCACGTTGGCGGATGGTCTCCAGCGACTCGCCGCCCTGTCCGACGTCGACCGCCACGGCAATGACCTCGGCGCCGGTCGCTTCACCGATCCAGCCGATGGCTACGGAAGTATCCAGGCCACCGGAGTAGGCCAGCACAATACGCTCAGTCACTTCAAATGCTCCTTAGTTGTTGGGGGTCTTAATTGTCTGGTGCAAAATTATTGGCCGGCTTCTTCGGCCAGCTGGAGGAAGCGGGCGGCGACGGCGGCGCCGCCGACCGGGTCGCGGGTAACCAGCAGGACGGTGTCGTCCCCCGCAATGGTCCCGAGGATCGAGGGCATTACCGAGTGGTCGATCGCGAGGGCCAGGAAGTTCGCGGCGCCCGGCGGGGTCCGGAGCACCACAAGGTTCGCGGAGGCCTCGGCCGTGACCAGCAGTTCGCCGCAAAGCCGGGCGAGCCGGGCGTCGAGGATCTCCTGCGTCACACCGCTCTTGGCGGCGCGTTCCCCGCCCTCCCCCGGCACCGCGTAGACGAGCACGCCTTCCTTGCCGCGGACGCGGACCGCGCCGAGCTCGACGAGGTCGCGGGACAGCGTGGCCTGGGTGACCTGGACGCCGTCGTCCGCGAGCAGGGCCGCAAGCTCGGCCTGCGAGCGGACGGATTCTCCGGTCAGGATGGCGGTGATCCGCGCCTGCCGGGCCGTCTTGGTGGCCGGGCTGGCTCCCTGGGCGGCGGGCTGGACGGACATCAGTCCAGCCCCTCCGCCGGCGCCAGCCCGTCCACCGGCGCGAGCCCATCAACAATGGCCAGTCCGGAGCGGTGCATGAGCCAGGCCATCAGGGCCTTCTGCGCGTGCAGCCGGTTTTCGGCCTCGTCCCAGACCACGGACTGCGGGCCGTCGATCACGCCGGCGGAGATCTCGTAGCCGCGGTAGGCCGGAAGGCAATGCAGTACGACGGCGTCCGGCGCGGCGAGGGTCATCGCGTCCTCGTCCACGGAGTAATCGCGGAACAGCTGCAACCGGGCTTCCTTCTCGTCCTCCTGGCCCATCGACACCCAGGTGTCGGTGGCGACGACGTCGGCGCCGCGGAGGGCTTCGGCGGCGTCGACCGTGACCAGCACCGAGCCGCCGGTCTCGGCGGCGCGTTCCTCGGCCGCGGCAATGATTTCCGCGGCCGGGAGGTAGCCCTCCGGGCCGGCGATGCGCACGTGCATGCCGGCGGTGACCCCGGCCAACAGGTAGGAGTTGGCCATGTTGTTGGCGGAGTCGCCGAGGTAGCTCATGGTGAGGCCGGCCAGGCTGCCCTTGTGCTCCTTGACCGTCAGCAGGTCGGCGAGAAGCTGGCAGGGGTGGTAGTCATCGCACAAGGCGTTGATAACCGGGACGCGGGAGTTCTCGGCCATCGCGACGAGGCCGGCGTGCGCGCCGGTCCGCCACACGATGGTGGAGACCATGCGTTCGAGGACCTTGGCGGTGTCCTCGACGGACTCCTTGTGGCCGATCTGCGCCTCGCCCGGGTTGATGATGAGCGCGTTGCCGCCCATGTCCGCGATGCCGGTGGCGAAGGAGACGCGGGTGCGGGTGGAGGTCTTGTCGAAGATCACGGCCACGGTCTGGCGTCCGCTGGCCTCGGCGGCAAACGGCTGGACGCTGTACGGCGCGGCCTTCATCCGGACGGCGAGGTCCAGGACCTCGGCCTGCTCGGCCGGGGTGAGGTCCGTGTCCTTGAGGAAGTGGCGGGTAGGCACTGCGGTGGTCTCAGGGGTGGTCACTGGGCGTCCTTTGCGGTCTGGAGGAGGGCCGGCAGGGCGGCCAGGAAGCTGTCCGCCTGCGCCGCAGTCAGGATCAGCGGCGGGGCGAGCCGGATGGTGTGCGGGCCGGGGCTGTTGACGATGAATCCGGCGTCCAGGCCGGCGGAGACGACGGCGGGGGCGACGTCGGCGTCGAGGTCGAAGCCGATCAGCAGGCCTTCGCCGCGGACCTCGGTGACGCCGTCGATCCCGCCGAGGCCGGAACGCAGGTGCTCCCCCACCTCCCGGACGTGAGCGAGCACGTGCTGGTTCTTGAGCACGTGCAGGGTGGCCAGGGCCGCCGCGGTGGCCACCGGATTGCCGCCAAAGGTCGTCCCGTGCTGGCCGGCGGAGAGCAGGGCAGAGACCTCGGGGCCGAAGGTGAGCAGCGCGCCGATCGGGAAGCCGCCGCCGAGGCCCTTGGCGAGGGTCACGGCGTCGGGCACAATCCCGGCGTCCTCGCTGGCCAGCCACTTGCCGGTGCGGCCGATGCCGGTCTGGACCTCGTCCAGGATCAGCAGGGCACCGGCGGCGCTGGTGGCCTCGCGCGCTGCCTTCAGGTAGCCGGCGGGCAGCGGCCGGACGCCTGCCTCGCCCTGGATCGGTTCGAGGAAGACGGCTGCGGTGGAGTCGTCGATTTCGGCGCGCAGCGCGTCGATGTCACCGAAGGGGACGTGCACGACGCCGCCGGGCAGCGGAGCGAACGGCGCCCGGTAGGCCTCCTTCGACGTCAGCGCCAGGGCGCCCATGGTGCGGCCGTGGAAGGCGCCTTCGAGGGCGATGATCTTGGTGCGGGGCTTCTGGGCACTGTCCGGGCTGGCGCCCGTGTTGCGCCGGGCCAGCTTGAACGCGGCCTCGACGGCTTCGGTGCCGGAGTTGGCGAAGAACACCTTGGAACCGGCCGGCGCCTTGGAAAGTTCCAGCAGTTTCTCGGCGAGGGCGATCTGCGTGGGGCTCGTGAAGAAGTTGGAGACGTGGCCCAGGGTGGCGAGCTGGCTGGCGATCACCGAGGTGACGAACGGGTGGGCGTGGCCCAGGGCGTTGACCGCGATGCCGCCGAGCAGGTCAACGTACTCCTTGCCGTCGGCGTCCCAGACGAGGCAGCCGGCGCCGCGGACCAGCACGCGCTGCGGCGTACCGAAGACGCCCAGCAACGAGGAAGAGTAGCGGGACAGCCACTGCGCGCCGGTAGCGTGCGAGGCGACGAGCTCGCCGACGGCCGAGTGCTCGAGGTCCGTGGACTGTGCAGTTTCCATCTGGTTCATTTGCTTTCCTCATCCGGGACGACCTGGGTTCCGATGCCCGCGGTCGTGAAGGTTTCCAGCAGCATCGAGTGCGCCAGCCGGCCGTCGACGATGTGGGCGCGTTCCACGCCGCCCTCGACGGCTTTGAGGCACGCTTCCATTTTGGGGATCATGCCTGATTCCAGGCCCGGCAGCATTCCGCGCAGTTCCGAGGCCGTGAGCGAGGAGATGAGCGATGACCTGTCCGGCCAGTTGGCGTAGAGGCCTTCGACGTCGGTCAGGATGACGAGTTTGGAGGCGCCCAGGGCCTCGGCGAGGGCGGCCGCGGCGGTGTCGGCATTGACGTTCAGCACTTGGCCCGTGGTGGATCCGTCGGCGGTGGTTTCCGGCGCAACGGTCGAAATGACCGGGATCCGGCCCGCGGCCACGATGTCCAGGATGCCTTCCGGGTTCACCCCGACGACCTCGCCGACGAGGCCCAGGTCCACTTCTTCGCCGTCCACGACGGTGCCGGTGCGGACGGCACGCAGCAGGCCGCCGTCTTCCCCGGACATCCCGACGGCGTAGGGCCCGTGCGAGTTGATCAGGCCCACGAGTTCGCGGCCCACCTGGCCGGTGAGGACCATCCGTACCACGTCCATGGCCTCAGGCGTGGTGACGCGCAGGCCGCCCTTGAACTCGGATTCGATGCCGAGCCGGCTGAGCATGGCGTTGATTTGCGGGCCGCCGCCGTGCACCACCACCGGGTGGATGCCGACGTGGTGCAGGAAGACCACGTCCTCCGCGAAGGCGCGGCGCAGCTCCTCGTTGACCATGGCGTTTCCGCCGTACTTGATCACCATGGTGGTCCCGGCGAAGCGCTGGATCCAGGGCAACGCCTCGATCAGGGTGCCGGCCTTGTCCTGCGCATCGGCCATGGAGGTGGTCTCGCGGGTCTGCGTGTTCATCGTCGTCCCTCCCGGGCCGTTCTAGCTGGAGTAGGCGCTGTTCTCGTGGACGTACTCGTGGGTGAGGTCGTTGGTCCAGATCGTGGCCTCGGCCCCGCCGGCCTGCAGGTCGATCTCGACGAGGACTTCGCGGGGCTCCAGGTCAACGAGGTTCCGGTCGTCCCCGATGCTGCCGTTGCGGCAGATCTGCACGCCGTTCATCGAGACATTCAGCTGGTCCGGTTCGAAGACGGCGTCGGTGGTGCCCACGGCGGACAGCACCCGGCCCCAGTTCGGGTCCTTGCCGAAGACGGCGGTCTTGAAGAGGTTGGAGCGGGCCACGGCCCGGCTGACCACTTCGGCGTCCTTCTCGCTCGCGGCGTTGAAGGTGCGGATGGCGATGTCGTGGCTGGCGCCCTCGGCGTCGCCGATCAGCTGGCGGGCCAGATCGGCGCACACCTGGGTGAGGCCCTTGCCGAATTCGACGGCGGACGGCACGGCACCCGAGGCGCCGGAGGCGAGCAGCACCACGGTGTCGTTGGTGGACATGCAGCCGTCCGAGTCTGCCCGGTCGAAGGTGACCCGGGTGGCGTCACGGAGCACGACGTCGAGCATTTCCGGCTGGACCTCCGCGTCCGTCGTGAGGACCACGAGCATCGTGGCCAGGCCGGGGGCGAGCATGCCAGCTCCCTTGGCCATGCCGCCGATGGTGAATTCCCGGCCCTCGGCGTCGGTCCCCGTGAACAGCGCCTGCTTGGACACCGAGTCAGTGGTCATGATCGCGGCAGCGGCCGCCGGGCCGCCGTCGGCGTCCAGCTCCGCGGCGGCGACGCCGATCGCCGGGACGAGCTTGTCCATCGGAAGCTGCTCGCCGATCAGGCCGGTGGAGCAGACGAAAATGTCCGTCGCCGAGGCGCCCAGTGCCTCGGCGGTCTTTTCCGCGGTGGTGTGGGTGTTCTGGAAGCCCTGCGGGCCGGTGCAGGCGTTGGCGCCGCCGGAGTTGAGGATGACGGCGTCCACCCGGCCGTCCTTGATGACCTCGCGGGACCAGTGCACGGGCGCCGCAGCTACGCGATTGGAGGTGAAGACGGCGGCGGCTGCCTTGGCCGGACCGTCGTTGACCACGAGGGCCAGGTCCGGGTTGCCGGAGGCCTTGAGGCCGGCTTTGACCCCGGCAGCGCGGAATCCCTTGGGGGCGGTGATGCTCACGGTGCGACTCCCTGCAGATCGAGGCCGGCGGTTTCCGCCAGGCCGAGGGCAATGTTCATGGACTGCACGGCGCCACCGGCGGTCCCCTTCGTCAGGTTGTCGATGGCGCACGTTACGATCACGCGGCCGGTGTGCCCGTCGAGGGCGAGCTGCATGACGGCGTGGTTGGAGCCCTGCACGGACTTGGTGGAGGGCCACTGGCCTTCCGGGAGCAAGTGCACGAACGGCTCCTCGTCATAGGCCTCGGCCCAGGCGCGGCGCAGCTCTTCAGCCGTAACACTGTGTCCCGGCTGCTGCCGTATCTTCGCGGTCGCGGTGGTGAGGATGCCGCGGCTCATCGGGGCCAGCGTGGGCGTGAAGGAGACCGTCACCGGGGCGTTAAGTGCCTTGGACAGTCCCTGCTCGATTTCCGGGGTGTGGCGGTGTCCGCCGCCGACGCCGTAGGGGCTCATCGAACCCATGACCTCGGAGCCGATCAGGTTCACCTTTGCGGCTTTGCCGGCCCCGGAGGTGCCGGACGCGGAGACGATCACGACGTCGTCGGCCTGGAGCAGGTGGTTGCTGAAGCCCGGCGTGAGGGCCAGCAGGGCCGAGGTCGGGTAGCAGCCGGGAACGGCGATCCGGGTGGCGCCGCGCAGCGCCTCGCGCTGGCCCGGGAGCTCCGGCAGGCCGTAGGGCCAGGTGCCGGCGTGCGGCGAGCCGTAGAACTTCTCCCAGGCCGCCGGGTCCTCGAGCCGGTGGTCCGCGCCGGCGTCGATCACCACTGTTCCGGAGGGCAGTTGCGCCGCGATCTCGGCGGAAGCACCGTGCGGCAGCGCGAGGAACACGACGTCGTGTCCGGCGAGGTTTTCCACCGTGGTGTCTTCGAGGATGCGGCCGGACAGGCCATGGAGATGGGGCTGCAATTCCCCTAGTCTGGAACCGGCGTTGCTGTGCGCGGTGATGGCGCCGATTGAGACGTCGGGATGACCGGCGAGGAGCCGCAGAACCTCGCCACCGGCGTAGCCGCTTGCGCCGGAGACGGCAACAGAAATAGTCATGACACCGAGTATACAGCAAGACTATGCATAGATGCCGATATTTATGCATGAGCCTGCCGTGTCCGGACGCCCGTGCCGCTGTCCCTAGGATGGTCTCAGGATCCGGGATGCGGATGGTTCGTCCCCCGGAGTGCTGATAGTACAGAGAGCGCTGATACTACAAAGGGCACTGGCCCTTCAGGAGGAGACCCATGACGCACGCAATTGTCGCCCGCCAGGCCGGCGGACCCGAGGTTCTTGAGCTGGCAGAGGTCGACCGCCCGGTTCCCGGGCCCGGCCAGCTCCTGATCAAGGTGGCGGCCGCGGGCGTGAACTTCATCGACACCTACAAGCGCAGCGGCGTCTACAAGGTGCAGTACCCCTTTACCCCCGGTTCCGAGGCGTCGGGAACCGTAGAGGAGCTCGGCGACGGCGTCAGCGGCTTCTCCGCCGGGGACCGGGTGGCCACCGCGGAAGGGGTCAACTGCTACGCCGGGTACGCCCTGGTGGGCGCGGACAAGGCCCTGCCGGTGCCGCGCGGCGTTGACGATTTCACCGCTGCCGCCCTCCCCCTGCAGGGCATCACCGCGCACTACCTGATCAACTCCTCCTTCAAGGTGGAAGCCGGCCACACGGTCCTGCTGCACGCCGGCGCCGGCGGCGTGGGCCTGCTGCTGATCCAACTGCTCAAGGCAAAAGGCGCGCGCGTCATCACCACCGTCTCCACCGATGAGAAGGAGGCGCTGGCCCGCGGCGCCGGCGCGGACCACGTGCTCCGCTACGACGGCTTCGCAGCCAAGGTACGCGAGCTGACCGACGGCGCCGGCGCGCATGTGGTGTACGACGGCGTCGGGAAAGACACCTTCGACGACTCGCTGGCGTCCTTGCGAATCCGCGGCACCTTGGTGCTGTTCGGCGCGGCGTCCGGCCCGGTGCCGCCGTTCGACCCGCAGCGGCTCAATGCCGGCGGTTCGCTCTACCTGACCCGGCCCACCATCACGCACTTCCTCCGCGACGCGCAGGAACGCCGGTGGCGCTCCGACGAACTCTTCGCCGCCGTAGCGGACGGCAGCCTGAAGGTCCGGATCGGTGCCCGCTACGACCTGGCCGACGCCGCCGCCGCCCACACGGACCTGGAGCAGCGCCGCACCACCGGCAAGGTCATCCTGGTCCCCTGATCTGGCCCGGAGCGGCACCGATGTCTTCCGTTCATCTGCTGCAGGGATAATCACCCCGTGAGCGAGCAGCAACCATCCGCCGGCAGGGACGCCGCGGCAGGCAGTGGCCCCCTGGCTGGGCCGGTCTTTCCGCCGCAGCTGCCGGGCGCCTTCGCGGCGCCGCCGGAGCGGACCCTGATCGACGTCCTGCAGGATACCGCCGGCCGCTTCCCGGACGCGTCCGCGCTCGACGACGGCCGGCACTCCCTGAGCTATGCCCAGCTGATGGACGAGGTCAGGGCTGCCGCGCGGAAGCTGCACCTGGCCGGGCTGGGCGCGGGCGACAAGATCGGCGTGCGGATCCCGTCAGGAACCAACGAGCTGTACATCGCCATCCTGGCGGTGCTGTTCGTCGGGGCAGCCTACGTTCCGGTGGACGCGGACGACCCGGACGAGAGGGCCAAACTGGTGTTCGGCGAGGCCCGGGTTGCCGGCATCCTGCGCGCCGGCGGCACTGTGGTCACTGACGGCACCCGCCCCCGGCCTTTTCCGGCGGCCCGTCCGCCGGTCCCCGCCGACGACGCCTGGGTCATCTTCACCTCCGGCTCCACCGGCACTCCCAAAGGCGTCGCGGTGCGCCACAGTGCCGCGGCCGCCTTCGTCGACGCCGAGGCGCGGCTCTTCCTGCAGGCCGATCCGGCCGGGCCGCAGGACCGGGTGCTGGCCGGGCTCTCGGTGGCCTTCGATGCGTCCTGCGAGGAGATGTGGCTCGCCTGGCGGCACGGTGCGTGCCTGGTTCCGGCACCGCGGGCCCTGGTCCGGACCGGCATGGACCTGGGCCCCTGGCTCATCAACCACGGCATCACGGTTGTCTCCACCGTGCCCACGCTCGCGGCGCTGTGGCCGGCCGAGTCCCTCGAAAGCGTGCGGCTGCTGATCTTCGGCGGCGAAGCCTGCCCGCCGGAACTGGCCGAGCGGCTGGCGGTGGACGGACGCGAGGTCTGGAACACCTACGGACCCACCGAGGCCACGGTCGTGGCGTGCGCCGCGCCGCTGGGCGGGCCGGGACCGGTCCGGATCGGGCTGCCGCTCGACGGCTGGGACCTCGCCGTCGTCGACTCCGACGGAGTGCCGGTCACCGAGGGCGGAATCGGGGAGCTGATCATCGGCGGCGTCGGCCTTGCCCGGTATCTCGACCCGGCCAAGGATGCGGAAAAGTACGCTCCGCTGCCGGCCCTGGGCTGGTCCCGCGCCTACCGTTCCGGGGATCTTGTCCGCTACGAGCGGGCCGGCCTGATCTTCGTCGGCCGCGCGGACGAACAAGTGAAACTGGGCGGTCGCCGGATTGAACTCGGCGAAATCGATGCAGCGCTCCAGTCGCTGCCCGACGTCGCGGGCGCCGCGGCCGCGGTACGGAAGACGGCGGCCGGAAACCAGGTGCTGGTGGGTTACCTCGCCCCGTCCGATGGCGCGGAGCTGGACCTGGCCGCCGCCCGGCAGCTGCTCGCCTCGACCCTGCCGGCGCCGCTGATCCCGCTGCTCACCGTCGTGGACGCCCTGCCGACCAAGACCAGCGGCAAGGTGGACCGGCATGCCCTGCCGTGGCCGCTGGCCGGGGCGGGCGCTGCGGATGCCGCTGCGGCGCCGCTGAACCTTCCGGAGGACGCCGGCTGGATCGTCGAGCAGTGGAGTGCCGTCCTGGGCGGGACCGTTGCCGACCTCGACGCCGACTTCTTTGCCTTTGGCGGCGGCTCGCTCGCCGCTGCCCAGCTCGTGTCGGCGCTGCGGGTCCGCTACCCCACCATCACGGTGGCGGATATCTACGCCACGCCCAGGATCGGCGCCCTGGTGGATGCGGCACGCCAGTCCCTCCCGGAGGGCGGCGCACAGGCCGCCGCCGAGCGTTCCGTGCGCCCCACATCCCGCCGCGCCCAATGGGTCCAGACGCTGCTCGGCGTCCCGCTGCACATCCTGGTCGGGATGCGCTGGCTGACCTACCTGATGGCCGCGAACAATTTGCTCTCGTCCCTGGCCGGTTTCAGCGCGGCCCCAACGCTGTCCTGGTGGTGGGTCGGGGCGTCCTGGCTGGTGTTCGTCAGCCCGGCCGGCCGGATGGCCATCTCGGTGGCCGCGGCACGGCTGCTGCTGCGCAACGTCTCCCCGGGCAGCTACCCGCGCTCCGGCCCGGTGCATTTACGCCTGTGGCTGGCCGAACAGATCCAGGACCTCGCCGGCGCCATCAGCCTCGCCAGCGCCCCGTGGGTGCCCTACTACGCCCGGGCCCTGGGCGCCACGATTGGCAACGACGTCCAGCTTCATTCGCTGCCGCCGGTGACCGGAATGCTCTCACTCGGCAACGGCTGCAACATCGAGCCCGAAGTCGATCTCTCCGGCTGGTGGATCGACGGCGACTCGGTCCACATCGGCGCGATCCGGATCGGCGCCGGGGCCGTCGTCGGCGCCCGCAGCACGCTCATGCCGGGCGCCAGCATTGGTGCCGGGGCGCAGGTTGAACCCGGCTCCGCCGTCCTTGGCCGGGTCAAGGCGGGCCACCTGGTGGCCGGTTCCCCGGCCGAACGCCGCGGCAAGGCGAAGCAGGACTGGCCGGACACCCTGCCGGAGCACCACTTGATCGGCCGGCTCTGGTTCCTCGGCTTCGCCTCGGCGTCGGCCGTCCTGGCCCTGATCCCGTACCTCTCCGCCGCCGCTGCCGGGCTGGTGATGTTCCTCTTCATCCAGGGCCGCAGCTCGCTGCTCTCGGCCCTGCCCGAACTGGCGCTCTCGCTCCCGCTCGCCGCCCTCGCCTGGTTTGGCACCAATCTGGTCCTGGTCCTCGCCACGACACGCCTCCTCGGCGTCGGACTGCGCACCGGGTACTACCGGGTGCGCAGCCGGATCGGCTGGCAGGTTTGGGCCACGGAACGGGTCCTCGACCTGGCCCGCGACCTGCTCTTCCCTGTCTACGCCAGCCTGTTCACACCCGTCTGGCTGCGCCTGCTCGGCGCCCGGGTGGGCCGCAATGTGGAGGCTTCCACGGTGCTGCTGATCCCGAAAATGACGACCGTGGGCGAGGGCGCCTTCCTGGCCGACGACACCATGATCGCGTCCTACGAGCTCGGCGGCGGCTGGATGAAGATCGCGCCGGCGAAGGTGGGCAAACGCTCCTTCCTCGGCAACTCCGGGATGACCGCCGCCGGCCGCAGCGTGCCCAAGAACTCCCTCGTGGCGGTGCTCTCCGCGACCCCGGCGAAGGCGAAATCCGGTACTTCATGGCTGGGCAGCCCGCCGGTGCGGTTGCGGCGGACCGCCATCGCCTCCGATGACACCCGCACGTTCCAGCCGCCACTGCGGCTCAAACTGGCCCGCGCCTTGTGGGAACTCTGCCGCTTTGTCCCGGTGATGCTCACGGTCGCCATTGCGGCGGCCGTGCTGGTCGCCTTCGACTGGCTGGCGACCAGCTTCAACTACGCCGTCGCAGCCCTGCTGGGCGGCGTCGTGGTCCTGCTGGCCGGCGCGGTTGCCGCCGGCAGCGCCGTCGTCGCGAAGTGGCTCCTGGTGGGCCGTATCCGCCCCGGCGAGCATCCGCTCTGGAGCTCCTTCATCTGGCGGAACGAGGTGGTGGACACCTTCATCGAGATGGTCAGCGCCCCGTGGTTCGCGCGCGCGGCGTCCGGCACCCCAGCCCTCGTCTGGTGGCTGCGGGCCCTGGGCGCCAGGATCGGTGCCGGGACCTGGTGCGAAAGCTACTGGCTGCCGGAGGCCGACCTCGTCACCCTGGGCCGCAGCGCCACGGTCAACCGCGGCTGCGTGGTCCAAACCCATCTCTTCCACGACCGGGTCATGAGCATCGACACTGTTACGCTCGACGACGGGGCCACGATGGGTCCGCACGGAGTGATCCTGCCGCGGGCCCGGATCGGCAAGGGCGGCACGGTGGGGCCGGCGTCCCTCGTGATGCGGGGTGAAACGGTCCCCGCCGGAACGTACTGGATGGGAAATCCGGTCAGCCCCTGGGGCGGCCCGGATCTCCCGGCGCCCAAGCCAAAGTAGCCCGCCACCACCGTCCGCCCACCGCCCGGAAGACGCCTCCCGCCCACCGCAACGACCGAAAGCGTGCCATGAGTCCCACCGCATCAGCCGCCGAGGAATTTCCCGGGGAATTGCCGTCCGCGCTGCCTGCGGGCGCCCCGGATCCGTACATGCCGGGCCACGGCACCGACGTTTACCGCGTCACCCGCTACGAGCTGGAGCTCGACTACCGGATCAACAGCAACCATCTGGCCGGCCGGGCGAGGCTGCACGCGGTCGCCAGGCGGCAAAGCTCGGCGATCGTCCTGGACCTGACCGGGCTCCGCGCCACGAAGGTGCTGATGCCCGGCCGGAAGGTCCGCAAGTTCAACCAGCGGGCGGAACAGCTGGTGGTCGTGCCGGACACGGCCCTGCTGCCCGGCGACGAGTTCACCCTGGACATCCGCTATGAAGGCAACCCGGCGCCCCGCCGCGGGCTCTGGGGAGAGGTGGGCTGGGAGGAGCTGAGCGACGGCGTGCTGGTTGCCGGGCAGCCCAACGGCGCGGCGTCCTGGTTTCCCTGCAACGACCACCCGGCGGACAAGGCGAGCTACCGCATCGCGGTCACCACTGACGCCAACTACCGTGCCGTCTGCAACGGCGTGCTGGTCTCGCACCAGGCCCGTTCCAGCCGCGAAACGTGGGTCTATGAGCAGTCCGAACCGATGGCCAGCTACCTCGCCACAGTCCAGATCGGCCGGTACGGGCTGCTGCCGCTCAACCCGGACCGGGCGGCCGGGGACGTCGCCCAGACCGCCGCGGTGCCGGCCGAGCTGTCAGCGGCGGCCCGCGCCGGACTTGCCCGCCAGCCGCAGATGATGCGCACCTTCATCAACTGCTTTGGGCCGTACCCGTTCGCCGGCTACACCGTGGTGGTGACCGAGGATCCCCTGGAGATCCCGCTGGAGGCGCAGTCACTGTCCATCTTTGGGCGAAACCATCTGGCATCCGACTGGGAATCCCAACGACTGATCGCCCACGAGCTCTCCCACCAGTGGTTCGGGAATTCGCTCACCGCGGCATCGTGGAAGGACATCTGGCTGCACGAAGGTTTCGCTTGCTACGCGGAGTGGATCTGGTCCGAGGAGGCCGGCATCATGAGCGTGGCCGACCGCGCCGAGGCGGCCTGGCGGATGCTTAGCCGGGAGGACCAGGAACTGCTGGTCGGGGATCCGGGGCCGGAACTGATGTTCGATGACCGAGTCTACAAACGCGGCGCCCTTGCCCTGCACTCGGTTCGCCTGAGCTGCGGCGATCTTGCCTTCTTCACCCTCCTGCACGACTGGGCCAGCACCCACCGGCATGGCTCCGTCACCACGGAGGATTTCATCCTGGCCGCTGGCCGCGTCACCGGAATGGACGCCGAGGCCGTGCTGCACCCGTGGCTCTACGAAGAGGCGCTGCCGCCGCTGCCGAACGGCTGAACGGCTGAACCGCCGAACGCAGGATCCCCTCGCTACGGGCCCGAAGACAGGGCCAGAGCAGCGGCAAACCGCGCGGGCAGCCCGGATTCCGCCGGGGCCAGGTCACGGATGCCGGGCCGGTCCAGCACCTCCACGGTGTCCGGCGCTGTCAGCAACCCGGTGCCGCACAGCTTGAGCCAGGCCTCCTTGCGTGCCCACAGCCGGGCACGGGCGGACAGCAAGCCCGCCCCGGCCAGGCCGCGCAGGCTCCGGCGTTCCGCCGGGCTGAGCGCCACCCGGTCGAAGCCGTCAAAGTCGGCGCCCGCCGGGTCCTGGACGTCGACGCCGAGGCGCAGCCCGGGTTCCGGATCAGGCACGGCGGCCAGCAGGGTCCAGCCTGCGCTGCGGGACAGGCTGAGCAGCAGCGGCACCGGTGCCCCGTTCCGGGTGTAGCCGGGCCGGCCGTGCGGACTTCCGGGGCCGCACTGCGGACAGTCGTAGACGGCGGTGAGCGAGGCCAGCGGCACGTCCAGCAGCTCCGCCGCGAACCGTCGCTGGGCCAGCCTGCCGGCCAGGAACGCCGCCCGCGGGCCGGGCTGCATCTCCGCGGCGCGCCCGAGCTCGACGTTGTCCAGCAGCCCAGCTGCCGCGTCGTCCACGGCGGCGCCGAATCCGGCCGCGGCGGGAGCTGCGCCGGACGGTGAAGGTACTCCGGGTACGCGGAAGGGCGGGACCGAGCGCACCACCAGCTGCGATGTCATGGTCCCGCCCTTCCGGAGTTGGCTGCTAGCGCTGCACCGGTTATCGCTGAA
Source organism: Arthrobacter sp. 01N442 (assembly GCF_056399345.1). Taxonomy (NCBI): domain Bacteria; kingdom Bacillati; phylum Actinomycetota; class Actinomycetes; order Micrococcales; family Micrococcaceae; genus Arthrobacter; species Arthrobacter sp. 01N442. The sequence continues at coordinate 26,321 of NZ_JBFTRD010000008.1, forward strand.
CGGCGCCGAACCGCTCGTGCGCGGCGGCAACCGCGGTGTCGCGGGCGGCCGAGGCCTCATCCGCGGTCAGCGTCCGGTCATCGGCCCGGAAGCGCAGGTTGAAGGCGAGCGATTTCTTGCCATCCTCGATGCCCTTGCCGGCGTAGACGTCGAACAGGGACACCTCCTCGAGCAGCTCCCCCGCACCCTCGCGCAGGGCGGCCAGCACTTCGTCCGCCGCGACATCGGCTGCCACCACGAGGGCGACGTCCTGGGTCGCCACGGGGTAGGTGGAGATGTGCCGGGCGACAATCACGTCGGCAGCGGCTTCGAAGAGCGCGTCGGCATTCAGTTCCAGCGCCACCGAGCGGGCCGGCATGTCCTGCGCCGCAAGCAGCTTCGGGTGCAGTTCGCCGGCGTAGCCCACCACTTCGCCGCTGCGGAGCGCCAGCTGTGCGGCCCGCCCGGGGTGGAAGGCCTGGTGCTGGCCCTTGCTGACCACGAGTTCGACGCCGAGGACGTCGCCGGCGAGCCGGGCAATGTCCAGCGCGTCGGCCCAGTCCCAGGCCCGCGGCGCGTGCGCCGGCGCGGCCGGGGAATCGTGGCCGGTCAGCACTGCGGCGAGGTGCAGCGGCTGGTCCGGGACGCCGTCGTACAGGCCGTCCAGCACCTCATCGGCAGGCTTGGCGCCCAGCGGCGGAATCGAAGCCGTACCCAGCGTGTCGCCGGGCAGGAAGACCAGCCCGGACTCGAACAGCGCCAGGTCGCGGAAACCGCGGGAGTGGTTGCGCTTAGCGACCTCGATCAGGCCCGGCAGGATGGAGGTCCGCAGGTAGCCTTGCTCCTCGCTGATCGGGTTGGCCAGCTTGAGCGCCTTCCGTTCCGCGCCGGCAACCGGGGCCCCGAAGGTGTCGTTGGCGGCCTTGGAGACGAACGGGTACGCGAGCACCTCGGTAAGGCCCGCATCGGCCAGGGCCTGGATGAGTCGGCGGCGCTGTTGCTGCACGCGGGTCAGGCCGCGGCCCGGGGGTGCCACCGGCAGGGTCGCGGGGATCTTGTCGTAGCCGACCAGCCGGGCGATTTCCTCGGAGAGGTCTTCCTTGGTTTCCAGGTCATTGCGCCAGCTCGGGGACGTGACACGGTAGCCGGTGCCTGTCTTTTCGACGACCGCGCCGAGGTCCTGGAGCGAGGTCAGGATCTGTTCCTCGGTGAAGTCGATGCCGATCCGTTCCGCGGCGAAGGCGGCGGGCAGGTCGACGGCGACGGCGTCGGGCGCGGTGCCGACGTCGGTCCCGGCCTCATCGGCGGTGCCGCCGGCGAGCTCAATCAAGAGGTCGACGACCCGCTGGGCGGCCACGCCGGCGATGTGCCAGTCAACGCCGCGTTCGAAGCGCTTGGAGGCTTCGGACGGGAGCTTGTGGCGACGGCGGGACCGGGCAATCGACACCTCGTCGAAGTGCGCGGCCTCGACCAGGACGTTGCTGGTGGAGTCGGACACCTCGGTGGCGGCGCCGCCCATCACACCGGCAATGCCGATCGCACCGGAACCGTCGGTGATGAGGAGGTCCTCGGCGTCGAGCGTGCGTTCCTTGGCGTCCAGGGTGGTGATCTTCTCCCCTGCCGCCGCCCGCCGGACCACGATGTCGCCGGAGAGCGTGTCGAGGTCGTAGCAGTGGGTGGGCTGGCCGAGTTCCAGCATGACGTAGTTCGAGATGTCCACCGGCAGCGAGATGGACCGGATGCCGGCGAGCCGGAGCCGCGAGGTCATCCACGGCGGGGTCGGCTTCGTGGCGTCGACGCCGCGGACGGTCCGGGCCACGAAGCGGTCGCATCCGGGCTTGCCGTAGATCGGCGCATCGTCATTGAGCTTGACGCCGTAGCCGCCGGCCAGGTCCGCGGGGGCCTGCACCTTAGACGCCGGGTCGGTGAAGGACGTGCCGGTGGCGTGGGCGTACTCCCGGGCGACGCCACGGATCGAGAAGGCGTAGCCCCGGTCCGGGGTGACGTTGATTTCCGCGGCCTGGTCGTAGAGGCCCAGCAGCTCCATGGCGTCGGTGCCGATTTCCGGGTCCAGGCCGATGCGGGAGAGCACCAGGATGCCGTCGTGGTCCTCACCGATACCGAGTTCCCGCACGGAGGCGATCATGCCGGCGGAGAGGTGGCCGTAGGTCTTGCGGGCGGAGATGCGGAAGTCGCCGGGCAGCACGGCGCCCGGAAGGGTGACCACCACCTTGTCGCCCTCCACGAAGTTGTGCGCACCGCAGATGATGCCCTGTACGCCGGAGGGGTCGATGCCGTCGCCCGTGAGGGTCTGCTGCTGGCCTTCGGGGACGACCCGGACCTGGCACCAGTTGATCGTCTTGCCGTTGGACTGCGGCTCCTTGACGAGGCTCAGGACCTGGCCCACCACGATGGGTCCCTGGAGGGTGTCCGTGGGGCGGTGGACCGCTTCTTCTTCGAAACCGACCTTGACGAGGTCAGCCATGACGTCTTCGGCCGTCGCTCCGGCCGGTACGGCTGCGAACTCACGCAACCAGGAAAGTGGGATACGCACTGTTAGATCTCCATCCCGAAGTGCTCGCTGAAACGTACATCGCCTTCGATCATGTCGCGCATGTCGCCGACCTCATTGCGGAACATGAGGGTGCGCTCGATGCCCATGCCGAAGGCAAAACCTGAATAAACGTCCGGATCGATGCCGGCGGCGCGCAGCACGTTGGGGTTGACCATGCCGCAGCCGCCCCACTCGATCCAGCGCGGACCGCCCTTGGCCCCGGGGTGCCAGATGTCCAGCTCCGCGGACGGCTCGGTGAACGGGAAGTAGTTCGGGCGCAGCCGGATCTGGGCCTCCTCGCCGAACATCTGGCGGGCGAAGTGCTCCAGGGTGCCGCGCAGGTCCGCCATGGACAGGCCCTTGTCGATCGCGAGGCCCTCAAACTGGTGGAAGACCGGGGTGTGCGTGGCGTCCAGTTCGTCGGTGCGGAAGACCTTGCCCGGGCACAGCACGTAGATCGGCACCTCTCGCTCCAGCATGGAGCGGACCTGCACCGGGGAGGTGTGGGTGCGCATCAGCAGGTGGGCCTCGGGCGGCTCCACGAAGAAGGTGTCCTGCATCTCGCGGGCCGGGTGGTCCGGCTTGAAGTTCAGTGCGTCGAAGTTGAACCACTCAGATTCAACCTCGGGGCCCTCGGCGATCTCCCAGCCCATGCCGACGAAGATGTCCGCGACGCGGTCCTGCAGCGTGGACAGCGGGTGGCGTGCGCCGGCTCGACGACGGCGGGGAGCCGCCGTGACGTCCACGGTCTCTTCGACCAGGATGCGCGCGTCGTTCTCCGCCTCGAGCTCCACGGTGCGGTCCGCGAGCGCCTTGTTGACGCGTCCGCGGGAGGCTCCCATGAGCTTGCCGGCGGCGGCCTTCTGGTCCTTGGGCAGGGCACCGATTTCACGGTTGGCCAGGCTCAGCGCGGATTTCTCCCCGGTGTGGGCCAGTCGCACGGCCTTGAGTTCGTCGAGAGTCGACGCGGCGGCAATGGCGGCGACGGCCTGGTCTACGGCGGCGGTGATGGCGGCTTCGTCCAGCGGGTTCGGGACGGCGGCGCCCGGCAAAGTTTCAGTCATCTACTGTTCTTAGCTACGAGTCGGGTGGTGCCAACGGCGGGCGCACCCGCGGGCGGTATCCGCCGGCGCGCACCCGTCATCGACAAGGGCAAGGACCAAGGTCAGGGCCCACCGAACCTTCCCGGCGGGCACTCCCGTCCAGTCTAGTTGAACGCGTCCGGGCGCCCGAACGTGACGGACGGGGCCCTCCGGGCACCGCGGCTCCTCCGGCTACCATGGCCTCATGACCTCCGGACAGCGGCTGCGGCAGCTTGCCAATGTGTTGAATGCGTCGACCCCGCTGGGGCTGCTGCTGGCCGCCTGCGCCGGGACCCGAGTTCACCGCGGGCCCCGGGGCCTGCTCCTCGCCACCGGCTACCGCTGGCGCCTGCCGTTCGCGGCGGCGTTCACCGTGGGCAACGTGGTGCTGTACCGGAGCGGGCCGGAGGAGGCCCTCGCAAACCCGGTGCTGCTGGGGCACGAAGAGCGCCACAGCACCCAGTATGCCTGGTGCCTGGGCGTCCCGTTCCTGCCGCTGTACTTCCTGGCGGCAGCCTGGTCCCTGCTCCGGACAGGCAACCCCGGATCCGCCAATTTCTTCGAGCGGCACGCCGGACTCCAGGCCGGCGGCTACCCGCCGCTCCCCGGGAAGTCGCCCGGACACTCCCCCGCGGCCACTCGCGGCACGGCACCCAAAGAGAACGAGGCATGACATGACGGAAACTCCCCGGTCCATCTCGGTCACCGGATCCGGCACGGCCGAAGCCGCGCCGGACCTGCTGACCCTCTCCATCGGCGTCGAATGCCGCCGCGCCGATGTCGACGCGGCGTACGGGGACGCCGCGCACGCCTCGTCCGCGATCACGGCCGCGCTGCGGGGCCATGGCGTGGCGAACACGGACATCACGACATCGGGGCTGAACGTGCGGGCCGAGGTCAGCTGGCAGGAGGGCCGCGGGCAGCTCGTCTCGGGCTATCTCGCCTCCAGCACGCTGAGTGTCCGGCTCCGCGAGCTGGCGTCCGCCTCGTCCGTCATTGCCGCGGCGGTCGCGGCCGGCGGCGACGATGTGCGGCTCAACGGCCTGGAGCTCGGATTTGCGGACCCAGCCTTGCTGGAGGTGCGCGCCCGGGAGGCTGCATGGAACGATGCCCGCACAGCGGCCGAGCACTTCGCCTCGCTGGCGGGCGCCCGGCTCGGCAGGACCCTCTCCGTCACCCAGCAGCCCGGGACGGCTGCGCCCATCCCGCTGGCCAAGATGCAGCGCGTTGCGGCCTCCGAGCCACTAACCGTCGAAGCCGGCGGCGCCAGCGTCACGGCCGCCGTCGACGTGGTCTGGGAACTCCTGGACTGACCGTCTCAGCTCACCCGCCCGGCCTGGCGTTGCTTCCGGGTCGCCCTAGTGGGTGGCGCCCCCGGCGAGCTTGAGGTCCGCCGTCGTCGCCAGCGCGGTGCGGACGACGACGGCGAGCGCCTGCGTCATCTGTTCCAGCGGCAGCGATACGAGCCCGCTGCCCGGGGCAACCTGATCCGGCCCGAACGGGACGTGGACAAAGCCGCCGCGTACCGCCGGGGTGGACGCCAGGGCGTGCATCAGGCCGTAGAAGACGTGGTTGCAGACGTACGTTCCGGCTGTCTGGGACACCTCGGCCGGGATCCCTGCCGCGCCCAGCGCCGCCAGGGCCGCCTTCACCGGCAGGGTGCTGAAGTAGGCCGCCGGGCCCCCGGGCACCACGGGCTCATCAACCGGGGCGTTGCCCGCATTGTCCGGGATCCGCGCGTCGTCGCAGTTGATCGCGATCCGTTCCAGCGAGATGCGGGGCCGGCCGCCGGCCTGGCCGGCGCAGACCACGACGTCCGGACGGTGCTCGGCCAAGGCGGCGCGCAGGGCGGCGATGGCGTCGCCAAAGACGCAGGGCAGCTCCACCGCCGCGACCTCGTGGCCCTCGGCTTGAAGCAGGGCGGCCGCCCCGCGCGCGGCGGTCCAGGACGGATTCGTAGTTTCGCCGCCGAAGGGTTCGAAGCCGGTCAGGAGAATCATGGGCCCAGCCTAGCAACGCCGCGTTCTTGATCACCGAGTGGAAGCCGGCGGCGCCCGGGCTCCCGCAGCCCAGTGCCGCAATTCGGCTGAGTTCCTACCCGATGAGGAGGAAGTTCCCCCGCAGGGATGAGTGATCCGCCTCCTCGAAACGTGCACCGGTGCGCGTGGGCAGGAAGCGAAGGAGCCGGCCCGTGGTCCTTGACTTAAGATCGAACATATATTCGAATGTATCCATGAGATGGGACGCGCAAGCACTGAGGCCGAGCGGTGAAACCCTCGCCGTCGATCCCGACGCCGTTGCCGCCGCGCGACCGGCCGCTCCGGCATTGCTGCCGCTGGCCGGTTTGGTCCGGACCGTCTCCACCCCTGAGTTTGCCGGGGTCACTTTCCATGAGGTCACTGCCAAATCGGTGCTCAACAAGGTGGCCGCCGGTTCCCGGATGCCCTTCGAGTGGACGGTAAACCCGTACCGTGGCTGCAGCCACGCCTGCGTGTACTGCTTCGCCCGCAAGACCCACACCTATCTGGACTTCGACGCCGGCCTGGACTTCGACAGCCAGGTGGTGGTCAAGATCAATGCGGCCGAGGTGCTGCGCAAGGAACTCGCCAAGCCCTCGTGGCAGCGCCAGCACGTGGCCCTGGGCACCAACACGGACCCTTACCAGCGCGCCGAGGGACGGTACCAGCTGATGCCCGGCATCATCGGCGCCCTGGCGGACTCCGGTACCCCCCTGTCCATCCTGACCAAGGGCACGCTTCTGGCCCGGGACATCCCGCTGCTCAAGCACGCCGCCGCCCAGGTCCCGGTGGGCGTGGGGATCTCCCTCGCCATGACCGACGAGCGGCTCTCCGAGGCCGTGGAACCCGGCACGCCAGGCCCGCGTGCCCGGCTGAAGCTGGTCTCCCGATTGCGCGAGGCGGGGCTCCCCTGCGGCGTGATGGCGATGCCCATCCTGCCTTGGCTCTCGGATTCCGACGAAGCCCTCGATTCCCTCTTCGGCTCACTCGCCGCCGCGGGCGCCACCGGTGTCACGGCCGGCGCCCTCTACCTGAAACCGGGCACCCGCGAATGGTTCATGCAATGGATCGCCCGGGAACACCCGCAGCTCGCCGGAAAGTATCGCCGGCTCTACGGCAGCGGATCCTACGCCTCCAAGGAATACCGCGCCTGGCTGTCCGGCCGGATCAGGTACTTCAGGTCCCGGCACGGCTTCCTCGGCTCCTCGGGCTTCAGCCACCGGGATCTCGACGATGATCCCCGGGAAGAGGAAGCCCAGTACCCGGCCGGCAGCATCCCCGACCCGGCCGCCCAGCGGGCTGCCGCTGCCGGCGCCGGAGCAGGGCCACGGGCGGCGCAACCGACGCTCTTCTGACGGACCTGTTTGACGGATCCGATAGCCGACCCGTGCGGCGGCCTAGAGGACCTTTACCGCGCCGAGGACCTTCGAGAGCGAATCCTTGGCGTCACCGAACAGCAGGGTGGTTCTGGGATCATGCAGGAGCTCGTTCTCGATTCCGGCGAAGCCCGGGCGCATCGATCGCTTCAGGAACACCACCTGTTGGGCCTGGACCACCTCGAGGATCGGCATCCCGTAGATCGGCGAGCCGGGGGACGACTTAGCGGCGGGGTTGACGACGTCGTTGGCGCCCACCACCAGGGCGATGTCGGTGTTGGCGAACTCCGGATTGACCTCGTCGAGTTCCCGGAGCGACTCGTACGGCACGTTCGCCTCCGCCAGCAGCACGTTCATGTGCCCGGGCATCCGTCCGGCCACGGGGTGGATGGCGAAAACGACGTCCACTCCCCTGGCTGTGAGCGCGGTGGCGAGCTCGGCGACGGTGTGCTGGCCCTGGGCGACGGCGAGGCCGTAGCCCGGCACAATCACGACGCGTTGGGCGTAGCCGAGCTGCACGGCGACGTCCTCGGCCGAGGAGGAGCGCACCGGACGGTCGCTGACGGTGGTCGAACCCGCAGTGGATCCGCCCCGGAAGGCGCCGAACATGATGCCGGCCACGCCGCGGCCCATGGCCGAGGCCATCACCTTGGTGAGGATGGTGCCGCTGGCCCCCACGAGTGTCCCGGCCACGAGCAGCAGCACGTTGCCGAGGACGATCCCGGACGCGGCGACGGCGAGGCCGGTGAAGGCGTTGAGCAGCGAGATCACGATCGGCACGTCGGCGCCGCCCACCGGGAGCACCAGCAGCAGCCCCGCGGCAAGGCCCAGCACCAGCAACGCCCCGGCCCAGGCCGGCGAACCCGAAAGCACAACCAGCCCGCCGGCGGCCAGGGCGCCCGCAAGGACCACCAGCATCACGGCGGGCATGCCCCGGAAGAGCAACGGCCGGGTGCTGATCAGCTCCTGCAGTTTCCCCATCGTGACGGCCGAGCCCGCGAAGGACACCGCTCCGACCAGCATGGTGAAGACCACGGCCAGCCGCACCCAGGGCTCCTCGCTGTGGCCAAGTTCCAGCACCGCGACCAACGCGGCCGCGCCGCCGCCGACCCCGTTGAACAGGGCGACCAATTGCGGCATCTGGGTCATCTGCACGCGCCGGGCGACCGGGACGGCGAGGGCGGCGCCGACGGCGATCGCGGCCAGGATCAGCGGAATGTTGTCCAGCCGGGCGGAGAGGAACACGGTTGCCAGGGCCACCGCGGCCCCGGCGGCGCCGATGGCGTTGCCGCGCCGGGCGGTCCGGGGCGAGCTGAGGCCCTTCAGCGCGAGAATGAAACAGACCGCCGCCACCAGGTAGAAAAGTGCGGTCCACGCCGGGGCAAGGATGCTCATTTGCCGTCCTCCCCCGTGCGGCCGGTGCCCGCTCCGGCCGCATCGCCCCGGCGTGCGGCCTTCCGCGGGCCGAACATCTCCAGCATCCGGTCGGTGACGACGAATCCGCCGACCAGGTTGGCGGTCGCGAGGACCACAGCGAGCAGTGCGACGGCCAGCAGCCAGGGATCGCCGGCCTGGCCCGCCACGATGACTGCGCCGACCAGGATGATGCCGTGGATGGCATTCGCGCCGGACATCAGCGGGGTGTGCAGCTTGCTGGTGACCTTGGAAACGACTTCGAAGCCGACGAAGACGGCGAGGACCACCACCGTGAGTAACGTGACTGCATTCATCAGTTGTGCGCCTCCATCGCTGCCGCCGTGCCGGCGTGCCGGACGGCGCCGTCGTGCGTCAGGCACGCCCCGGAGATGACGTCATCGTCGAAGTCCGGGATCACCTTGCCGTCCAGGGTCATCAGGGCGAGGAGGTTGGCGACATTCTTGGCGTACAGCCGGGAGGCGTCGGAGGCAACGGCCGACGCCGCGTCCTGCATCCCCACCAGCGTCACGGCGCCGCCCGGGACCGGAACCAGGACGTCCCGGCCGGCGATCACCCCCTCGACGTTGCCGCCGGACTCGGCGGCAAGGTCCACGACGACGGATCCTGCCCGCATCCCGGCCACCATGTCCGCGGTGACGAGCAGCGGGGCGGCCCGGCCCGGGATCGCCGCCGTCGTGATGAGCACGTCCGCCGAGGCTACGTGTGGCGCCAGCAGGGCACGCTGCCGAGCCGCCCGGTCCTCGCCGAGTTCCCTGGCGTAGCCGCCGCTGCCTTCAGCGGCCGTGTCTGCAGCCCGGGTATCGAGCTCCAGATTGATGAAGGTCCCGCCCATCGAGGCGACCTCGTCGGCGGAGGCGGCGCGGATGTCGTTCGCCGAGACCCGGGCGCCGAGCCGTTTCGCGGTGCCGATCGCCTGCAGGCCGGCGACGCCGGCGCCGAGGACCAGCACCCTGGCCGGCGGGATGGTCCCGGCGGCGGTCATATAGAGCGGGAAGAACCTCGGGTAGCGCAGCGCCGCTTCCAGTACGGCGCGGTAGCCGGCGACCAGGGACTGGGAGCTGAGCGCGTCCATGGACTGGGCGCGGGAGATCCGGGGCACGAGTTCCAGTGCGAAAGACGTCACCCCGGCGGCGGCGAGGGCGCCCACGGTTGGCAGCTCCGAGGCCGGTGAGGCAAACCCGATGGTGACGGTGCCGGGCCGCAGGATGGCGGCCACATCAGGGCTGAGCGGCCGGACGTGCAGCAGGACATCCACGCCGTCCAGCGGAAGATCCGGGGTGAGGCTGGCGCCGGCGGCCTCGTAATCGGCGTCACCGTAGCCGGACTCGACGCCTGCACCGCATTCCACCAGCACCGACAGGCCCAGGCCGGTGAGCTGCTGCACCGTCTCGGGGGTGGCCGCAACCCGGCGCTCCCCCGCACGTTGTTCCCGTCTGACCCCCACCTGCACGCCCGGCTCCTCTCGGTTCGCCCCAGCGTAGCCACAGAGCCCTTAGTTTGGCGAGGGTTCTGCCGCGACGGCTGCCAGGAGCGCCTCCACGATCGGCAGGTCAGCCGGGATCCACGGCAAGCGGAGGACTTCCTGCCGGTCCGTCAGTGCCACCCAGCGCAGTTCGTCGTGGTCCTCCAGCGGCTGCGGCGTGCCGGCAGCAAGCTCGGCAAACCACACCCGCATAACAGCCTTGCCGTTGAGCGGCCAGCCGGCCGGCGCCTCGGCGGCCAGCTCCGGCCCCAGCCGGACCTCCACGCCGAGTTCCTCCAGCAATTCCCGGTGCAGCGCACGCTCCGGAGCTTCGCCGGGGTCCACCTTGCCGCCGGGGAACTCCCACATGCCGGCGAACTGGGGCGGCGCGGTCCGCCTTGCCACCAGGAGGGACCGGGGGGCGGCCAGGGAATCCACTACTGCGCCGCCGACGACGTTGATGAGTTCAGTCACGTCCACCAGTCTAGGGGCGCGGCGCCGTCGGCCTCCGGGAGAGAATGATGGGAGACCTGGCGTACAGCGTCGGAATACCGGAGCCTGGGCCCCGCGTTACCTGCACAGCGGCTCCATGCCGAACCACTACGCCGCATTCTCCCGGCCAGCGCCGGGATCGTTCCCCGAGAAGCAGACGGATGACAACCACCAAAGACGCCCCCGCAATGCCTAAAGCCGGCACCCGCCACCTCGCCCTCGCCATCATTTCCCTGGCGATGGGCGGATTCGGCATCGGCACCACCGAGTTCACCATGATGGGCCTGCTCAAGGAGGTGGAGCATGGCCTGGGCATCGGGACTCCGGAGGCCGGACACCTGATTTCCGCCTACGCCCTGGGCGTGGTGGTCGGCGCGCCGGTCCTGGCCGCGGTCGGGGCCAAGCTTCCGCGCAAGTACCTCGCGCTGGGGCTGATGCTCTTCTTCAGCCTCGCCAACCTCAGTTCCTTCATTGCCCCGGACTACGGCACCATGCTGGTGTCCCGCTTCGCCGCCGGGCTGCCGCACGGCGCTTTCTTCGGCGTCGCCGCGGTAATCGCCTCATCCCTCGTGGCCCCGACCCGGCGCGGCTGGGCTATCTCCATGGTGATGGCGGGCCTCACCGTTTCCAACGTCATCGGCGTGCCGTTCGGGACCTGGCTGGGCCAGAACTTCGGCTGGCGGCTGCTCTTCCTGCTGGTCGGCCTGATCGGCATCCTGACCATGGCCATGCTCTGGAAGTTCGTGCCGTTCCAGGAACCCCATGCCGACGCGAGCATCCGCCGCGAACTCGGAGCGCTCAAACGGCTGCAGGTCTGGCTTGCCGTCCTGATCGGCGTGGTCGGCTTCGGCGGATTCTTCGCCACGTACACCTACATCGCCCACACCATGACGTCGGTGGCCGGCATACCCTCCGAGTGGCTGCCGCTCGTCGTCGCGCTGTACGGGGTGGGCATGGTGGCCGGCAACATCGTCGGCGGACGGATCGCTGACAAGTCCGTGATGGGCACCATCTACTGGGTGCTGCCCGGCGTCGCCGTGGCGCTCGTGGTCTACGCCGTGGCCGTGCACTGGCCCTGGTCCGCGTACGTGATGGTCTTCGTCGTGGGCGCCGCCGGCTCCATGCTCGTTCCGGCACTGCAGACCCGGCTCCTCGACGCCTCCCCCGACGCGCCGTCGCTGGCGTCCTCGCTTAACCACGCGGCCCTCAACGTGGCGAACGCCCTGGGCGCGTTTCTCGGCGGCCTCGTCATCGCCTGGGGCTGGGGCTATGTGGCACCCGCCCTCGTCGGCGCGGTACTGGCCATCCTGGGCCTCGGCGTCGCAGTCCTCAGTGGTGCGGTGGAACGCAGGAAGCCGCTGGTCCGGTAGCCGCGCGATGCGGTTCCGGGCCAGCGGCCCCAGGGCGAAACGGGTGAAACGGGTGGAGCGGGTGAGCTAGTTGGCGCTGACTCGCTGCACGTCCGGTTCCAGGTAGATCACCCGCGCAGTGGGCACGGCTTCCCGGATACGGACTTCGGTGGCGTCGATGGCCGCCGCGATGTCCCGGCCCGACTCGGCCGCGCCAATCCCGATCTTGGCCGCGACCAGGAGTTCCTCCGGGCCCAGGTGCATGGTCTTGATGTGGATGATGGTGGTGCCGTCGGCTTCGATGGCACCGCGGATCTTTGCGACGTCCGCCTTGGTGGCGGACTCGCCCAGCAGCAGGGACTTCGTTTCCACCGCCAGGATGGCCGCGATCGCCACCAGCAGCAGGCCGATCATCGCGGTTCCGAGGGCATCCCAGATACCGTTACCGGTGATCAGCGTCAGGCTGACGCCAAAGAGCGCGAAGACCAGGCCCAGCAGGGCGCCGAAATCCTCCAGCAGGATCACGGGCAGCTCCGGCTGCTTGGCGTTCCGGATGAAGTGGACCCAGCTCTGCTTGCCGCGCAGCGGGTTGGATTCGCGGATGGCGGTTCGGAAGGAGAAGGACTCGGCGATGATGGCGCCGACGAGTACGGCCAGCGGGACCCACCAGAAGTCACCCTCAATGCCGTGCGGGTGCTGGATCTTGCCCCAGGCCTCGTAGAGCGCAAACAGGCCGCCGACGGAAAAGAGCACGATCGAAACGATGAACGCGTAGATGTAGCGTTCCCGGCCGTAGCCGAACGGGTGCTCGGGGCTCGCTTCCTTCTTGGCGCGCTTGCCGCCGACCAGCAGGAGCAGCTGGTTCCCTGAATCCGCGAGCGAGTGGATGGCCTCCGCGAGCATCGACGAGGACAGCGTCAGGATGAACGCGATGAACTTAAGGACGGCGATCGTCAGGTTTGCGGCCAACGCCGCGACAATCGCCTTGGTACCGCCGTTTGCAGCCAAGAGAGCTTCTCCTCAGGAGGTTTTTCAGGGGGACGTGCGGGGAGCGCTTTTGGCCCGAAGCCGCAAGGAACACCGTACCCGTTCGGGGCCCGCTCCCGCACCGTGGCGGGCCCGTCAGCGGTACGTAACGATTGGGTGTGATGTTGCTGACACGCGTTCACGGCTGTGTTAGCTTGAAGCCATAATCGGGATTCCTAAGGTGAATGCCGACGAATATGTAGGAGGAGACATGGGCTTTCTAGGCTGGATCATTCTCGGACTCATTGTAGGTGCAATCGTTAAGGCAATCATGCCTGGCAGGGTCGGCGGCGGCTGGGTCACCAGCCTCGTGCTCGGCGTCGTCGGAGCCATTGTCGGCGGCTGGATCGGCGACCTGCTGTTCGGCGGCGGCAAGATGGAATTCTGGAACCTCGGCTCCTGGATCCTGGCCATTGTCGGCGGCCTCGTCGTAGCCGGCATCTACGGTGCCATCACCGGACGCAACCGGACCACATAAGAATTCTCAAGTACCGCCCCGGCTTCAGTGCCGCAGCGGAAAACGAACGACGGCGGGGGCTCACCTAACGGTGGGCCCCCGCCGTCGTTCGTTTTCCCGAAGTTCCTGCCGGCTAGGCGGTTCGCTGCTGCGAGCGGGCGCTGGCGTAAAGGCACACCGTTGCCGCGGTGCCGAGGTTGAGGCTTTCCGCTGCTCCGTAGACCGGTACGGCGACCCGGTGGTCCGCGAGGGCCAGTTCCTCCTCGGAAAGACCCTGGGCCTCGTTGCCGAAGAGCCACGCGGTGGGCTGCTCCAGGGCGTACCCGGATTCGGCCTCGGACGCACCAAGGCGCCGTGCCGCGTTCTCGTCCTGGAGCCGGTCCAGGTTCAGCTGGCCCTGGCCGTCCGCCGCGAGGATTCCGATGCCCCGTTCCTTGCAGCGGGCCACCAGTTCCTCAACATCGGCGCCCAGGACGACGGGCAGGTGGAAGAGCGATCCGGCCGTCGAGCGCACGGCCTTGGGGTTGTAGATGTCAACGCTGGATGCGGTCAGCACCACGGCGTCGGCACCGGCCGCATCGGCGGCCCGGAGCACGGTTCCGGCATTGCCGGGGTCGCGGACCTGGCACAGGACCGCCAGCAGCTGCGGGCCGGCGTCCAGCACCTGGTCGAGGCTGACGTCCAGGAATCCGCAGACTGCGAGGATGCCCTGGGGGGTGACGGTGTCCGACATTGCCGCCAACACCTCGTCGGTGGCGAGGTAGGCGGCGGTACCGTCCGCGAGGGCCTCCAGCTCGGGATGACGGTCAAGGCAGGCCTCGCTCGCGTACACCTCATAGACGACCCCGGGCTCCCCCGCGGCAATCCGCTTCTGGTGCAGGGCCAGGGCTTCCCGGACGGCCTGCGGGCCCTCTGCGAGGAACTCGCGGCGCTTTAAACGGGCCGGGCGCCCGGCAAGCTGTGCCACCTTCCTCACTCGATCAGCTCGAGGGTTGGAAAGGGTAAAGTCTTGCGGGCGCCCGGTTTCGTTCATATAAGAACCTTAGTTGCTTTCGCAGCCGGTTCTAGAACGGTGCTGTCTTGCGACGGCGGGAGGAACTACTTTGCGGCCTCGGCGTCAGCCTTCTTGGCAGCAGGCTTCTTGGCGGCAGGCTTCTTCGCAGCCTTGGGAGCCGCAGCAGCCTCGGCCTGGACGGCCGGAGCGGAGGTGTCAGCAGGCAGCGAGTCCTTGGCGACCTTCACCAGCGCGGCGAAAGCGTTGGCGTCGGAGACAGCCAGCTCGGCCAGCATGCGGCGGTCAACCTCGACCTCAGCGGCCTTGAGGCCCTGGATCAGACGGTTGTAGGTCAGGCCGTTGGCGCGGGATGCAGCGTTGATGCGCTGGATCCACAGGCGGCGGAAGTCGCCCTTCTTCTTCTTGCGGTCGCCGTAGCTGTACACAAACGAGTGCAGCAGCTGCTCTTTGGCCTTGCGGTACAGGCGTGAACGCTGTCCACGGTAGCCCTTTGCGCGTTCGAGGATAACCCGGCGCTTCTTGTGGGCGTTGACCGCCCTCTTCACACGTGCCACGTGCGTACTCCTTCAGAATTCTGATCCCAAGCGTCTACTGCCGGAAAACCCGGCTGGCCTGAGAAGCCTTTTTGGTAGTGGACCGCTGCCAGGTGGCAATCGATCCGAGAACTTGGAACTTAGATGCCGAGCATCTTCCGGATGACCTTTGCGTCGCCCTTGAAGACGATCTTGTCGCCGGCGAGGCGGCGGGTCAGCCTGGAGGACTTGTGCTCGAGGTAGTGGCGGCGGTTGGCCTGCTGGCGACGCAGCTTGCCGCTACCGGTCAGCTTGAAGCGCTTCTTAGCACCGCTGTGGGTCTTCATCTTCGGCATGGGAACCGATCTCCTTACGTATCCGCAGACGGGGTCTGCAGTCTTTCGTGCAGCCGCCCCTGCGGGCGGCATGCTGGTTGCTTGCTGCCGGACATTGCTGTCCGGCAGCCGTGAACTAGTTGGTCTTCTTGCTGCCCGGCTTCGGAGCGGCCTTGGGGGCCGCCGGCCGTGCCGCAGGCTTCGGTGCCGCAGGCCGGGCAACCGGCTTGGGTGCCGCAGCAGGCTTCGGAGCAGGCTTCTCGGCAGCCGGAGTTGCCTCGGCGGCCGCCGCCTTCGGAGCCTCAGCCTTCGGTGCTGCAGCCTTGGGAGCGGCAGCCTTGGGAGCAGCGGGTGCCTTCGGTGCCGCGGCCTTGGGAGCTGCGGGCGCCTTGGCCGCTGCCGGCTTCGCTGCGGCCTTGGGAGCCGCCTGCTTCGGAGCGGCCGCCTCGGCGGCCTTGGGGGCCTCCTGCTTCGGCTCTTCCTTGGCGGGCGCCGCTTCGGCCGGTGCCTCTTCGGCCGCGGCGGGAGCTGCCGTTTCCGGGGCTTCCTCAGCCTTGGGGGCCTCGGTCCGGACCTGGTAGCCCTCCGGCAGCAGGTCGGCCAGGGACTGCGTCAGGGGCGCTTCGGGGGCGGACGTGTCAACGCGGCCGCCGCCGGCTGCCTTGGCTTCGTTCTCAGCCTTGGCTTCTGCGCGCTGCGTTGCGCGGCGGGCCTCTGCCTTTGCTTCTGCCTTGTTCTTCAGCGGGCCCACCACCATGACCATGTTGCGGCCATCGATACGCGGGCTGGACTCCACAACGCCAACTTCGGCGACGTCGTCAGCGAAACGCTGCAGCAGGCGGATGCCCATTTCGGGGCGCTGCTGCTCACGGCCGCGGAACTGGATCATGGCCTTGACCTTGTCACCGGCGCCGAGGAAGCGGAGGGCGTGGCCGCGCTTGGTCTCGTAGTCGTGGGTGTCGATCTTGAGCCGGAAACGGATTTCCTTCAGGACCGTGTTGGTCTGATTCTTCCGTGCCTCGCGTGCCTTGACCGCAGCTTCGTACTTGTACTTGCCGAAGTCCATCAGCTTGCACACCGGAGGCTTGGCCTGCGGTGCAACTTCAACGAGATCAAGGTCGGACTCGGCAGCCAAACGCAGGGCATCCTCAATACGGACGACTCCTACCTGTTCACCTGCAGGGCCGACCAGCCGCACCTCGGGGACGCGGATACGCTCATTGATTCTTGGCTCGCTAATGTTAAAGCTCCTGTGTTCGTGAGGGGTACTCCGCCGGCAAATGAAGAAGGCCCTCAATTGCCGGAGCAATCGAAGGCCTCGAAGATCGGAACTGCCGTACCTCGCGGGGAGGCGGCATGCGTTCCCGCCAGGCCTAAGCCTAGGGAGAATGCCCGACCAGGTACCCGGCAACCTTGATTCCTGGGGAATACTCGCGGTTGACGCGGGTGGGAGAGAACTCCGCTTGCAAACTGAAAAGCAATTCTACAGAAAAATACCCGTTCAACGCACATGCGCGCCCGGGTGTCACCGTCCCGTTCAACTTCAAACGGTGGGCCTTCTGCAAAATAACGACAATCAGTCGGTCTGTGACAAGCTTACCGCATGAGCACTTCAGACAGTAATTCCCACGTTTACCAGCCTGCCAACGCCCAGGCCGGCGACCAGAGCGATGTATCCCAGCAGATCCGCGACATCTCCGAGGTGCCCGCGATCGAAGTCATCACCACCGCCGCGGTCCACCTCATGAGCGCCGCCGCCGTGAAACTCGGTTTGGCCGCCGAGGAAAACGCCGAGGAGCTCAAGGATCTGGACGAGGCGCGCAAGCTGATCACGGCATTGGCCGGACTGGTCACGTCCGCGGCTCCCGAGATCGGCTCCCAGCACGCCGGACCGTTGCGCGATGGCCTGCGTTCCCTGCAGCTGGCCTTCCGCGAGGAATCCGCCATTCCGGACGCACCGGGCAAGGGTCCGGGCGAGAAGTACACCGGCCCCGTCAACTAGGTAACCCGGCCGCCGAAGCAGCGGCCAACGACGACGGCGGCGGGCGGACCAGAACGGTCCACCCGCCGCCGTCGTCGTTAATTGCCTAGGCCAGTACAGCGCGTGAAGCTGGTCAGGCTGCGCCGAGCCGCCGCCTGCGGCGGTGTTGAAGCACCAGTCCCACCAGGCACAGCAGGACGCCGGCCACCCCCACCGATACGAAGCCCGCGCCCGGGCCCACGCCGTCGATGAAGAGCCCGGCCAGCGGGGCGCCGAGTGCCACCCCGCCGGTGAGGGCCGAGCCGTACCAGCCGATTGCCTCGCCGCGGCGGCCCTCTTCGACCAGGTCCGCGACTTTTTCAGAAGCGGCAGAGAGCACCGGCGCGCAGAGCAGGCCGGGCAGCAGCGAGAGCAGTGCGAGCGTCCAGGTGTCCTGAGCGAACGCCATCGGCAGGGTCAGCGCGGACATGCCCAGCAGCAGCAGGACCGGCGAGACCGGCCGGTGCATGGCGCCGTACACCAGGCCGCCCAGCACCGACGCCGCGCACCAGAACAGGAACACGATGCCGATTTGAGCCTGGTGGCCGCCCGTCTGGAGGGCAGCAACAATGCCGACGTCGGTGCCGCTGAGCACCATGCCCGCGCCGGCTGCGACGGCAAAGACCGCCGCCACGGCGGCCGTGAACCAGGCGAAGTTGTGAATGACCTTGTGCCGGAGGCCAACGCGCCCCTGCCGCCGCTGTTCCGCGGCGGCCAGCGGCGCCAGTTCGGCGGCGGCCTCCTGCAGGTGGGCGGGCGCCGCGGCGACGAGGGCGGTCTCTGCCCCCTCCTGCTGGCCGGCCTCAAACGCCGTGTCCGGTTCCAGGTCGGGCACGGCACTGCGCGTGGGCGGGTTGATCCACATCAGGAACAGTCCTGACAGGGAGGTGGCGACACCAACCACGGTCAGGCCGAGCACGGAGAAGCCCGCGGTGGCGACGAGGGCACCTGCGGCGGGGCCGATCATGAACACCAGCTCTGTGCTGATCGCATCCAGGGCAAAGGCGGTGCGGCGTTGCTCTCCGCTGGCAAGGATTCCCAGCGATTGGCGCACGACGCTGAAGATCGGCAGCGTCAACAGGCCGCCGACAAAAACCAGCGGGAGGAGCAGCTGGTAGCCGACGTGCGGCACGATCGACCAGATGACGGTCTCGGAGACGACGGACGGGATCAGCGCCCTGCGCAGGCCGACGGTATCGACCCGGCGGCCGCGCCACGGGGCGCCGACGGCAATGCCTATCGTCATGACGGCGGCAGCGGCTCCGGCCGCGGCATAGCCCTGTCCCAGGGTGAGGACAATGTGCAGGGTCAGCAGCACACCCGCTGCGGAGTGCGGGATGCGGGCGACCATGCCCACCAGCAGGAGGTTCCTGATGGGCCTCACGGCCAGCAGGTCCCGGTAAAGCGCGAAATTCACGAAACTGCATTCCTTTGAGTACTGCCTTCGGCAGCCCCCGGAAGTCTCCGCACTGGCCGTCGGCTATTGAGCTGCGCGCTGCAACTTGATTTCGATCGAGTCAACCCGTTCAGCAAACGTTTCATTCCGGGCCCAGGCGTCGTTGAGACCGGCCACGAGGGTCTGCACCGCACCGGCGTCGAGCCCGTCTTCAAGGTACAGCACCACCCGCAGTTCCGGGCCGGCGCCGCCGCCGGGAAGTTCCCTGCCGCCGGCCTGGGCGGACGCGACGCCGCCGCCGGGGTGTATTTCCACCCGGCGGAGCGCCGGCACACCGGCCGCGGCCGCTTCGACTGCTTCCGCGACGGCCGGGTCGCTGTAACTGGGCGTCCAGGCGTGCTGCCGCGCAAGCGCCCAGACGGCCGGTCGGCGCACCACGAAGGTGGTGGCGGAGCCGGGGTCCAGCACAAGCAGCTCGGCTCCCTCGGCGACGGCGGAGAGCGCGGCGCGGGCCGCGTAGACCGCCACGGGCCGGGCCTCGCGGTGCCAGGTGGCCAGCGCCGCGGCCGAGGTGAAGACCGGCAGCGCGGTCCGGCCGTCAGGTGCCTTGAGCGTTACCAGCGCCATGTCCGCCTGCTTGTCCCCGTGCAGCTCCCCGCCGTGTGCATCCGCTACAGCCTCACCTTCCTCGGCGAGCTGGGCGAGGATCGGCACGAAGACGCGGGCGGTCGCCAGGGATGCCACCACGGAGGCCTCGCCGTCCGTGCCGGCGGCGAGGGCCGCCAGCGCCGTGAGGTACCCGGCGTCGGCGGCGCCGTCGTCATCCTCGAAGTTGTGGATCTTGGCGTCGTCACCGCTCAGGCTGCGGCCGGCCCAGGGTTGCCCGGCCGAGTCCGTCGCCCCGCCGGCGCCGGCGAGGGCGGCAGCGATATGGCCGGGCAACTGGCGCCCGGCGGGCTGGGAGCTGTGTTCCATGGCCGGGTGCCTAGCGGCGGCCGGCGACGTCGAGCGCTTCGGGCAAGGTGAAGTTGCCGTTGTACAGGGCCTTGCCGACGATGGCGCCCTCGACGCCGAGGGGGACGAGGGAGCGCAGGACTTTGAGGTCCTCGAGGCTGGAGATGCCGCCGGAGGCCACGACGGGCTTGCCGGTCTTTTCGACCATCTGGCGCAGCAGCTCGACATTGGGGCCCTGCAGGGTGCCGTCCTTGGTGACGTCGGTGACGACGTAGCGGGCGCAGCCGGCTTCTTCGAGGCGGCCGAGGACCTCCCAGAGGTCGCCGCCTTCCTTGGTCCAGCCGCGGCCGGCGAGGGTGGTGCCGCGCACGTCGAGGCCGACGGCGATCTTGTCGCCGAAGCGCTCGATCACCCGTTCCGTCCACTCGGGGTTCTCCAGCGCTGCGGTGCCCAGGTTGACCCGGGCGACGCCAAGGTCCAGGGCCTTCTCGAGGGATTCGTCGTCGCGCAGGCCGCCGGAGAGCTCAACCTTGACGTCCAACCGGCCGACGACCTCGCGAAGCAGCTCGGCGTTGGA
This sequence comes from Arthrobacter sp. 01N442, assembly GCF_056399345.1. NCBI lineage: Bacteria > Bacillati > Actinomycetota > Actinomycetes > Micrococcales > Micrococcaceae > Arthrobacter > Arthrobacter sp. 01N442. Next base: position 46,362 of record NZ_JBFTRD010000008.1, read on the forward strand.
GCCCCGGCCGAACGCCGCGTCGAGGTCCACGAGGTGGACCCATTCGGCGCCCTGTTCCTGCCAGTTGAGCGCGGCCTCCAGCGGCGTCCCGTAGCTGGTTTCGCTGCCGGCCTCGCCCTGGACCAGGCGCACGGCCTGGCCGTTGACGACGTCGACGGCGGGGAGCAGTTCGAGTACCGGCAGTGCGGATTCGGTGGTCATCGTAGGGTCCTCACGGTGTTGGAGTGGGTTGCACGGCAGGGGTCAGTTAGCCGGCAGGGTCAGGAGCCAGGCGGCCAGCAGCGACATCCCGGCCAGGATATAGAAGACGATCTGAACCCAGAGCGGGCTTTTCTGCTGCCGGAAGGACAGGGCGCCGCCGACCAGCAGACCGGCTAGGCCCATCAGGACTATGGACCACATCTAGGCGGTCTGTTCCGGCATGCCGGCCTGGACGGCGCCGGATTCGTTGCCGGCTTCGGCGCCCGGCTTATTCCCGCCGCGCAGGCTGTCCACCCAGTTGCGCAGCAGGCGCGCGCCGGCGTCGCCGGATTTTTCCGGGTGGAACTGGGTGGCGCACAGCGGCCCGTTTTCCACGGCGGCGATGAATGGGGCGCCGTGCTCGGACCAGGTGACGAGCGGGGCCGCCATCCGTGGCTGGATCACGTCGAAGTCCCAGTGCTGCACGCCGTAGGAGTGGACGAAGTAGAAGCGCTCGTTTTCAACGCCGGCGAAGAGCCGGGAGCCCTCCGGCACGGTGACCGTGTTCCAGCCCATGTGCGGCACGACTTCGGCGGGCAGGAGTTCGACCTTGCCCGGCCACTCCCCCATGCCCTCGGCGACGGTGCCGTGTTCGACGCCGGCTTCGAACAACACCTGCAGCCCGACGCAGATCGCGAGCACGGGCCGGCCGCCGGCGACGCGGCGGCCGATCATGCGCACAGCGTCAACGGCCTTCAGTTCGTTCATGACGGTTTCGAAAGCACCAACACCGGGGACAACGAGCCCGTCGGCGTTGAGCACGTCCTCGGGCTTGGAGCTGAGGATGACCTCGGCTCCGGCGCGTTCGAGGGCGCGGACTGCGGAGCGGACGTTGCCGGAACCGTAGTCGAGGACGGTGACGGTGGGTTTGCCCTCCGGCGAGGCCGGCTTCTTGGCGGCATCGGGGTTGATGATGGCGCCGTCCCGGAGCACCTTGCCGGTCACAGTGCGCCCTTGGTGGACGGAATGCCCTCGACGCGCGGGTCCGGCTCCACGGCGGCCCGGAGGGCACGGGCGAAGGCCTTGAACTGGGCCTCCACGATGTGGTGGGGGTCCCGGCCGGCGGTGACGTTCATGTGCAGGCAGATTCCGGCGTGCAGGGTGATGGCCTCGAAGACGTGCCGGGTCAGGGATCCGGTGAAGTGTCCGCCAATGAGGTGGTACTCCTGGCCGGCGGGTTCGCCGGCGTGCACGAGGTAGGGCCGGCCGGAGACGTCCACGACGGCGTGCGCGAGCGCTTCGTCCAGCGGGACCGTGGCCTCGCCGAAGCGGCGGATGCCGGCTTTGTTGCCGAGCGCCGTGCGCAGCACCTCGCCGAAGGTAATGGCGACGTCTTCCACGGTGTGGTGGACGTCGATGTGGGTGTCGCCGGTGGCTTTGACCGTAATATCAATCAGCGAGTGCTTGCTCAGTGCCGTGAGCATGTGGTCGTAGAACGGCACAGAGGTGCTGATGTCCGAGACGCCGGTGCCGTCCAGGTCGATCTCGACCAGGACGGAAGATTCGCTGGTGGTCCGCTCCAGGCGTGCGGTCCGGGCAGCGGCTGATCCGGTGTTGCTCATGTTGGTGTCCTTTGGATGAGGCGGGCGCCCGGCAAACAGGGCGGTGTGCGTAGGTCCTGGCTTAAGTCTAGGCGGACTGCACTTCGTGGCCGGTCAGGATCCGTTCCAGGGCCTCCAGAAACGCTGTGGTTTCCGTCTCAGTGCCGGCCGTCACGCGCAGGTGGCCGGGAATGCCGACGTCGCGGATGAGCACACCGGCGTCCAGTAGCCCCTGCCAGGTCTCGTGCGGGTTCTCGATCCCGCCGAAGAAGACATAGTTCGAATCGGAGGCGGCGGGTTTGAGGCCCATTCGGGTCAGCTCCGTCACAATCCGGTCGCGCTGCCGTTTGATGTCTTCAACATCGGCCATCAGGGCAACGCGGTGGCGCAGGGCGGCCAGCGCCGTCGCCTGGGTAATGGCTGACAGGTGATACGGAAGGCGGACCAGGCGCAGGGCGTCAGTGACCTCGGGGGCCGCCGCCATGTAGCCAAGCCGGGCGCCGGCCAGGGCGAAGGCCTTGCTCATGGTGCGCGAGACGATCAGCCGCTCACGACCGGGAAGCAGGGTCAGCGCGCTGGGCGTGCCGTCGTGCGCGAACTCGTGGTACGCCTCGTCCACGATGACGATGGTCTGGCTTGCTTCTCCGGCCTCATAGACCGCCTCGACGACGTCGAGGCCCAGCCCGGTGCCGGTGGGGTTGTTCGGCGAGCAAAGGAAGACCACATTGGGTTTGAGCTCCCGGACCTGGCGGGCGGCCGATTCGGCACTCAAACCGTAGTCGTCGGCGCGAACTCCGACGATGTATTCCGTGTCCGTGCCGGCGGCGAGCAGCGGGTACATCGAGTAGGTGGGAGGGAAGCCGAGGGCGGTGCGCCCCGGGCCGCCGAAGGCCTGGAGGATTTGCTGCAGGACTTCGTTCGAGCCGTTGGCGGCCCAAATGTTCGCCGCATCCAGTCCGTGGCCGAGATACTCGGCGAGTGCTTCGCGCAGCTCCGTGAACTCGCGGTCCGGGTACCGGTTCAGTCCTGCAGCGGCCTCGGTCACGGCTTCGGCGATGGCGGCGCGGACGTCCGCCGGGACCCCGTGGGTGTTCTCGTTGACATTCAGCAGGATGGGGACATCAAGCTGGGGAGCACCGTAGGGGCGCAGTCCCCGCAGGTTGGTCCGGAGGGGCAGTCGGTTGAGGCGCTCTAGCTGGTCAGTCACTTGCCCAGTTTAAGTGAGACCCGGCCCGGCCCCGAAACCGTGACTGCCAAAAGTCGGCCGGCGGTCCGGCGGCATGACACGCCAGTCCCCTGCAGACGGCCTACTTTGAAGGTACGTACAGCTGTTGGCCGGGGAGGACGCGGGCAGCGCCGAGGTTGTTGAGCTGAACGATGTCGGCCACCACGTCACGGGGATCGCGCTCCGGCGCCACGGCGCCGGCGATAGCCCAAAGCGACTCGCCCGGCTGGACGGTGACGGTGACGGTCGGCGTGAGCGAGAGCTCCGCGTTCGAGTCCGCGGCCTTCGCCGGGGAGTTCATGAAGCCGGACAGGGAGAGGACGAGTACGGCCAACAGCAGCAGCGGCAGCCCAAAGAAGACAAATCGGCCGCGGCGGGTCAGGCGCAACGGAGCCTGCTTGCCGGCTGCAGCGGCCGGGGCCGCCTTCGCAGGAACGGAATCGAACGAACCGGAAATAGCGCTTACTGCTGACATGAGCTGAGCCCTCCTGGACTTATCTGTGTCGCTGGAAATACCTGTGTTGCTGGAAATACATGTGCCGCTCGGCGTACTCCACGTACCTGCCGCCAACCGGCCTTACCTTCGAACCCAAACCGCGAAGCATGAATCTTCGAACACTGAGCCGAAAACCCCATCGGACTTCGAACCCTCGTGTTCGAACACATATTCGAACCTTGCCTGTTCATTTTTAGCACCTATGAACGAACCTTGTCGAGACTCGCTAGAACAAATGTTTGAAAAACCCTGATGGCTGGCCTATTTTTGAATCACAGGACAACCACTTGTGCTGGTGAATAGCAGTTGATCAACGGGGTCTGACATTTTCAGCTCGGAGGGTCCCGGCAGCCTCAGCGGCCGGGCGAAATGAAAGGCATGGCGAACATGGCAGCACAAGCCGCCGGCGGGAGGGCCACCCAGCGGGGCACCCAGACCGGCCGGGCGCCGAAGAGCCTTACCGTCCGGCAGAAGAAGATCCTGGAGACCATCCAGCGTTCCGTGACGGACAACGGCTACCCGCCCTCGATGCGCGAGATCGGCGACACCGTGGGGCTCGCCAGCCTTTCCAGCGTCACCCATCAGCTCTCGCAGCTGGAAAAGCTCGGCTACCTGCGGCGGGACCCCAAGCGGCCGCGCGCCATGGAAGTTCTTATGCCGCTGACGCTGGACGAGGGCGCGACGAAGATTTCAGGCGTGGAAAAATCCAGCGGCCTGCGGGCTGTCGGCGGCCTTGCCGTCTCGGAACTCGCCAGCGCTACGGACACCGCGATGGTGCCCTTCGTGGGCCGGATCGCTGCCGGCGGTCCGATCCTGGCCGACCAGGTGGTGGAGGACGTGATGCCCCTGCCGCGCCAGCTGGTGGGCCACGGCGAACTGTTCATGCTCAAGGTTGCGGGTGACTCGATGATCGACGCCGCCATCTGCGACGGCGACTGGGTGGTCGTCCGGCGCCAGAACGACGCCGTCAACGGTGACATCGTGGCGGCGCTGCTCGATGACGAGGCCACGGTGAAGACCTTCCGCCAGCGCGACGGCCACACCTGGCTACTGCCACAGAACACCCAGTACGAGCCGATTCTGGGCGACCATGCCGTCATTATGGGCAAGGTCGTATCGGTGCTGCGCTCCCTGTAGCCCTCCCCCGGCAACCCCGGGCCAATCGCCGGCCAATCGCCAGCCTGCATCGAAGAGGCCCCGTCCCATTTACGGACGGGGCCTCTCGCGTTCACGCGTGCAGGACGGCTCTTGGCGCGGGCTACTTGCGGGCCGCATGCGGGCGCCTACTTGGCGGACTGCTTGGCGGGGCTTTCCTTGGCCAGTCGGTCGAGGGCGGCCAGGGCTACCGAGGGGTCGGTAGTGGGCCAGAAGGGCGGCAGCGCGGCCCGGAGGAAGGCGCCGTACCGTTCGGTGGACAGCCTGGAGTCCAGAACGGCCACAACGCCCTTGTCCGACGTCGAACGGATCAGCCTGCCCGCGCCCTGGGCGAGGCGGATCGCCGCGTGGGTCGCCGAGACGCTCATGAAGCCGTTGCCGCCGGACTGAGCCACGGCGCGGGAGCGGGCAGTCATCAGCGGATCGTCGGGCCGCGGGAACGGGATCCTGTCGATCACGACGAGGCGGCAGGAGTTCCCGGGCACGTCGACGCCTTGCCAGAGCGACATGGTGCCAAACAGGCAGGTGTCCGGCTCGTCCGCGAACTGCTTCACGAGCGCGGTCATGGTCGATTCGCCCTGGCAGAGAATGCTGAGCCCCAGCCGGGGACGCATCGCCTCGGCAGCCTCCTCGGCGGCCCGCCGGGAAGAGAAGAGGCAGAGCGCCCCGCCGCCGGAGGCGCGGATCAGCTTCTCGAGCTCATCGAGCGCTTCCGGGGAGGTCCCGCGTCCGGGCTTGGGCAGGTGCTTGGCAACGTAGAGGATGCCTTGTTTCGGATATTCGAAGGGGGAACCGACGTCGACGCCGGTCCAGCTCGGGGCCCCGGGGCCCACGAGGCCGAGTCCCCCGGCCGCGGGCTCGAAGGCCGAACCGATCGCCAGCGTTGCGGACGTCAGCACCACCGTGTGGTCGGCGAACAGGCCCTCGCGGAGCCGGCCGGCCACGCTGAGCGGGGCGATGTTGATCAGGGCAGGCGCCGAGTCATCAGGCTGCGAGTAGCCCTGTTGCGGGTCGAAGCTGCTGTTGCGGGAGAACCAGACCACTTCGCGGTTCTCTTTGGCGGCCAGGAGCCGTTCGCACAGTTCCAGGATCACCATCAGCCGCGACCGCGCGAGCTGGCGGCCGCCGTCGGCCGTGTTGGCGCTGTCACCCTTGGAATCGGAGAGCGCGGCGCGGCAGGCGTCGCGCAGTTGGTCCACACAGTCGAGCTGTTCGCTGTTCAGCCCGTTCGGCATCAGGCCGCTGGGGACGCCCTCAATGGCAAGTTCAAGGTTGGCGGCGGCATTGTTGAGCGCATCCACGGTGATCCCGGTGTGTTTGCGGGCACCGGAGGCGGCGGCGTGCACCATGGCCACCGAGAGCTGGCCGGAGACGGCACCGGTGACCCGGTCCTGCAGTTCGTGGGCCTCGTCCACCACCACGACGTCGTACTCGGGCAACACGGCAAGGCCCTCGAACGCGCTGACCGCAAGCATGGCGTGGTTGGTGACCACCACATCGGCGTCGGCAGCATTCTGGCGGGCGAGCTCACTGAAGCATTCGGCGGCGAGCGGGCACTTCTGCGCGCCGAGGCACTCCATCGAGGTGACGGAGACCTGCCGCCAAGCGCGGTCGGTAACGCCCGGCATCAGCTCGTCCCGGTCCCCGGTCTGGGTGTTTTCGGCCCATTCGCGGAGCCTGACGATTTCCTTGCCAAGCTGCGAAGACGGACCTCCCATCGCGGCGGCGAAGTGCGGCACCGAAGTGTCCTCACCGAGGGAGAACAACTGGCCTTCGGACGGTTCTTCGGAGGGGAAGCCGCCTTCGAGCTTATGCAGGCAGACATAGTTGGAGCGGCCCTTGACCAGTGCGACCTTCACCGGTCGTTCAAGGGCCGGAGTGATGGTTTTGAGCAGCCGCGGCAAGTCCCGGCCGACAATCTGGGTCTGGAGCGCCAGTGTGGCGGTGGAGACCAGAGTGGGCTTGTCGCTGACGAGCGAGTGGGCGATCAACGGAATCAGGTACGCCAAGGACTTGCCCGTGCCGGTGCCGGCCTGGACCAGCAAATGGTCGCCCGTTTCGATGGCGCGAGCCACTTGGCGGGCCATTTCGTGCTGGCCGTCCCGGCTCTGGCCGCCCATGCCGGCGACCGCCCGGTCGAGCAGTTCAACTACGAACTGCTCGCCGGACGGGCTGCTTCCAAGCGGCTTCCCCTTGGACGGCGCGGCTTCTTCGGCCACCGCTGGTTCAGTCATTGCTGACGAAGGAATCCAGCTCGGCCGCGAGTCCCTCGCGCACCATCACCACGGCACGGGTGCCGGTCTCCTCGTGGTCCAGGCTGATGATCTCCGCATCGGCCTCGTGCAGCTTGCTAAGCAGGTCCCCGCGGTTGTACGGGATCATCAGCTCCAGCTTCACGCTTGGCCGCGGGATGCCCTCGCTGATGGCCTTGAGCAGCTCCGGGATGCCTTCCCCGGTGCGCGCAGAGACCACCACGTGGCGCGGTTCGCGCTGCTTGAGCCGTTCGACCACGAACGGGTCGGCGGCGTCGGCCTTGTTCAGGACGATGATCTCCGGCACCTTGCGGGCGTCGACTTCGCTGAACACCGTGCGCACGGCCGCGATCTGGCCCTCCGGGTCGGAGTGCGAGACGTCGACCACGTGCAGGATCAGGTCCGAGTCGGCGACCTCCTCCAGGGTGGAGCGGAAGGCCTCCACGAGCTGGGTCGGCAGCGAGCGGACAAAGCCCACGGTGTCGGCGAGGGTGTAACCCAGGCCGTCCGAGGTTTCGGCCTTACGGACCGTCGGGTCCAGCGTGGCGAACAGGGCGTTCTCCACCAGGACGCCGGCGTCGGTCAGGCGGTTCAGGAGCGAGGACTTGCCGGCGTTGGTGTAGCCGGCGATCGCCACCGACGGCACGGCATTACGACGGCGGTTGGCCCGCTTGGTTTCCCGGGCCGGCTTCATCGCGGAAATTTCGCGCCGCAGCTTGGCCATCCGGGTACGGATCCGGCGCCGGTCCAGCTCGATCTTGGTTTCACCGGGGCCGCGCGAACCCATGCCGGCTCCGGCACCGCCCACCTGGCCACCGGCCTGACGGGACATCGACTCACCCCAGCCGCGCAGGCGCGGGAGCAGGTATTCGAGCTGCGCCAGTTCCACATGGGCCTTGCCCTCGCGGCTCTTGGCGTGCTGCGCGAAGATGTCCAGAATCAGGGCCGTCCGGTCGATGACCTTGACCTTGACGATGTCTTCGAGGCCGCGCCGCTGCGACGGGGCGAGCTCGGCGTCGACCACCACCGTGTCGGCGCCGGTGGACATCACGATGTCCTTGAGCTCCTGGGCCTTGCCAGAGCCCAGGAACGTTCCCGGGTCTGGCTTGGCCCGGCGCTGCACGAGTCCGTCGAGGACCTCTGACCCGGCAGTTTCGGCGAGGGCTGCCAACTCCCGCAGGGAGTTCTCGGCGTCGGCCAGGGTGCCTTCGGTCCAAAGCCCGGCAAGCACGACGCGTTCAAGGCGCAGCTGCCGGTATTCGACCTCGGTGACGTCTTCGAGTTCCGTCGACAAGCCGGCGGTCCTACGCAGCGCGTGGCGCTCCTCCAGATCCTGCTGGTCGCCGTCGTAGCTGCTGTGTTCCTCGTCCAGCCGCGAAATCGCCTGGGCCTTGCCGAACACCGCCTTCGACTCGCCGGGGTGTCCGGCGTCGGCGTTGCGTCCGGTCTTGGTCGCAGGGGCGTCTTTGGAGAGGATCCGGTCGATGACAGCTTGGATTTCCGCAGGACTCATGTCCTGGGCGGCTGAATCGGGTCCGGTGTTGGGCTGACTGGTCATGGTCTCCTTTGAAGGGTCTGCAACTTCAGGATAGTGCTGTTCGGTGTTTCGCGGCGCGGTATTCGCGCTGGGCTGACGACTTTGGGTCATCCGGGCCTCCTGGGATGCCTGGCGGCTGCGGTGCCGCTGGCGGGACGGGTCCCCTTGGCGAAGCGCTTTTAGGAGATGCGCTGAACAAGGGAGCGAAGCGATGGCTAAGGGACGGAAATGGCGCTGGATGGCGCCGTTTGGCGGGGAGTTACGGTCCGTTCAGCGCTTGCACCTGCTGGCGTTGAGCACTTAGCCAAGCCCGGGACTGTTGGGCCTCTGCGGATTGACTTCAAGCGGGTCGAGCGCCGGCAGGTGATGCACTGCATCACAGAGGGGGCGCACTGAGCGGAAGGTAACTACCTGCGTCGCTGCGGGGACGGGCATTCGAAGGCCCGCGCCGGCTACTTGAAGTTCAAGATCATGCATTTAAGGTTAGCAGACCTGTCAGCGCCCCCGGCGCGGCATCGCGGTGTGGCGGCGGTGTGGTCGCCCATCGGCGCCCTCGGCGTGGCTCGGCGCGCCACGGCCGGTTTCCCATACCGCCGGACCGCCAACTAATCTGGCCAGTTATGGAGTCTGCACACTATTTCAGCGCCCAGCCCGCCGGGCCGTTCACCCGCAAGCCACTGACCGTGGAGCTTGCCGGCGAGCAGCGGCAACTGCAGACTTCCTCCGGAATCTTCAGCCCGGACGGCATCGACAAGGGAACCGCCGTCCTGCTTGCGGACGTCCCGGCACCGTCACCGCAGGGGAACCTGCTGGACATCGGTTGCGGCTGGGGGCCGATCGCGCTGACCATGGCCCTGAAGGCGCCCCATGCCCGGGTCTACGCGGTGGACGTGAACGAGCGCTGCCTGGCGTTGACGAATGAGAATGCGGCCCTGTTGGGGCTGCAGAATGTCACCGCCAGCGCACCCGGGGACGTCGACCCGGAATTGCGTTTCGACACGATCTGGTCCAACCCGCCGATCAGGATTGGCAAGGACGAACTCCACGCCCTGCTGCTGCTCTGGCTGCCGCGGCTTGCCCCGGGCGGCTCGGCCTGGCTGGTGGTGCAAAAGAACCTTGGTTCGGATTCGCTTCAGCGCTGGCTCGCGGCGGAGCTGGACAGCAGCTTCACGGTCACGCGCGAGAGCACGTCAAAGTCCTTCCGCATCCTGCGCGTCAGGAAAGCGTCCCACTAGCGACAATCACGGCGGGGCCGCTGAGCTCCACGTGCTCGTGGCCGTCCGCGGCGAGGAAGAACTTCACGCCGACGACGCCGCCGGGAACCATGACGTTCCAGGTGTCCGGGGCGCCCTGGCCGGCCCAGTGCCGGATCGCTACTGCGGCGGCGCAGGCGCCGGTCCCGCAGGACAGGGTCTCCCCCACTCCCCGTTCGTGCACGCGCATGGTGATGGCCCCGACGCCGTCGTGAACGAGCGGCTCGGACGGCACGACGAACTCGACGTTGGTTCCGTGCGGCGGCACCGGATCGACCCGGGGTGCCCTGAACAGCTCGGTGGCGTCCAGCTCGGCGAGTTCCGCCAGCGCGACGACGGTGTGCGGGTTTCCCATGCTGACGGAGAGCGCGGGCCTGGCGACTTCCAGTCCGACGGCGCTGACCAGCGAATCCATGGCCCGCGCGGTGGCTTCGCCCGGGAAGATGAACTCCCAGGGGCCCATGTCCACGGCGTAGCCGGAGGCGGTGCGGACCACGGTCTTCACGCCGCCGCGGGTTCCGATGATGAGCGATTCGCCGGCAGGCAGGTCGACGAGCCCCTCGTTGATCAGGAAGTGAACGAAGACGCGGACGCCGTTGCCGCACATCTCCGAAAGCGAGCCGTCACCGTTGCGATAGTCCATGAACCATTCGGCGCCGGGGTGGTCGGCCAGCAGCTCCCGGCCTTCGGCGAGCAGCCGGGAGGGTACGGCGCGGATGAGTCCGTCGGCGCCTATCCCCCGATGGCGGTCGCACAGGGCCGCGACCTGCTCCGGGGTGACGGAGAGGGCGCCGTTGGGGTCCGCAATCAGGACGAAGTCGTTGCCGGTTCCGTGGCCCTTCGAGAACTTCAGGCCGCGGAGGGCAGCCGTGTCTGCGGCAGCGGGGTGGTCAGCGGCCGGGGCCAGGGTTTCGTCCATGCTCCAAGGTTACCGTTCCGGCCGGGGCGGGACAGAACCGTGACACTGGGCCGGCGGCGGGCGGAGCGGCGCCCAGCGTTGGGGCGGTGCCCCCTTTAGCGGGACAGGGCGGTAGCCTTCTCCAGCAGTTCGGGATCCTTCCAGTCAAGCCAGCTGATCCGCGGGTCGGCGCGGAACCAGGTGAGCTGGCGCCGGGCGAACTGCCGGGTCGCGACGATTGTCTCCTCCGCGGCCTGCTCCGGGTCCGATTCCCCGTCAACGACTTTGAGGAACTGGGCATAGCCCAAGGCACGCGAGGCGGTCTTGCCGCGGCGCAGCCCCTGGCCGTCGAGCCGCCTTACCTCCGCCAGCAATCCCTGCTGCACCATCGCGTGGACGCGGTCGGCGAGGCGTGCCCGCAGCTGTTCGCGGTCCACCTCGAGCCCGATCTGCACGGCCGACTGGAAGTACTCCCGGGTGGGCATGAAGGAGCTGAAGGGCCGCCCGGTCAATTCGTAGACCTCGAGGGCGCGGATGACACGGCGGGCATCCCCCAGCCGACCGGCGGAGACCGGGTCGACGAGTTCCAGCTTCGCCCGCAGCGGGGCGAGTCCTGTTGCTGCTTCTTCGGCTTCGAGGCGGCGCCGGATGGCGGGGTCGGTGCCGGGGAATTCGAGCACGTCCAGGGCGGCGCGGACGTACAGGCCCGAGCCGCCCGCGAGGATCGCCCGTTTGCCGCGGGCGTGGATGTCCGCAATCACGGCCCGCGCCCGCTGCTGGAAGTCCGAGACGCTGGCCTCCTCGGTCACATCCATGAGGTCCAGCAGATGGTGGGGCACTCCCCTGCGCTCGGCCATGGTGATCTTGGCCGTGCCGATATCCATGCCGCGGTAGAACTGCATGGCATCTGCGTTGACGACCTCGCCGTCGAGGGCCAGGGCCAGGGACACGGCAAGATCGGACTTTCCGGATCCGGTGGGCCCGACGACGGCGATGACCGGCGGCGTGGATCCCGGGCTTCCGGCGGCGCCGGGCACGGAGGCGGCCACGGCGTTAGCGGGTACGGATGGGGAGGCTCGGCATGCCAAGTGACACGCCGGACTTGGCTCCGGTCCTGGCACCGGCTGCGCCGGGGGCCGGAGCGCCGCAGGAATCAGCCTGGGACCGGTCCCAGGCGTCCCCGGCGCGTGAGCGGCGGAGGCTGTAATCGTCCACGGTTGCCGGGTCGGCGATGAGGTGGAACGCTGCCGCCTCCGTGACCGTCACCGTGACGAGATCGCCGGGGCGGGGTGTTTCGGCGCCGTTCGGGACGGAGAAGTGCACCAGCCGCTGGTCCTGGGCGCGCCCGGAGAGGCGGTGGGTTTCCCCGGCCTTACGGCCCTGCTGGGCGGTCACCATGACCTCCACGCGCCGGCCGAGCTGGCGGGCGTTCTCCTCGGCGGCGATCCGGTCCTGCAGGGCGGTGAGCCTTTCGAAGCGCTCCTGCACCACGGCCTTGGGCAGCTGCTCCGGGAGCTCCGCGGCGGGGGTGCCGGGCCGCTTGGAGTACTGGAAGGTGAAGGCGGTGGCGAAGCGGGACTTTTCGACGACGTCGAGCGTGGCCTGGAAGTCCTCCTCGGTCTCGCCGGGGAATCCGACGATGATGTCGGTGGAGATGGCGGCGTGCGGAATCTTCTCCCGGACCTTGTCCAGGATGCCGAGGAACTTAGTGGACCGGTAGGACCGCTTCATTTCCCGGAGCACCTTGTCCGAGCCGGACTGCAGCGGCATGTGCAGCTGCGGCATGACGTTCGGGGTCTCGGCCATGGCATCGATGACGTCGTCGGTGAAGGCTGCCGGGTGCGGGCTGGTGAACCGGACGCGCTCCAGGCCGGGGATCTCGCCGCAGGCGCGCAACAGCTTGGAGAAGGCCTGCCGGTCGCCGAACTCGACGCCGTAAGAGTTCACGTTCTGGCCCAGCAGGGTCACCTCGATGGCGCCGTCGTCAACGAGGGCCTGGATCTCGGCGAGGATGTCCCCGGGCCGGCGGTCCTTTTCCTTGCCGCGGAGTGCGGGAACGATGCAGAACGTGCAGGTGTTGTTGCAGCCGACCGAGATGGAGACCCAGCCCGAGTAGACGGAGTCGCGCTTGGTCGGCAGCGTCGAGGGGAATACATCGAGCGATTCCAGGATCTCCAGCTGCGCCTCGTCGTTGTGGCGTGCACGATCCAGCAGTGCGGGCAGGGCGCCGACGTTGTGGGTTCCGAACACCGCGTCGACCCAGGGCGCCTTCTTCAGGATGGTTTCCCGGTCCTTCTGCGCCAGGCAGCCGCCGACGGCGATCTGCATGCCCGGGTTGGCCTCCTTCACGGGGCGCAGGATGCCGAGGTTGCCGTAGAGCTTGTTGTCGGCGTTCTCCCGGACCGCGCAGGTGTTGAAGACGACGACGTCCGCCAGTTTGCCGTCGGAGCGGACGTAGCCGGCCGCTTCGAGCATTCCGGACATGCGCTCGGAGTCGTGCACGTTCATCTGGCAGCCAAACGTCCGCACCTGGTAGGTACGGGCCGGGGCAGTCTCAGCCGGGAAGGGGGCTCCGCCGGCGGCGGGGGAAGGGATGGTCAAACTCACCTGTTAAGGGTACCGGTTCGGCGTGGCGGCATTCGCGCGCGCCAGCTGCCGGGGGCCGCGTCAGGCCTCGGCGTCCCGCTCCTCGATGGCCGCGTCTACGGCCTCCCCCACGATCCGGAAAGCCTGCGACGGCTGGTAGCCCTTGCGCGCGAGCATGGACGCCAGCCGGCGGACCACCTTGTCCCGCTCCGCACGGTCTTCCAGCCCGCGCGCGTTGCGCAGCTTACGTTCCACGAGTTCCCGGGCCGCGGTTTCCTCGTCTTCGTCGCTGAGCTGCTCAAGGGCCACCGCCGCGGTCTCCTGGGCAATGCCCTTTTCGACCAATTCCCGGCGCAGCGCGCCCTTGGCCAGTTTCCGGGTCTGGGAACGGCTCCGCACCCACATCTCGGCGAACTCGGCGTCGTCGACCAGACGGACCTCTTCAAAGCGGTCGAGCACGGCCTCCGCCACGTCTTCCGGGATATTGCGCTCGGCAAGTTTGCGGGTGAGCTGCAACCGGCTTTTCGGCGAGTTGGTCAACTGCCGCAGCACGACCGCGCGGGCCACGGCCGCGGGATCGGCGTCGGCGTCCTGCTCCGGAGCGGGAGGCCCGGTCCGCTGCTGGCCGCCGAAGCCGTCAACGACGCCGGGGCCAGGATTCGTGGAAGAGAATCCTGACCCCTTGCGCCGTCCTTTAGCGGAGGCCCGGCTGTTAGAAGCCGTCAACGGCCTTCAGCTTCGGTGATTCCTCCGGGTCGGCTGCCTTGACGCCGACGCCGAGCTTCTCCTTGATCAGGCGCTCGAGTTCCGCGGCGAGTTCAGGGTTGTCGCGCAGGAAGCGGCGGGAGTTCTCCATGCCCTGGCCGAGCTGGTCTCCGTCATAGGTGAACCAGGAGCCGGACTTCTTGATCAGGCCGTGCTCGACGCCCATGTCGATGATGCCGCCCTCGCGGGAGATGCCCTGGCCGTAGATGATGTCGAACTCGGCGATCTTGAAGGGCGGAGCCATCTTGTTCTTGACGATCTTCGCCTTGGTCCGGTTGCCGACCGAGTCCGCACCCTCCTTCAGGGTCTGGATGCGGCGGACGTCGATGCGGATCGAGGCGTAGAACTTCAGCGCCTTACCACCCGTGGTGGTTTCCGGGGAGCCGAAGAACACGCCGATCTTCTCGCGCAGCTGGTTGATGAAGATGGCGGTGGTCTTGGTCTGGCTCAACCGGCCGGTGATCTTACGCAGCGCCTGGCTCATCAGGCGCGCCTGCAGGCCGACGTGGCTGTCGCCCATGTCGCCTTCAATTTCGGCGCGCGGCACCAGTGCGGCGACGGAGTCAATGACCACGATGTCCAGGGAGCCGGAGCCGACCAGCATGTCCATGATTTCGAGCGCCTGCTCGCCGGTGTCCGGCTGGGAAACCAAAAGCGCATCCGTGTCGACGCCGAGCTTGGCGGCGTATTCAGGATCGAGGGCGTGCTCGGCGTCGATGAAGGCCGCGATGCCACCCTGGCGCTGGGCGTTGGCCACGGCGTGCAAGGCGACAGTGGTCTTACCGGAGGATTCAGGACCGTAGATCTCCACGACGCGGCCGCGGGGCAGGCCGCCAATTCCGAGGGCCACGTCCAGTGCGATGGAGCCGGTGGGGATGACTTCGATGGGCGCGCGGACTTCGTCGCCCAGGCGCATGACCGAGCCCTTGCCGAACTGCTTGTCAATCTGGGCTAGCGCTGCGTCGAGCGCCTTCTGGCGATCCGGGGCTGCGGCCATGATTCACACCTCTAATACTTTCTCGCTGGAGAGTGGCCGTCGCGGCCGTTGTTATGTCATTCCTGACGCTAGTGGCAGGCACTGACAAAGTTGCCGCCGCCGTCGCGTATGTGGAAAACGCTCTGAAAAAAGCATAGCCCGACCCGAACAGATATTCGAACAATCCGGCGGCGTGTCAGGCCTCGCCACTTGGACCCGGTCGTTGCGTATCGCGGCCCGGGCAGGCATCCGTCAGCGCGGCTTGATGTCCCGGCCCAGCCGTCGCTCGGCAGGCACATCCTGGACATCACAGACCGCCAGCCAAACCTGCTTGGGCGGCACACCGGCGCTCAGGGCCTGGTCAGCGGTGCGTCCGCCGACACCCGCCAGCACCAGGGAGCCGCTGAGGACGCGGGAATATCCCGCCCCGAACTCGTCGTCCATTAGCCGCCAAAAGTCGCTGATCCTCACCGATAAAGTCTCTCACGTTCGCGGACCCTAGAATGGTTGCTATGAGCAACCCTAGCGACGCCGCCCCGGAGCCGGCGCCAGATTCCGGGACTAGCGAACCCGCTACGGAGGCGGCGCTGGCCGCCGTCGAACGCCAACTGAGCCTGCTGTGGCGGCGTGCCCGTTCCATGTCGCAGCAGCTCTCCCGCCAGGTGCATCCTGAGATGGAGCCTGCGGCCTACGGGCTCTTGTCGGTCCTTCGGACGAAGGGTCCCATCCGGTTGACCGAACTGGCCTCGTGCATCGGCGTCGGCAAGCCCTCGGTGAGCCGGCAGGTCGCCTTCCTTGAGGGCCTCGGCCTGGTATCAAAGGCAGCGGACCCGCTCGACGGCCGCGCCCAGGCCATCAGCCTGACGGCCAAGGGCGAGGAGAAGATGCACCTGGTCCAGGATGCGCGGCGCGAGGTCTTCCGCGAACGGCTGGCGGAATGGCCTGCCGGCGAACTAGAGGCCTTCGCCGGGTACATGGCGAAGCTCAACGCCAGCTACGAACGCGACGGCTTCCCGCGGGACGACGGCGCGTAGCCGCGTCCCGGTAAGCGTCGCCTCAAGACCCACGGGCAGCTCAGGCACGGACGGCACGGGCACCGAAGAACCCGGACACGGAAAAGGTCCCCGGCACACCGCCGGGGACCTTTCTTTTTGATCGTTTGGGGGCTAGCGGGCCCCGGAGAGCAGGCCGGTGGCCAGCTCGTCGTTCAGCTCGCTGTTGAGTTCCCGGTCCAGGTCGCGGCCGTAGCGCTGCGAGAACTCCTGCGGCACGGTGTCCGGAACTGCTACGCCCTCGGCCACGGCGACGCGGTCGCTGACTTCGCGGAGCATGCTGGACAGCGGGACGTCGAGGGCCGAGCAGATCGAGGAGAGCAGCTCCGAAGAGGCTTCCTTCTGGCCGCGTTCCACTTCACTCAAGTAGCCCAGGGATACACGGGCACTGTGCGAGACTTCGCGGAGGGTACGGCCTTGGCGCTGGCGGACATCGCGCAGGACATCACCGATTTCGTGACGAAGTACAACCATCTTGCGCTCCTTCTGTTCGCTCTTTGCCTGATCGGCGAGGCCCACATCCTTCCAGCGGACAACGCCGTTTACGGATACGGGCTGCTTTACCATCTGTATCGCCTTGCTCCCTCGTTTGTGAAGTTCGCGGTTGAGTGCGAACGTCGTGATGATTTCATCCTAGGCGCCACCCTTATTCCGGGGCGACACAATGTAACAACTATTCGGAATCAACTTTTGTTCCCGGCAACTTTACCTGCGGTAGCTTGCCGGCGACAGGGCTTCGAGCAGGCGTTCCAGGGCGGCTCCGCAGGCCAGCGCCCGGATTTCCTGGCGGCTCCCCTCGAAGTGGTAGGCGAACGACGTCGCGCCTTCCGCCGTGGCGAGGCCGATGAAAACCGTCCCCACAGCCTTGCCGTCGTGCGGTTCCGGTCCCGCCACACCGGTAGTGGCCACGGCGACGTCGGCCCGGCACGCGGTCCGCGCGCCGGAGGCCATCGCCGCGGCGACCTGGCCGTCCACCGAGCCGGCGGCGTCGAGGAGTTCGCGGGACACGCCCAGGATGTCGGCCTTGACGGAATTCGCGTAGGCGACCACGCCGCCGTTCAGCATGGCGGACGCGCCGGGGGTGTCGGCCAGCACCGCGGCCACCATGCCGGCCGTGAGCGACTCCGCCGTGGCCACCGTCAGCCCGAGCTCAATCGCCCGGCCCACCGCCTGCTCCGCAAGGCGGTGCAGGTTCGGGTGGGGTCCCGGGTGGGTGTCGGGCTGCTGGCTGCTCATGGCGTCCCCTCCTGGACCTGCTCATTCCGGGCCCGGATTCCGCTGGCGCGCAGCTTCAGGGCCTCAACGACATATTCGACGCCGGTCCAGACGGTGATGGCCAGGGCGGCCATCATGACCACGAAGGCCAGGATTCCCAACCAGGGCGCGATCGAGGCAAGTGGCATGACATAGAGGAAGATCGCGGCGGTCTGGATGACGGTTTTGAGTTTTCCGCCGCGGGACGCCGGGATGACGCCGTAGCGGATGACGAAGAAGCGCAGCGCCGTGACGCCCCATTCGCGGACGAGGATCAGGACCGTCACCCACCAGGGCAGTTCGCCGAGCAGGGAAAGCATCACCAGGGCCGAGCCGATCAGCAATTTGTCCGCGATCGGGTCGGCGATCTTGCCGAAGTCGGTGATCAGCCCGCGGCTGCGCGCGATGTCGCCGTCGAGCTTGTCCGTGTATATTGCCAGCGCGAAGACGACGACGGCGGCCCAACGCCACGGCCCGTTCTGCGCGTCCAGGCCGGGGGCGTCGGCAACGAGGAACCAGACGAAAAAGGGCACCAGCGCGATCCGCAGCATCGTGAGGATGTTGGGCAGGTTCCAGATCCGCGGGGCGGACCCGGCGTTGGTTTCGGCGCTAGTCACCTTCCTAGGCTACCGTCTCGCTGCCGGCTACCGTCCGGTGAGCGACCAGGCGTCCTCGGAACCCTCGTCGTCGTCCCCCGGGCCGTCCGCGCCGTCGTAGTAGTCGACGCTTTGGGTGCGGTTGTCCAGGTCGGCTGCCACCAGGTCCTCGGCGTAGCCGCCCTGGGCGATGTTGGCGTTTGCGTTCTCGCTCAGTGCGGCCGTATGCGAATCCGCGGCAACAGGGCCGTCCTGGCCCTTCATGGCGGCCAGGACCGCGGCGAGGTCGTCCGGCTTGACCAGGACGTCGCGGGCCTTGGAGCCCTCCGAGGGTCCCACCACTCCCCTGGATTCCAGCAGGTCCATCAGGCGGCCGGCCTTGGCGAAGCCGACGCGGAGCTTGCGCTGCAGCATCGACGTCGAGCCGAATTGCGTCGTGACGACGAGCTCCGTGGCTTGCAGCAGGACCTCGAGGTCGTCCCCGATGTCGTCGTCGATCTGTTTCTTCTGCGCTTCGGGAGCAACATCGTCGCGGTACACGGCCTTGAGCTGGCCCTTGACGTGTTCGACGACCTTGTGGATCTCGGATTCGGTGACCCAGGCGCCCTGCACACGCATCGCTTTCGAGGCTCCCATCGGCAGGAAGAGCGCGTCGCCCTGGCCGATCAGCTTCTCGGCGCCGGGCTGGTCCAGGACCACGCGGGAGTCCGTCACGGAGGAGGTGGCGAACGCCATCCGGGACGGGACGTTGGCCTTGATGAGGCCCGTCACGACGTCGACGGAGGGCCGCTGCGTGGCGAGCACCAGGTGGATGCCGGCGGCGCGGGCCAGCTGGGTGATGCGGACGATCGAGTCTTCGACGTCGCGCGGGGCCACCATCATCAGGTCGGCGAGTTCGTCCACGATCACCAGCAGGTACGGGTACGGGCGGATGACGCGCTTGGAGCCCTCCGGCGGGTGGACCTTGCCGGCCCGGACGGCCTTGTTGAAGTCGTCGATGTGCTTGAAGCCGTAGTTGGCGAGGTCGTCGTAGCGGGCGTCCATTTCGCGGACCACCCACTGCAGCGCCTCGGCGGCCTTCTTGGGGTTGGTGATGATCGGGGTGATCAAGTGCGGGACGCCCTCGTAGGCGGTCAGTTCCACGCGCTTCGGGTCCACCATGACCATGCGCACCTCATCCGGGGTGGCGCGCATCAGGATGGAGGTGATCATCGAGTTCACGAAGGAGGACTTACCGGCACCGGTGGCACCGGCCACGAGCAGGTGCGGCATTTTCGCGAGGTTGGCGACGACGTAGCCGCCTTCGACATCCTTGCCCACGCCCATGACCATCGGGTGGTCGGTGCGTCGGGCATTTTGGCTCCGCAGCACGTCTCCGAGGGACACAGTCTCGCGGTCCGTGTTGGGGATCTCGATGCCGATCGCGGACTTGCCCGGGATGGGGCTGAGGATCCGGACGTCGGAGCTGGCGACGGCGTAGGAGATGTTCTTGGACAGCGCCGTGACGCGCTCCACCTTGGTGCCGGGATTCAGCTCGATCTCGTAACGGGTGACTGTGGGTCCGCGGCTGAAGCCGGTGACCTGCGCATCGACGTTGAACTGGGTCAGCGTCTCGGTCAACGAGGCGACGATCGCGTCGTTGGCCTCGGTGCGTTCCTTGGGGATGGAGCCCGGGGTCAGCATGTCCGACGCCGGCAGCGTGTAGGTGACGTCTCCGGCGAGCGAGAGCTGCTCGGTGCGCTGCGGGATTGGGGTGGGCGGCGGCGCCGGGGCGACCGGGTTCGACGGGACCTTGGCAGTGCCCGCTCCCGCGACGGCACCGGCGGCTGGGTTCAGGGACCCTGCGGCCACCATGCCGGGGGTGACGAGCGGGATCGCCTCGGTGGCTCCCTCCGCTGCGCCGCCGGCCGCGGCGCTGCCAAGGCCTTGGGCCGCTTTGATCTTCTCGACGGCGATTTCGGCCTGGGTGGGGCGTCGCACCCCGGGGGCCACGCTGTTGGCGGCCGCGCTGCCTGCCTTCGTTCCCTTGGCAGGAGGGGCAGCGTCGTCATCGTCGTCGACGACGGCGTGCTCGAAAGCTTCGTCGCCGACGTAGCCCTCCAGCCGGGCGTCGCCGTCGTCGTCCTTGCCAAAGAGGCGCTTGCGCTTCTTCTTAGGCGCGGGCGCGTCGTTTTCGTAGAGGTAGCTACGGTCGTGGGCATCGGTCTCTTCGTAATCCTGCAGGTCGATGCCCATCAGGTGCTCGTAGGCCCCGCGAAGCCGGGACGGGATGGCACCGAAGGGAGTGGCCGTGACGATCAGCAGCGAGGTGAACGCGAGCAGGCTGTACAGCGCGACCGGTACGGCCGGGTGGATGGTGGCCAGCGGCGCGGCGGCGAGGTAGCCGAGCATGCCGCCGGCACGGCGGAGCCCGTCGAAGCCGTCGGCGACAGTGGGCTGGCCGCCGATAATGTGGGCCAGTCCGCTGCCGGCCAGGGCCATGATTAGGAAGCCGATGCCGATCCGGTTGTTGCCGCGGCCGTCGACCGGCTGGCGGAACAGGCGAAACGCGCAGACGAAAAGCATGAGCGGCAACAGCAGGGACATCCAGCCGAAGGTTCCGTTGACAATCCCGTAGACCATATCCGGGAACCAGCCCTGGAAACCCCACCAGGCGAAGGTGGCAATGAAGACGCCCAGCGCGAGGTTGAAGAGCGCGGCACCGTCGCGGCGGTCGGCCGGGTCAAGGTCGCTGACGTCGTGGCCGATCCGGCGGATACCGGCGCCCACCACGTGGCCGATTCCCAGCCAGGCCCCGGCCACGATCCGCACGAGCCAGGGCTGATGCGGTTCGACGGCGGCAAGCTGCCGGGTGCGCGCGGTTCCCTGCGAACGGCTGGTTTTGGACGCAGCTGCGCCGGAGCCGCGGCCCGAAGAGCCGCCGGTGTTGCTCTTGGAAGTGCCGCGTGAGTTGCCGCTGGAGTTGCCTCTAGGCGCGGAGGAGGTGCGTGTCGCCATACCCGCAACGGTACCCGACGCCTGGCCGAAAACCGCGGATTTCCGGGGCGGGCGGGATCATGTTGAACCGCCGGGGCCGCTGCCCTCCCCCGCGGCAGCCGCTCTTCCGGAGGCAGCGAAGCAACGAAAACGGCCCTCCCCGCCGGCGCCGCCGGAGGGCGGCGCCGGCGGGGAAGGCCGTTGCTGTGATGCTCTGATGCTCTGATGCCGCGCCCTTTTGCCGGAGCGGCCCGGGCGCTTACGCTTCGAGGACCACCGGGATGATCATCGGCTTGCGGCGCAGCTTGCGGTTGACCCAGGTGCCGATGACGCGGCGGACGACCTGCTGCAGCTGCTGCGTGGTGTGGTCGCGGTTCTGGACGGCTTCTTCCAGGGCGGCGTTGATCTTGGGGATGATCTCGTCGAAGACCGAATCGTCCTCGGCTACGCCGCGGGCGTGGATTTCCGGGCCGGAGACGACCTTGCCGGTGGCGCGGTGGATGACCGTGATGATCGAGATGAAGCCCTCGTCGCCCAGGGTCTGGCGGTCCTTGAGGTCCGCTTCGGTGACCTCGCCGACGCTGGAGCCGTCAACGTAGACGAAGCCGACCTCGACCTGGCCGACGATGTCTGCCTGGTGGTCGCGGAGGTCGATCACGGTGCCGTTGTCGGCCAGGAGGATGCTTTCCTCCGGGACTCCCGATTCGAGGGCGATCTTGCCGTTGGCGATCAGGTGGCGCGTTTCGCCGTGCACCGGCATCGCGTTCAGCGGTTCCAGGATGTTGTAGCAGTACAGGAGCTCGCCTGCGGCGGCGTGGCCGGAGACGTGCACCTTGGCGTTGCCCTTGTGGATGACGTCGGCGCCGAGCTTGAGCAGGCCGTTGATGATGCGGAAGACGGCGTTCTCGTTGCCCGGGATGAGGCTGGAGGCGAGGATCACGGTGTCGCCCTGGCCGACGACGACGCGGTGGTCGCCGTTGGCCATGCGGGACAGCGCGGCCATCGGCTCGCCCTGGGAACCGGTGGACATGAGGACCACGCGGTTGTCCGGCAGGTTGTCGATGTTCTTGATGTCGACGAGGATGCCGGCCGGGACCTCGAGGTAACCGAGCTTCGCGGCGATGGCCATGTTGCGGACCATGGAACGGCCGACGAAGGCCACCTTGCGGTTGTGGTTCGCGGCGGCGTCGAGGACCTGCTGGACGCGGTGCACGTGCGAGGAGAAGGAGGCCACGATGATGCGCTTGGAAGCCTGGCCGAAGAGCCGGTCCAGGGTGGGGCCGATCTCCTTCTCCGCGGTGGTGAAGCCGGGGACGTCGGCGTTCGTGGAGTCGGACATGAACAGATCCACGCCCTCTTCGCCGAGCTTGGCGAAGTGTCGCAGGTCGGTGATGCGGCCGTCGAGGGGAAGCTGGTCCATCTTGAAGTCGCCGGTATGCAGCACGGTGCCGCCGGAGGTGCGCAGGAAGACGGCGAGGGCATCCGGGATCGAGTGGTTGACGGCCACGAATTCGCATTCGAAGGGGCCGAGCTGCTGGACCTGGCCCTCGGTGACGATCTGGGTGTTCGGCCTGATCCGGTGTTCCTGGAGCTTGGCTTCGATCAGGGCCAGGGTCAACTGGGAGCCGACGATGGGGATGTCGTTGCGCAGGCGCAGCAGGTAGGGGACGGCGCCGATGTGGTCCTCGTGGCCGTGGGTGAGGATGACGGCGACGATGTCGTCCATGCGGTTCTCGATGTAGGAGAAATCGGGCAGGATCAGGTCGACGCCGGGCTGGGTTTCCTCGGGGAAGAGGACGCCACAGTCAACGATCAGCAGCTTGCCGTCGATTTCGAAGACCGTCATGTTGCGGCCGATCTCCCCGAGGCCGCCGAGCGGGACGATCCGCAGGGTGTTCTTGGGCAGTTTCGGCGGCGTGACAAGGCCGGGAAGGGCGGTTTGGGTCATAGTGCACTACTTTCCAGGCGGAGCAGGGTGTCTGCGCCTGATCAGGCAAGGTTGCCGGATCAGGAGAAGACGAGCCCGGCTTCCGCCAAGTCCTCGCGGATTGTTTCGATCTCGGCTTCGCCCGGCTCCACGAGGGGCAAACGGACAACCGAGTTGGACAGGACTCCCTGCCACTTAAGAACTTGCTTTGCAGCAACAGCACCCTGGATATGGGTCATCACTGCACGGACCACAGGGTCCAGTTCGAAATGTATGGTGCGGGCGGTAGCAAAATCGCCTGCAAGTGCGGCATCGATCATCGCACGGTACTGCTTGGTGGCCACGTGCGCCGAGACGCTGACCAGCCCGACTGCGCCGGCCGCCATCCACGGCAGGGTCAGTCCGTCGTCGCCGGAATAGACGTCCAGGTCCGTGTTTGCCATCACGCGGGTGACGGCGGCGAAGTCGGCCTTGGCGTCTTTGAGGGCAATGATGCGGGGGTGGTCGGCAAGCCGGATCATGGTTTCCGGCAGGATGGGCACACCGGCCCGGCCCGGGATGTCATAAACCATGACGGGCAGGTCCGCGGCATCGGCAACGGCTTCGATGTGGGCCTGGATTCCGGCCTGGCTCGGCTTGTTGTAATACGGGGTGACGATCAGCTGGCCGTGGGCGCCCGCCTTGGCTGCCCGTTTTGCCATCTCGATCGAGTGCGAGGTGTGGTTGGTGCCGGTCCCGGCGATGACCTTTGCCCGGTCCCCCACGGCGTCGACGATCACACGGAACAGCTTCTCTTTTTCGTCGTCTTCCAGCGTGGAAGTTTCGCCCGTGGTGCCGGAGACTACGAGGGCGTCATTGCCCTCGTCGACGAGCTTGTTGGCCAGCTCTGCGGACTGCTGATAGTCGACCTCACCGTCGTTAGTGAACGGAGTGACCATGGCGGTCACGAGGGTTCCAAACGTGTAAGAGCGAATGTCAGAGTCAGCCATAGGAAAAACGTTACCCTGTCCGCGCCTTGTTAGGACAATGACGGCGGAGTGATGCGCGTCAAATTCGGCCCTCCTGCGCAGCGTCTGCCGGGGCCTCGGAACGCGTCGGCGGAACGGCGCAATAACGGCTTACCGCCTCCTCGCGCAGCCCCTCCGCCCAGGCCGACAACCGCTGCGCGGCCCGGACATAGTGGAACAGCTCCGTCGGGGTCAGTGACTCGAGGTCCGTGTCGGCGAGCCGGCGGGCCAGTTCGGCGCCGGGCATCTGCGCGGACAGCGCCGTACCCTCCCGATGCCACTGGATGTCTTCGGCCGACTCCCCCGCGACCAGGCGCCGGAAGAGGAAGTCCACGACGCCCGGACTCATCGCCTTGAGGACGCCGTTGGCGTCCAGGGCTCCAGTTGACTTATGAGGAGAGGATGGTGCCGGCTCTGATGGAGTGTTCATGCCTGCCATATTATTCGAACATATATTCGAACACAAGGGCTATGTTGGCCCGGTGTTGGCACTGTCTTGGCACTGTCTTGGCCCTGTCCAGTCACGGTTATGCCAGCCCGGCGATGGGTCCTAACCTGCCGGACGTGAGACGATCAGACGATGACCTCGCGCGGTACGGCAACGACTTCAAGGACCGCCAGGGCCAAGGCGGCAGCGCCGCGGCTGACGGGCGTTGACGCAGCCCGGGGGCTGGCGCTGCTCGGCATGATGGCGACCCACGTGCTCCCCACCTTTGGGGCCGACGCGCAGCTCACCCCAACCTGGGTCGGCCTGGCGTTCTCGGGCCGCGCGGCTGCCCTCTTCGCCGTGCTCGCCGGAATCGGCCTGGCGCTGGCCACCGGAAAGGAGCGCCCCCTCGAGGGCGCAGAATTATGGGCCGCCCGCCGCGGCATCGCACTCCGGGCCCTGGTCGTAGCCGCCGTCGGCCTCTCCCTCGGCGGGCTGGAAGTCAACATCGCGGTCATCCTGGTCAACTACGCCTTGCTGTTTCTCTGTGTGCTGCCGTTCATCGGGCTCCGCGCGAAACGCCTCTGGGCCTTGGCGGCGGCCTGGCTGCTGGCAACCCCCGTCCTGGCCTATCTCTTGCGGCCGTGGCTGTTGGCCGCCGAGCCTCCCCTGCAGCTCGGCCACAACCCCGGCTGGGAGGATCTGGGCACTCCGGCTCGGCTGCTCGGCGACTTGTTCCTGACCGGCTACTACCCTGTTCTGCAGTGGCTTGCCTACCTGCTTATCGGACTGGCGATCGGCCGGCTGGCGCTGGCGACGGCGGCTGTTCCCTGGCTGCTGCTGGCCGCCGGCAGCGTCGCCGCGGTTCTCGCCAAATGGCTGAGCGTAGTGATGATGGAGGACTGGGGCGGCCGGGCGGCGCTGCAGGAACAGATTGGCGATCCTGACTATCCCTTGGCAAGCCTGCTGCAGGTGAACCTGGCAGGCATCGACCAGTCCGGTTCCGTTTGGTGGCTGGCCTCAAGCGCCCCGCACTCGGGCACCACGCTGGACCTGTTGCACACTGCCGGCGTCGCGGCCGCGGTGGTGGGTTTCTGCCTGTTGCTGGGACGGCTCGCCGACTGGGTGCAGCTGGACCTGCTGCTCCCGTTCCGCGGTGCCGGTGCCATGACCCTCAGCCTGTATACGGCGCACGTGTGCGTGATGGCGTCCCTGCACGGGCACCCTCTTCCGGCCGGCTGGACCGTGGAAGGCGTGTACTGGGCGCAGGCCGTTGCCGCCCTGGTCATTGGCGGAGTCTTCGCGGCACAGTCCTGGCGTGGTCCGCTGGAATTGCTCGGTCACGGCGCGAACCAGCTGGGCCATGGGCGCTGGGCAAGGCAACGCTGAGGGGCTAGGCCCCGGTCTTGGTTGAACCGGCGCGGAAGATCCGTACGGCGTCGCGCATCGAGGCGCGGGCGCGCTTGCGGTCCCCGGCGGCGTCGTACGCGCAGCTCAGCCGGAACCAGGAGCGCCAGTCTTCCGGCGCAGCCTCGGCTTCCGCGCGGTACTTTTCGAACTCCAGGTCCGCGGCCTCGCGGATGATCCGGCCGGCGGGCGTGCGCGGCAGGGTGTCCTCCGGCAGGCCGCCTTCCGCTTCGAGGATCTTGGCCAGCCGTTCGGTCCGGGCACCGAACAAGAGCTCCCTGACCAGCGCCCAGGCCCCCACAATCGGCAGCACGAGGTAGGCCAGGCCGAGGGCCTTGGCCACGAGGTTCGCATCGGAGAGCAGCAGCACCGAACGCTGCAGCGATACCACCAGATAGAAGACCAGCAGGAGCGTCACCGCGCCCACCCAGATCTTGGTGCGGTTGGCCTTGAAGGTCGCCAGAACGTTGGCCATCAGAGGCCCAGGTCCAGGTAGCCGTCCAGGCCCACCGTGAGCCCCGGGTGCGCCGCAACGTTGCGGACGCCCAGCAGCACGCCGGGCATGAAGGAGGCACGGTCGAAGGAATCGTGCCGGAAGGTCAGCTGCTCCCCCGGCCCGCCCAGCAGGACCTCCTGGTGCGCCACCAGGCCGCGCAGCCGGACACTGTGGACCCGGACGCCGTCGACCTCGCAGCCGCGCGCCCCGGGGCGTTCGCTCGTGGTGGCATCCGGGCTCGCCGCGACACCGGCGTCGGCGCGCTCGGCGGCGATCAGCTGGGCGGTGCGGACGGCGGTACCGGACGGGGCGTCAACCTTGTCCGGGTGGTGCAGTTCAATGATTTCGACCGATTCGAAATAGCGGGACGCTTTGGCTGCGAAGGCAGATGCCAGAACCGAGCCAAGGGCGAAGTTCGGGGAGATAAGGACGCCGACGCCGGACTGGCCGGCCAGGAGGGCTTCGAGCCGGGCCAGCCGGTCGGCGTCCCAGCCGGTGGTGCCGACCACTGCGTGCATGCCGTGTTCGACGGCGAAGCGGACGTTTGCTTCCGTGCTTTCGGGCACGGTCAGGTCCACCACAACGCGGGCGCCGGCGTCCACCAATTTGTCGAGGGAATCGTTCCGGCCCAGGGCCGCCACGAGCTTCAGGTCTTCGGCGGCATCCACGGCCTTGACGGCCTCGGCGCCCATGCGCCCGTTGGCGCCCAGGACGGCGACGGCGAGTTGTTCGGTCATGGCATCAACCCTACCGCCGGGGTGGGTCCCGGCTGGAACCGGGTCGGGTGCGTTACCTTCGCTCCAACCACTCCCACCGACGAATCTAGCCGCCCGCGCCGACCCACTCGACGGTGCCGTCGGTGAAGAATTGTTCCTTCCAGATCGGAACCTGCTCCTTGATCCGGTCCACAAGCTCGGCGCACACCGCGAAGGCCTGGCCGCGGTGGGCAGCGGAGACGGCACAGACCAGGGCGGGATCTCCGATCTCCAGCGGCCCGATGCGGTGCGCGGCCCAGATCCGGACCGGCTGGTCAAGCCCCTCGGCCCCGGTTGCCGAATGTTCGGCAACCAGTTGCGCGACGACGTCTGCCAGCACCTGGTTCGCCGTGGGATGGGCGCTGTAGCTGAGCCGCTGCACGGCCTTGCCGCCGTCGTGGTTGCGGACGACGCCGCTGAAGCTCACCACGGCGCCGGCCGTATCCGATTCGACCGCGGCAATGGCCTGATCCACCGAGATGGGCTGGGCGCTGAGGACGGCGTGCACGATTTCAAAGCCGGATTCAGTGTCCATGGCTGCCTTCCAGCTGGTCGCAGAGGTGTCCGATGATCGGGTCCAGCACGCCCAGGCCGTCCATGACGCCCTTCGGGGACCCGGGGAGATTGACGATGAAGGTGCTGCCGGCGGCGCCAGCATGGCCCCGGCTCAGCATGGCGGTCGGCGTCTTGGCCGTGCCCGCGCTCCGCAGGCCTTCCATGATCCCGGGGATCTCGCGGTCCAGCAGCGGCAGCGTCTGCTCCGGGGTGGCGTCGGTTGGGCTGAGGCCGGTGCCCCCGCTGGTGATGATGACGGCGGGGTGCTGGGTCAGCAACGCGCGCAGGGCGGCGCCGACGGGTTCGCCGTCGGGCACCACCATCGCGGGAAACGGCTCGAAGCCGTGTTCGGTCAGCCAGTCCGCGATGACGGGGCCGGTGAGGTCCTCGTAGACCCCGGCCGCCGCGCGCGTGGAGGCGATCACGATGCCGGCTTTCCGGCCGGTGGCTTCGCCGTGGCGGTGCGGTTCGGTGGTGTTCACAGTGTCCAGTCCCCGCTCTTGCCGCCGCTCTTGGCCAGCACCTTGATGTCCGTGAGGACCGCGTGCTTGTCCACGGCCTTGATCATGTCGTACACGCTCAGCGCAGCCACGGAGACAGCCGTGAGTGCTTCCATCTCCACGCCGGTCACGCCGCGGGTTTTGACCGTGGCGAACACGGTGACCGACTCGGCGTCGAGCTCGAAATCGACGGTCACCTTGGTGATCGGCAGCGGGTGGCAGAGCGGAATCAGGTCCGGGGTCTTTTTGGCGGCGAGGATCCCGGCGACCCGGGCGACGGCCAGCGCGTCCCCCTTCGGCAATTCGCCGGCACCGAGCAGGGCCAGGACCTCGGCGGTGCTGTTGACCGTGGCCGTAGCGGTGGCCTCCCGCGTGGTCTCGGCCTTATTCGACACGTCGACCATCTGGGCGGTGCCGTCCTGCCGGAGATGGGTCAGCACGGGCTTATCTGGGTTATCTGCTGGGTTCACAGCATCCATACTTCCACCTCGTCGCCCTCGGCGAGCGCCGCGGTTCCCCACGGGATGTGCACGAGCGCGTTGGAATGCGCCAGGGCGTGCACCAGGTGGGATCCCGTGCCTCCTTCCAACCGGACGATACCGTCGGGGCCGAGGGTGCCGCGCCGCACCTGGTGCTTGGCCTCGGGGGAAGTCAGTGCTTCGGCCAGCCGGGCCCGCACCACGGTCCGCGGCGCGGGCGAGCCGAACAGTTCCGCCAGCACGGGCCGAAGGAACATTTCGAAGGAAACGAGGCAGCTGACCGGGTTGCCCGGGAATCCAAGGACGGGAACGCCGTCGAAGGTGCCGATGCCCTGCGGGCCGCCCGGCTGCATCGCCACGCCGCCGAACTCGACGTCGTGGCCGGCCAGCGCCTGCCGGACCACCTCGTAGGCGCCCTTGCTGACTCCCCCGGTGGTGACGATCAGGTCCACCTCCGGCGCGTGCCGGCGCAGCAGCGCCGCAAGCTCCTCGGGGTTGTCGGCCGAGATGCCGGTGCGGGTGACGCGGAGGCCGGCCTGGCGCAGCGCCGAGTCGAGCAGGGTGCCGTTGGCATCGTAGATTTTGCCGGGCTGCAGCGGGCTGCCGGGTTCCACGACTTCGTCGCCGGTGGTGACCAGCAGGACCCTTGGCACGGCGTGCACCGGCACCTCGCTCAGGCCCAGCGCGGCCAGCAGCCCCAGCTGCCCGGGGCCGAGGAAGGTCCCGGCGGCGAGGGCTTGCGCCCCGGCGGCAATGTCGCTGCCGGCATCGCGGACGAAAGTCCCCGCCGGCGTCGCGGGCAGGCGCACGGTGGCGGCTCCCCCGGGGACGGGGAAGGAATCGGGGACGGCCTGTTCAATGGGGACGACGGCGTCCGCCCCGGGCGGGATCATGGCGCCGGTCATGATGGGCGCGGCGCTGCCGGGGGCCAGTTCGGCGGGCCGGGCGCCGGCCGGGACCGGGGCCGCGACGCTCAGTTCGGTGCCGCCGGCGGGCACGTCGGCGCTGCGGATGGCGAAGCCGTCCATCTGCGAGTTGGCGAAGGGCGGAAGGTCCAACGGGGCCGTAATGTCGGCGGCCAGTCCGCGGCCGAGCGCTTCGCGGAGCGGCACTGTGTCAACGCGGGCGGAAAGCGGCGCCAGCAGCGCGCGGACCTTGTCCCGGTGTGCTTCCACGGTGACGGGCCTGTTCGCGGTGCGGTGCATGGATTCTCGACCTTTGGCTCGGCTGGCTAGGACTTCACGTCCACTGTAACCGTGTGGTAGCCGGTGGCGCCGCTGGGCGCTGCCGGCGCGCGCTCCTCAACCTGCGGTACACCGGCGAGGTCGACGGCCCGGACCTGCACCTCGTAGCGCCCCGGGTCCAGCGGCAGGGTGAGCTTCCACTGCCGCCAGGTATCAGTGGAGATCGCGGCGGCCAGTTCGGCCTGCTTCCACTCGCCGCGGTTCACGCGCACTTCCACCCGGCCGATGCCGCGGTGCTGCGCCCACGCCACCCCGCCGAAGTCCACCGGCCCGGCGTTCACACTCCGGCCGGCCCGCGGCACGTCGATCCGCGACGAGGTCTTGATCGGTCCGCGTTCGCTCCAGCCGCGCGGCGTCCAGTAGGCGACGTCATCGGCGAACCGGGTGACCTTCAGCTCGGTGACCCACTTGGTCGCCGAGACGTATCCATAGAGTCCGGGCACCACGAGCCGGACCGGGAAGCCGTGTTCGAGCGGCAGCGGCTCGCCGTTCATTCCCACCGCCAGCAGCGCGTCCCGGGTGTCCGTGAGTACCTCCAGCGGTGTCCCGGCGGTCCAGCCATCGGCGCTGCGCGAGAGCACCATGTCCGCTCCCGGTTTCGGACCGGCTTGGGCCAGCAACTCCCGGACCGGCCAGCCGAGCCAGCGCGCGTTGCCAATGAGGTCGCCGCCCACCTCGTTGGAGACGCAGGCGATCGTGACGTACCGCTCGGTCAGCGGCTTGGCGAGCAGGCTGGCGAAGTCCAGTTCCACCTCGTGGTCCACCAGGCCGGTGACTTTGAGTTTCCATTGGTCCGGATCGACGACCGGGACACGCAGGGCCGTGTCGATGCGGTAGAAGTCCTTGTTCGGGGTGACGAGGGGGTCCAGCCCGGGCAGGGACAGCTCGGCTCCGGACGGTATCGGCTGCGCGGCCGAGGCCGGGCGGGGCAGCACCAGTTTGCCGCGCAGCTCAACGACGGCGGCCGCCGCGCCGCGCAGCGTGGACGCCAGCACCCCGCCCACGCCCGCGATGACCGCGGTAGCGGCAATAGATTGCAGGAAGCGGCGGCGGGCAAGGGCGGCCTGCTCGCCAGGCGGTGCGGCGTCGGACCACTCCGTGAGGCGGCGAATCAGCCAGCGCAGCAGCGACATACCCAGCGCGGCGGCGAGCAGCGGGGCGGGGACGGCGTTGGCGCTCCCCTCGGCCCGGGTCAGGACCGCCGCGACGCCCACCCCGCCGAAGACGGCGATCACGGCCAGCCCGGCAAAGCGGCGGCGCCGTTCGAGCACTCCGGCCAAGGCCGCCAGGGCCGCGATTGCCAGGGCCATTCCGCTGAGCAGCGCCAGCTTGTCCGCCGTGCCGAAGAGCGAGATGGCCCAGTCCTTGACGCCCGGCGGGACGGCGTCGATTACCGCTCCCCCGACGGCCGTCACCGGCGAAACCGACGGGCTCAGCAGCCCGGCTGCCAGTTCGCCGAGGACGACGCCGGCGCCGACGGCCGCTACGCCGGCAGCGGCCGACCACCACAGTTCGCGCCGCGGGGCGGCCTGCGGGGTGCCGCTGGGAGCAGAAGGTGGAACGTCCCGGGAGGTGTTCACGCTTCCAGCATAAGTTCGCAGACCCCGCAGGCGTGATGCCTGGGCCACAGTGGCGTAGCCTGACTTTATGAGTGTTCAGCTTGGCATGCCCCAGCCCCGCGCGGAAAGCGGCTCCGGCGCGGGCGAACCGGCGCCGCAGCTGGCCGGGCGCCCGGCCGGGATGCCTGCCGGGCTGGTGGACCGCTACGGCCGCCGCGCCACCGATATGCGGCTGTCCCTGACGGACAAATGCAACCTGCGCTGCACTTACTGCATGCCGGCCGAGGGCCTGGAGTGGCTGGCCAAGCAGGCCGTGATGTCCGCAGAGGAAATCGTGCGGATCGTGCGGATCGGCGTCGAACAACTGGGTGTGCGCGAACTCCGGCTCACCGGCGGCGAACCCCTGGTCCGCGCCGACCTGCTGGACATCATCTCCGCCCTCCGCCAGGCGCACCCGGAGCTGCCGATCTCGATGACCACCAACGCCGTCGGGCTGGATAAGAAGGCGGCCGGGCTGAAGGCGGCCGGCCTCACCCGGATCAACGTCTCACTGGATTCGCTGCACGAGGAAACCTTCACCAAGCTGACCCGGCGCCCCTTCCTGGACCGCGTCCTGGCCGGCGTCGACGCCGCCTGGGCCGCCGGGCTGGGACCCGTGAAGCTGAACGCGGTGCTGATGCGCGGGATCAACGACGCCGAGTCCCCCTCGCTGCTGGCCTGGGCGCTGGACCGCGGTTACGAGCTGCGCTTCATCGAGCAGATGCCCCTCGACGCCGACCATGGCTGGACCCGCCGGAACATGATCACGGCCGCGGAGATCCGGGAGCTGCTCTCGGTCGACTACGTGCTCAGCGCCGACCCGCGCGAACGCGACGGCGCACCGGCCGAGCGGTTCGAGGTCCGCGCCCGCGTGCCCGGCTCGGATCAGGCCACCGGGCCCGTGCTGGGCACCGTGGGGATTATCGCCTCGGTCACCGAGCCGTTCTGCGCAGATTGCCGCCGGACGCGGATCACCGCGGAAGGCAAAATCATGAGCTGCCTCTTCTCGCGCGAAGAGATTGACCTGCTGGGGCTGCTCCGCGAGGGCGCCAGCGACGAGCAACTCGCCGAGCGTTGGCAGGACGCCATGTGGATCAAGCCCAAGGCGCACGGCATGGACCACGTTGGACTGGACGCCCCGGACTTCGTCCAGCCGGACCGCAGCATGAGCGCCATCGGAGGCTGAGACACCCGTGAACGTACGCTACTTCGCTGCCGCGCGCGCTGCCGCCGGCATGGAGGAAGAAAAGTTCGAGCTGGCCGAGGGTGCAACCCTCGCCGAGTTGCTTGAGGCGGTGCTCGCCGTCGAGCGTCCCGAACCGCCGGCCGGCACCCCGCCGCTGGCCCGCATCCTGTCCCGCTCCAGCTTCCTGCTCAACGAGGTGGCCGTCCGTAACACCGCGGCGGCCGTGGGTCAGGACGACGTCGTCGACGTGCTGCCGCCCTTCGCCGGCGGCTAGAGACCCCTAACTTCCCGCCAGCGCCTCCCGCACGCTTTCCGCCACGGCCGCGCCGCCGGCCTCGCCCATCACGATCGTGTAGTGGTTCACGTCCGGCACCTCGCGGACCCGCAGGGACGGAAGTTTCGCTGCCCAGTCGTCGAGGTAGCCGGGGGCGTAGAGCGCGGCGGGCTCGTCGAGCAGTCCGCGCGGGGCCCGGAGCACGACCGCGTCCACGGTGAGTTCGTCCAGCGCCTTGAGCAGCGAGGCGCCGCGGTGCAGTTCCGCGGTGTCCTCGGCCATGGCCTGGTAGCGCGTGGCGGGCCGCAGTTCCGGCTCTTCGCCGGTGAGGTCGTAGTCCACGTAGGCCTCTACCAGCGGGCCCCAGCCGGCGCTGAACGCCGGGTGCTGCCGCCAGAAGGAGCGGTAGACTTCGCGGCTCGGGAACGTGGCGTTGAGGCGTTCGGCGGCCGGGCCCAGCACCGAGGAGATGAGCTCCTCGTCCGAGATTCCCTCCGGGACCTGGAGCGGCAGCCCGCCGTCAACCAGCACGAGCGAGCGGACGCGTTCCGGGTACAGGTTCGCCAGCACGACCGAGGCGAAGGCGCCCATCGAGTGCCCCACGACGACGACCGGTCCCGGTGCCAGCGCCGCCAGCACGGCCGCGAGGTCTTCGGCGTGCGAGGGCATGCCGTACGGTGCAGGCAAGGAATTGCTGCGGCCGCGTCCGCGCAGGTCCGGGGCGATGATCCGGACGTCCGGCAGCGCCTCGGCCAGGTAGGGCCACGCCTTGTGCGAGGCGGTGACGCCGTGCACGGCGAGGATGGTCGGGGCGTCGGGGTCGTCCGGGCCCCAGATAGCGGTGTGCAGCGTGCCTCCGCGGACCTCCACCTCGGCGGTGCGGTAGGTGTCCTTGCTGGCTGTCTGGGTCATGGGGCTGTCCCTTCCTGGGGCGGGGTGGTGTTCGCGTCCGTTCCTGTGGCGGAACCGGGCGTGGGCGCAAGGGCCCGTTCGATGAACTGCATCATTTCCTCGAAGACTTCTTCTGGCACGTCGGGCCGGGCGCCGGCCGCGGGTTCGGCGCCTTCCTCATCCCAGAGGACCCAGCGCATGCCGATCAGCTCGCCGATGCCCATCAGGGCCCAGGCGGCGACGGTGGGATCCATCTCCTGGACTTCGCCGCTGAGCTGGGCAGCCTTGAGGCCTTCGATGTAGCCGTTGACGATCCGCGTGTAGTGGAGCCTCAGCGCGCCGGGCGAGACGAACTCGGCCTGCCGGATGATCCGGTACAGGGCCGGGTGCTGCGCGGTGAAGCGGAAGAAGGCCCGGAAGCCGGCCCGTTCCGCCTCGAGCCGGGTGCCGGCGCTCTTGGCAGCGTCGGTCATCGCGTGCCTGACCCGCCGGTTCAGGTCCTCGACCACCTCGTCGAAGATGGCCTGTTTGCCGTCGAAGTACAGGTAGAACGTGCCGAGGCCGACGCCGGCGGCCTCGGTGATCTTGACGATCGAGGCCTCGTGGTAGCCCACCGAGGCGAAGACCGATTCCGCCGCCTCGAGCAGCTTGGCCCGGGTGCGGGTGCCCCGGGCGGTGCGGGGCGCGGCGCTCATGCCCGGCCCCCTGCGGCGGAGCTGCGTGCATCGGAACCCCGCCCGGCGGAAGTACGCCCTGCCGTAGGACGCCCGGCCAGTTCCTGGCGCAGCTTGGCGCGAAGCACCTTGTTCAGGGCCGTGCGCGGCAGCGCGGGGACCAACTCGATCGTCGACGGCACCTTGAACCGGGCGAGCTGGGAGGCGCAGTGTTCCAGCAGTTCCTGCTCGTCGGTGGCCATGCCGGGACGGACCACCACGAATCCCCTGCCGCTCTCGCCCCAGCGTTCGTCCTCCACCCCGACGACGGCGGCCTGCGCCACGGCGGGATGGGTCAGCAGGGCGGCCTCGACCTCGGCCGGGGCCACGTTTTCACCGCCGGAGATGTAAATGTCCTTGAGCCGGTCCACAACCTTGATGTACCCCTCGGCGTCGCGCTCCACCAGGTCGCCGGTGCGCAGCCAGCCGCCGGCGAGGACGGCTGCCGTGGCGGCCGGGTCGCGGAAGTAGCCGGCGAACACGCCCGGCCCGCCCACCAGCAGCTCGCCGCTGGCGGCGCCGTCGAGGATTTCACCGGTGACCGGATCCGCCACGGCGACGGCGACGTGCGGGTACGGTTTGCCAGAGTAGCCCAGCATCCGTTCGGCGTCCTCGTTCGGCAGGCACAGCACGTTGGGCGAGGCCTCGGTCAGGCCGTAGCCCTGGCTCAGGGCAACGCCGCGGCGGTGCCAGATCCGCAGCAGCGGGGCCGGCATCGGGGCGCCACCCACCACGGCGTGGCGCAGGCTGCCCAGTTCGGCATGGGCAAAGTCCGGGTGTTCGGCCAGCATCAGGTACTGGGTGGGCACCCCCATCAGC
The DNA here is from genome assembly GCF_056399345.1 of Arthrobacter sp. 01N442. Taxonomy (NCBI): domain Bacteria; kingdom Bacillati; phylum Actinomycetota; class Actinomycetes; order Micrococcales; family Micrococcaceae; genus Arthrobacter; species Arthrobacter sp. 01N442. The sequence goes on from NZ_JBFTRD010000008.1 coordinate 81,442, forward strand.
ATGGTCACGCCCCGCTCCGCGATGAGCTGCAGCACGCGGCCCGGGTCGAAGCCGCGTTCCAGCACCACGGTGGCGCCGACCCACCAGGCCAGCAGCGGCTGGATGTTCCAGCCGCCCACGTGGAACTGCGGGAGCACGGCCAGCACGACGTCGTTGCTGCCCATATCCAGGGTCCGGGAAAGCGAGAGATTGTTCCAGAAGCAGTTGGCGTGGGTCAGGACGGCGGCCTTGCTGGCGCCCTCCGTGCCGGAGGTGAAAATCATCAGCAGCGCGTCGTCGTCGCGCACCTCACGGCGGGCCGGGTTGGCGGCGACGGACGCGGCCGGCCGCACGCGGGAGGGCGGCGGCACGGACCGCTCGACGCCGCCGGGCCCTAGGGCCGCGGTCCGCGGCCGGTGCGGCAGCAGCGCGCAGGCTGCGGCGGCGAGGGCGTCCAGCTCACCCTCCACCAGCAGCAGCTGGGGCTCGGCGAGTTCAAGCTGGGCAGCGAGCTCCCGGGGCGAGAGCCGCCAGGACAGCGGGACCAGGACCAGCCCGGCCTTGGCGCAGGCGAAGAAGGCCACCACATGGTCCGAGCTGTTGCCGGTCAGGCTGGCGATTCGGTCCCCGATTCGGTAGCCCGCGGCGCGGAACCCGTCGGCCAGGGCCGAGGCGCGGCGTTCCAGTTCGCTGTACAGCAGGGTGCAGCCGCGGTCGTCGATGGCGACCCGGTGCGGGGTGGACAGGCTGCGGTCGGTGGTCCAGCGGCCCAGGGTGTGCAGGCCGTCGGCCGGATTCGGCCCGATCGGATTGCTCATGCGGCTTCCTCCAGGATTTCGCGCGACGTCGAAGTACCGTGGCCACCACCGCGCCGGGAGCCCCGGTTCCGGCGCTGCCCCAGCCGCTCGGCGGCTCCGGTGATTCCGCCCGGCAGGAACAGCACCACCAGGACGAAGAGCGTGCCGAGGATGAACAACGGTTCGGACAACGGTACACGCAGCACGTCCGGGAGTGACCTGACCGCGTCGGAGTTCGCCAGCGTGGTGAGCCGCTGGTCGAGGATGGTGTAGAAAACGCCGCCGATCACGGCACCCCAGCGCGATCCGACACCGCCCAGTACCACCATCACGAGCAGCGTGATGGTGAAGTCCGCGGATGCCGCCCGGGGCACGGCGCCGCTCTGCAGCAGCAGGAAGGCCATGCCGATGATGCAGACGAGCACGGCGGCGACCACGAAGATGAGCAGCTTCACGAGGTAGGGCTGCAGGCCCAGGACGCGGACCCGCAGTTCGTTCTCGCGCACGGCCGCCGCAGCGTGGCCGGCCCGTGAGGACTGCACCCAGGTGACGATGACGAAGACCGCGACGAGGACGGCCAGGGCCAGCCAGTAGAGGTTGCGGGTGTTGACCACGCCCACGAGGAAATCGGGCAGGTTGTCGGTGCGCAGCGTCAGGCCCTCGTCGCCGCCGGTCTTGCCCTCGGGATTGCGGCCCACGATCACCGACCCGGCCTGCGCAAAGGCGAGCGTGACCATGGCGAACGGGATGCCGCTGACGCGCAGGCTGATGCTGCCCACCACATGGGCCAGCACGATCACGATCAGCAGGGTCAGCCCCATCGCCGGTAGCAGCGGAATGTCGAAGTTCTGCAGGATGATCGCGAGCCCGTAGACGCCGGCGCCGAAGTAGAGGGCGTGCCCGAAGGACAGCAGGCCCGCCACGCCCAGGAGCAGGTGGTAGGTCAAGGCCGCGGCTGCCATCAGCATGCACATGGCCAGCAGTTGCAAGGACCCGGGCGTGTAGCTGGGACCCGGCAGCACGCCGGGCAGGGAGATGTTCAGCAGCGGCAGCAGCACCAGGAGCAGCACGCCGGCCGCGCCCGCTGCCAACGCCGCGAGCCGCCGCGGTGCCCGGCCGCGGCGGCCGCCGTCCGGGGCGGCGGGGCCTCCCCCGGTGTTGGCCCGACGGCGGCCGGCGGGGCCGCCGTCGGGCGCCGTTTGCCCGGTGAGGGGTCCGTCGGTGCCGGGGCCGCCAGCGCGCGTGCCGTCGGTGCTGGAGGTGTCGGTCTCGGTGCTCATGCGGTTCTCCCAAGCAGGCCGGTGGGACGGAACAGCAGCACGAGCGCCAGGGCCAGCACGACGACGAAGTCGCCGGTGCCGCCAAGGTAGAAGTTCGCGAACTGCTGCAGGACGGCGACGGCGACGGCGGCGATCGCCGCTCCGGTCAGCGAGCCGAGCCCGCCGATCACCGTGACGATGAAAGCGAAGATCAGCAGCGAGCCGCCGAGCATGGGCGAGACGTAGCCGAAGTAGTGCGAGGCGAGCACCCCGCCGAGGCCGGCCGCCGCCCCGCCGATCGTGAAGACGAGGGTGAAGGCCTTGCGGACGTCGATGCCCAGGGCTGTGACCATGGAGCGGTTTTCCACGCCGGCGCGGATGATCATGCCGTAGCGGGTTTTCTTCAGGAAGAACACCAGGGCCAGCAACACGAGGCCGGCGGCGATGATGCAGATGAAACGGTCATTGGGGATCCGGGCGCCGAGGATCTCGGTAGTGTCCTTGAACCAGGCCGGGCCTTTGATGAAGACCGGGTCGGTGCCCCAGATGCCGTCGAAGAGTGCCACTGCGGCGAGTGAGAGGCCCACCGTGACGAGGACCTGCTCGATGTGGCGCTGGTAGAGGCGGCGGATCAGCACGAACTCCGTGAAGGCGGCGAAGGCGGCGCCGGCGGCGGCCCCGATCACTAGGGACAGCAGGAACGTCCCCCAGTTGTCGGAGCCTGTGCGGCGGGCGATTTCCCAGCCGGTGAACGCGCCCAGGGTCAGGAATGCGCCGTGGGCGAAGTTCAGCACGCCCATCAGGCCATAGATCAGGGACAAGCCGGCGGCCACCAGGAAGTACAGTGCACCGAGGCCGAGGCCGGTGAACAGCAACAGGACGAGGGTGCTCACAGGGCGGCGCCTTTCTCGGCTGGTTCCCCGGCTGGTCTCCCGGCCGATCTCCCAGCCGGTCTCCCGGCCGGGGCCGCGTTGGCGGCGTCGGCGGCATCGGTGGAGACGCCAAGATGGCGCTGGATCAGCCCGGGGTCATCGAGGAAGTCGAGCGCGCGGCCGGTGTGGACCACGCGGCCGCCCGAGAGCACGACGGCGTCCCCGGCCAGTTGGCGGACCACTTGCAGGTTTTGTTCGACGAGCAGGATCGGGACACTCCTGGCTGCCTCGGCCAGGGTCTCGGCGACCTCGCCGACAATCTTGGGCGCGAGGCCCTTGGTGGGTTCGTCGACCAGCAGGATCTTGTTGGTATTCAGCAGCGCACGGGCAAGCGAGACCATCTGCTGCTGGCCGCCGGAAAGCGTTCCGGCCATCTGTCCGGCGCGGGCGAGCAGATCCGGGAAGAGCTCCTCGACAAGCTGCCGGCGGGGCGCGGCGTCGCGTTCGGCGAGCCGGAGGTTCTCCGCGACGGTGAGCTTCGAGAAGACCTCGCGGTCCTCCGGCACGTAGCCCACGCCGCTGCGGATGATCTTGAAGGTGGCTTCCTTCTCGATCCGCGCGCCGTCGAGTTCCACGGTCCCGCTGCGCTCGATCAGGCCGATGATGGCCTTGATGGTGCTGGTCTTCCCGACGCCGTTACGGCCCAGCAGGGCGGTGATCCCCGTCGCCGGAACGGTGAAGGACACGTCCTCCACCACCTGCTGGCCCGCGATCGAGGCGCACAAGGACTCGACCTTCAGAATTGGGCGGGTCTCTGTGCCGCGGTTGTCCGCTGCGGTGCTCATACGGGCTCTCCAAGGTAGGCGCTTTGCACGGTGGGGTCGGCCATCACGGCGTCCGGGCTATCCAGGGCCAGCAGGCTGCCGTGGTGCATCACCGCGACGCGGTCCACCAGGCCCAGGACGACGTCCATGTGGTGCTCCACCATCATCACGGTGCAGCCGCGGTCCCGGTGCAGCCCTGCGATGATCGCAGTGAGGGACGGGACGTCCCCCGACGCCACCCCGGCCATCGGCTCATCGAGCAGGACGACGGCGGGATCCGTCGCCAGCAGCACCGCGATTTCCACCTTGCGCTTCTCGCCGTGCGAGAGGTCCCCCGCCGGCGTCATGAGTTTGCCCGTGAGCCCCACCTCGTCGATGGTGCCGCGGGCGATCCGGGCGGCCTCGTCCGAGGCCGAGGGAAAGCGCAGCAGGCTGAAGCTGCCGCCGAGTTTCGCCTGGGCGGCGAGCCGGACATTTTCCAGGACGCTGAGCCGTGGAAACAGGTTGGAGGTCTGGAAGGTCCGTCCCAGCCCTGCCCGGGACCGGCGGTGGATGGGCGCGGCCGTGATCTCCCTGCCGTTCAGCGTGATGCTGCCCGCGGTGGGACGCAGCACGCCGGAAATCAGGTTGAACAAGGTGGTCTTGCCGGCTCCGTTGGGGCCGATCACGCCGATCATTTCACCGGCGTCGACGGCGAAGCCCACATCCTGGAGGATGCGCGCACCGCCGATCTGCAGGCCTAGGCCGTCCACCGCAAGGGCGGGCAGGGCTGGGGTTTTCATACGGGTCCTTCGTTTCTCGCGGTCTAGTCCGGAAAGCGGTGCCGGGCGCCAGTGCGCCCGGCCGCTACTTCTTTTCCGGCGGGGCGACGGAGTCGCCGGGAACCACCTTGACGAGCTCGGGAGCCCAGGTGCCGCCCTTCTGGACGAGCTTGGCCTGGTACATGTCCTGGATCAGGGCGTGGTCCGAGGCACGGACGGTTTCCTTGCCCTTGGGGCCGTCGAAGCTGTAGCCCTCGAGGGCCTTGACCATCGCATCGGGATCGGAGCCGCCCTCCTTGATGGCCTGGACGATCAGCTGGCCGGCGACGAAGCCGTCCGGGGTGAAGAGATCGGCCTTGTGGCCCGCCTTCTCGACGGCGGCAATCATCTTCTTTTCCACCTCGTTGCCGGCCGCGCCGGGGAAGTAGTGGTTGAGGAAGCTGATCTTGGAGCTCGCCGCGCCGTAGGCGCCGAAGCTGGCCGCGTCACCGAGGCCGGTGACGACGGGGGCGGCGTCGAATACGCCCTGCTGGCTTAGCGCCTGCCACATGCTGCCGGTGGTCGCGCCGGCCCATGCCACGAAGACCATGTCCGGCTTCGCGTCGAGGAGCTGGCGGGCGAACGGGGTGAGCTCCTGGCCCTCTGCGACGAGGATGGAGTCCACCGTGGCGCCCTTGGCACCGAGGACGGCCTTGACCGCGGCGACGTTGCCCTGGCCGAAGGCGTTGTCCTGCGCGAACACCATGACCTTCTTGCCCTTGATATCGATGAAGGTGCCGGCGGTGGCGACGTCCTGCAGGCTCTGCCGGCCGGAGCGGAAGGTGTACTTGTTGATGCCCTGGATCGCGTCGGTGGCGGCCGGGCCCGAGATGTACAGCACCTTGTTCTGCTGGGCCTGTTCGGCGAGCTTGAGCGCGATGCCGGACGACGCCGTGCCGCCGATGACCTTGTAGCCCTTGCCGATCAGGTCCTTGGCGGCGGTGACGGCCTTGTCCGGGTCGCCGCCGTCGTCGGCGTAGGTGAGGTTGATCTTGGCGCCCTTGACTTCGCCGGTGCCGCCGGTGGCGTAGTCGATGCCGGCTTGGAGACCCTCGTAGTAGGTCTCGCCGTAGGCCGCGAGCGGTCCGGTCTTGGAGTAGATGATGCCGACGTTGACGGGCTCGGCAGCGTTGCCGGCACCGCCTGAGCCTGCCGGCGCGGCCGACCCGGCGGTGGGCGCGCAGGCGCTGAGCGCGAGCCCCGAGGCCATCACGGCGGCCATCAGGAACTTCTTTGTATCCTTCACGGGATGCCTTTCGTTGGGAGTCCGCGGAATCTCAACAGGAGATCCGGCAGGGAGTGGGCAGCTGAACCTGAAAGGTGATTCAGATTACGGCAAACCTATGATGCGGCTCACAGCCTGTCAATGGAATTCCCGCCCACCCCGGTAACGAAACGGCAACTTTCCCCGCTTCCAAACGGACGCTCCCTCAGATCCGGAGCCCCACCCACCGACCCTCCCTCACATCCGGAGCCCCACCCACCGACCCTCCCTCACATCCGGAGCCCCACCCACCGACCCTCCCTCACATCCGGAGCCCCACCCACCGACCCTCCCTCACATCCGGAGCCCCACCCACCGACCCTCCCTCACAT
>NZ_JBFTRD010000009.1:0-80538 GCF_056399345.1 Arthrobacter sp. 01N442
AAACGCCCGGTCCCATTCCGAACCCGGAAGCTAAGACCCACAGCGCCGATGGTACTGCACCCGGGAGGGTGTGGGAGAGTAGGTCACCGCCGGACAACCATTACAGCCAGGCCCCGACACACAGTGTCGGGGCCTGCGCCATTTAACCCAAAAACAACCCAGACGCCCCCTCAGCACCGGGAGCCCACACCACGCACGCTCCCTCAGCACCGGCGCGGATATCACGAGCGCTCCCTCAGAAGTGGCCGGCACACCACCGACGCTCCCTCAGCAACGGTGCGGATATCACTAACGCTCCCTCAGACGTGGCCGGCACACCACCGACGCTCCCTCAGCTCCGGCGCGCACACCACCAACCCTCCCTCAGACGTGGCTGGCATACCAGCAACGCTCCCTCAGCAGCGGCGCATATAAGTGAAACCAATCCTCAGCACCGGCCCGCGCAACCCGTCGGAGGTGAGGGAGCGTCGGGTGGATACACGTCAGTTGTGAGGGAGCGTCGTCTGTAATCGCGTCAGAGGTGAGGGAGCGTCGGGTGGAAACGGGTCAGAGGTGAGGGAGCGTCGGGGGAGAACCGGTCAGAGGTGAGGGAGTGTCGGATGGGGGCGGGAGGACCTGGCGTTCGGTGCAACGTAGAGTTGGTGACCATGGATAATCTCTTCAGCCACGCCGCAGCCGCCCCGGATTCCGGCGGGGATGACGCCCTGGAACCGGTGGTGTGCACCGTCGTCGTCCCGGGCGCTGTCGCAAGGGCCTTCATGGGCTTTACCGAGCACACGCACCTCTGGTGGCCGTTGGAAGGTCACAGCGTCTTCGGGGCGGGGTCTTACGTCGAGTTCGAAGAGAGCCTCATTCTTGAGACCGCGGACGACGGCCGCAGCTCCGTATGGGGCACCATCGACGACTGGCAGCCGCCGTTGTCCTTCCATGCAAGTTGGCACCCGGGATCCCAAGCCCTGTGGTCCACGGAACTGAGGGTTGCTTTCCGCGCTGTGGAGGACGGCACAGAGGTCCGCGTCGTCCACGGGGGATGGGAAGGGGCCAAGGAGCCGGCAGCCACCCGCGCCGAGTATGCGGCCGGTTGGCCGGACGTGCTCGATCGCTTTGTGCGGTTCATGGGTGGGTCAGCGTAGCCGCCGGCCGGCGAACGGGCTCCCAGCCGTCCGACAAAAGAGCCTACGAGTTCTCGCGGGACGTGATCGCGAAGTTCGGGGACTGAAGCTCGGTGAAATTCCCGACACTGGCGCGCACCGTGCATTGGGGTGTGATTTGGAGGGCCGTGACGGTGAGCCCGGAGCTGTCTACTGCCAGGGCCCCGCCGCAGCCGTCGGAGAACCGCAGACCCTTTTCGCCGTCGGACACGGAATCCAGCATCTGCGACGGTTTCCCCGAAGCGGGACTGACGTACAGCGGGTTCAGCTCATCGGCGCCGCTGGCCCACACCGGCACCAGGGTGATCCGGAGCGGGCTCGGCGTCACGACCCGCGTAGGAGTGCGCACTTCCACCCCCTTCAGGCGCTGGACCGGATAAGCAGTGCCCTTGACTGCCGGATCCTGAGTCGCGGCCGTTGTTGCCTCCGAACCCGCACGCAGCCACGCGTCGAACGCCTTCTGGTCCCCCGGCGAGACCGGCACCGTGGCGGTCACCTCGGCCTGACCTCCCGCAGGGATCTTCAACCCGGAGAGTCGCCAGCCGCACTCGACGTCGAGACCGGTCAGCGAGGCCTGGTTCCGGCTCACGGAGGCACCGTTCCACGTGACCGCCGGGCACGCTTCTCCGGCGGCCAGGCCCGGGACTATCTCAAGGAATTCCCCCGACAGCGGCGCCTTCTGAGCGGAGTAGGTGATGGTCAGGCGGACCTGACCGGAAGAGGGCTCGTAGTTTGCGGCCCGCGAGATTGTCAGGCCGGTCGGCAGGGCCGTGCCCTGAAGTTGCGTGCTCAGCTGGGCGCCGGAGCCGCCGTTGGCCTGCGGCTGGTCCGCGGGGGCAAGCACGGTGAAGCCCGCGACCATGGCCACCAGCAGGAGCGCAGCGGAACCGGCAAGAATCATTGCCTTTCGGGTCCGCCAGAACGGAACGGTGTCCGTGCCGTGCGCAGGCCTGGCGTCCGGTGTCCGCGGGACTTCGCGGCGCGGCATGGAACGGACGATCGTTGCGCTGCCCGCCTCGCCCAAGTCCGGGACGTCCTGGCCGGCGTCCTCTGCCGGGGCCGCGGCGAAGGCCTCGAGCTCCGAATCCGAGAAGGCGCCGCGGACAACCGTGGCGGGGCGTTCGACGTCGGCGAAGTCCTCCGGCGCCTCGGAGCGGGCCATGGCCTCTGCACCCTCTACTGAGGGCAGGAGCCGCCGAAGGGTAGCGGCGGCTTCGCGCGCAGTCGGGCGTTGGTCCGGTTCCTTCGAGAGTAACGCGTCGAGTATCTGCCAGAGCGGGTCTGCCACCAGAATCCGAGGCGGGCGGGAGGACACGTGGCGGTAGGCGACGCTGAAGTCTGGCCCGGGCCCTGCGAAGGGGGTGCGCCCGGCCAAGAGTTCGTAGAGCAGGACGCCGGTGGAATACACATCGCCTGGCGGGCCCGAGCGGCCCTGGCTGATGAGTTCGGGCGGCATGTACTGCGGTGTGCCGATCAGGCCAGTGGTCTGTCGGATCCGCTCGCCCACCACGTCGGCTATTCCAAAGTCGGAGACCCGCACGTCTCCCGGACCCCACTCGGCCCAGGGGCGGGCGAGGAGTACGTTGTCCGGTTTGATATCCCGGTGGGTGACACCGCGGGAGTGTGCCAAGGCCAGGGCGTCGTAGACCTCGGCCGCCACCGTGAGCGCGTCCGCCGGGCGGAGCGGCCCGGCGGCCTGCACCACGTCCCGGAGCGAGCCGCCGGCAACATAGTCCATCACGATCGCCAAGCGTGGGCCTTCCACCACCATGTCCCGGACCGTGACGATGTGGGAGTCCTGCAGACCGAGGAGCACGGACCTCTCACGGACGAAGCGTTCCACGAGCGAGGGATCGTCGGCGTGCTCGGGACGCAGGACCTTGGCGGCAAAGGTCGCGCCGTCGGCCGAAGTGACCGTCCAGACTTCGCCGACGGCACCCGAGCCCACCCGATCGCCGAATCGGTAGGACGCTCCCAACGCCTGACCCGCCTGTGCCAATTGCATTCCGTATTCTCCAACGCTGTCGATCTGGTTTCCGCTCCGGGCGGCTGGTGCATGTTCACGGGCTGCCGCCCGCCGGGTCAATCCCCGGTGCTGATGGACTGGATCAGGGACATCTGGCCGCCCACGCCCAGATAGCCGCGCCCGGTGGTCATCGCCACGGGGGACCGCCGCGGGAGCGTCGCCCCCAGCAGTTCGCCGTCGTAGTTCACGTCCGGTTGCAGAAGGACGCCCAGCCGGGACTTGCGGACCGTCTTGGTCCAGTGGCTGTAGAGCCCGCGCAGGTCTGCTGCCCGCCCGGAGGCGATGACGCACAGGCCTGGCTGCCCGGAAGACACGATGCCCGCGATGGATTGATCCGCGTCCTCGAAGCGCTCGGCATCGTCAATCAGCAGGAATACCGGACCCCGCTCCAGCCGAAGCGAGGCCACCAGTGCGGGTACCTCGTCAGCGCCCACAGCGACCCGGTCGAAGTCCGAAGAAGCCAGCGGCGAGCGGCGGTCACAGATGGCCCACACCTGCGCCGGGCCACGGGCTGTGGCGGCGCCGCGGACAGCTGCCGCAATCGCGAGCAGGAGGGTGGACTTGCCCGAACGGGCCGGGCCGGCGACTAGGGCATGCTCACCCTCGTAGATCTCGAGGAACGCCGGGGAGAGGTCCGCCTCCTGCATCCCCACCGGGACGTGCCACGGCTCGGCGTCCAGGCGGGGTTCCACGCCCAGTTCCGGCAACGTGACGCTGGCGGGCAGACGGCGGATGGCCTGCGACTTGGCCGGCGCATCGGCCCAGCTCTGCTGTACGAGATTCACAGCTGCCTCGATCCCGATACCCGGAGTCGCCACGTGCATCTGCAGCGAGGTGCGTGGATCCACGCAGCGGCCGGGAAGCGGAGCGGGGATTTCCTTGCCGCGGACACCCAGCGAGGAGTAGTCGTAGGCGTCCGCCAGCCGGAAGAGCCACCTCTGCAGTGTCACCTCGTTTATGGCCGAGGGCACTGCCTTGGCCCGTGTGGTGGTGACCGCAAAGGACAGCCCCAACGCCGGACCGTCCGCATAGGCGCGGTACAACAGCGCCAGCAGCTGCTGGCCCTCAAAGTCCTGGAACTCGTCGCGCAGCGAGGCCAGCCCGTCCACCAGCACCACGGCGCGGCGGTGCCGCCCCGGATTTGCGCGGCGGCTCTCCAACTCGGTATTCAGGTGCCGCAGGAAGCGGGCCTGCTGTTCTTTGGCGCCGGCGCCGGTTCCCAGATAGGCCACCGTGTGCGGCAGCGCAGCCAGCGGTTCCAATTCGCGGGAGCCCATGTCGAGGATCATCAGGTCCAGCTCGGACGGATCGATGTCCTTCGCGAGGGTCAGCGCGATCGATGCCAGCGCCGTGCTTGTGCCGGAGCCGGCCACGCCCATGAGCATCAGGTTCCCGACGGATAGGTCCCACCCAGCCGCGGACTGGCGCTGCAATTCCGGTTCGTCCACGACGGCCACCAAAACCGAGGAGCCTTGGACGGCGCCCGCCTTCGGCAGAGCAGGGACTGCAGGTTGCAGGGCTGAAGCGGCCGGCGCTTCGCTGTGGGCGGCGTCATTGGGCGCAAGGAAACCATTGGGCGCAAGGAAACCGTCCAGCTCTACCCGTTCGCCCAAGGCCTCGGGCCAGACCTGCCGTGGCGGGGCGTAGCCTGCTTCGGCATTGGCCCCGACAACCGCATCGATGAGCAGGTCCAGGTCGTTCCCGTCCGCCGCCGCAGCACGCGGGCTCGGGGCGGGCGCCGGGACGCCGAACTGGCGTATCTCCCGCACGTCCACGGCCGGTCCGCCGCCCAGCTGGGCCTGCCCGGTCACGAGGGCAGTCTGCACCGGAGTGATCTCGTCCTGGCCCAGTTTCACGAAGGCGCGGCCCATCTGGGCCCGGCCAATCGCCGACGCGGCGGGTACACCGATGACGTTGCTGGAATCGTCGCGGCTTTGCACGCGCAAGGCCACCCGGAGGTTCGTATTCGCGAGGATGTCGTCACTGACGACCCCGGCCGGGCGCTGTGTTGCCAGGATCATGTGCACTCCCAAGGTCCGGCCGACGGCGCCTACGCTCACGAGCGCCTTGAGCACGTCCGGGAAGTCCTTGGCCAGCATGGCAAACTCGTCGATCACCAGCAGCAGCCTCGGCATGGGCTCAGCCGGGTTCGTCGCCAGGTAAGCGTCCAGGTTGTCGATGCCTTCGCCGGCCGCGGCAAAGATCCGCTGGCGCCGCTCCATTTCCGCCTCCAGTGCACGGAGGGCCCGGTCAGCGAGTTGTTCGTCCAGGTTGGAAATAGTGCCGATCGTGTGCGGGAGGCGTTCGCAGGCCTTGAAGGCGGCGCCGCCCTTGAAGTCGACGAGGATGAAGTTCAACCGGGTCGGATCGTTGCGTGCCGCGAGGCCGGCCACGAGCGAGCGGAGGAACTCGGACTTGCCGGAACCGGTGGTGCCGCCGACCAGGCCGTGCGGTCCATCCTTGACCAGGTCCAAGGTCAGGGTGCCGGCCTCGCCGGTGCCGATCGGCGTGGATACGCCGGTGGGGGACTGCCACAGACGACGGATGGTGGCCGGAGCGGGGCGGTCGAAGCCAAGGAGTCCGGGCAGCCGCACCAGCGAGGGCAGCGAGGCGCCGGGAACGCTCAGCTCCGGATCCTCGAAATGTGCAACGCGCATGGCGCAGCGCAGGGCCGCCTCCTGGTCCAGGCCGGCCAGGATGACGTCCTCGACGCGGGTTAGATCCTCGGGCTGGTAGACCGTGGCCGCGGCGTCCGTACCCACCGTGATGATCGAGGTACAGGCCGCCGGCAACTGCTCCTCGGAGGTCGCAATGACGATGCCGGCCACCCGGGACGGGCGCTGCTGCGCACTGGTGTGGACCCCGGGCGTCGAGCGGCCCGTCCCGAGCAGCGCGCGGGCCGGTGCGTCCCGGCCCTCCGTGAGCACCTCGGAATCTAGCACAACCAGCAGCGCGGGTGTGGGGAGCTCCTGTACGTCGTCTTTGAGCGCACGCAACATGGCAACGCTGGTTTCACGGTGCGCCGACATCCAGCGCTCGCCGGTACTGCTGCCCGCCTGGCGGGTGTGCGGCAGCCACGAGGCCCACTCCCACTCGTCGGCGCGCCCCGCGTCGCAGAACACCCCGACGGTCAGATCCGCGGGACCCACGTGCACCGCGGCTTGGGTCAGGAGGGATCGCGCAAGCGCCAGAGCCCCCTCCCGCGGGCCCACAATGCCCACCACTCCGGCGTCGGTCAGGTCCACAAGCACCGGGGCAGCCTGCAGCCGCGCTGCAGCAAGCGAGTCCTTGACCGTCTCGTCCAGCCGGGCGCCGGCCGCTCGGTCCACCTCAGGCTTCCAGGGGACATCACCGGTGCCAGCGTGCAGGGCCAGGAAGTCATCCGCGTCCGCGCGGCGCTGCCACAAGGACGTGGCAGGCAGAGCCGGGCGTCGTGCAACCGTCGCCGGATCCGGGATCATGCGATGCCGACGGGCGGTCTCCGCCGCGGCAGCGGCACGGACCTGCTGCTCGAACTCCTCGAGTGCGCCGGCGAAGCGTTCGTCTTCTTCCTTGAGCCCGCGGGTATGCCGGCGCTTCTGCTCGAACCACATGCCCACGGCCATGACCGGGCTCAGTAGGGCGAACATCGCGAAGCGCAGGTCCCTCAGGATCAGGACCATCGCCGCCGCCATCACCAGGGGCGCCACCACCGAGATGTAGCTGAACTTACTGGCCGGCGGGACTTCCTTCCGGCTCGGCGGAACGAGAGGTTCACCCGCCGGTGCGCGTCCGGGGCGGGGTGGCCGGTTGAAGGGTGCGGTCCCAGCCGGTGTGAGGTTGTGCAGGCTGCCGGGTGCCGGTGCCGGCGTCTCCTCCAGGGACCGGCGCAGGAGAAGCACCGTGCCGCCGGCCGTGATCGTGGCGGTTTCGGTGACAAGGACCCCGTCCTCGCCAACGTGCAGGCCGTTGACGGGGGTGCCGTTGGTGGAGCCGCCATCAAGCACCCGCACCCCGTCTTCCTCGCGGCGCAGGCGGCAGTGGTCCCAGGACGCGCTCTCGGTGGGAAGGCTCAAATCCGCGTGCGGCGACCGGCCGATGAGCATCTCACGGCCGTGCGGCACATCGACGACGGCGCCGGCTTGCTCGCCGCCGGCGAGCGTCAGGCTCCAATCGCGAACCCTCTCCGGGGTCTGCCAGGGCGCCCGCGAGACCCGGCTGCCTTCCAGGATGATCAGCTCCGAGAAAGGGGTCGATCCCCGCACCTCGGCCTCATTGAGGAACACGGTCTCCTCAGGGGCCAGCTGCGGGCCGCCCGCGGCCGCCACGAAGTCCGCCAGCGTGGTAGCCGGCGCGGCCTGAGCCACTTCGCACTCAAAACGGCGTTCGTCCAGGTCGATCAGCACACGCACCGCGGCGCTCCTTCTGTGGTGAGATGGTGACCCGTCCGCCCCTAGTGGGCGGGGGGCAGCGTGGTTAGGGGTTCGCCGGTGTCGGCACCCAGACGAGCCGAGGAGCATCCTCATTCTGCGGGCGGAGGCCCAGATCCTGCTGGGACGCATAGACCGGGATGGCTTCCGCTGTGAGCGCAGTGGGGCGGGAGAAGTCCAAGGCCGGGCCCGCGAGGCCGTCAGCAGGGCCGAACGCCATGGTGCGCAGGGCCGCTCCGACCTTGGCGGGGTCGCCGCTCCGGGCCGATGCGGCCGCTCGGACGAAAGCCACGACGGCGTCGTGGCTGCGCGCGTCCGCGGCCCAGGCGTCGTCGGAGAACGGGGCGTCGTTAGTCAAATTCATGACCTCCGGGTCCCCGGACGCCAGCCGCACGGCGGACAGGAACGCGGACATTCCGCGCCCCTGGGCGTCCTGCTGGAGCGCGGTGGCATCTCCTCCGGCCGAGGCTATGCTGACCAGCTGCCCGGAAGCGGCGCCGTCGAGTTCGGCGAGCGTCGAAGCGAAAGCGGGGGCTGTGGCGCCGTCGGGCATGATCACGGGTACGGACACGTCGCGTGCCTGCAGGGCCTGGACCAGCCGGGCCAAGCGCTGCGGGGTGGCGGCTGAGACCACCACGGCGTCCGCGGGGTTGGCTTCCTTTGTGGATGCGGTGCCCGCGGGGGCATCCTTCGCCGGCGGCCGCAGCTGGTCGCCGGTCCGGATGGCGGCTTCCTGGGCTAGATCGCGCACCTCGTTGAAGTTGGCGAGGTTCAGGGTCTGTGAGATCCCGATGGAACCGGGGCTCCCGCCGCCGTCGTTGACCAGCAACACCCTCTTCTTGCCGCTCAGCGCCGTTCGAAGGGCGGCTTGGGCGGACGAGCCGGAGGGCTCCGTCGTCCAGGTGGCCTGCCCGGGATTCGACGGTTCGGCGTAGGGAAGGATCACCGGAACGCCAAGGTCCTCGGCCGCCTTGGCCGCAGCCCGGGCCTGGGAACCCGTGGTCGCTACGACAATCCCGGAGACTCCCTGCTTGGCGAGGGTCTGGACGGCGGCGCGCGCGCCGCCCTCCGTGCCTTGGTCGTTCTGGGCAGAGAGGGCGACGTCGGCGCCTCCCCGGGAAAAGCGCTGTGCGGCGACGACAGCGCCCTGTGCCGCCTGGTTGTAGGCAGAACCTGGTTCGCCGGACTGGCCCAGCGTGAGGACGACGCCGAGGGAGACGTCCTTCGGCAGGCCCTCCGCCTTCAGCGCCACGGGGACCGTCGCGGCCACCGGATCCGGCCGCGGCGCCTCGCTGGGCCGGCTCAGAGTGATGATGACCGCAAGAGACGCCATGAGGACGACGGCGGCACCGGCAGCCAGCAGGGTCGTGAGCCTTGCGCGGGGGCTCATGCTTCGCCGCCGATCTTCAAGGTGTACAGGGTCTGCGCCGTGGCACCGGCTGGTACCTCGAGATGGAATGGCGGCAGTTCGTCGACCGAGGCGAGTGAGGCTTTGAACTGCGCTTGGCGCAACAGCAGCCCCGCCACATCCCGGGAGCGGATGTTGGCATAGCCCTCGGCGTTCTGCGATGCCAGTGCCAGCTGATAATCAGCGGTGTCGGCTTTTGCTGCGCTTGTCGCCATGGAACCCAGCAGGCCAGAGCCGTTCACCGAGCGATCGCCCAGATCAAGCATTACTTTGTTCAGGCTGGAGGACAGGAGTGCCCTGGCGCCCTCGACGTCGCGGGTCGATCCGGATGTACTGGTGGCGATGCTCGCAAGCGAGGCCCGCGTGCTCTTGTCCAGGGATGCGGCCAGCGCGTCGCCCTGCTGGTGCAATTCGTCCCGTTGCCGGTTCACGGTGCCCTTGGCGTCCGCTACCACTTCGTCCGAAGTGGTCTTCAACCCTGAGATGGAGCGGTTGAAGGCCGCGACTACGGACTCGGAACCGGCGTCACCGATTTCGGCGACCTGGCGCACCTGGTCGTCCACGGCCTTGTAGACCTCCGCTGCGGTGTCGGCGGAGACTTCGCTGAGGGACTTCTTGATCTTGTCGCCGAGGCTGTCCTGCTGCTCCTTCAGCTTCCCGAGCGTCGTACCGACCTTGCCGGAGGAGTCGATCGCTCCGCCAAGCGCGGCGTTGAGGGCGTCGAGTTCGCGCTTGGTGCTGTTGACGTCTCCGGTTGCGGCGCCGTCGAGCGCCTTCGTCGCCGTCGTGATTGCGTCCAATTTGGCGTCGAGGTCATCGATCGTCGTGCCCAAGGTGGTTAGGGCCTGGCCGATCACCAAGTCGGGGGCACTGGTGTCGGTGGCGGCCAGGACGGTGTCCCAGGCCGTCGACTGGGCCACCAGCCGGTCGTTCAACGGGTCTTTGAACCCCAGCGGCGGAGTCAGCGCCGGCACGGGGAGTCCGTTCTGGTCCGTGGCCTCGCAAGGGGTAGAGGTCAGGTAGGAACGCAGCTGCTCCGCCTGCGTGGCGGTGAGCTTGCCTGCAGCGGGGGAGCTGCCGTCCGCCACTTTGCACAGCTCATCGGCAAGCCGCTGGGTTTGCTGCGTCATGGAGCCGTTCAGCAGCGAGCTGTCGCCGACCTCGCTCCGCGCGGCCTGGGCGGTCTTCTTGATGTCGACCAGCTTCTGCCTGAGGCCGTCGTTACTGCTGCGGACCGCGGCAGACGCGTCACGGGTGGCAGCGACGGACGCCTTGGCGGACTTGATCGCCTCGTTCACGTTGGCGAGCGCACTCTTGTAGTCCTCGGTGGTCTTGGCGCCGTCGAGCACGGCAGCGAAATCGGCGCGCACCTTCTCCAGAGTCGCCGCGGAGGCAGCCTGATCCTTGATCGCACCCTCGACCAATTGCGGCTGAAGTTCCGCCACCAGCTCGTCGCCCTTCTTGACCAGACCCAGCAGCGCACCGGTGACGGTCACAGCGGATCCGTAGAGCGAGCACGTCATCGAGCCCCGTTCAGCGCAGTCTTTGGCGGTGGGGTTCTCGGGGCCCATGGTGGCTTCGATCGCGCCCGCCACGGTATCGCGGCAGCCTGCGCTCACCTTCGCGTAGGCGTCCAGCTGCGAAGCCATGGTCTGGATGCTGGAGAAGACCGTGGCCGACTTACCCGACTTGGCCACCTCGGCCGTGCAGCCGTCGCCGCTGATGGGGGCCCTCGCGGGCACAGCCGTCGTGTCGCCCAGCATCGCATCCACGGTCGACACGGTCAGCTTCAACTGGGATGCGGTGGTGGATTGAGTTGCCTTAGTCGCGGCCTCCAGATCGGCGCCGAGGGCCTTCAGCTGTCCCTTCAGGTCCACCATGGTGGAGCCCAGCGCCTTCGAGTTATCGCGCAGCTCGCCAGCGGTCTTCACGCCCAAGGTCTGGGAGGTCGCCTGCAGGTTCCGCCGGACGTCGGTGATCGTGGAACCTGCTTTAGTCAGCACCGTGTTGACGTCGGAGACCAGCGAGATGGTGCGTCGTTGCAGCTCCATCTCGGACCCGGCGCCGGAGGAAAACGCGCCGGCGAGGACGCCGTCGGCGCTGAGGTCGGTGTTGAGGCCGGGCTGGACCGCTACGTCGAAAGCGGGGACCTGGAAGTCTCTGACATCGGCGACGAGGCGCAGGGTGGTACTCGCACCGGACCGCGGCGGGGCCAGAACGGTGGCCCACTGCACCACGGTGGCACCGTCCTCGGCGCTGCTTAGGACGCCGTTCGTGCCGGTTTTGCCATCCGCAGAGCCGGCTTTGACGTCGTCGGCCCGGACCCCGGCAAGTTTGGTTGCTGCCGCGATGGTCAGCGGGGCGCCCACCAGGGCGGTGTCGGAACGGGATTGGCCGGCCGCGTCGTATTTGATGACCTGCGGCTTGACCGTGAGGTTTTCCAACGTCAAGTCGATCTCCACCGGCCCTGAATGCCCCTTGAGGTCATTGAGGTCGGAGCCGGACTTGTCACCGGCGCGGTACTGCAGGCTCACCCGGACGGGGAGATCGCCCACCGCCTGGGCGGCATCGTACTTGGTGTCCGCCGACGACGAGTCTCCGGCCGCGGAGACGGAAATCGTCGTGCCGTCGATCGTTTGCACGCCGGCGGCGGAGGACAGGCCCACGCGCACGCTCTGCAGGAGTTTCACCGGCTCAGCCACTGCTGTGGACCCGGGGGCCTTAGTGCACGACGTCGTCGCGACCAGCCCCACGGCGACAATGACGGCGCCCAGCGCGCGGCCCGAGGCCCTGCGACGTTGCCTTTTGGACGGGTGTGAATACGTTGGTACGGGCATGATCGTCCCCCCTAATGCGTTCATGGTGCCTTGAGAAGGATATACGGGGTTGCTCCTTCAAATTGACTAACTAGGTTTTTAGTTCCTCGACGCCGCGCAGCAGTGAGTGGCAGGGGCCCGGAAAGGCCACTACCGGCCGGCCACGTTTCATCTTTTGTTGGATTTATTGCGGAGTCTTGGTAGCGTCAGCGTGGTCTGGGCCTCCGCCAGCATGTGGCCGGCGGCGAATGGTTGTCTTTTGGGGAGGAACTTCTTATGTCGCGTGTGTTGTCAACTGAGCAAGCGAAGGCTGCGATCGCGCAGGTGCAGTCGATCATCAATGGTGGTTTCACTGATCAGATCTCTGCACTGGATTCGCAGGGCAAGGTCTTGTCGGATCCGAACGTCTGGGATGGTCCCCTGGCGGCGGAGTTCCGCGGTTCGACCTGGCCGGAGACGAAGGCTGCCCTGGATAAGGCCAAGGACGAGCTGGAGCAGCTGCGCGGACAGCTGCAGAAGATCTCCCAGGATATTTTCTCAGCCGGCGGCGGTGCCTGAGCCGGTTTTTCGCGAGTGAGGGCCGGGTAGCCACTCCGTTCGGGTGAACGGGCGGTTGC
Source organism: Arthrobacter sp. 01N442 (assembly GCF_056399345.1). Lineage (NCBI taxonomy): Bacteria > Bacillati > Actinomycetota > Actinomycetes > Micrococcales > Micrococcaceae > Arthrobacter > Arthrobacter sp. 01N442. The sequence goes on from NZ_JBFTRD010000009.1 coordinate 12,428, forward strand.
CCGGCCTTTGCGCGGTCTTTCATTCTTAGCCGGTTCCGGTACGCCCCGGACCCGGTCTATGCCTCTTTCCGGGCTCTTCCTGCCGCTGGTGATCGTTCCCGGGCGGGCGCCGGTCCGTGTGGCGGCTTTTCTTATTCCAGTTTTTGTTCAGTGGGGGGCTTTAGCTGTGACCGAGTTCGTTGAGGTGCCGTTGTTGCCGGCTTCGGATGCTTCCGATGGTGGGCGGTTCAGTTATACCGTGGCGGACTCCGTCAGGGCGGGGTTCGAATCGGCGGCATCACGGCTTGAGGAGCATTCCGGGTCGCGGACGTCGTTCGTCGCCTCGACGAAGGAGGACTTCAAGGGACACTTTTCGGAGGTTTTCGCGGCCAACGCTGCCACGGCGAGGAGCGACGCGGAGGCATTGGCCGCGGCGCTGCGGACCGTGGCCGGCTACGTGGGCCAGATGATCGGGGCCGCGCACGAGGAGGACGCCCGGCGGCGGAGGAACAACGAGTGGGTTCGCCGGCACAACAACCGCAACCTGCTGGAACAGGCCGGTGACTTGCTCTTCGGTGAGCAGGAGCGGCCGAACGCCCGGCCGGGCAAGGCTCCGACATTCGCCCCGGCTGAAGCCGCCACCGGGTCCCGGGATACCCCGCCGCCCGGCGGCGGATACGGCGGGGGGACGTCCTCGGCGCGTCCGGCGAACCTTCGGTCCTTCGCGGCGAACTCCCGTGGCCTGGACGAGGGAGTGTCCTCGGCTCCCGGTGCCTTGGAAGGGCAGCTGTCCTCCTTCGCCTCCAACTGCTACTGGGGACGCATCGACGCATCGGGTGTCGTCAGGGCTTACCGGGAATACCTAAGGGCCAACGAAAACGACGCGAAATGGGCCGTGACCATCGCCGATGCCTTTGCCGCCGCCGGCGGTGAGGGCAGCGTCTCGACGCTCTCGGACGCGGCGGTGAATGAGGCCCTGGTGGCCGCAGGGGTGAGCGCGAACCGGTCCGGGCTGGTGATCGACCCGCCGACGGCGGCGGGCGCCATGCCGACCAGCGGTTATGCAAACGACCCGGTCAATACCGCCACAGGAAACTTCATCGAGCCCGAAACGGACCTGGGTTTCGCCGGGACCGCCTCCACATTGGTGCTGACGCGGATGTACAACTCGCTGGCGTCGGGACTGGAGACGCCGGGGGTGTTCGGCCGGGGATGGGCCTCCGCCCTTGATCAACGCCTTGCACTTTCGGACGAGGGCTGCCGGTGGGTGCTGGCCGACGGCCGCGCGGTGGACTTCCCCCGCGAGGGCGCGGGATGGGCCCGGGCGGTGGGGGAGAATTACTGGCTCACCCGGGAGCGGGCCACCGCCGGCGGGCTTGCGGAGTTGAGCTCCCTGCCTGACGGCACGGCCGAGCTCCTGGTGGTACGGGACAACCAGGGCGCATGGTGGGCCTTCAGCCTCGCCGGGGTGTGGCTCGGCGCCGGGGCGGGGCCGGGGCGGACGGTGTCCGTTCTCCGGGAAAGGCTGACCGACGGCGGGTCCGGGGCCGGCCCTATCTCAAGGCTCGAACACACACGGGGCCGATTCCTCGACGTCGAGTACGTGGACGGGCTGGTTGCCGTGGTGCGGGCCTCGGACGGGCGCAGGGTCGAGTACGGCTACGGCGGCGGCGGCCGGTTGACTAGCGTGACGACGGAGCTGGGGGCGCGCACCTACCGGTGGAACGAACAGGGCCTGATCGAGGCGGTCTATTCCGCCGCGGGGGTTCTGGAAGCGGAGAACACCTACGACGAGCACGGCAGGGTCACCCTGCAGCTCACCCAGCACGGACGCCGGACCCGGTTTGCGTATCTGCCGGGCCGCGTCACCGTGGTCTCGGATGAGAACGGTGCCCGTTCCAACTCGTGGATCGCGGACGCGAAGGGCCGGCTGGTCGGTGTGCTCGACTCCCATGACCAGCGGCAGTCGATGGCCTACGACGGCCACGGAAACCTGGTTGCCTTCACCGAGCGCGACGGGGCGGTGACGGTGCACGCCTACGACGCGCGGGGCCGGAAGACCCGGACCGTGACCCCGGAGGGCGCAGACCTTAGCTACGGCTGGGACGAGCAGGACCGCATCACCACCCTGGTGACGGAGTCCGGGGCGGTCGTGGCGTACGAATACGCCGATGAGGTGTCGCGGGACCCCTCCGTCATCTTGGACCCGCTGGGCGGGCGCACCGAGCTTCATTGGCGCGACGGGCAGCTGACCCGGGTCGTGGACCCGGCGGGCGTCGCGGTGGAGTTCGAATATGACGGCTTCGGGGACCTGGTCGCGACCCGGGACGCGGTAGGGGATGTCGCGAGAATCGTCCGCGACCGGGCCGGCCGCCCCGTTGCGGCGATCACCCCGTCCGGGGCGGAAACCCGCTTCAGCTACGACGGTGCGGGGCTGCTCGTGCGGCGTGAGGACCCCGACGGCGCCGTCTGGGCCTTCGAACACGACTCGGCGGGGCGGACGACGGCGTTCGTCGCTCCGGACGGGGGACGGACCGAACTCGAGTACGCCGCCAACGGTGAGCTGGTCCGCACGGTAGATCCGTTGGGTCGCAGCATCGAGCGGGTGTTCGATGAGCTCGGCAATGTCACGGCTGCGGTGCTGCCGGACGGCGCCCGCTGGGGATTCGCCCATGACTCACTGTCCAGGCTGGTCGGGATCACGGACCCCGCCGGCCACGACTGGGTGCGCGAGTACGACAAGGTCGGCGCCCTGACCGCCGTCGTCGACCCGACCGGTGTCCGCACGGACGCCACCACAGACCGCAGGGCCGGCACGGCCACCCTGACGGATGCGTTCGCCTCCTCGACCTACAGCTTCGACGAGTATGGGCGGCCCACGCGGGTCCAGGGTGCGGACGGCTCCGCGGACCTGGTCACCTATGACGCGGCCGGGAACCCAGTGGAACTCCTCGACGGAGAAGGCGGCCTGACGGTCCTGGGCCGGGACATGGCCGGGAAAATCACCTCGGTCACCTCTCCCGCCGGCGCGGTCACCGCATACGAGTACGACGCGTGCGGCCGGCCCTGGCGGACCACGGACCCGCTCGGCGCGGTCACGGAACTGGCCTACGACGCCGACCAGCGCGTCATTGCCCGGACGCTGCCCACCGGCGAGGTCGAAACCTTCGAATACGACGCCTGTGGCCGGCTGCTGGCCCGCAACACCCCCGGACTGGGAGTGTCCCGGTACGGCTACGACAAGGCCGGGCGGCTGAGCTTTTCCCAAGACACCTGGTACGGGACCCGCCGGTTTAAATACAACGTTGCCGGGGAGCTCACCGAGACGGTCAACGGCGTCGGCGGCAGGACCCGGTTCGAGTACGACGTCCGCGGCCGCCTGGTCCGGATCACCGACCCGAACGGCGGGGTGACCACCCGGACCCACACGGAAACGGACCAGGTGGCCGCCGTGGCCGACCCGCTCGGCCGGGTGAGCACCGCGACGTATGACCCCGCCGGGCGGCAGCTGTCCCAGACCGATCCGGACGGGCACACCACCACCTGGACGTACGACGCCGCCGGGCGGGAGGCCACGACCTCGGTGGATGGGCAGCTCCTGGCTTCCGTCAGCCGGGACTTGCTCCGACGCCGGGTGGTCATCACCGACCACACCCGCGGTGACGGGCTGGCCGTGGAACACGAGCTCGGCTTTGACCGGTGCGGGCGGCTCAGCTCCCGCACCCGCGGTGGCCACGGAATGTCCTGGGCATACGACGCCGACGGGAACCGTACCGCCTTTACCGGCGCGCATGGCACCACCACCCGCTATACCCGGGACGCTGCCGGACGAGTTGCCGGCGTGAGTAACCCCCTGCTGGGCGAGGCGGTCTTCACCCACGACGCGTCGGGCCGGCTAACCTCTGCCACCGCCGGGGAGTTGGTGCAGGAATGGGTTTACCGCAACGGTACTTTGGCCGAACACAGCCGCACTGACCGCAGAGATCCGGGCTCGGCCGATGTCACGTTGATCGGACGCGACAGCGACGGCCGGATCACGGGGCTGACCCGCGCCGGTGGTGTGACCCGGTACGGGTATGACGGGGCCGGGCAAATGGTCTCAGCCGCCACGACCGGGGACGGCTCTCCGGACGCTGCCGTGTCGGGATGGGAGTACGACGCCGGGGGCCGCCTCCTCCGCGAAACTTTCCCTGGCGGGTTCCGGGCGTATGAGTACGACTCAGCCGGGCAGTTGTTATCCGTGGCCGACCCCGACGGGTCCCGGACGGAGTACGTCCACGACGGCCTGGGCCGGCGCACCCGGCAGATCCGCCCGGACGGGTCCTGGACCGAATACGCCTGGGGTCAGACCGGGCAACTGCAGGGCATGACCGATCGGAACCCCGACGGGGCGCAGCTTTCCCGGCATGAGCTGTGGGTGGACGCGTTGGGCGAACTCGCCGCCTTGGATGGTTCGGAGCTGTGGTGGGATAGCGCCAACCCGATCCCCACCCTGGCCGGCGTCGGCGGAAGGCAGGTCCTCTCCTTGCCCGGTGGCGTGACCGGCCTCGGGGATGCCTGGACCGCACCGGGCTGGCGTGCTGCCCGCCCCACCGACCAGACCGACCCCTGGGCCATCATCGGCGCGGCAGCGGCCACCACGCCGGAACCCGGCGCCAGGGGTCTGGGTGCTGTCTCCGCGCTCGCCGGCGCCCTGCCCGCCGGGATCACCCTGACCGGCAACGGTGGCCTGGACATCGCGGGCCTGGAATGGCTCGCCGCCCGCGCCTACGACCCGGCTACGCGTGGGTTCCTCTCCACCGACCCCCTCGCCCCCGTCCTCGGGGCGGGTTGGGACGGCAACCCCTACGCCTACGCCGGCAACAACCCGCTCAACACCACCGACCCCACCGGCCTGCGGCCCCTGACCGACGACGAACTGAAGGCCTATGACGGCTCCAACCGCGGAGCGTTCGCCGCGGCAGGGGACTGGTGGAAGAACAACTGGGAGTACGTCGCTGGCGGGGCAGCGATCGTTGCCGGTGTTGCGTTGATGTTCACGGGCGTCGGTGGGCCGGTTGGATTGGCTCTTGTTGGTGCAGCATCCGGGGCGCTGATCTCAGGCGGCACGTCAGTCGTAGTTCAGAAGGCAACCGTAGGATCCGTTGAGATGCAGAGGGTCTGGGAAGATGCGGCGGTTGGCGCCGTGGGGGGCGCGTTCGGTGGAGCCGCGGGCGGACTTCTATCCCGCGGAGCTAGCACTGCGCGTGCCGCGGTGTCTGCGGGTTCAGCATCGCCCGTGGTGAGGACGGCCGGTACCGTGTTGGGTCGTACCGCAATTCGAAGTTCGTTGGCGGCCGGCGTGGGCGGTTCGGCGAGCAACGTCACGTCCTATGCTTTGGACGATGACGTAGACCACACGTTCGGTACCTTTGTCGCGACCGCCGGTACCGGCTTCGTGACCGGCGCAGGTGGATCCTTCGTCGTCGGCAAGATAGGGTCTGGTCTGGCTGATGACGTAGCCACCCGGGTCCCGGGATGGACTGGTGCTATCTCCCGCGGGGCTCACGCTGGCCAGCCCGTCAACTGGGGCTCCGTCGTGACGGAGCAGTTGGTCGATCGTCTTGGCGGGAGCGTAATTTCGGTGGGGAACACAGGATTGCAGCCGGGCGGCGCGTCGCGCCAGGAACTTTTGAACGGTGCCATTCAGGGATTCGGGAGCGGGGCTTCCGGACCGTCAGCCGGCCGCCATGCAAGTGGCGGGTAATGGAAAGGTCGAACAAAGACATGTCGACAAAGCGTGGCCCTGCGACACGAAAGGTCACTAGGCCGGGAGTCAAGTGGTTGTACAGACTAGGTGGCCTTCTCATTCTGGTGATTGGTGGAGGTGCGCTGTTCAGCGCGCAGTTGGACTCGATGGCTATTGAAAGCGTGCGCTGTGTGGTGGTGTCGGCGGAGCCGAAGACGGCGTCAGGCGGGCTGAGAGGATCGGTGTCGACGCCGGCGGTTCTCGTTCAAACGTCGAATTGCGGACCCATTGAGGTGTCGAAGGGAGTGACTTTCGACCGAAGACAAGAGGTAGCGTCTTCATTTAAAGTTGGCGCTGAGTACGATTTCGAGATCGGCTGGTTCTCCCGGGTCGTCATGAAAGACTTCCTCCACCAAATTCAATCAGCGCAGGATTATCGGCTGGCGGAATGATCCATGCCGCGTTGACCTGAATCGGGCATTTTGCGCCGCTTCAGGTCAAGCTGCAAATGGCAAAGTGTCCCTAAGCGTGGCCGCGCGCCAAGTAAGCGATTCTAGGTAGGCCTCTGGCGGCTCCAGCCGGGGGCCTTCGCCGCGGCGGGGGACCGGTGGAAGAACAACTGGGAGTACGTCGCTGGCGGCGCCATGGTGATCGCCGGTGGGGTCCTTATGGCCACTGGAGTGGGCGGACCTATCGGTATGGGCCTCGTGGGCGCAGGCGCATACATGATCATCCAGAAGGCGACAACAGGCAAAGTGGATGTGAGTTAAGTTCGGCTCAGCGGCGCCCTCGGCGGTTTTGGGGGTGCCGGTATCGCCGCCCGGGCAGGTTTGACCGGAGCGAAGGCGACCCTCGTGGCCGGGGCCAGCTCAGTTGGCATTGGTGGCGGCATCCAGGGCACCTACGGGTACTACAACGGGCCTTGGCCCCACACCTTCAGAGCCGCCCTGGGAGCGGCCGCCCAAGGAAGGGTGTTCGGGGCGGCGACCGGAGGTGCCGGCGGCGTGGCTGGCCGGAAGATCAGCCAACGAGTCTTGGCGTCCCTAACCGAACGTCCAAGTGCGGGGACTGTTGCGATCGGAAGGTGGATGAAAGGGCGTGTCACTCCCTATGCCGACGCACAGGGATATGGGTACTACAAAGGCAAACCAGGCTGGATGCACGATCATTTGGAAGAACTGAGGCTACTGGCAAATCCGGACTCGTAGTGCGGCGAACGCTTACCCGCGTAGAGTCAGCCGTGGACAAGTCTTTCAACAAGGCGTGGATTAACATCCAAATAAATTCCGGGAGGAGAATCGTTGACATCGGTGTCGACCTGGATTCGCCCTTCTATCAACTCGAACGCAACGCCGTCCACGGATATGCCGGATACTCGCAAGACTTCCGACCGGATAGGGATTTACAGTCGAAGTGGGAGCGGGATCCCGATGCAGATTGCGATGATTCCTTGCCTGCTGGTTCTCTTCAGCTTATGGCGGGCCGGTCGAAAGCCCGATGCGCATCATATGGGTAAGGGCGGGCGTAATGGAGTGTACGTCTTCGGAACGGCGATGATTCTGGCATGCGTTGTTGGCCAGTGGATCATGGGCCAGGCGATTCTGGCTAATGGCGGATTCTTCAGCGACTAGGTTTCATCGGGCTGCTGATGGTGCCAGTACACAAAGGCGGAGTTGCAAACCAAGGAGGCCTATACATGGGTGGAACAGACCAAACCGTAGTTGAGCAGCCCTGGACGCTCTCCGACGGGAGCGTCAAAGATTCATGGAGCCTCAAATGACGTCAGGCTTGGAACACATTCCTGCAGAACTGGCGGCGCTTCTTGGACGCTACTCCTACGAATCGGAAGCAAGATTTTTTGAAGAGATTGTATCGGCTGTACGTGAGACCGAGAACCTTCCCGAAGCGCAGAAGGATATAGCCAGGGACATCTTGTCTGCTTACCGCGGAATGGGCAGCTTGAACGACTTGGTAATAATGGTTGATGGAAAAGTTGATAGCCAAGTGAATGAGCATCTCCACAAGCTACTGCGGGAACTCAAGACCCTGGCCATCGATGTTGCCACGGGAAGCGCTGGCTGATGGGGCCCCGGGAATGAAGATCCGCTAGGAGCGCTTACCGAGCAGGGCCTGTTGGGTCTGCTATCCCCGCAGGGGCACGGCGTCGACGGGCGGCACGGCTGTGCTGGAGCGGATCACGAACTTGGTCGGATACTCGGTGTCTGCAGCCGCCGTCTCCGCGCCGCCCTCCAGCCCCGCGAGCAGGCGCCGGACCGCCAGGGCGCCCTGGCCCCGCGGGTCCTGGTCGATGGTGGTCAGGCCGAAGAGCTCGCCAAGTTCGTGGCCGTCAATCCCGATGACCGACAGATCCTGGGGCACGCGCAGCCCGAAGTCGCGGGCGGCGAGGATGGTGCCGATCGCCATTTCATCCGAGGCCGCAAAGACCGCCGTCGGACGCTCCATCGAACTGCCGAGTAGTTGCCGGGCGCTGGCATACGCGCCCTGGATGGTGAAGTCGGCGGACACCAGCCATTCCGGACGGATCGTCAGCCCGGCGTCGCGCATGGCTTTGGTGAAGCCGCCCTGCCGGGTTCCGGGCAGCCGGAAGTCCTTCTCATACGCGGCGTCGCCGGTCATGTGCGCAATCCGGCTGTGGCCCAGCTGGATCAGGTGCCGGGCGGCCGCCTCGGCGATGCCCGAGTCGTTGATCCGGATCGTCGAGGCCCCCGGAAGCGGGCCGCCAATCCCGACGATCGGCCGATGGATGGCGAGAAGTTGCTGGATCTCGGCCTCGCTGAGTTCCAAGGACACCGCAATGACCGCGTCCACACGCTTGCGCAGCAGGAAGTCGTTGAGCACGCTGTGCCGGCGTTCCTCGCCTTCGCTGACGTTGTACAGCGTGAGGTCGTAGCCGGCGTCGAGCAGGGTCGCGGAGACGCCCTCAACCACCGAGGAGAAGAACCAGCGGTGCACGGACGGAACCACGACGCCCACGTTGTGGTTCCGCCCCGACGCCAGGCTGGAGGCGTGGTAGGACAGCACGAATCCGAGCTCGGCTGCGGCGGCCTGGGCCCGCTCACGGCTCTGGGCGGATACATTGCCCTTGCCGCTCAAGGCACGCGAAACGGTGGCGATGGAGAGGCCGGCCCGTTCCGCGACGTCCTTGATACCGGGCATTTTCAGCTCTCCGTGTCCTCGATGTAGATTTCCAGCCAAACAGTTTCACCTGAGCTTAACCGATGGGCGTCTTCTGCCTGCTCCGCGGTTGCGGAGCTGCGCAGCAGCACCTGTCCGGCGGGCAGCTCGAGCGGCTCCGGCCCGACGTTCAGCAGCACCGCGGTGGTGCCGTTGAGGTAGGCCAGGGAGGTGTCCGTGCACCAGTCTTCGAGCCAGGCAAGCGAGCCCTGGCCGAGGCTGAGCTCGCGCCGGAGTTCCAGCATCCGGCGGTACAGGTTCAGGTGCGACGACGGCGACGCGGCCTGCGCGTCCCGGGCCAGGCCGGCGAAGCTCGCCGGCTGCGGCAGCCAGGGATCCGCCCCGGCGCCGAAGCCTGCGTGCGCTTCGGCGGAACGCCACGGCAGCGGCACCCGGCAACCGTCGCGGCCCAGCCGCTCGCCACCGGTACGGCCAAAGGTGGGGTCTTGGCGCTTGGCGTCCGGAATGTCGATTCCGTCGGGGAGGCCCAACTCCTCGCCCTGGTACAGGTAGGCGCCGCCGGGCAGGCCGAGCATGAACATCGAGGCCGCCGCGGCACGGGAGCGCCCCAGCTCCTCGTTCGGCTGCGGATCGGCGGGGCCGATGCCGTCGCCGTCGCGGGGCGCAGGTCCGTCGTAGCCGAAGCGCGTGGCGTGGCGGACGACGTCGTGGTTGGACAGCACCCAGGTGCTCGGCGCGCCGACGGCGTCCAGGGCGGTCAGGGAATCGGTGATCACGCCGCGCATGCGGTGCGGGTCCAGGCCGGTATGCAGGTAGGGGAAGTTGAAGGCCTGGTGCATCTCGTCGGGGCGCACCCAGTCGGCGAGCCGGGGCAGCGGATCCACGTTGGCTTCGGCGCAGAGAATGCGGTCGGGGCCGTATTCGGCCAGGATGCGGCGCCAGGTGCGGTAGATGTCGTGCAGCGCGGGCTGGCCGAACATTGGCGCCTCGTGGCCGGGGAAGCCGTGCGAGCTGTTGCCGTCGGCGCGGCCGCCCCATTCGGGCAGGCCGGCTGCCTTGACCAGGGCGTGAGCCACGTCTACGCGGAAGCCGGAGACACCCCGGTCCAGCCAGAAGCGCAGGACGCGCTCGAATTCGGCGTGGACGGCGTCGTTGTCCCAGTTGAAGTCGGGCTGGGAGGTGTCGAAGAGGTGCAGGTACCACTGGCCGGGGGTGCCGTCCGGTTCGGTGATCCGGGTCCATGCCGGACCGCCGAAGTGCGACTGCCAGTTGTTGGGCGGCAGCTCGCCGAACTCGCCGCGGCCGTCGCGGAAGATGAACATGTCCCGCTCAGGGCTGCCGGCGCGGGCAGCCAGCGCCGCCTGGAACGCGCTGTGCTGGTCCGAGCAATGGTTCGGCACCAGGTCCACGATCAGGCGCAGGCCAAGACGGTTGGCCTCTGCCATCATGGCGTCGAAGTCTGCCAAGGTCCCGAACAAGGGGTCGACGTCGCAGTAATCGCTGACGTCGTAGCCGGCGTCGCGCTGTGGGGAGCGGTAGAACGGCGAGAGCCAGACCGCGTCGATCTCCAGCTCGGCGAGCTGGGGGAGTTCGGCTGTGATGCCGGCCAGATCGCCGACCCCGTCGCCGTTAAGGTCCCGGAACGAGCGCGGGTACACCTGGTAAATGACGGCCGAGCGCCACCAGCCGGGGGTGTTGTCTGCGGCGTGCACCAGGGTCAGCGGGCCGGCCAGCGCGGCGGGGGCGGTGAGTACTGAATCAACGGACATGCCGGTAATCGTAAGTCCACATGGCCAAAATTGAAAACGCTTCCAGTCAATGGCGCCGCACCGCCGTCGAGGCCGCCGTGGAGAGAGCCGCCCGGCGAAGCCCCAATTTCCCGCAGATGCGGCGCCATCACACTTTCCCGCGCGTTTCAGGGCCGGTTAGGGTCGGACGACACGCCACGCTAGGATGACTTTCCAAAGCGTCCATCACCGTGTAGCTTGGAAGCGCTTGCAGCTGTGAGCCACATCACCGACGATGCCACCGGGCCAAGGAGTCTTCCGAAGAGCCCTCCACGTGGATGCAGGATTTTTATGAAAGGGACACCAATGAAGGTGCAGAACACCCTCACAACCGGAACCAGCCGCCGGGTATTCACGGCCGGTGCAATCTCCGTCGTTGCGGCTCTGGCGCTCAGTGCCTGCGGCGGGGCAGCAGCCACCGGCCCGGCCACGGCAACAGCCACCGCGAAGCCGGACCTCAAGTCCGGCGGCGCCGGCACGATCACCATGTGGGTCGACGCCGAGCGCTCGCCCGCACTGAAGGACATCACCGCCAAGTTCAAGGCTGACACCGGCATCGACGTGAAGCTCGTGGTCAAGGACTTCGCCGCCGTCCGCGACGACTTCATCACCCAGGTCCCGACGGGCAAGGGCCCGGACCTGATCGTCGGCCCGCACGACTGGGTAGGCAAGTTTGTGCAGAACGGCGTCATCGCGCCGGTCGAACTCGGCGATAAGAAGGACGCCTTCCAGGAGTCCTCGATCAAGGCCATGTCCTACAACGGTTCCGTTTACGGCGTTCCCTACGCGATCGAAAACATCGCGCTGCTGCGCAACACGGCCATCGTGCCGGACGCGGCCAAGACCATGGACGAGGTCATCGCCAACGGCAAGAAGGCCGTCGCGGAGGGCAAGGCCAAGTTCCCGTTCCTCGTCGGCATGGACCCGAAGCAGGGCGACCCGTACCACCTGTACCCGCTGCAGTCCTCCATGGGCTCGCAGGTCTTCGGCAAGGCCGCCGACGGCGGTTACGACCCGAAGCAGCTGCTGATCGGCGACGCCGCCGGCGTCGAGTTCGCCAAGAAGCTGGCCGCTTGGGGCGACAAGGGCGAAAAGATCATCAACTCCAACATCACCGGTGACATCGCCAAGGAGAAGTTCCTCGCCGGCGAGTCCCCGTACTACCTGACCGGCCCGTGGAATGTCCCGGACGTGCAGAAGAAGGGCATCAAGTTCGCGGTTGACGAGCTGCCGACCGCCGGCGACCAGCCGGCCCAGCCGTTCATCGGCGTCAACGGCTTCTTCATCAGCTCCAAGAGCGCCAACGCCCTCGCCACGAACGAGTTCGTCACCAACTACCTCACCTCTGAGGCAGCCCAGGACTCCATGTACAAGGCAGGCGGCCGTCCGCCGGCACTGAAGGCCTCCTTCGACAAGGCTGCCAGCGATCCGGTTGTCGCCGCCTTCGGCAAGATCGGCGCCACCGGCGTCCCGATGCCGGCCATCCCGGAAATGAGCGCTGTCTGGGCTGACTGGGGAGCCACCGAGCTCGCCCTGATCAAGGGCCAGGGCGACCCGGCCGCTGACTGGGCCAAGATGGCCGCCAGCATCAAGGGCAAAATCAAGGGTTAGTACCCGCGCCGGGGAATGAGCGCCACGCGCGCCCTTCCCCGGCAGCATCGGGCCGGGCGGCCACCAGGCCGCCCGGCCCTTCCTGCATCACCCCAGCTTCTCCCAAGGACTGTAGAGAGCCATGTCAGATACCGAACTCCGCGAGGACACAGACCCCGCAGCGACGTCCCCTTCGGACGCCGTCCCCGCAAACCACGGCCGGCAGGCCAGAACCCTCCACCAACGCCGGACCGGTCCGGAGGGGATCAAGGGGACGATTGCCAAGATCGTGCTCCTGGGCCTCGTGGACGCCCTGGCCGTCTACGTCCTGATCATGCTCTTCCTTAGCCAGTCCTGGCTGGCGCTGGGTGTCTCCGCCGCCGTCGTGCTGGTGATCAACTGGATCTACCTGCGCAAGGGCGGCCTGCCGGCCAAGTATCTGGCCCCCGGCGTGCTGTTCCTGCTGGTTTTCCAGGTTTTCGTGGTCATGTTCAGTGGCTACATCGCCTTCACGAACTACGGCGACGGGCACAACAGCACCAAGGATGACGCGATCGCCGCCATCCAGCTCACCGCCCAGAAGCGCGTCCCGGATTCACCGGCGTACAAGACTTCCGTGCTGGCCAAGGACAACTCGTTCTACCTGCTCTTCACGGACCCGCAGGGCAAAGTCTCGCTGGGCACCACCGACAAGCCGCTGGAGGAAGTCTCCGGGGCCGGCAAGGACTCCACCGGCAAGGCCAAGACGCTGGACGGCTACCAAACCCTGAACTTCCAGGAAATCGTGGCCAATCAGCAAGGCATCCTGGACATCAAGGTTCCCGTTTCCGCGAACCCTGCCGACGGCACGCTTCGCACCGCGGATGGCAGCAACGCCTACCAGTTCAAGCCGGCGCTGAAGTACGACCACGGCGCGGACACCTTCACCGACACCACCACGGGCGCGGTCTACCGCGACAACGGCAAGGGCGCCTTCGCCGCGGATAACGGCGAGACGCTCTCCACGGGCTGGAAGATCGACGTCGGGATGGAGAACTTCGCCCGCGCCTTCACCGACCCGAGCCTGCGCGGACCCCTGCTGGGCGTCATCCTCTGGACCTTCACCTTCGCCGTGGCCTCCGTGGCACTGACCTTCGCCCTGGGCCTGTTCCTGGCCATCACCTTCAACCGGGAAGACCTCAAGGGCAAGAAGGTGTACCGGATCCTGATGATCCTGCCGTACGCCTTCCCGGCGTTCCTCACCGGCCTGGTCTGGTCCGGCATCCTCAACCCGGAGTTCGGCTGGCTCAACCAGACCCTGCTCGGCGGGGCCTCGATCGGCTGGCTCACGGATCCGGTCCTGGCCAAGATCAGCGTCCTGGTGGTCAACCTCTGGCTGGGCTTCCCCTACATGTTCCTGGTCTGCACCGGCGCCCTGCAGTCGCTTCCCTCCGAACTCGACGAAGCTGCCCGGATGGACGGCGCCGGCCCGTGGCGGGTGTTCCGCTCCATCAAGCTGCCGCTGCTGCTGGTGTCGATCGCCCCGCTGCTGATCTCCTCCTTCGCGTTCAACTTCAACAACTTCAACGTGATCTTCATGCTCACCGGCGGCGGTCCGCGGTTCGCCGACACCGACCGGGACATCGGAGCCACGGACATCCTGATCACCCTCGTCTACAAGGTTGCCTTCGGGCAGGGCACCGGCCGTGACTACGGCCTGGCCAGCGCCCTCGCCATCATCATCTTCATCATCGTGGCCACCGTTTCGGCCATCAGTTTCAAGCAGACCAAGGCACTCGAGGACGTGAACTCATGAACGGGTCAGCACCGCACACCACCGCCCCGGTGGACGCCACCGGCACCGGCACAGGCACAGGCACCGCCGCCACCGACGTCGAATACCTCAAGTCCCTGCAGCGCCGGCGCCCCTTCGGCGTCTGGTTCAAGGACAAGGGGTGGCGGCACCTGGTGGGTGTCATCGTGACGATCTTCGCGGTCTTCCCGCTGCTCTATGTGCTCTCCGCAGCGCTGAACTCCACCGGCACGCTCGTCGGTTCCAACGCACTGTTCAGCAAGATCGACTTCGGGAACTTCACCGCCCTCTTCGACATGCCCTCGCGGCCCTTCGCCCGCTGGTTCCTGAACACCATGGTGGTGGGCGGCGTGACCTCCGCGGCCACGGTGTTCCTCGGGGCGATGGCGGCGTATGCCTTTTCCCGGATGCGCTTCACCGGCCGACGGTTCGGCCTGCTGAGCCTGCTACTGCTGCAGATGTTCCCGCAGCTGCTGGCCGTCGTGGCCATCTTCCTGCTCCTCAGCGGCATCTCCGAGGTGATTCCGGCGCTGGGCCTGGGCAGCCAGCTGGGCCTGATCATGGTGTACCTGGGCGGAGCCCTGGGCGTGAACACCTACCTCATGTACGGGTTCTTCAACACCGTGCCGCAGTCCCTGGACGAGGCCGCCAAGATTGACGGCGCCAGCCACACGCAGATCTTCTTCGGCATCATCATGCGCCTGGTCACGCCGATCCTGGCCGTCGTGGGGCTGCTGTCCTTCATCGGCATTTCAGGTGAATTCGTGATCGCGTCCGTGGTGCTGACCGATCCGGACAGCCAGACCCTCGCCGTCGGGCTGTACTCATTCGTGGCGCAGCAGCGCTCCGAGAACTGGGGTGTTTTTGCCGCCGGCGCCGTGATCTCGGCCATCCCGGTGATGGCCCTGTTCCTGTTCCTGCAGCGTTACATCGTCAGCGGGCTCACGGCGGGCTCGGTGAAGGGCTAGGCATGTCAGGTGCTGCCGCGGCCGGGTTGCTCCCACACCACGACGGGTCCGGCCTGCACGCCCCGCAGCAGCCGGCCCTGGGGGACCAGGCCCGGCTGCGGATCCGCGTCCCCGAAGCGTGGGGTGCGGCCAGCCGGGTCTGGCTCCGCTCAATCCACGACGGCGAACCCCGTTACACGGGCTGCGTAAACCTCGGGGAAGCGGACGGCTGGGCCTGGTGGGAAGCGGACATGCCCGTCACCAACCCGGTGGCCCGCTACCGGTTTTTGATTGAGGCCGGGCAGCGGTACTGGCACCTCAACGCGCAGGGCCTCTTCGGCCGGGACGTCTCCGACTACGCGGACTTCCGGCTGACTGCCTTCCCCGCCGCGCCGGCGTGGCTGCGGCAGGGCACCCTGTACCAGGTCTTCCCGGATCGTTTCGCTCGCTCCGCCCGGGCTGCGGGGCACACCGTCCCGGACTGGGCGGTGCCTTGCGACTGGGACACCACCGAAGTGCAGGGCGCGTCCGCCGAAACGCCTTTCCAGTTCTACGGCGGCGACCTGCACGGTGTCACGGAGCACCTGGACCACATCCGGGAGCTCGGGGCGGACGTCATCTACCTGACGCCGTTCTTCCCCGCCCGGTCCAACCACCGCTATGACGCTTCCACTTTTTCCACCGTTGACCCCCTGCTCGGCGGGGACCAGGCTCTGGTGGAGCTCGTCGAAGCGGCCCACGCCCGCGGCCTGAAAGTGATGGGCGACCTGACCGCCAACCATTCCGGCGACGCGCACGAGTGGTTCCAGCGGGCACTGGCCGCGCCCGGGTCCGAGGAGGCGGGCTACTACTACTTCAGCCAGGACCACAGCAGCTACGAGGCCTGGTACGGGGTGGCCTCGCTGCCCAAATTCAACTGGGCCTCGGCCGGGCTGCGGGAGAAATTCGTCCTCGACGACGACTCCCCGGTGGCCCGCTGGCTTCGGCCGCCGTTCAACCTGGACGGCTGGCGGATCGACGTCGGCAACATGACCGGCCGGCTCGGCGAAACCGACCTCAACCAGGAGGTGGCCCGGCTGATTGCGGACCGGGTCCGCCAGATCAACCCGGACGCGGCGCTGCTGGCCGAGGCGACCAACGATGCCGCTCCGGACTTCAGCGGCGAGCACTGGCACGGCGCCATGACGTATTCCAACTTCACCCGCCCGCTATGGGCCTGGCTCTCCGGCGACGCCGCGCACGTCAACTTCTTCGGCACGCCGCTGCCCGGCCCCAACCGGATGGGCGCGGAGGACTTCCTTGCGACCCACCAGGACCTGGCGGCGGCCTTCAGCTGGGACGTCCGGCAGCAGAACATGAATGCCCTGAACAGCCACGACACCGCCCGCGCCGCCACGGTCATGATCGACGGCGGCCAGCAGCTGGGCGCCGTGCTGATGTTCACCCTGCCCGGCGTGCCGGTGGTGTTCGCCGGGGACGAGTTCGGACTCAAGGGCGACAACGGGGAGTTTTCCCGGACTCCCATGCCCTGGACCGACCCGTCCCGGATCCTGACCGACCTCCGGGACACGTACTCCGCGCTGACCGCTTTGCGCCGGGCCCAGCCTGCCCTCACCGGCGGCGGAATCCGCTGGCTGCACGCGCAGGGCGATGCGCTGGCCTTCGTGCGGGAAACCGCGGACAACACGGTACTGGTGGTGGTGGCCCGGGCCGCGGCCGGGGTGGACCTCGCAGCGGGCCTGCTCTCTGCCCGGCAGCTCGCCGCGCTTGCGGATACCCCGGCCTTCGCCGTCGGCGCGATAGCGGCAGCCGCTGGTGGGGCGGCAGCGACCGTCCGTGCCGGCGGCCCGGCAGCCGGCGTCTGGGTGCTGCCCGGAGTTGCGCTACCGGCACCTTAGACTGAAGGCCACGACTGAGGGCCGGATTCGACGGAGAACTGGAGAGCGCATGCGCAGCATTGTTGAGGAGCTGACGTCCGCCCTGGGCGGGGCGAAGGTCATCGCGGATGAGGCGGTCCTGGCGGCGTATGCCGTGGACCAGGCGCCGGTGCTGGACTACCAGCTCCCGCAGGCCGTGGTCCTGGCGGAATCCGTGGCGGACGTCCAGGCCGCCGTCCGGGCCTGCGCTGCCCAGCGGGTGCCGCTGGTAGCGCGCGGGGCCGGCACCGGCGTGTCCGGCGGTGCGCACGCCAGCGAAGGCTGCGTGGTGCTGAGCCTAGAGCGGATGAACCGCATCCTCGACCTCAACCCGGACGACGAAACCGCCGTCGTCGAACCCGGCGTCATCAACGCCGAGCTTAATGCCGCCGCCGCGGTGCACGGCCTGATGTATGCGCCCGACCCGGCCAGCTTCAAGCTATCCACCATCGGCGGGAACGTCGCCACGAACGCTGGCGGCCTGCGCTGCGCGAAGTACGGGGTGACACGGGACTCGGTGCTGGCGCTCGACGTCGCGCTTGCGGACGGCACGCTGATCCACACCGGACACCAGACGTTCAAGGGCGTGGCGGGCTACGACCTCACCGGGCTGTTCGTGGGATCCGAGGGGACCCTCGGGATCGTCGTCGGGATCACGGTGCGGCTGAAGTACCTGCCGCGGGAGGTCCACACCATCGCGGCCTTCTATCCCGACTTCCGCAGCGCCGCGGCGGGGGTCCTGGCGGTGGGCAAGGCGCGCGTGCAGCCGGCCATCATGGAACTGCTGGACAGCGGCTCGCTCGCCCAGCTAGACGCCGCCCACGGCTCCGACCTGGCGTCCCGGGGCGCCGCGCTGCTGCTGGTCCAGACCGACGGCTTCGGCGCCGCGGCCGAGGCGGCCGCGATCCGGCCGGTGCTGGCTGCCGGCGGGGCCGTGGTCACCATGGAAGCCAACGCCGAGGCCGAGCAGCTGGTGGAACTGCGCCGCAACAGCCGCGGCGTCGAGGTCGACGACGAATACCGGGTGGGCGAGGATGTGGCCGTGCCGCGGTCCCGGCTGGTGGACTACGTCGCGGAGCTGGAGGCGATGGCCGTCCGCCACCAGGTCAAGCTCAAGGTGGTGGCGCACGCCGGCGACGGCAACCTGCACCCGACCTTCTGGGTGGACCGCACGGGCGGCGCCACGGACGCCGCAGCGATCGAACGGCTGGGGGCGGCCCTGGACAACTCCGTCACCGTGGCCCTGGCGATGGGCGGCACCATCACCGGGGAGCACGGCGTGGGACAGTACAAGCTGCGCTGGCTCGGCCTGGAGCAGAAGGAACCGGTGCGCGAGCTGCAGCGCCGGATCAAGGAACTCTTCGACCCCGCCGGAATCCTGAACCCCGGCAAGGCGATCTAGCCCGGCTGTGCTTCTTCCCGCCCAAGTAGCTCGCAATAGTTGCCGTTATGAGCCCTCAAAACGACAACGACTGCGAGTCAGTTGGGTTGGGGGAGGGCTCAGTCGTCCGAGTCCGGGTATTCGTCGATCGCCTCGTCTTCGCCGTAGCGTGACTCCTCGGTCTCGACTTCAAGGATCTTGAGCAGCTCTGTGTCGGGGTTCAGCATGATCGCGGCCTCGTCACGGCGGTGCCGGAGCTCCGAGTCGATGTAGGACTGCACGGCCTCGGCGAGCGGGATGTGCCGGTTCTCCTTCTCCGACATATACCAGCGGTGCTCCAGGATCTCGTGCACGGCTTCCGCCGGTTCAAGCTTTCCGGAGAGGTCGCGGGGAATCGAGCGGACGATCGGCTCGAAGATCTGGCTCACCCACAGGTGCGCGCTGTACTCCTCGTCCATCCCAGGGTTGTTGTCCGCACGGAAGGAGTCCATGTCGTTCAGCAGCCGCCGGGCCTGGTTCTCCTGCGCATCCAGGCCGGTCAGGCGCAGCAGCCGGCGCTGGTGGTGGCCCGCGTCCACCACCTTGGGCTGGAGTTGGATCGTGGAGCCGTTCTGCGTGGTCTTGATCGCGTATTCCTCGACGTCGAAGCCCAGTTCGTTGAGCCGCCGGATTCGCGCCGCGACCCGCCAGCGCTCGCCGATCTCGAAGGATTCCTTTTCCGTCAGCTCGGTCCACAGCCGCCGGTAGCTCTCCATGATGAGCTCGCTGGTGGCCACCGGGTCCACCTTTTCCTCGATCAGCCCGCCGTCGAGCAGATCCATCAGTTCGCCGGCGATGTTGACCCGGGCAATTTCCAGGTCGTACTCGCGCTGGCCGGTGGACAGGTCCGGGTACAGCTCGCCGGTCTCGGCATCCACGAGGTAGGCGGCGAAGGCCCCGGCGTCGCGGCGGAACAGGGTGTTGGAGAGCGAGACGTCGCCCCAGTAGAAGCCGATCAGGTGCAGCCGGACCAGGAGCAGAGCCTGCGCGTCGATCAGGCGCGTCAGGGTGTCCTTGCGCAGCATCTGGGAAAACAGTGCACGGTACGGCATCGAGAACTTCAGGTGCCGGGTGACCAGCACGGGATTCAGCGGCCGGCCCTCCGGGGTGGTGCGCCCCGTGATAACCGCAACCGGCTCCACGCACGGCACGTCCAGCCGGGCGAGCTTGCGGAGCATGTGGTACTCGTGCCGCGCGATGTGCTCCGAGGTTTCCTTGATGGCGATCACGGAGCCGCCCAGGTGGGCGAACCGGACAATGTGCCGGGAGATGCCGCGGGGGAGGGCGGCGAGGTACTCCGCGGGCCAGTCCTCCAGGGCGATGTGCCACGGCAGATCCAGCAGCTCGGGTTCCGTGGCCGCCGCGGTAATGCTCAGCGAACTCGACGCCGCCTTCTCGTCGTTGGCGCTGGCGGCCTGGTACCGGGGCAGCTTGCCGATCTGGCCGTAGTCAGTGGGTTCATCGTGCCACTGGGCACCGTTGTCCTCGGTCATAACGCAATTCTCCCGTACTTGGGTGGGCCACGCCTAAAGCTGCCGGTTAACGGCCGACGGCGGCCCTCCCGGAGGAGAGCCGCCGTCGTAAGCGGACTGGGCCCACGCCGGCAGGGTTCCCTGACCGAAGCGAAGCGAGGTTAGGGAGCCGGTGGGGACTAGTCGCCGAGGCGCAGTCCGGTCTTGGTGTCGAACAGGTGCACGTGGCCCGACTGCGGGCGGACCCAGACGGTCTCGCCCTTCATCGGGGGACGGCGGCCGTCGACGCGGGCCACGATGTCGTGGTCCTTGCCATCCAGCGCGGTGTGGCCGTAGACGTAGGCGTCGGCACCGAGTTCCTCGACAACGTCGACCTCAACCTGCAGGCCCTCGCCCTGCGGCGCGGTCTCGAGGTCTTCCGGACGGGTGCCCAGCGTGACGGTGGAGCCGGAGGCGTCCTCGAGGACGTCGCGCGGGACCGGGTAGACGGTGCCACCGAACTGCACGCCGCCGTCGACGACGGGAAGTTCGAGCAGGTTCATGGCCGGGGAGCCGATGAAGCCGGCGACGAAGACGTTCTTCGGCTTGTCGTAGAGGTTGCGCGGGGTGTCCACCTGCATCAGCAGGCCGTCCTTGAGGACGGCCACGCGGTCGCCCATGGTCATGGCCTCGACCTGGTCGTGGGTGACGTAGACGGTGGTGACGCCGAGGCGGCGGGTCAGCGACGCGATCTGCGTGCGGGTCTGCACGCGCAGCTTGGCATCAAGGTTGGACAGCGGCTCGTCCATGAGGAAGACCTGCGGGTTACGCACGATCGCGCGGCCCATGGCGACGCGCTGGCGCTGGCCGCCGGAGAGGGCCTTCGGCTTGCGGTCCAGGTACGGCTCGAGGTCCAGGAGCTTGGCAGCTTCACGGACACGCTCGGCGCGCTCTTCCTTGCTGACGCCGGCGATCTTCAGCGCAAAGCCCATGTTGTCCGCCACCGTCATGTGCGGGTACAGGGCGTAGTTCTGGAACACCATGGCGATGTCGCGGTCCTTCGGCGGAACGTCGGTGACGTCGCGGTCGCCGATCAGGATCCGGCCGGAGTTCACATCCTCAAGGCCTGCAAGCATGCGCAGGGAGGTGGACTTTCCACAGCCGGAGGGTCCAACGAGGACTAGGAACTCCCCGTCGGCGATTTCAATGTTGAGCTTGTCAACAGCGGGCTTCTCTGTGCCCGGGTACAGACGCGTAGCGTTATCAAAAGTAACTGTAGCCACAGTTATCAATCCCTTCACCGGCAGGTACGTGCCGGACGATCCGTAGTGAATGGTTCTTTGTATTCAGTTGTGGCATCCGGTGGTGGATGCGCATGCTCCCCGGCCGAAGCCGAGGAGCATCCAGTGACGCCGCACGGTAGTTGTGCGCCACATCACATACAGAGTATGTCAGATTTTTGTGTTTGGGGCTAAAAAGTTACGGATCTCACAGGTAACATCGCTCACTTTGGCGGAGCTGGCGCTGTGTATGCTGTGCCCATGACGGCCTTGCAGATCTATGTCAGCTTCCCCGGCACCGCGCGGGAAGCGCTTGGCTTCTACGCGGATATTTTCGGCGGCGGCTTGTCCCTGTTCACCTATCAGGAGTTCAACCGCGACGACGGCCCGCCCGATGCCGTCGCCCATGGCCAGCTCAACGGGCCAGTGGCCCTGGCGGGATCCGATGTGGCGGCCGGCCAGACGAGTGTCCGGTGCGAAGGCCTAATGCTCTCACTGCTGGGGACCGCGGAACCTGCAGTCCTGCACGAGTGGTTCGACAAGCTCTCGGCCGGCGGGCGGGTGGTGGACCCCCTGGCCGCGAAGCCGTGGGGTGCCTCGGACGGCCAAGTTATCGACCGCCACGGACTTCACTGGCTGATCGGTTACGAACCTGAGTCCGCACCGAGCTGATACGCGGATCAGGCTTATACGCGCCTGAGGGCCGGAAATGGCAGCTACTGGGAGTCAGTTGCTTCAGATTCCGGCTCTTTGTGTGGGCGGGCCTTGCGCGTGGGATCCACGGTGCCATCGGCGCCGTAGTTGCCCTCGGAATACCGGCCGACTTCCGACTCCGCCGTGCGCGCCGGTGCCGATCCGGCACCGCCGTAGTCCGCCCTGACGTAGCGTCCCGATTCGCGGGCCTTGTCGCCAAGCGGTTCGGGCAGTCCACCTTCGGATCCCGCCGCACCGTAGTTGCCCTCAATGTACTGGCCTTCCTCGTCGTCCGAGTGCCGGCCGGACTGGGCGCCGGACTTGCCGAAGTCGCCTTCGACGTACCGGCCCCGAAGGTCCTTTTCCTCAGGGTTCGAGCCGGAACCGGCTGCCTCCGAGGTGTTTTCCTTGCCGCTGTTCTTGGTCATGATCGTTCCCTTCCGAAACGAAATCTGCGTCTTGTGCGGCGCAATTTAAGTCTAGCGAGGGCAGTCGATCCCGGACAGGATGACCCGGGAGTGCCGGGTTGAAGGGGCGGGCGGGGGAGCCAGGCGGCGACGTCCTAGGCGCCGACGGCCTTTCGCCGTTCGCGCAGCAGCGCTTCCAGGAACTCGGAGACGTGTGCCGGGGCTTCCACCCGAAATTCGGCCTGGGTGAAGTCCAGTCCCACCTTGACGCCCAGGTCGCCGCGGATGAGGCTGCCCAAGGCGTCTTCATCCGTGGTGTCGTCACCGGCGAACACGATGGCGGTGGCTCCGGTGGCCTGGCGGAGGAATGAGATCCCTTCTCCCTTGGAGGCGTGGACCACGGAGGTCTCCAGCACCCGGTTGCCGGTTTTGACGAAGACGCCATGGCGGTCCTGCAGGGCAGCCTTCGCCGCCGCCACAGCGTCCTCGGCGACATCGTCGGCGGCCAGCCGGGTGTGCAGCACGACGCCGGCCGGTTTGTCCTCCAGCAGGGTTCCGGGCGCTTGGTCCACGATGTCGGCCAGCACCTGGCGCACCTCCTTCAGCAGTTCCCGCTGGCTGTCTTCCAAGACCAGTTCGGTGGAGCCGGGGCCCATCCAGACTTCCGCGCCGTGGCTGCCGATCAGTAGGGTCTGCTCCGGCGGTGAGGCGACCGCCCGCAGGCTGTCCAAGGCCCGGCCGGAGATGAGCGCCGTCGTCGTTCGGGGGAGTTCCGCAAGGGCCGCGAAGGCGTCAGCCGATCGGGGCAGGGCCCGGGAATCCTCCGCATGGTCCACCAGTGGTGCCATGGTGCCGTCGAAGTCCATGGCCACCAGGAGCTGTTCCGTGCCGGCGACGCGGTGCACGGCCTCCAGCAGCTCGGGGGAGAGCGAAAGCTTGGTCCGGGGGGCGTCGGCCTCAGGAGTCATCGCGGACCACCTTTTCCTGGAGCGCGCTCAGGAAGTCCGCGGACCAGAGGTCGACGTCGTGGTCCAGGATCTGCTTGCGCATGGCCCGCATCCGCCGCGCGGCCTCGGCGGGCTGCATGTTGACTGCCCGCATGATTGTGTCCTTGAGGCCGTCGATGTCGTGCGGGTTCATCAGGAGTGCCTGCTTGAGCTGGTCCGCGGCGCCCGCGAATTCACTCAGGACCAGGGCGCCGTCGTTGTTCGTCCGGGCGGTGACATATTCCTTGGCCACCAGGTTCATGCCGTCGCGCAGGGCGGTGACGAGCATGACGTCGGCCGCCAGGTACAGCGCCACCATTTCCTCGATCGGGTAGCTGTGGTGCAGGTAGCGGACGGCGGTGTTCTGCATGGTGTCGAAGGTGCCGTTGATGTGGCCGACGGTGCCTTCCACTTCCTCGCGCAGCAGGCGGTACTGTTCGACGCGCTCGCGGCTGGGGCTGGCCACCTGGATCAGGGAGGCGTCCTCCACCGTGACCTTGCCGTCTTCGAGGAGTTCCTCGTACGCCTTGAGCCGGTGCCGGATGCCCTTGGTGTAGTCCAATCGGTCCACACCGAGCAGGATGGTTTTGGGGTTGCCGAGGTCGCGCCGGATCTGCTTGGCGCGTTCGATGATCTCGGGATTCCGGGCCAGTTCGCTGATCTGCTTGACGTCGATGGAGATCGGGAACGCCTGGGCGCGGGCGATGTGCGTGGTTTCGCCGTCGGCGCCCTTGACGTGGACCTGCTGCTGCTTGACGCTGGCGCCGAGGAAGCGGCGGGCGGAGCGCATGAAGTTCCCGGCGTCGCTGCTGCGCTGGAAGCCCACCAGGTCCGCGCCCAGCAGGCCGTCGATGATCGCGCGGCGCCACGGCAGTTGCGCGAAGATCTCCGGCGGCGGGAAGGGGATGTGGTTGAAGAAGCCGATCTTAAGGTCCGGGCGCGCCTCGCGGAGCATCTTGGGGACCAGCTGGAGCTGGTAGTCCTGCACCCAGACCGTGGCTCCCTGGGCGGCGTGGCGGATGACGGCGTCGGCGAACCGCTTGTTGACCTTGCGGTACGAGTCCCACCAGGCGCGGTGGAACTCGGGCGGAGCGATAACGTCGTGGTACAGCGGCCAGAGCGTGGCGTTGGAGAACCCCTCGTAGAAGAGCTCGATGTCCCGGGTGCTGAGTTGGACGGGGATAAGGTCGATGCCGCCGTGGCTGAAGGGCTCGAGGTGTTCGTCGGGGGCGCCGTGCCAGCCCACCCAGGCGCCGTCGGTCTTGGTCATCATCGGGGCCAGCGCGGTCACCAGGCCGCCGGGGGAACGGCGCCAGCCGTCCTCGCAGCCAGGCTCATCGGGGGAGCACCGGTCCACCGGCATGCGGTTGGACACCACCATGAAATCGAACGTGGCGCCCGGCTCCGATGCGTCCGGGTGCTTTTCGGCGCCTGGCTCGGTGTGCTGCGCCCGGTCGGCTGTCTGGGCAGTATCGTGCTCGGCGGCCTGCTCGGCGCGTTGTTCGGCGCTCTGCTCGGCGCGTTCGGTTGCTTGCATTGGTGCCCCCTGGGGTCGCTTATGGCTCTTATCCACCCTAGCCGGGTGGAATCTTCCGGGCTATTCGTCCGTTGGGCACACAGAAGGAAACTTGAAAGCGCAAGCTCCCTTGTTTCTCCCCTAAAATGATGAAGTTGCCACCCAAGTGGACCATCCCAGGCCGATCGACACGAGGAACTAATGAGCGCCGCAAACGAACCCCGTCAGTCCAAAGCGGAGCGCACAGCCGCGGCCCGCGAGAAAGCCCGTGAGATCCGCGAGGCGCAGCTGAAGAAGGAAAAACGCAACAAGCTGCTCATCGGCTGGGGCATCGTGGCCGCCGTCGTCGCCATCATCGTGATTGTCGCCCTCGTGGTGACCTCGAACATCAAGAACAACGCCCCGGTGGCCGACTCCGGCCCGACGCCGGCGAACGGCAACGTCCACGGCGGCGTGACCCTGCTGGCCAACACCGGGGTGGCGAAGACGGAACCGGCCACGGTCAACGTAGCTGACGTGCCCTCGCCCGCTGCGACGCCTCCTGCCGAAATCAAGGCGCCGGGCGCCGAGGCCGAGGCTGGCAAGCCGGTCAAGGTGGTCCTGTACATCGACTTCATCTGCCCGGTCTGCAAGGACTTCGAGTCCCGGTACAACGAGACCCTCACCAAGCTGCGCAACGAGGGCAAGATTACGGTCGAGTACCGCCCGCTCGGCTTCCTGGACAGCCGTTCCAGCACCAACTACTCCTCGCGCGCGGCCAACGCCGCGGCCTGCGTGGTGAACGAATCGCCGGAGAAGTACTCGGACTTCGTCGACGCGCTCTTCGCCAAGCAGCCGGCGGAAGGCAGTCCCGGCCTCTCCGACAACGAGCTGAAGAAGCTGGCCACAGATACCGGTGCCAAGAGCATCGACAAGTGCGTGGACGACAAGACCTACCGCCCGTACGTGAAGTACACGACGCAGGAGGCTGCGGCCATCGGCGTCACCGGAACGCCGACCGTCTTCGTCGAGGGCAAGCAGTGGGGCAAGGGCGCCAGCGCGCAGACCCCGTTCGAGCAGTTCCTGCAGGCCGCGGTGGACGCCAAGAAGAAGTAGCGTCCGTCCCGCGGAAACAGCCCGGTCCCGGTTACTCCGGGGCCGGGCTGTTGCGTTGCTGGCATTTTTTACCGGCGGGCGTCCGTGGGCTACCCTTATCTAGCGCTTAGCGTCCGGCCGTCTCGTGCCCGGACGACGACGGCGCATTGCCTCCTTAGCTCAGTTGGCCAGAGCACCGCTCTTGTAAAGCGGGGGTCGTCGGTTCGAATCCGACAGGGGGCTCCACGAACCCCTCCGTCCCGGCGATTTTGCCCCGGGACGGAGGGGTTTTTGTACAAACCAGTCGGGACGCTTAGCGCGGCCGAGGAGATGCGGCGGCTCCACCAGCGTCTGGACCGCTCCCCGTCACTTTTTCCAGGCCGGCCCCGGGGTTTTGGAAAGGGACGCTGACACCGCAATGGCACCGGCGACTTGTGCCACCCCAATGGCGCGGGTAAGGCCCGGGCGCTTCTTGAACCAGCCCATGAGTGGGGCCCACGGACCGAACTCCCAACGTGCGGAATGCTCTACGGGGAACAAAGCGGTCAGCACCCCATCCCCGATGTGCAGCATGACCAGTGACTCCACGACCCGAACATCCATGAGATGCCCTCCCACGCCTGAGCCCGATCCCGGCTGATCCGACCTCGGCAACAGTGTGCGCCCGCCTCTCACAGTTACTTAGGGCTGAAGGTCCTAATGCGGTCCCATTAGCTTGGGCAGTCATTCCGGGTCCTCGGGCCGGGCAACGCCCATGCTCCAGCCGACGAGCCTTACTCGGAGGTGATCCTGAGTCCGGCGACCGCTCCGGTCCAGGCGCCGTTCGGATCGGCCCGGGTGAGGTGGGCGCCGACGTGTC
The DNA here is from genome assembly GCF_056399345.1 of Arthrobacter sp. 01N442. NCBI lineage: Bacteria > Bacillati > Actinomycetota > Actinomycetes > Micrococcales > Micrococcaceae > Arthrobacter > Arthrobacter sp. 01N442. The sequence continues at coordinate 39,009 of NZ_JBFTRD010000009.1, forward strand.
CTGCCGCCAGCTGGACAACCTGCGCACGGGTTTCCGAGCAGTCGATCTCGAGGACTGTGTACTGGCTTCCGCCCTTGATGTCCTGGGAGAGGTAGATCTGGGCGTGGGGGATGCCGACGCAGGCCGCGGTGACGGTGTGGGGCCCGGCCGTCTCTACGGTGGCTGATTTCTGGAAGCCGACACTTGGGCCGTCGGCGGGACCTGAATCGGTCAGCAGCGGCTTTCCTGATGCTGTGGCAAGGCGCCGCTCCAGTTCGGCGTAGTTGCGGGTTTCAACGGCGAGGATGTCAGGATCCTTGGGCGGGAGGGTGTACCCCGGGCGGCCGCTGGAGCCGGCCACCGAAGGCTGGGGACCGCCGTCGTCTTCGTAGGCGCACGCGGCCAGCACGGGCCCCAACACCAGGCAGGCGGCCAGCGCCGCGGCGCAACGCACGGTCGTCATTCCCCCAAGAACAGACATGCGCTGAGTCTACGGACCACCTACGGGATGGCAAGTGGGCCGCGCGCTCGCGGGCGCATGATTCGATTGCAGCGGTCATCGCCGGCGTTCGCATTCAGGCCCTGCGCCGCATCGACGGCAGGGGCCAAGAGCCCCTTGACCGGCCTGCGGCCGAGGGCGGAGCCTTGCGCTATGACTGAATCGAACCCGGCCCCGGACATCAAATCCACCGACCTCCAGGAAACGCCGACCGCGGTGTTGCGCGAGACCGTGCCCATGAACGCCCTGCGCGACTTCTTCGACCGCGCCTACCGTTCGGTGATGACGGCCGTGCAGCAGCAAAACGTGCAGCTGGCCGGCCCGCCGTTCGCCCTGTATCGCGGCATGCCCACCGACGTCGTCGACGTCGAAGCAGGCTTCCCGCTTGCCGCACCGTACCCGGGCGGGGGAGAGGGTGCCGTGACAGCGGGCGTGCTCCCCGCCGGGCGTGCCCTCGAGGCGATGCACGTGGGCCCCTACGACGCACTCCCGGAGACCTACAGCGCCGTGATGGCCAAGATGCAGGCGGAGGGCCTGACGCCGGGCGACGCCATGTGGGAGTACTACCTCAGCGATCCGGCCACCGAGCCGGACCCGGCGGCCTGGAAGACCCTCGTTGTCTGGCCGGTGACCTGAGCCGCACGCAGTCCGGCGCTAGTCGGCGTCGATCTCTTCGAGAAGCTTCCTGGCGGCGTCGGCGATGTCGTCGTGGCCGTGCTGCGCCGCGCGACTCTCCAGCGATATGACCGCGCAGCGGTGGACTTTCTTGAAGTCGCCGAAGGGAAACGTGACGCTGCCTTTGGTGCCCTCGGAAGCATCCGGGTCGAGGCCCAGATGCCACTGTGAGAACTCGGCGAATCCGTTCTTATCGATGAACTTGTTTTCCTGTTCGGCCGACGGGGCGTGCTCGCTCCAGTCGTCCCGGGTGTCGCGCTGGACCTTGCCGTCCTTGATCAGTCGACGGGCGTGGGCGAGCGACTTTTTGTTGAGTTTCGTAGCCATCATTGCCTCCTTGGTTCAACCGGTTCGTGACGCGGGATGTCGCTTTCAACACACTATGCGCCAACTACCAGCATGATGCCCTAAACTGCTTCACTGAGGTGCCTGAAATGGCGCTGTGCAGCAACGAAAGTGAACCCCGCTATGGCTACCGATTACGACGCCCCACGCAAGACAGAAGAAGAATCTCCCGCTGAATCGCTGGAGGCCCTTCAGGCATCCCGTGGCGGCGGTGCCCAGACTGCTGTTATCGACGTCGACGAGAACGACACCGCCGAAGGCATTGACCTTCCCGGCGCCGACCTCTCCGGCGAAGAACTGACCGTCATTGTTGTTCCCGAGCAGTCGGACGAGTTCACCTGCTCCTCTTGCTTCCTGGTCCGTCACCGGTCCCAGGTCGCCAAGGAAAAGAACGGCCAGAAGTACTGCCGCGACTGCGAAGGCTAAAACCTTCCTGCCTGGAACACCGGGGGTTGTTTCAAGAATTCTGAATTACACAAAGCAAAGCGCCGGACGCCCTTGGGGGCCCGGCGCTTTGCCGTATCCGGAGATGCCCAACCCAACTGACTCGCAGTAATTGCCGTTTTCAACCCTCAAAACGACACCTACTGCGAGTTAGTTGGGGCTAACGACCTCTCGTCAACCCAAACGCGCGGTTCTACTCTTGAGGTATCCGGGTGGGGTGGATATCCGGATGATTTGAGGGGGCGGCTGTCGTGACAAGATCCCGTGGGAACAGGCTCGCCGTTTGGCTGGTGGCTTTACTGACGGCGGCTGGCTGGGGTCTCCTGGCGCCCGCACCGGCGGTCGCTGCGCCCTACTGCGGCCTCGTCTGGGGATCGCTGGCCAAGGCCAATGCCGCGATGAGCCAGGCGAAGGTGGTCAACGTCCGGACCGGCCAGCACTATTGCTTCGACCGCCTGGTGATAGACCTTAACGGACGGGCGCTGGCAGGCTACTCCGTACGCTACGTGCCGCAGGTGGTGCAGGACGGTTCCGGGCTGCCGATCGCGCTGCGCGGGCAGGCCTTCATCCAGGTCACCGCCAACGCGCCGGCCAACGACGCGAACGGCAGGTCGAGCTACAACCCGGTCAACAAGGCCGAGCTAAGCAATGTTGCCGGGTACCAGACGTTCCGCCAAGTGGCCTGGGCCGGAAGCTTCGAGGGCTACACCAGCCTAGGACTGGGCGTCCGGGCGCGGCTGCCGTTCCGGGTCTTCACGCTTGCCGGGCCCGACGGCGGCTCACGCCTGGTCACCGACGTCGCCCACTTCTGGTGAGCGGCTCCGGTCGGGCGCCGAGGGGTCGACGGCGGTCCCGGCTACAGCGCGCCGAGCTCCGCCCGCAACGGGTACTCTTTGCCGTCCAGCACCAGCTGGGTGCAGCGACGGCTAGCGGGATTGAGCACGATCGGTGCCATCAGGTTCACGGTGGTGGAAGTGGGGGAGTGGTTAACCACCACGAGGACCTGCGGCGTCTCGTCGTTGCCGAGTTCCAGGGCGTCCAGCGCGGCGGCCGGAAGCGGGGGCGTGTAGCCCGGGACGAACACTGCGGCATCCGCGAGGAACAGCCGCACCGGTGCGGAGCCGGACTCAAGGGCGAACAGACCCGGGGCGCTGTCGATGTTCCGCAGGGCGAAGTCGTGGACGTTTTCCAGCCCCGGCATGGGCGCGGTGAACGTCACGGGAGTGCTGCTGAGAACGGAGTTCATCGCAGGAAGTCCATCAGGGTGGGCTGCAAGACCTTCGCCGTAGCCGCCAGGGCCACCTGGTAATTGGTTTCCTGAAGCTTCAGGTCCATGATCACGCTGCCAAGGTCAGCTTTTTCAATCCCGCTCCGCTGGGCGTCCAACGAGGCCTCCATTTCGGTGTTGACGTTGCCGGCACGTTCCAGCTGTGCCTGCCGCGTTCCAATTTCAGCACGGCCATTGACGATGTTCTTAAACGCGGTGTCGACGTCGCCCACACGCGGGGTGACATCCGTGCCCGTCCGCAGATCGGCCGCCAGCTTGCTCACGACGTCGAAAACGGAACCATTGCCGTTGCCGAAAATCCCGGCGCCGTCGGCGTCCACACGCACGGTCTGCGTGGCGCTGATCCGGCGCTCCACCGGGTTGACGCCCGTACCGTTAAACGTCGGAGGGGTGCCGGTGTCGCTGCGGATGGCGGGGTTGCGTGGTGTTCCCGGGGTGAACGCGCCGGACGCGTCCGAGCTGCCGGCGAAGATGTTGCGGCCCAGGTGTTGGGAGTTGGCAATCCCCACCAGATCCTGGTTGAGGGATTCCAGCTCCGCGGCGATCGCGTCCTTGCCGGACTGGTTCAACGAGCCGTTGCCCGCCATCACTGTCAGGTCCTTGACCCGGCGCATCACGTTCGTCGCCTGCTCCAGGGCAGAATCCGCGGCGGTCAACCAGGTGTTCCCGTCGTCGATGTTCCGGCCGTACTGGGCGTTGGCCGCCTGGAGTGACCGGGTGGCCAGGGCCTGGGCCGTGGCGGCGGGGTCGTCCGAAGGGCGGGAAATCTTGTTTAGCGAGGTGGCCTTGTCCTGCAGTTCGGCCAGCTTGGCCTGCTGGAACTGCAGCGTCCGCTGGGCGTTCGCGTTCATGGTCAGGTTCGTTACGCGGTTCAGCATGATTACCTTCCTACCAGTCCGGTGCGGTTGATCAGGACGTCCAGCGCCTCGTCGACGGCGGTCATCACGCGGGCGGCCGCCTGGTAGGCGTGCTGGTTGGTGAGCAGGTTGACGTTTTCTTCGTCCAGGCTCACCGACGCCTGCGAGGCGCGGCTGGTCAGAGCGGAGGCTTCGGCGGCGGAGGTCAGGGACTCGCGCTGCTGGGCTCCGCGGGACTGGACGCCAATTCCGGTGACGATCCCGGACCACAGTTTGTCCGGGGAAGCTGCGCCGGTGCCCAGCTGGGAGATCTGGTCCGCGATGCTGGTATCCAGGGCGCCCGAGTTCGGCGATTTCAGTGCGATGCCGGCGGTGCCGGTCGGGGCTTTGATCCCAAGTGCAGCGGGAGTGCCGCTGATCGTGAAGAAGTCGACGCCGATGGCGCCGGGAGTGCCCGGTGCGGCATCGGGAAGCTGGCCCTTTTTATGGACTTCGTTCACGGTCGTAGCGAGGGTTGCCGCGAGTTTGTTGTAGGTCTCGGCAGCTTCGGCGATGGCACCGCCGGTGCCCGGGGTCGAAGGTGCTGTGGCGGCCGGGGCGAGGACGGACAGGGCGCCGGCGATTTCGCCGCCGTCGGAGGATGCCACCCCCGCGGAATCCTTCCACAGCAACTGCACCGTGGATCCGAGGGCGTCGCCGGACTGGCTGCCGGAGAGCTCCAGCACCCGGACGGAGGTGCCCATCACCAAGGGGTTGCCGCCGACGTGGACGTCCACGGTGCCGTCCGGCTGTTCGCGCACGGTTCCGCCGGCAAGCCGGGAAATGGTTTCGGTGAGTTTGGCGCGGGCATCGATCAGCTCGTTCGCGGATCCACCGGCGGCCAGGGTGGAGCGGATGGTGGCGTTGTAAGCGGCCACCTGGTTGGCCGCGGAGTTGACGACGTCCACGGCGTCGGCAGCCTGGGCGCGGACACTGCTCCATTGACCTTGCAGGGCCTGATAACTGGAGGAAATCTTGTCCGTAAGGGAGTTGGCTGCGTTCAGCAGCAGTCCCTTGGGGCCGTCCTCGCCCGGCTGGTTCGCGGCGCCTTGCCACGCGGACCAGAACCCTTGGAGAGCGGAGGAAATGCCGTTGTCGCCGGGCTCCTGCAGGATGCCCTCAATGCCTTGAAGTGCCGACGAACGGATCCCGGCGTAGCCGGCCTGAGCGCCGGCGGAACGGACGCTGGTGTCCAGGACGCTGTTGCCGAGCCGTGCGATTGCGTCCACCGAAACGCCCTGGCCCGTCTGGACTGTGCCGCTGCTGAACATCCCCGGGGCCGGGGCGCCGATCGCGGACTGCTGGACGCGCTGGCGGGTGTAGCCCTCCGTGGCGGCATTGGCGATGTTCTGTCCTGCGACGTTCATGCCCTGCTGGGAAGCAGTCAGTCCGCGGTAGGCGGTGTTCAGCGCGCCAAAGGTGCTCATGGTCGCTTCCTTAGAATTGCTTGTCGAAGATGCGGGAGGCGGCAGATTCCCCGGTCTTGCCGTGCGCGTCGTAGGTGCCGGCGGCGGCTGGACGCAGGTCTGCGAGGGACTCCTGCGTGGACCGGACTGCGGTGCGCAAATATTGTTCGTTCGCGTCGCGCAGTTCCTTGATCAGGGCAGTCTGGCGAGTCAGGGCCGCGAGGTGCGCGCTCAACACCTCTGCCCAGGCGCCCTCCGGGGCGGCCTCGGCGAGTTCGCCGAGCGTGGCATCTGTGGGAAGGCCCCACATTTCGGCGACGACGGCGGCCTCGATGGTGCGTGCCAGGCTCGCTTGCGAGAGGTGTCCCAGAACCTGCTCCACTTCGCGGGTGCCGTGGGGCAGCCAGCGGGACTTGCCGGAGGTAAGGAGCAGCTGCTCTTCTTCCAGCTTGAACGTCAGAACGTCCAGAAGTTCACGCTCCCGCCACAGCAGGGCGGAAAGTTCGTGGATGGCCATGGTCCGGACGGCTCCCTATATGAGTGCGAATGGTGCGGGCGATTGATGCGGTTCATTCATGGAACCCGCGGCGTGGTCGCTTCGTGCGGACGATGAGGCCTGCAGCAGGGTTCGTACAAACTATCGGCAGGATTTCCGCACCCGTTAGCAGGAATAAGACTGATAACACGCGGATTTCGACCGCGAGCAACTTTTGAAAAGAATTTTGGATTTCTCCTTACCCCTGCATGACAAGTGGCGATAACTACTGCTGAAGGCCCACGGATGGGCCATCGCTTACAGTCCCAATCACGGAGGAAATACCATGGGCTTCGTTATTAACAACAACCTCGCGGCGAACAACTCGTACCGCAACCTCAACTCCACCCAGAACGACCTCTCCAAGTCCCTGGAGAAGCTGTCCACCGGCCTGCGCATCAACCGCGMCGGCGATGACGCAGCAGGCCTGTCCATCTCCGAGGGCCTGAAGTCGCAGGTCACCGGCTCGGCTGTGGCGGCTCGCAACGCCCAGGACGGCATCTCTGTCATCCAGACGACTGAAGGTGCCCTGACCGAGGTTCACTCCATCCTGCAGCGTATGCGTGACCTTGCTGTCCAGGGTGGTAACGACACCAACAACACGGAATCACGCCAGGCAATTGCTAAGGAAGCCACGGCTCTTGGCAAGGAGCTGGACCGCATTGGTGCTTCTACCAACTTCAATGGCATCAAGCTGCTCGACACCGGCGCGACCCTCAAGGTCCAGGTAGGTACCGGAAAGGATGCGACCACAGAGCAGATCGACATCAAGCTCGGCGACGTGCCCACTGCCGTTGGCGCGCTGGGTGGTGCGGGAACCGACTTTGACGTCTCGACGGCCGCCTTGGCTGCCACAACGATCGGCAAGATCGACGACGCCATCGGCAAGATCTCTGCTCAGCGTGCGGACCTGGGTGCTACCCAGAACCGCCTCGAGCACACCATCAAGTCGCTCAACATCGCTGGTGAGAACCTGCAGGCCGCTCAGTCCCGCATCGCCGACGTCGACATGGCTTCGGAAATGGTCAAGTTCACCAAGGCCAACATCCTGTCCCAGGCCGGCACCGCAATGCTGGCCCAGGCCAACCAGTCCAGCCAGGGCGTTCTTTCGCTCCTGCGCTAGGCGAATCCGGCAGTTCAGCAGTAGGGCTGCCACCGGCGATCGGACGAAGAGACACTCCCGATCATCCAGCTGCGGAGGGGCCGGACGATGGCAAAACCATCGTCCGGCCCTTACGTGCAACACCCGATACGTCAGAACTAACACCACCACCGAACGTTTTTGCAGCACTTGACAGCAAGGAGAGGCAGCGATGGGAATCTCACTCGACGGACTGGCCAGCGGGCTCGACACCACCGCCCTGATCAGCTCCATCATGCAGTCGGAGGCTCTCCCGCAAACGCTGCTCAAGAACAAGTCCTACGACATCCAGTCCATGGTGTCCGCGCTCCAAGGGCTCAACGGCAAAGTGGCGGCCTTGGCAACCCAGGCGACTGCCGCTGCAAAGCCCGGGGCGCTCGATCTCACCACCGCGACCACGAGCAGCGACCTAGTCGTAGCCACTACCACCGCGGCAGCCAAGGCCGGTTCCATCGACTTCCAGGTAACCAAGCTTGCCCAGACGCAGGTCACCGTGACGCCCAAGGTCAACGCCGTAACCGGCTGGCCCTACACCACCATGACCATCAACAGCGGCGGTAAGGACTACACGATCACCCCCGCGTCCAACAACTTGGACGACGTCGTCACCGCGGTGAACGCCGCCGGGGCCGGTGTGACCGCTACCAAGGTCGACGTCGGCGGGGGAGACTTCCGCCTCCAGTTCACCGCCACCAAGTCCGGCACCGCGGGTGCCTTCACTATCACGGACGCCGGCACCACCTTCACCAACGTGAAGACCGCCCAGGACGCCGAGATTTCGCTCTGGCCTAACACGACGGCCGCGCAGACAGTGACGTCTTCGAGCAACACCTTCACCAACCTATTGCCCGGGGTCTCCATTACCGCCAAGGACGTCACCGCGGCGCCCGTGACCGTGACCGTGTCCCGCGATGACGCGGGTATCACCAAGCTGGCCTCGGATCTGGTGGACGGCGTGAACGGCATCTTCTCGCTGGTGGCCAGCAAGACCACGGTAAGCACCACGACCAACACCAGCGGTACTTCGACCTCAGCCGGTGTCTTTGCCGGTGACAGCACCGTGCGCTCGGTGAACCAGAACATCCTCTCCGCCGCCTCGCTACCGGTGGGCACGCCGCCGCGGTCGCCGTCTGAGATGGGCATCAGCATCACCAAGACCGGCACCATGGAGTTTGACGCCACCAAATTCGGCGCCGCCCTGGCCGCCGATCCGGCCGGCACCGCAGCAAAGGTGCAGGAACTTGCGGGTCGCATCGCTTCCGCGGCCATGGCCGCCTCGGACAAGTACACCGGCACGCTGACCACCAAGATCACCGGCCAGCAGTCGGAGGTCCGGGATCTTGCGGACCGGATCAGCGACTGGGACACTCGTCTTGCCTCCCGGCAAGCCACCCTGAAAAGCACCTACTCGGCTCTCGAAGTGGCAATGAGCAACATGAAGGCGCAGCAGTCCTGGCTCGCAGGGCAGCTTGCCGGCCTCTCCAGCGGGAGCTCCAAGTAATGACCAGCACCCCCTTCGGCTACGGCAGCGGCGGCGCAGCCCAGCGCAACCAATACCTCGCGGATTCGGTGCTCTCCGCACCGCCCGCCCGCCTACTGACCATGTTGTACGACCGCCTGTTGCTGGACCTCGGCCGCGCCGAGACCGCGCAGCAGTCCGCCAATTGGCCCGTTGCCTCTGAGAACCTCCTGCACGGCCAGGCGATCATCGCCGAACTCATTTCCTCTCTCAAGACCGATGCCTGGGACGGCGCGGACGGTCTGCTGGGCCTCTACAACTACGCCTTCACGGCCCTCGTCAACGCCAACGTCCAGCGGGACGCAGGATTGACCCGCGAGGCGATCGACTTGCTGGAGCCCCTGCGCCAAGCCTGGCACGAGGCTGCCGCCGCCATCCCGGCAGCCCAGACGGCAGCCTCCGCCGCGAAGCCGTTCGCTGCAGCCGGGGCCTGGGCCACGCAGCCGGGCGCTGGTGGCGGGAGCCTTGGTTTTGGCTGAGCCAGCCTTTCGGGGGGAATACGCGGCTGAATACCCGCCCGCGGCGGAGCTTGCAGCAGATCCTGCCCTCGCCGCGTGGATGCTGGTGCTGGACGTGCTGGAGATGGCTGTGGTCGCTGCGGAGAAGACGCTGAAGGATCCGCTGGGACCACTCTCCTCGCCGGAGCAGCCGGTAGCGGCGCTCCCGGCCGAGCGCTGGTCTCCGCCCGCGCTGAGCACGCCGTTGCCGCCGGAGGCGCGGCGCCGCGCCATGGCGCTCTCGGCGGCCCAGGAGCGCGTCGCCCGGCGACTGGAGGCAGCGAAGCACGACGTCGGCAGGCAACTGCAGGCAGTCAGCTCGGTGCCCGGCATCGGCGACCCAGCGGGGGCAATTTACCTCGACGTCAACAGCTGAGCCTGCTGCAAAAACCGCCGTCGAACAGTGAATTGAAAAAACCCGAATAAACCTTTCACGTTTTCTCTAACGCGGCGCGGAACTGTGCCGATAACCACAGTAAGAGCACGGATCGCTCGTTTACCGGCCACGGATCGGCCACCCCACAATTCCCCAGGCAGGACTCTGTGCTCGAATCCGTGACTTCCGCAGCCCTGGCCAGCGCCATGGACGGGCTGGCTCTGCGCCAACGCGCCATCGCGAACAACATCGCGAACGTCAACACCCCGAACTACCACGCCAAGCGCGTCAGCTTTGAAGCTGCCCTTGCCGCGTCCGTTGAGTCCGGGGACGGCCATGCCGAGGCCACGACGGCGACTTCCCTCGAGCCCACCCAGCTCAACGGCAACAACGTCAACCTGGACACCGAGACCCTTTCGAATATCGACACGGTACTGCGCTTCCAGTTCGCCGCCCGCGCCATCGGTGGGGAATTCACCGCCGTGCGCGCAGCCATGAGGACCAACTAATGACCTTCGACGCAATCGGCATCGCCGGCTCCGCCCTTACCGTGCACCGCAAGTGGCTCGACGCGGTCTCGGACAACCTTGCCAACATGAACAACGCCTCCGCCACCTCCGGACCGGCGTTCCGCGCCAAGTACGTTGAAGCGGCCGAGGGCGCCGACGGCACCGGCGTGTACGTCAAGAGCACGCAGCTTGGCGACGGCGCAGGCCGCATCGTCTACCAGCCGGACCACCCCCTTGCCGATGCCAACGGCAACGTGAAGTACCCGGACATCGACATGGCCGAGCAGATGGGTGCCCTGATCATCGCCCAGCGCGGCTACCAGGCCAACGCCCAGGTCGTGGACCGCGCACGCGAGACCTATCTCGCCGCCCTTGAGATTGGAAGATCCTGATGCCTGTTTCCCCCATCGCGCCGGTTCAGGGCGTACTGCCCACGGACTACCTCTCCGGCGCCGCATCGGTGCCCGCGACGGACGGCTCTGGTTTCGCCACTTCGCTCACCGGCGCCGTCGACAACCTCCAGCAGCTGCAATCGACGTCGAAGCAGCTCGCTGTCTCCGCGGTGACCGGCAACCTGGATGACATCCACAACGCCACCATCGCTGCGAGCCGGGCACAGATCACCCTGGAACTCGTGGCCACCGTCCGGAACAAGGGCGTTGACGCCTTCAACGAGATCATGAGGATGCAGGCCTGATGCCTCCGCAGATTACTGTCTTCTTCCAGCGTTTCGGCGCCGGACTCAAGAGCTTCACCACCGGCCAGCGCACGCTGGCCGTCATTGGTGCTGCGCTGCTGGTGGTCGGAATTGTGGCTCTCTCCGCCTGGCTCACCCGGCCCACCCTGGCGCCGCTGTTCTCCGGCCTCAAGGACACGGACGCAAACGGCATCGTGGAGCAGCTCCGCAAGGACAACGTGCCTTACGAGCTCAGCGACGGCGGCTCCACCATCCTCGTTCCGCAGGACAAGGTCTACGACGAACGCCTCAAGGCTGCGGCAGCGGGCCTGCCGACAGCCGCGGCCACCGGCTACTCGCTGCTGGACAAGATGGGCGTTACCTCCTCGGAATTCCAGCAGTCTGTCACCTACAAGCGCGCCCTCGAGGGCGAACTGGCCAGCACCATCTCCGCCATGGACGGCGTGAAGACCGCCGCGGTCCGGCTTGCCATCCCGGAAAAGACCGTCTTCGTCTCCAAGACCCCGGACACCACGGCCTCGGTCTTCGTGGAGACCGCGCCCGGCGTCACCCTTTCCGGCGACAAGGTCCAGGCCATCGTGCACCTGACCTCCGCCGCGATCGAAAACCTCAAGCCCGCCAACGTCTCCGTGGTGGACTCGCAGGGCAACGTTCTGTCCACGGTGGGCGGCGGAGCCGCAGGTTCCTCCTCGAAGCAGGCCGCCGACTACCAGCAGCGCACCGGCGACGCCGTCCGCGCCGTCCTGGACCGCGTGGTCGGTCCCGGCAATTCCACCGTGGCAGTGGCGGCGGACATCACCGGCGAGTCGGCCCAGCAAAAGAGCGAAACCTTCTCCAACACCCCCGGCGCGCTGCCGCTGAGCGAAAGCTCCAAGACGGAAAAGTACAGCGGGGGCGCTGGCGGCGCCGCCGGCGTCCTCGGTCCGGACAACATCGCCGTCCCCGGCGGGACCAGCGGCAACGGCAGCTTCGACTCCACGACCGCCACCAAGAACAACGCCGTCAACAAGGTCACCGAGGACCGGGTCATCCCGCCGGGCGCCGTCAAGCGCCAGACCATTTCGGTGGCCGTCAGCCAGGCCGCCGCCGGCGGACTCAACATCGGCTCGCTCACCGCGCTGGTGACCTCGGCCGCCGGCGTGGACAAGGCCCGCGGCGACATCGTCACCGTCGAGGTGATCCCGTTCAGCACCGCGGCCGCGGACCAGGCCAACGCCTCGCTCGACGCGGCCAAGGCCGACCTCGAGGCACAGAAGCAGCAGGCCTTCTTCGCAACCCTGGTCACCGCCGGCAGCATCCTGCTCGGATTGCTCATCCTGGCGCTGATTGTCGTCGTCGTCCTGCGCCGCCGACAGAAGCGCGAGCCGGTGGACCTGGGCGAACGCCTGGACCTGCTGCCGACGATCCCCGCCGTCACCGCATTGGACCCCGCCCCGGCGACGTCGGCCATCCCGCTGACTGCCCTGCCGCTGCAGCCGCTGCCCGCGCCGCCGATGGAGGTGCTGGAAGCCGAACGCCGCATGCAGGAGATCGACAACATGGTCGCCTCCAACCCGGAGAAGGCAGCCGACTACCTCCGCAGCCTCATGGATGACAGGCAGCCCGCATGAAACTCGTCGATTCGACCCTTACCGGCACCCAGCGCGCCGCCGTCGTCCTGATGCAGATGAGCCCGCCCAACGCGGCCCGGGTGATGGCACAGTTCACGGACGCCGAGGCGGAAGAAATCGCTGCCGAGATCGTCCGGCTCCGCAAGGTGGACCCGGAAGTCGCCGAACAGATCATGAAGGACTTCCACGAGGCCGCCCTGAGCAGCCCGCGGCAGGCCCGCGGCGGCCGGGAACTGGCCGAGGGCCTGCTCGAGGCCTCCTTCGGCTCGGAGAAGGCCGCGGGCCTGATCAACCGGCTCACCGTCAACATGGCCGGTAAGTCGTTCGAATTCCTCGAAGACATCGAACCGGTCCAGATCCTCGCCCTGATCGACGGCGAACTTCCGCAGACCATCGCCCTGGTCCTCGCGCACCTCAGCCCGCGCAAGGCCTCGGCCGTGATGTCCGGGCTGCCCGGCTCGCTCCGGGCCGACGTCGCACTGAGCATCGCGACCATGGGCTCGGGCGCGCCGGAAGCCATCGGCATCGTCGCCGACACGCTGAAACTGCGCGGCGGCGCGGCAGTCTCGCAGCAGGCCTCCAAGGTGGTGGGCGGCATCCAGCCGCTGCTGGAAATCATCAACCGGACCGACGCCGGCACCGAACGCTCCGTCCTGGATGGACTGGACCTGCTCGACCCCGACCTCGCCGTGGAGATCCGCGCCCAGATGGTGACGTTCGACGACATCGTCAAGCTGGAACGCCGCGACGTCCAGCTGGTGCTCCGCGGCCTGGACGCCTCCGTGCTTGCCGTCGCCATGAAGGGCGCCACGGAACAGGTCCTGGAAACCATCACCACCAACGTCTCCGGCCGCAACCTGGAAATCCTCGAATCCGAGATGGCGGCGCTGGGACCGCTGCGCGCCTCGCAGATCGAGGAGGCACGGGCCGCCGTCGTCCGTTCCATCCGCGAGCTCGAAGCGGAAGGCCAGATCACCATCCAGCGCGGGGACGAAGAAGACTATGTTTACTGACGCGTCCTCGACGGACGCCGGCTCGGCCGGGGGCGCCCCGGCCCGCATCGTCTTCCCCTCACTGCGTTCCGGCGGCCCGGCCAACGAACAGGCCGGCTACACCGAGGGCCACGCCGCCGGCTACGCGGCGGGTGTCCGCGCCGCCGCGAAGGAACAGCGCCGCTGGCGCGACCGGATGGCTGCCGAGCAGGCCGCCTCCCTCGCCGCCGGGCAGCAGGACCTGGACCGTGCCGTCCGCGCCCTCGCCGTCGCCCGTACCGACTTCGCCCACCGCAACGTCCAGGCCTTGCACGACGCCGAAGAGGTGCTGGCCCGCACCGCCCTGGAGCTGGCCGAGGCCATCCTCGGCTACGAACTCGCCGAGGGCACCCGGACCGCCCGCGCCGCCCTGGCCCGCGCCCTGTCCGGCAACGACGCCGCCACGGTGCTGGCCATCCGGTTGCATCCCGCCGACATCGAGGTGCTCGCCAAGGAAGGCCAGGACCTGCCGGCCGGCCTGCCGCTGCTCGCCGATTCGTCCCTGCTGCGCGGAGACGCGAAGGTGGAGTACCAGCAAGGCTGGCTCGACGCCAGCCTCGGCAGCGCCCTGGCCCGCGCCCAGGCAGCTCTGCTGGGGGACCAGCAGCGGGCCGCGGAGGCCCCGGACGCGCTCTCCGGAGGGCAGCCATGATCGACCAGTGGCGCCCCAAGGGCGATGACTTCGCGGCCGCACTTGCCGCTGCCGCACCCCAGCGGGTCGGCATCGTCACCTCGGTGATGGGCCTGGGCCTGGAGGTGTCCGGCCTGGACTGCGCCCTCGGTGACCTGGTTACCGTGGGGGAGAACCCCGGGCTCGACGCCGAGGTGGTGGCAGCCCTGGACGGCGCCGTGCGCTGCATGCCCTTGGGACGCCTGGCCGGCGTCGCCGCCGGTGACGCAGTCCGTGCCAAGGGCGGCACCGTGCTGGTTCCCACCGGCGCGGGACTCTTCGGCCGGGTGCTCGACGGCCTCGGCCGCCCGATTGACGGCAAGGGCCCGCTGCTCAGCGGCCCGCGCGTGCCGATCGACAACGAGGCGCCGAACGCCATGAAGCGCGCCCGGATCAACACCCCGCTGCAGACCGGCGTCCGGGTCCTGGACACCATGACCACCCTTGGCAAGGGCCAGCGCATGGGCCTCTTCGCCGGCTCCGGCGTCGGCAAGTCCTCGCTGCTGTCCATGATTGCCCGCGGCACCGACGCCGAAGTGTCCGTGATCGCCCTCGTGGGGGAGCGCGGCCGTGAAGTCCGCGAATTCCTGGAGGACGACCTGGGCGCCGCCGGGCTGGCCCGCTCAGTCGTCGTCGTCGCCACCTCCGATGAGCCGGCGCTGATGCGCATGCGGGCCGCGTTCACGGCCACCCGCATCGCCGAATCCTTCCGCGACCAGGGGCAGGACGTCGTGCTCATGATGGACTCCCTGACCCGGGTGGCCATGGCCCAGCGCGAGATCGGCCTCTCCGCCGGCGAACCCCCCGCCACCCGCGGCTACCCGCCGTCGACCTTCTCCATCCTCGCCCGGTTGCTGGAGCGCGCCGGCACCGCCGAAACCGGCTCCGTAACCGGCATCTACACCGTGCTGGTGGACGGCGACGACCACAATGAACCCATCGCCGACGCCGCACGATCCATCCTCGACGGCCACGTGGTGCTGGACCGCAAGCTCGCCGTGACGGGACACTTCCCCTCGGTGGACGTGCTGGGGTCCGTCTCGCGCGTCGCGTCCAAGGTCAACGCCCGCCCGCACCTCGAGGCGGCTTCCACGCTTCGCCGCGTCCTCGCCGCCCGCAAGGCAGCACAGGACCTGATCGACGTCGGCGCCTACCAGTCCGGGACCAACCCGCTGGTGGACGCCGCCCTGGCGCACGAGGAATCCGTCAGCGGTTTCCTGCAGCAGCCGATGGACGAGTCCACCCCCCACCCTGAGTCCTGGCGTCAACTGGACCACCTCACTTCGATCCTGGGAGCCGCGGCATGAACCGGCAATTTTCGCTCGCGGGGCTGCTGCGCCTCCGCCAGATCCAGCAGGACCAGGCAGCCTCCGGGCTGGCCCGCGCCCGTTCCCGGTCCAGCTCCGTCCGCGCCCGCGAAGCCTCCGCCCGCCGGGAGCTGTCCGCCACCGACGAGGCCATCGAGAGCTCCGCGTCCTTGCGTGCCGTCGCGGCTGCCCGCTCGGCGTCCCACAGCATGCTCGCGGACCTGCAGAACCTCGCCCGCGTCGCCGAGACGGATGAGGCCACCGCGCGCGAGGAGTTCATCGCCGCCCGCACCCGGTCCGTTGGCCTGGAAAAGCTGCAGGCCCGCCACCACGCTGAGCTGAACACCGCCGAGTTACGTGCCGAACAGTCCACGCTGGACGAAATCTCCTCGACGATCTGGCACCGGGATGAACAGCAGGTGCGCTCATGAGCATGACCGAGGCGCTGGGCCGTATGCAGGGCATCCAGTCGATGATTGCTGAACTCACCCGTCCCGCGCAGACCGAAAGCACCGCCGCGGCGCTGAAGGCCGCCACAGCGACGTCCCTCGCCACCGGGGCAGGAAACGCCGACGCCGGGTCCTTCACCGACGCGCTCAGCGCGGCCCTGGGCGGAAACGCCGACGTCGCGGCGACGGATCCCTCTTCCCTGGCCGGCGGCCTGGGCCTGGGAAGCGGCCTGGGCCTCGGCGCGACCAAGGGCCTCGGGGACCTGGCGGGGCTCGCCGGGCCCGCCTCGATGGCCGGTCCGGTGTCTGTCCCTGCCGGGACCGCGACCGGAACGGACGTCGTTGCCATGGCCAAGAAGTACATCGGGGTGCCCTACGTCTGGGGCGGCACCAACCCTGCTACCGGGATGGACTGCTCCGGCTTCACGCAGCGGGTCTTCAAGGACCTCGGCGTCGAGCTTCCCCGCGTCGTCAGCGACCAGATGAAACAGGGAACGCCGGTGGCATCGCTCGCCGAGGCAAAGCCCGGGGACCTGCTGATCAGCTTCGGCGGGAACCATATCTCCATCTACCTCGGCAACGGCAAGGCCATCGACGCGCCCGTGCCCGGCAAGACCATCCAGATCCGCGACGCCTGGGAGCAGCAGTCCAACCTGACCTCCATCCGGCGGATCGTCCCGGCGGGAGGCGCCCGATGAAAGGCATGGCTTCGATGGATTTGGCGACCGCGCTCGCCGGTTCCCCGGTGCAGGCCCGCGGCGCCCAGCAAGGGGGCCGCGCCCGCGCCCAGCAAGGAGCCTCCGACGGCGGCGGCTTCGGCTCCGTGCTGAGCGACGCCGTGAGCCACGAGGCCGCTTCCCCGGCTGCCCCCGCCGTTCCCAACGGATCCACCCCCGCCGCGTCGGGTGACGCCGGCCGCTCGAAGCACCAAGCCGACGCGCCGGCCCAGGATGCAGCTGCTGCTGCCGACCCCGCCGCCGTCGCGCCCGGAGTCCTGGCAGCCTCGGCCCAGTTTGCCGCCGCAATCCAGCCAGTCCAGCCCGTCCAGCCCGCCGCGCCCAGCGGCGACATCCCCGCCGCGCAGGCTGTGGCCGGTGCAAGTGCTGCTGCGACGCCGCCCGTGAACGGCGCCCTGCCGGCGGAAAGCCAGACCACCGCAGCTTCCGGCCTGATGGACCCGCGCCTGGTGAACGTGGCCGGAACTGCCAGCGTTCCGGCCATGAACAACGGCCCTGCCGCCGCTCCGGTTCCGGCTTCCGTTCCGGGCGCCACCGCCGTGCGCCAGGAACCGGCGGGCAACACCCCGAGCAGCCTTGTGGCCGCTCCGCAGCCCGGAGCGACGCTGCCGGGCAGTGCCGTTTCGGCTACGGCCCTTCCGGCCATCGCCGTCGCGGCCGCCGCGGCTCCGGGCGCCGCCCGTTCCGCCGGCGCACCGGCAGGCGGCGGCTTGGCTGCCGGCACCCCCTCCGCTCAAGCTGTTGCCGCGGATCCGACGGCTGCGGCCGCCCCGGCTGCGCCCGCGGATCCCGCCGCGGCGGTCTCACCGGCAACGCACCAGGCAGCGGCTCCCACGACGGCTCCGGCGACGCTTCCGACGACGGCGACGCCCACTCCAGCGGTGCCCAACGCCACCGTAACGGCGGCACTCGGCCTGGCCGGCGTCGTCGGCGGCGCCGGAAAGCTTCCCAACCGGGACTCCGACGCCCCCGCGCCCGGCTTGCCCGCCGCCACGGACGGCGTCGCCGCGGCAGGAGCCGCGGGCGCCACCGCGGTGGCGCAGCCCGCGCCCGGTACGGCCCGTCCGACAGTGACCGCAGCGCCGGTGCCGGCCCAGCAGCCCGCGCTCCAGCCGCAGCTGGCCAAGCCGCTATTTACCCTTGCCGGGGCACCGCATGGCCAGCACATCATGACCTTGAAGGTCACCCCGGAGGACCTTGGACCGCTGACGGTGCGCGCCCACATCGACGGCGCCGGCGTCCGCATCGAGCTGTTCGCTCCCGGTGACACCGGCCGGGAAGCTCTCCGGGGGATCCTGCCCGAACTGCGCAAGGAACTCGCCGACTCCGGTTTTGGAGCCACGCTCGACCTTTCGGACCAGAACGGGCCGGCCGGCGGGGGACAGGGGCAGGACGGCGCAGGCCGCGAAGCCGCCCACGCCGGCAGCGGCGCCGGTTCCGGGGCGGGCGCCGGCGGCCGGAACGGGCCCGGCGAACCGCGGCCCGGACACCGGTGGGATGCCTTGGCGGACCAAGCGTCGCTGCGCACCGCCAGGCTCCAGAACGGCCCCCAAACCACCCTCGACATTCTTGTCTAACGCGAAGGAACCCGACTCATGACCATCCAGCCCATCGCCCCCCAGCCGGTCACGGCCGCGGCGGCGACCCCGGAGGCTGCTGCCGTCCGGGCGCCCGTGCAGTCCATGGACGCCAACGTGTTCATGACCCTCCTCGTGGCCCAGCTCAAGAACCAGAACCCGAGTGCCCCCATGGACACCAACCAGATGATGGCCCAGACCATCCAGCTCTCCATGATGGAAAAGATGACCGAGCTGACGAGCAACAGCAAGGAGGGTTTCTCCCTCCAGATGCGCTCCGCCGCGGCCCAGCTGATTGGCCACTCGGTCGACTACACCCTCGCCGACGGCACCACCGGCACCGGAATCGCCAGCTCGGTTTCCTTCGCCGGAGCCGTCCCTGCCGTCAAGGTCGGCGAACTCTCCATCCCCCTCGACTCCATCACCGGCCTTACCGCGCCGGCCGCTTCCTGATCAGTTTTTTCCTCCCGTAGAAAGGCAGTTCCCATGCTCCGCTCGCTGTACTCCGGAATCTCCGGCCTTCGTGCCCACCAGACCATGCTGGACGTCACCGGCAACAACATCGCCAACGTCAACACGGCCGGTTTCAAGGCGTCCTCCACGCAGTTCCAGGACACCCTTTCCCAGATGACCCAGGGCGCCTCCGCTCCGCAGGGGGAGTCCGGCGGCAGCAACCCGGCACAGATCGGCCTCGGCGTCCGCGTTGCCGGCGTCAGCACCAACTTCGCCCAGGGCTCCTCGCAGAGCACCGGGCGCGCCACGGACATGATGATCTCCGGCGAGGGCTTCTTCGTCACCAGCAAGGGCGGCCAGCAGCTGTTCACCCGCGCCGGTTCGATGACGTTCGACGCCGCCAGCCAGCTCGTGAGCCCCGACGGCGGCATCCTGCAGGGCTGGACCGCCAACAACAGCGGCGTCGTCAACCAGGCCGGGGCCGTCGGGGACATCACGCTGAACCCGAACACCATGATCGCGACCCCCACCACCACGGTGACGCTCGACGGGAACCTTCCCGCCGATGGTGCCGCCAACGACTCATTTACCCGCGTAGTGAAGGTTTACGACGGCCTTGGCGCCCCCCGCGACCTCACGTTGAACTTCGCCCGGAACGGTGCCGCCTGGGACGTCACCGCCAAGGACGGGGCCACCACCTCTCCGGTCACCAAGCTGACCCCCGGCACGGGCGGCGCAATGGTGGCGAGCCCCGCGCTTGCCGTCAACGGCATCGGCGTCGACCTCTCCAAGGTCACTGGCTTCGCCGGCATGAGTTCCCTGACCGTCAGCGGCCAGAACGGCTCCGCGGCCGGCAAGCTGGAGTCCTTCACTCTCGGCAACGACGGGTCCCTGATCGGGTCCTTCAGCAACGGTGTTAAGCAGGTCCTGGCCAAGATCGCCCTCGCCAAGTTCACCAACCCGGCGGGCCTCGAAAAGGCCGGCGGCTCCTCCTACGTCGCCACCGCCAACTCCGGCAACGTCCTGCTCGGCGCCGCGGGCGACCCCGGCATCGGCACCCTGGCCGGTGGCTCGCTGGAAATGTCCAACGTGGACCTCTCCCAGGAGTTCACCAACCTGATCGTCGCCCAGCGCGGCTTCCAGGCCAACGCCCGCATCATCACCACCTCCGACGAGGTCCTGCAGGAGCTCGGCAACCTCAAGCGCTAATCGCACCGCAGTCCACGGTCGTCTGCGAAAGGCGCAGGGAACAGCACGGGCCTCATACCGCACCGACGCCCGGGCTGTCCCAGCCGCTGCGCCCGGCTGACGGCAAATACGGTGCAGGCTAAACCGCGGCATGGCTGCTTTTTCGCGCCGGTTTTGGAAAAGCGCGGCGCGGCCGGACGGATGCGGCTCGGATCCGGGGGGCGCAGGTCCGGTTCCGCCGCCGGTGTCCGTTGCCGTAGCGAAATTCGTGCCGGCGTCGTACTGGAAGCCTCTTCGTGTCCGCCCGGCGCCTAACGAAAACGGGCGGCCTGCCGACAGTAAGGGGAGAACACCCCTTACCCGCCGCCTGGCCGCACCGCCAGGCAGTCCCCAGAGCAGAATCGGCCCATGATCGTTGTCACACGCCTCAACGGAACGCGCTTCGCGGTCAATCCGGACCTGATTGAACGGATCCACGAGAGCCCGGACACCCACCTGGTTACGCTCGACGGCGCCGCCTACGTTGTGCTGGAAAGCCTCGCCGAGGTGGTGGAACTGATTGCCGACTACCGGGCCTACGTCCTGAGCAAGGCCCGGGACTTTCCCGTGGTCACCGGCTTCCCGCTGAGCTTGGTTCCGCCTGCCGGACCGGACGACGACGCCTCCGCACCTGAACCACCAAGAAAGTAAGCCATGGATCCCGCAACAATCATCGGACTGCTCCTCGCGTTTGGTTCAGTCGTCACCATGGTGGTCATTGAAGGCGGCAGCATCTCAGGCCTGCTGCTGCCCGGGCCCCTGGTCCTGGTCTTCGGGGCAACCCTGGCCATCGGGCTGGCCGGCAACACGCTCAAGGATGTAATCCAGGCGTTCAAGGCCGTGCCGGCAATGTTCATGGGAAAGACGTCGAAGCCCCAGGAAAGCATCGACCAGATGGTCCGCTTCGCGGAGAAGGCTCGCGCCGAGGGCCTGCTCTCGCTCGAGGAGGAAGCGGCCAGCGTCAAGGATCCGTTCCTGGCCCGCGCCCTGCAGAACATCGCCGACGGCACCGACGCCGAGGACCTCCGCATGCAGATGGAGGACGAAATCGACACGAAGTCCCGCAGCGACCACGCGTCCTCGAAGTTCTTCGCCAGCCTCGGCGGCTATGCCCCCACCGTCGGAATCGTCGGAACCGTTGTCTCGCTCACCCACGTCCTGGAAAACCTCTCCAAGCCGGACGAGCTGGGTCACATGATCGCGGCCGCGTTCGTCGCCACCTTGTGGGGCCTGCTCTCGGCCAACTTCATCTGGCTGCCGTTCAGTTCGCGCCTGGCCAGGCTCTCCGAGCTGAATATCGAACGCATGACCCTGGTGATGGAGGGCATGCTCGCCGTGCAGTCCGGCGCCCAGCCCCTGCTGCTGGCCGAGCGGCTCCGTTCCATGGTCCCGGAGCACCAGCTCAAGAGCGCCGACAAGGGCCGCAAGGCGCCCAGCGGTGAGGACCGTGCGGAGCCGATGGACACGGCCGCGTGAGCGGCCGCCGGCGGCCGCGCAAGAAGCCCGAGGCGCACCACGTCGACGAACGCTGGATGGCCTCCTACATGGACATGGTCACGGTGCTCATGTGCCTTTTCATTGTCCTCTACGCCATGTCCACGGTCGACGCGAACAAGTTCGAAAAGCTGCGCAACTCGCTCGCCACGGGCTTCGGCGCGGTGGCCTCGGAAACCGTGGACACCGCGTCCGGAACGGTGGTCCCGCCCGAATTCGTCAACAAGGACCTGGAGGCCTTCGCCGCCGTACAGTCGGACGACAAGAAGGCCAAGGACGAGGCCCTCGCCGCCGCCAAGAAAGAAGTGGACCGGCTGCGCGCCCTCGAGAAAAAGATGAAGGCCGGGCTGGCCGCGGCCGGGCTCAGCCAAAACGTGGAGTTCCAGATCGACCAGCGCGGGCTGACCGTCAAGCTCATCGGTTCGCAGGCCTTCTTCGCCCCCGACCGGCCCGAGCTCACCAACCGCGCCTCCCAGGTGCTGCACATCGTCTCGCCCATCCTTCGCTCCGCGGCCCTGGAGATCATGGTGGAAGGCCACGCGGCCAAGGGCATCACTGCCTACCCCTCCACTTGGGAGCTGTCCTCGGCACGTGCCGTCAACGTGCTGCGCTACATGGTGGACCACGGCGGGATCCCGCAGCAGCGGATCGGGGCCGTCGCTTTCGGCTCTGCCCGGCAGGTCAACGACGATTCCACACCCGCGCTGATGGAGCGGAACCGGCGGGTGGACATCGTGGTCATCTCTGACAAGCCCGACGTCGTCCGGGCCCTCATTCCCGAGGCATTGAAGCTCAGCCAGAAATAGCGGCGGGATGCCTTACGGCGCCGGATCCCTTGCCGATAGTGGCAACCGTGAGTGTTCTGGATGAGCGGGAAGTGGTACGGGAGCGGACCGTCAGCGTCTATGACTTCCGGCGTCCCGCGACGCTGGCGCGTGAGCACAGCCGCGTCCTGGAACTCGCCTTCGAAACGTTCGCCCGCCAGTGGGGAACCCAGCTGACCGCCAAGGTCCGCGTGAAGTCGGTGGTCCGGCTCGAAGACGTCGGCATGCAAAGCTACGACGAGTACGCCGCCTCCCTGCCGGCCGTGACCGCCATGGTGCTGTGCACCATCGAATCGCACGATTCCAAGCTGGTGGTGCAGTTCCCCGCACCCTCCGCCCTGGGCTGGATCAACCGGATGCTGGGCGCCTCGAACGACACGGCCATGCCGGACCGGAAGTTCACCCAGATCGAACAGGCCCTGGTCAAGGGGCTCATGGACGAGGCCCTCGAGGACCTCGGCTACTCGCTCGGGCCGCTGCTGAGCGAAACCATCCGGGTGGACACCGTCCAGTACAACTCCCAGTTCGCCCAGGCCGCAGCACCCAGCGAACTCATGATTGTCGCCTCCTTCACGATCAACGTCGGCAACATCAGCTCCCCGGCCACCCTGGCGGTGCCTGCGGGAATCCTGTTGGGCCGGCTGAAAAAGGTCAACCCGACGGACAACCGCGGGGACGCCGCCGCCCGCGTCAGCTCGCAGCTGGAGCGCGTCCCGGTGGAACTCTCGGTGCGCCTCTCGACCTCGTACGTCACCCCCAGCCAGGTGTTGGGCCTCGCGGTGGGCGACGTCCTGACCCTCCCGCACCTGGAAAACAGGCCCTTTGACCTCACCCTGGACGGCACGAGGCTGGCCACTGCCGCCCCCGCCCGCAACGGGTCCCGGGCCGCCGCCGTCATTGTCACAATCGAGGAGAACAACCAATGAGCATCACCCTGACCAAGCATGAATCGTCGGCGGAGCGGCTCGTTGAGGAGCTGCCGAGCCCGGTAGCCCTGAAGGTTGTCGCGCTGGTCCCGGCCCGCGCCGCAGCCCCCTACGCCCGCCAGGCCGTCACCGCGACCTTCGTCGGCTCCGTCACGGCCGACCTGGCCCTGATGCTCAGCGACCGCACCTTCCTTGACGAAGCGGCCGGCGGCATGGCCGGCGGCCAGCTCGGCGTCGTGTCCGTCACCGACGTCCTCCGCCCGGCGATGGAAAGCGCCAGCTCGGTCTTCGGTGCCGGCGTGCTCTCCGACCTGCGCGAATCCGATGCTTCCGGCCTGCTCTCGGACCCGGACACCGCCGTCTTCGAACTCTCCGACGGCACCAGCCCGGCGGCGTGGTTCGCCGTCCGGCTGCGCGAACACGGCACCAGCCAGGACCGCGGCGGCGACCTCTTCGGCGGCGGCGACACGGTGGCCGGCCGGCTGGGCCGCATCAACAACATCGAGATGGCCTTGACCGTGGAGATTGGCCGCACCCGCATGTCGGTCCGCGACGTCCTCTCGCTCGAACCCGGCAAGATCATCGAGCTGGACCGCTCCGCCGGCGCCCCCGCAGACGTCCTGCTCAACGGCCGGCTGATCGCCCACGGCGAGGTCGTGGTCCTGGACCAGGACTACGCCGTGCGGATCACCCGGATCCTCGACGTGGCCGAGGGGCTTAGCTGAATGGACTCGCTGATCCTCGGGCTGCGGGTAGCCGTAGCCCTGGGCGCGGTGCTTGGACTGATCTGGTTGCTGCAACGCCGTCTCGGCAAAGGCACGGGACGACGCCGCGCTGACGCCGCCCTGAGCGTTGTCAGCCGCCAAAGCGTCGGCCAGCGGGCCTCCGTGGTGGTGGTCGACGCCGGTGGGCAGCGCTTCCTGCTGGGCGTCACCGACCACGCCGTCAACGTCCTGCACACCGGCGACATCCCGGAGGACACCGAAGAGGCCGCGGATGCGCTGGCACCCTTGCCCCGCCGCGGCGGGGCGGCCGGCGCCTTCGCGCAGATCCTGGCCAGCGCGGGCGGAACTTCCGCCGCCGCATCCTCAGCCGGCGCCGGTTCTTCCGCCGAGCCGGCCACAACTGCAGCATCCGAGACGGGTGGTTCGGAGCTGCCGCTCTCCAGGCGCAGCTCCATCCACCGCGAATCCCATGCCCGGACTGCCCCGGGACGGGGGACCATGCCCCCGGCGGCCCACCCGCCGCTGCACGGGTCTATCTTGGCCGGTTCCACGTGGAAGCAGGCCGCTGCCGCTCTCAGGAGCGGACGCCGCAATTGATCCGCCCTGCCATCGCCCGCTCCGACCGCGTCCCCTCAAGCAGCGTCACCCAGTCCGGTACCAGCCGGGCCGTCCGTGTGCTGGTGACCGGCGTCGCCGCCCTGCTGTTCGCCGTCCTGCTGCTCTGGCTTAACGCCTCCGCCGGCCACGCCACCGCCCCGGTGCCCCCGGTGCCGCCCACCCCTCCGGCCAGCCCGGACACGGGCAGCGTCAACATCGAGATCAACGGCATGGACGGGAAGCCCTCGACGGCGGTCCTGACCCTGATCGGGATCACCCTGCTGTCCGTGGCGCCCGCGCTGCTGCTGATGATGACCTCGTTCACCAAGATCTTCGTCGTGCTCGCGATGACCCGCAACGCACTCTCGCTCCCGTCCATCCCGCCCAACCAGGTGCTGGCGGGCCTGGCCCTGTTCCTGTCGATCTTCGTCATGTGGCCGGTTATCAACGAGATGAACACCGTCGGGGTGCAGCCCTACCTGAACGGCACCCTCGACTTCAACGGCGCGCTCAACGCCGGTTCGGTGCCGCTGCAGCATTTCATGCTGGCGCACACCCGCGAGGAGGACATCGCCCTGATGACCCGTGCCGCCGGCATGGAGAACCCGGCCACGCCGGAAGCGGTGCCGCTGCAGACCCTCATCCCGGCCTTCATGATTTCCGAGCTCCGTGCCGCTTTCATCATCGGCTTCGTCATCTTCATCCCGTTCCTCGTGATCGACCTCGTCGTCTCCGCGGCCCTGATGTCGATGGGCATGATGATGCTCCCGCCGGTGATGATCTCGCTGCCGTTCAAGATCCTGCTCTTCGTCCTCGTGGACGGCTGGGGCCTGATCATCACCTCGCTGATCCAAAGTTACGCAGGCTCGGGATGAACGCCAACGCCGTCCTGGACATCTGCCTCCAGGCCATGATCGTGGCCGCCAAGCTCTCGGCCCCGGTGCTGGTAACGGCGCTGGTGGTCGGCCTGGCGATCTCCCTGCTGCAGTCCATCACGCAGCTGCAGGAAGCCACCCTTTCCTTCGTGCCCAAACTGGCCGCCGTGGCGGTCGCGCTGCTGATCTGCGGGCACTGGATGATCTCGGAGATGGTCGCGTTCACGAACGACCTCTTCGCCAAGATCCCCTCCCTGCTCGGAGGCCTGTGAGGTGGGCATCCCGATCGACCAGACGTGGCTGGAAGTGCTGCTGCTGGCCACGGTCCGGATGACGGCATTCCTGATCGTGGCGCCGCCCTTCGCACACCAGGCGTTCCCCGGCCGGATCAAGGCCATGCTGGGCGTCGGCCTGGGCCTGGCCGTCTCGCAGCGCCTCTCCGCCGGCTACACGGCCCGCGACACGGCAGGCTTTCTCACCGGAGTCGTCCTGGAACTCGTCACCGGGCTGGTCCTGGGGTTCCTGGTCATGCTGGTTTTCGCTGCCGTCCAGTCCGCCGGCAGCCTGATTGACCTCTTCAGCGGCTTCCAGATGGCCCAGGCCTTCGACCCGCAGATGATGGTCAACGGCGCCCAGTTCACCCGGCTGCTGCAGATGGCGGCCCTCGCCCTGCTGTTCTCCTCGGACGGCTACCAGCTTGTCATCGGCGGGCTGACCGGAAGCTTCACCGCCCTGCCGCTGGCCGGCGGCCTCGATCTCGCCCAGCCGGTCCAGGCCATGGTCTCCGCCGTCACCGGCATGTTCCTCGCCGCCGTCCAGATCGCCGGCCCGCTCCTGGTGGTGCTGTTCCTCGCCGACGTCGGACTCGGCCTGCTGACCCGGGTGGCGCCGGCACTGAACGCCTTCTCCCTCGGCTTCCCGCTGAAGATCATGCTGACCCTCTCGCTCGCGGGATTCCTATTCCTGGCCCTGCCCAGGATCGTCTCCACGCTCGCCGGGCAGGCCGCCAAGACAGTGCTGGGGGTGGGCTGATGTCGGATTCACAGGAAAAGACCGAACAAGCCACCGACAAACGCATGCGGGAGGTCCGCTCCAAGGGACAGCTCTCGCGCTCCCAGGACCTCACCGCGTGGCTGGCCGTGGGCGCCGCCGCCGTGATGATCCCGGCCACCGTGCAACGGGGGGCGAACGCCGCCACCGACCAGCTCTTCACCGTCCGCGGCGTCATGGCGGAACCGGACCCGGCCAAGGCCGTGAAGGCGCTGGAGGACGGCGTCGGCTCGGTCGCCGGGATCCTCGGGCCGATGCTGATCGTGGTGCTCGTTGTGGTTCTGGTCGGCTCGGCGCTGCAGGGCGGCATCCATCTGAAGAAGTTCCGCCTGGATTTCGAGAACTTCAAACTGCTCAGCGGGCTGAAGCGCATTTTCGGCACCCAGGCGCTCTGGGGCGGCGTGAAGGCGCTGCTGAAGGCCACGGTCGTCGGCCTGGTGCTGTATTCCGTCGTTCAGGGCCTGATCCCGGTACTGCTCACCGCCGGCGGCCTTCCGGTGTCTGGCGTCGTCGCGGCCGCCGGGGGCGGCATCTCCTCCCTGGTCCAGTTCGCTGTCTTCGCCGGCATCGCGCTCGCCGCCGTCGACTTCTTCGTGGTGATGCGCCGGAACCGGAAGAAGACCCGGATGTCCAAGAAGGAAGTCCAGGACGAGAACAAGAGCAGCGAAGGCGATCCGCTGATCCGCTCCCAGCGCCGGGCCCGGCAGCTGTCCATGAGCCGGAACCGCATGATCGCCGCGATCGGGGACGCCGACGTCGTGCTCGTCAACCCCACGCACGTCGCCGTCGCGCTGAAGTACGAACCGGGCAAATCCGCCCCGCGGGTGGTGGCCAAGGGGGCCGGCCACGTAGCGTCGCGGATCAGGCAGGAGGCCGAGGCGAAGAGCGTGCCGATGGTCCAGGACATCCCGCTCGCCCGGGCGCTGCACGGCGCCTGCGAGCTGGGGCAGGAGATCCCGGTGGATTTCTACCACGCCGTGGCCGGCGTACTGGCCTTCGTGATGTCGCTCA
This sequence comes from Arthrobacter sp. 01N442, assembly GCF_056399345.1. NCBI lineage: Bacteria > Bacillati > Actinomycetota > Actinomycetes > Micrococcales > Micrococcaceae > Arthrobacter > Arthrobacter sp. 01N442. The sequence continues at coordinate 66,378 of NZ_JBFTRD010000009.1, forward strand.
AGGCCCGCGGCGCCGGGGCCGGACTGCACCGGATGGCCGGAGCCGCGAGATGAGCATTTTCCGGAACATTTTCGCGAACATTTTTGGAACCAGCGTCTGTGAAAGGACCGCATCATGAACAACAGGCTCGCCCGACTGGCGGTGCCGATCGGCATCGTGGGCATCGTGCTGCTGCTGGTGGTTCCCGTGCCCGCGCCGCTGCTGGACTTCCTAATTGTGTGCAACATCCTGCTCGCGCTGCTGGTGCTGCTGACCAGCATGTTCGTGAAGAAGCCGCTGGACTTCTCCGTGTTCCCCTCGCTGCTGCTCGTGGCCACCCTGTTCCGGCTGGGCCTGAACGTTGCCTCCACCCGGCTGGTCCTGGGCAACGGCTATGCCGGCCAGGTCATTGAGGCCTTCGGCAAGGTGACCGTGGGCGGGTCCATGATCATCGGCGCCGTCGTGTTCCTGATCCTGGTGGTCATCCAGTTCGTCGTGGTCACGAAGGGCGCGGAGCGCGTGGCCGAAGTCGGAGCGCGCTTCACCCTGGACGCCATGCCGGGCAAGCAGATGGCGATCGACGCCGACCTGAACGCCGGGCTGATCACCGACACCCAGGCCCGGGAACGGCGCGCCGAGGTCTCGGCCGAGGCCGACTTCTACGGCGCCATGGACGGCGCCTCGAAGTTCGTCAAGGGCGACGCCATCGCCGGCATCATCATTATCATCATCAACTTCATCGGCGGCATCGCCATCGGCATGGTCCAGCGCGGCCTGGAAATCGGCGACGCGCTGAACACCTACGGCATCCTGACCATGGGCGACGGGCTCGTCACCCAGATCCCGGCGCTGCTGATGGCCGTCTCCACCGGCATGATCGTGACCCGGTCCAACGCGGAAGCGGACATGGGCCGGACCGCTTCGACCCAGCTGCTGCAGTCGCCCAACGCCCTGATGATCGCCGGTGTGGCCGCCCTCGCCATGGCCCTCATCCCGGGCATGCCGCCCATCCCGTTCATCCTGGTCGGGGCGGGGCTGATCCTGGCCTCGCGCCGTACCAAAGCGAGCCAGCAGCAGGCGGAACTGGCGCGCGGCGCCGAGGCGGCCGCGCTGAACTCCCCGGAAATGGATCCGAACGAGAAGCTGCTCGAGGACATGCGCGTCCACCCGGTGGAGATCCTGCTCGCCCCCGACCTTGTCGACATGGTCTCCGGCGCGTCCGATGACCTGCTGGCCCGGGTCCGCTCGTTGCGGCACAAGATCGCGATGGAGCTGGGCCTGGTCATTCCGCCGGTGCGCACCAGGGACAGCGTGGACCTCCCGCCCGCCACGTACGCCATCCGGATCGCCGGGGTGGAGGCCGGTCGCGGCACCGCTCCCGGCGGCCAGATGCTGGCCCTGGGCGACTCGCTGGATTCACTCCCGGGCGTGGCCATGATCGAGCCCGTCTTCGGTCTCGCCGGGAAGTGGATTCCGGCCGAGATGCGGCACAACGCCGAAATGACCGGGGCCACCGTGATCGACCGCGTCTCGGTGCTGGTCACGCACCTGTCCTCGATCGTCACCGGCAACGCGGCCCGGCTGCTGTCCCGCGAGGATGTCCGGGTGCTCACGGAGGGTGTGCGCAAGCAGAGCCCCTCCGCCGTCGACGAGCTGACCCCGGCGCTGCTCTCGCTCGCCGAGCTGCAGCGCGTGCTGCAGGGCCTGCTCGACGAACAGGTCCCCATCAACGACCTGGCCCGCATCTACGAGGCGCTCACCCTCCGGGCCAAGATTTCCACGGACCCGGAATCGCTGGTGGAGGCTGCGCGCCAGGCGCTCGGCCCGGCGCTGACGGCCAAGTTCATGGAGGGCCCGGTGCTCAACGTGATCATGATCGACCCGCTCCTGGAACAATCCATGCTCGAGGACATGCGCCCGGCCGAGGGCGGCAGCCAGATCGTGATGGGACAGGACCGGCTCGACGCCGTGCTGCGCTCGGTGCGCAACGCGGTGGACTCCGCGGCCGCCGCCAACCGCCAGGCCGTCCTGGTTTGCGCCCCGGCGCTGCGTCCGGCCATCCACCGGCTCATCGGGGCGCAGCCCGGGTCCATCCCCGTGCTCTCGTACCGCGAAGTCACTTCCGCCAATGTCCGGATCGAAACTGTAGGAGTCGTGCGCCATGCCGAACCGCTATCGGCTTAAGGGAGCCTCGCTGGAGGAAATCCGCAGCAAGGCCGAAGCCCAATACGGCCCGTCCGCCCGGATCGTTTCCGCGGAACGCGTCATCAGCCCCGGCATCGCCGGGCTCTTCGCGGCGAACCGCTACGAGGCCGTCGTCGAGGTCCAGCCCAAGCACGACGTCGTCACCGGCGAGGTCGTGCCGGATGCGGACATCCTCTCCGAGGGAGAGATCCTCGAGCGTGCCGCCGCCACGACGACGGACGCGCCGCGGGACACCGTCCGGGACGCGCCGCGGCGCCCGGAGGCTCCGGCCAGCACCCGCGTCGCCTCCGCTCCGGGCCACGAGTTGCAGGGAGACGCGATCGCGGCCCTGCTGGCCGAAGCCGACGCCGCCGAACTGACCCTGCACCGCTCCGGCACCCCCGGCGTCTCTACCGAGTCACCGGACTTCGCCGAACTGCTGGACCAGCTCGGCTCCGGACTCCGTCCGACCTCCGCCGGTGCCGGCCAGCCTGAGCGCGGGAGGCCGGCAACCCCGGGAAGCGGCGCGGCGGAAGACGCCGCGCCGGCCCAACAGCAGGCTGCGGTGTCGGCGCCGTCGTCTTCTTCGTCGATGCGGTCCGCTCCGGTGCGCGAGAAAGTCCCGGTTCCGCTGAGCGGTACCGGTGACCTGGTGGTGCTGGTGGGTCTCGGTGACGACGCCTTGGACACGGCCTTGGCCATGTCCATCGCTGCCGGCGGCGCGGACGTGCGCACGGCGGGGGAGTTGAGCGCCTACGGGCACCTGCACTTGGACGGACGCCAGAGCGCGACGGCGGCCCGCGCCCACGCCGTGGAGACGGAGCAGACGGTGCTCGCGGCGTTCGGACTCGGCAAGGCCCGCAACACTCTGGCCAGGCTGCAGGCGATCGCGGCGCTCTCCCCGGACCAGCTCTGGGTAGTGGTGGACGCCGGACGCAAGCATGAAGACACCGCCCGCTGGGTGAGCCTGCTGCGGGCCCGGCTGGAGGTGGCCGGCGTGGCCGTGGTGGGCGCAGCCGACACGGGAACGCCCGAAAGCGTGGACGGCCTTGGCCTGCCGGTGGGCTGGATCGACGGCCGCCCGGCGGCCCGGCCGGCGCCGTGGGCCGCAGCGTCCGGCCGCGAAGGGTAGATTGAGAGAATGCTGGTACTAACACGCAAGCCGGGCGAACAGATCATGATCGGCGACGGCATCGTCATCACTGTTCTGGAAGGGCGCGGCGACGGCGTCCGGATCGGCATCGAGGCGCCCCGCGGCGTCCCGATCCAGCGGCGGGAAGTAATCGAGGCCATCGCTGCGGCGAACCTGGCGGCAGCCGAAGCAGGCGCCGACGCCGGCACCGGCACCGAGGACGCGCTGCGCGGGCTGCTGCCCCCGGCCGTCCCCGCGGTTCCGCCGGCGGCCGAGACCGGCCGCCCCGCTGCACCCGCCGCCGACTGACGCGCGCCTGACGTCCGCCGCTTTCGCCGCCGCGGTCGCCGCCGGCCGGCTGCCCCGGCGTGTCGCCTCAGTGCGAGTTCGCGTCGTCGCCGAGGTACTGGGCCAGTAACGGCTGGGTCGCACGGCGCGTGATGGCGAGGGCCCGCTCAATGTTCCCGGCAATCGTCAACTGCTCAAGGACACCGGCAGGATCGTCCGGGGCCTCCGGTCGCTGCAGGCTCCGGAGCGTTGCCTCGTTGGTGCGGGCTGCCTCGCCGAGCCGGCCCATCAAGGCGCGCAGGCCCTCAAGATGCTCCTGCAGGACGGTCGGCCAGGAACCCTGCGGCGCGGCGGCAATCAGTTCAAGCAAAGTGGCCTGCGCCGGTAGGCCCCATTCGGCCGCCACCGCCGCGGACTCGACATTCCGGGCCAGTGCCTCGAAGCGCAGGCGGTCCAGCACACCTTCTACTTCGGACGCGGTGAAGGTCAGCCAGTGGGTGTTGCCGGCGGCCGCATGCAGTCGCTGCGTTTCCAACCGGAACAGGAGCAGTTCCAACTGCCGCCGTTCCTGCCACAGCGCCGCCGAAAGATCCCCTGCACCCATGGGCCCCATTCCCCTGACATCCCGGCCAAATTACGGCTTTCCGCATTTTCCGCCAAGCTTTTCCCTGAGGGTACACGCAGATTCCGGATCAGGTGATAGGTTTCGTTCTGGGTGCTGCGCCCGAGCTTCGAACACCGCCTCCCATGGGGGGAGTGCGCGACCGTTTGGTGGTGCGGCTCTCAGGGTTTTTAAAGCTCCTGATCCGTCTCATGGGGGGACACACTATTGAATCGCGTGGAACGCAACGAGATGGTCACCCAGCACCTTCCGCTGGTTGGCTATCTCGTCTCAGATTTGTGCTCGAAGGCGTCCCACCTCTCGCGCGATGACCTGGCGTCGGCTGGCGCCGTTGCCCTGATTACCTCGGCCGATTCCTTCGACCCTGACCTTGGCGTGCCCTTCGGCGCCTTCGCGCGCCGCCGCATCCTCGGCGCCTTCGCCGATGAAATGCGCGCCAGCGACTGGGCGACGCGCTCGGCACGCCGACGGATCAAAGAGACCATGTCCGTCCAGGAGACCCTGGCGGCGGCGCTCGGTCGCACCCCCTCGGTTGACGAGATCGCCTCCGCGCTCGGCGTCCAGCAGAGCGTTGTGGAAGCTGCCCTCGCGGACGCGTCGCGGACCCTCACGCCGCTCGACGACGCCGTCGTCGACACCCTCGCAGCGGAAACCCTGTCCCCGGAGGGCTCGGTCCTCGCTGACGAGCGGCTCCAGTACCTCCGTGCCGCCGTGAAGTCGCTGCCGGAACGGATGCGCTACGTCGTCGAGGAGATCTACTTCGGCGACCGGACCGTCAAGGACCTGGCAGCAGAGTTGGGCTCCACTCACGCGGCCGTCTCGCAGCAGCGCGCCGAAGCGATCCGCCTTATGCGCGACGGCCTCACCGCCCACTACGCCGATGACCCGGACCAGGGCTTCGAACCGCAGTCCCGGATCACGCCGCGCCGCCGGAATGACTATCTCGCCCAGCTCTCCGAGGCCACCACCGGGGGAATTACCCGGGCCATCTTCCCGCAGGGGCCGGTGCTGAACCAGGCCGTCTGAGGCGATTCCGGACGATTAGTAAGCTCACTTAGTAAGCTGATCGTGAAATTCGCCCGCGACCATCGCGTGCCGTTTGCTCCCTGGGGTAGCGTCTGAGGCATAACGCCGGATCAGACGTTCCTATCAAGGAGGATTCATGAAAGCATCACCTACCCTGACGAGCAACCTGCAGGCCGTTCTCGTGGACCTGATCGAACTCCACGTACAAGGCAAGCAGGCGCACTGGAACATTGTGGGCACCAACTTCCGCGACCTTCACCTGCAGCTGGACGAAATCATCGAGGCGGCCCGTGGATTCGCCGACGACCTGGCCGAGCGGATGCGCGCCCTCCATGCACTGCCGGATGGTCGCAGCTCCACGGTTTCGAAGACCACCGCGCTCGCGGAATTCCCCACCGGCCTGATCAACACCAAGGATGCGATCGACAAGATCGTTGCCGCGCTCGAGGCCGCCGTCGGCACCATGCGCAAGGTGCACGACGAGGTGGACGAGGAAGACCCCACCACCGCGGACCTGCTGCACGAGTTCATTGCCAAGTTCGAGCAGTACGCCTGGATGGTTAACGCCGAAACTATGCGCGCCACCGCCAGCGTCACCACGCCGGACAGCAAGAAGTAGCCGCGTTCGTTCACGCGGTTTCCACGCGCCCGACGCCGGGTCCCCCCGGCGTCGGGCGCTCGCTCTTAACCCTTGACAGACCTTGCCCCCCGCCGCGGCGGCCCTGCGCCGGCTGTTAGGCCGCCGTCGGCACCTTGCGCAGCACGACGGCGGCCAGCACCGCGGCGCCGGACATCAGCACCAGCGCGATGGCTGCCGTGATGTGGACGCCCGAATCGAAGGCGGCCCGGGCGGCGGCCATCACAGATTCCGCCAGCGGCGCGGGGAGGGTGTGTGCCAGTTCCGCGGCCCCGGCGAGGGTCTCGCCGGCCTGGGCAGCGGCCCCCGCCGGGACCGTCCCGTCGGCGACGGCGGGAAGGTGCAGGTTGCGCTGGTAGGACGCCGTCAGGATGGAGCCGAGGATGGCGGTGCCGAGCAGGGAGCCGACCTCGTAGCCGGTTTCCGAGATGGCGGCCGCTGCGCCTGATTTCGCCGCCGGCGCCGCTCCCAGGATCAGGTCGTTGGAGATGGTTTCGGCCGCGCCGACGCCCAGGCACAGCACCAGCAAGGCGGCCAGCAGCAGGCCGGGCCCGGTGCCGTGGTCCCCGAAAGCCACCAGGCTGTATCCCGTGGCGCTCAGGAGCAGGCCGCCGGCCACCACGAAGCCCGGACGGACCTTGCGCACCAGCGGGACCACGAGCAGTCCCGCGACCACTGTGGCGACCAGGGCCGGGACCATCGCCATGCCGGACTCCGAGGGCGACTGCCCCTCGAGGAGTTGCAGGTGCTGGGCGAGGAACAGGATGAATCCGTTGTAGGAAAACAGGGCCAGGACGTTGGCTGTGATGGCGGTGCTGAAGACCGGATTGCCGAACAGGCTCAGGTCCAGCAGGGGAGTGCCTGAGTCCTGCGCCGCCAGCCGGTGCTGGCGTCGGACGAAGGCGTAGCCCATCAACAGCCCGACGCCGAGGGCCGCGAGCGGCTCCGGCGCAACGCCGTCGGTAGCCAGCATCTTGATGCCGTAGACCGCTGGCACCATGGCCAGCAGCGACAGGACGATGCTGGGGGCGTCCACCCGGCCGGGGTTAGGGTCCCGTGATTCCGGGATCAGTACGCGGCCAAAGACCAGCAGCGGCAGGATAATCGGCACCGCGACCAGCAGGACCGCTCCCCACCAGAGGTGTTCCACGAGCCAGCCGCCGAAGATCGGGCCCAGCGCAGCGCCGCCGGAGAAGCCTGCGGCCCAGATTGCCACCGCGAGCCGACGCCGGTTGGGCTCGGGGAAGATATTTCGGATCAGGGACAGCGTGGACGGCATCAGCATCGCGCCGAAGAAGCCCAGCCCGGCCCGGCCCGCGATCAACCACTCCGCGCCGGGCGCAAAAGCAGTCACGGCGGACACCGCTGCGAAGCCGGAGCTGCCGATGAACAGCAGCCGACGCCGGCCGATCCTGTCACCCAGGCTGCCCATCGCCACGAGCAAGCCGGCCAGCACCAGCGGATATGCGTCGACGATCCAGAGCAGCTGCACCCCGGTGGCATCCAGGCTGCGGGCAATCGCCGGCAACGCGAAGGTCAGTGCGGTGTTGTCCACGGCCACGAGCAGAACCGGGAACATGAGCAGCGACAAGGCCAGCCAATCGCGCCAGGGTGCGCGGGGAGCCGGGGCGGCATGGGTGGCGGCGGACAGGGACGCGGTACTCATAAACAATAACTGTACCGTCTGGACGGTATAGTTAAGAAATTGCTGTTCAGGCAGGCATGATGGGAGCCATGGCCAGAAAACCCGTTGCCCGCGAAGCCGTCCTTGACGCCTTCGAATCCCTTCTCATTACGGAGGGAGAGCGCGCTGCGACGCTGGACGCCGTAGCCAAGCTGGCCGGCGTTTCCAAGGGGGGACTGCTGTACCACTTCCCGAACAAGGAAGCCATGATCTCGGTGCTGCTGGAGCGCCTGGACCGGCTCCTCGCCGAGGATCTGGCTGCCATGGCCGCAGCCCCGGAGGGAGCGGCCGCGTACTTCATCAGGTCCTCGGTGTGGGCCGACACCCCGCTGGACCGCGTCTTTGTCGCCGCCACCCGCCTGGCCGAAGTGGCCCACGCTGAAACCCTGCGGCGGATGGCCGGGGTGCAGGCGAGCTGGCTGGCCCTCCTTGCCGCCGACGTGGGACCCGCGATGGCCAAGCCCGTGCTCTACATGGGGGACGGGCTGTACTTCAATGCCATGCTGGCGCGGGGGCCCGGCGAGGCGCCGGCCGAGGTGGCCGGCGATGTCGAAAGCCTGCTGGCCGCCGTCGAACGACTCCGCGGCTGATCCGGCCCAAGCCGAGGGGACGCTCCCTCGGGTTTGGCGCTCTTCCGGGGGACGCTCCCTCAGGTGTGGTGCCCTCCCGGGGGACGCTGCCTCAGGTCCGGTGCTCTTCCGGGGGACGCTCCCTCAGGTCTGGTGCCCTTCCGGGGGACGCTCCCTCAGGTCTGGTGCTCTTCCGGGAAACCCTCCCTCACGTCCGGTGCTCTTCCGGGCACGCTCCTTCACGTCCGGTGCCCATCGAGGAAACCCTCCCGCACATCAGGTGAGGGAGCGTTGGGGTGGGTCGTGCCGGAGGTGAGGGAGCGTTGGGGTGGGTCGTGCCGGAGGTGAGGGAGCGTTGGGGTAGGTCGTGCCGGAGGCGAGGGAGCGTCTGGGGGAGCGGAGTTTGCGGACGCGTCTGCGGCGTAGGACAATGGAGGCTGTGACTACGGTCACGAGCAATTGAATATGCCTTTGATCTGCGGCGGGAGAGTTCTGCAAGTAGGTACAAGCAGGCGCCGTAGGAGCAAACCCTCCCCAGGAATCTCTCAGGCCCATGTACCGCCGCGGCAAGGCAACTCTGGAAAGCAGCGAGTGCGCCCCATGGCGTGCTGTGCTCACCGACGGTGCAAGCGGAGCCTCGCGAAAGCGGCTGCGCGGAAACTCTCAGGTCCAATACAGAGCGGGGAGGAACCCGAATCAATGTGGCGTACCCTGCGCCGCCTTAGTTATGGAGTTCCTTGTGACTGTTACCTCAGCCTCCACGTCCTTCGTTGACCGGCATATCGGCGCTCGCCGCCAGGCCGACGTCGACACCATGCTGAAGGCTGTCGGCCACGACACCGTCGACGCCCTGGTGGACACCGCCGTTCCGAAGGACATCCGGCAGGACTCCGACCTGGCGCTCGGCGCCGCCCTGAGCGAAGTGGAAGTTCTCGCCGAACTGCGCCGGATCGCCTCCAAGAACAAGACCGCCGTTCAAATGATCGGCCAGGGCTACTACGACACCGTCACCCCCGCCGTGATCCGCCGGAACATCCTCGAAGCTCCGGCCTGGTACACCGCCTACACCCCCTACCAGCCGGAAATCTCGCAGGGCCGACTGGAGGCCCTGCTGAACTTCCAGACCATGGTCCAGGACCTCGTCGGCCTGCCGATCGCCAACGCCTCGCTGCTGGATGAAGCCACCGCCGTCGCCGAGGCCGTGCTGATGATGCGCCGGGCGAACAAGAACAAGACGGCCCACGACGGGAAGACCGTCCTCGACGCCGACTGCCTCCCGCAGACCATCGCGATCGTCAAGGGCCGCGCCGAGGCCCTTGGCTTCGAGGTCGAGGTCGCGGACCTGTCCAAGGGCCTGCCCGAGGGCGTCATCAACGGCGTCGTGCTGCAGCAGCCCGGTGCCTCCGGCCGCGTTTTCGACCACTCGGCCGTCATTGCGGACGCGAAGGGGCGCGGCGCGCTCGTCACCGTCGCGGCTGACCTGCTGTCCCTGACCCTGATCACCCCTCCCGGTGAGCAGGGAGCCGACATCGCTGTCGGCTCCGCCCAGCGCTTCGGCGTTCCGCTGTTCTTCGGCGGCCCGCACGCCGCGTACATGGCCGTCCAGAAGGGCCTGGAACGCTCCATGCCCGGTCGGCTCGTGGGCGTGTCCAAGGATAACGCCGGCGTCCCCGCCTACCGCTTGGCGCTGCAGACCCGCGAGCAGCACATCCGCCGTGAAAAGGCGACCTCCAACATCTGCACCGCCCAGGCGCTGCTGGCCATCGTCGCCTCGTTCTACGCCGTCTACCACGGCCCGGACGGGCTGAAGGCGATCGCGGAGACCGTTCACGGCCACGCCCGGACCATTGCCGCCTCCCTCAAGGCCGCCGGACTGGACGTGCAGCACGCCTCGTTCTTCGACACCGTGACCGTTTCCGTGCCGGGCAAGGCCGCCGAATTCATCGCCGCCGCTGACGCCAAGGGCATCAACCTGCGCGCCATCGATGCCGACACTGTCGGTATCTCCGCCGATGAAGCCACGACGGCGGCCATCGTCGCCGACGTCGTCGCCGCCTTCGGCGCGTCCGTCGCCGACACTTCTGAAGGCTTCGCCCTGGACTCCGCCGTCGAACGCACCTCGGATTACCTGCAGCACCCGGTCTTCAACACGCACCGTTCCGAGACCCAGCTGCTGCGCTACATCCGCCGCCTCTCGGACCGTGACCTGGCCCTGGACCGGACGATGATTCCGCTGGGGTCGTGCACTATGAAGCTGAACGCCACGGCCGAGATGGAGGCCATCTCCTGGCCGGAATTCGCCTCCATCCACCCGTTCGCACCCGAGTCCCAGACCGCGGGCTGGCGCGAATTGATCGAGGACCTCGAAGCCCAGCTGACCGAGATCACCGGCTACGACCAGGTCTCCATCCAGCCGAACGCCGGGTCCCAGGGCGAGCTGGCCGGGCTCCTCGCGATCCGCGGCTACCACCTCTCCCGAGGGGATAACCAGCGCAATATCTGCCTGATCCCGGCCTCGGCGCACGGCACCAACGCCGCCTCTGCGGTGCTGGCCGGCATGAAGGTCGTCGTCGTGGCCACCGCCTCGGACGGCACGATCGACCACGTGGACCTGCAGGCCAAGATCGAGCTGCACAAGGACGCTCTCTCGGCGATCATGATCACCTACCCGTCGACGCACGGGGTGTACGACGCCGACGTCCGCGAGGTCTGCGACGCCATCCACGCAGCCGGCGGCCAGGTCTACATCGACGGCGCCAACCTCAACGCCCTCGTCGGACTGGCCCAGCCGGGCCAGTTCGGCGGCGACGTCTCGCACCTGAACCTGCACAAGACCTTCTGCATCCCGCACGGCGGCGGCGGACCCGGCGTCGGACCGGTCGCGGCCAAGGCCCACCTGGCCCCGTTCATGCCCGGCAACGCGGCAGACCCGGCCAACGGCGCCGAGGGCACCCCGATCTCCGCCTCCCGCTACGGCTCGGCCGGCGTGCTGCCGATCTCCTGGGCCTACGTGAAGCTGATGGGCGGCCAGGGCCTGACCGAGGCGACCAAGTCGGCCCTGCTGGCTGCGAATTACATCGCGGCCCGCCTCAATGAGTTCTTCCCGGTGCTCTACACCGGCGAGGGCGGCCTCGTGGCGCACGAGTGCATCCTGGACCTGCGCGAACTCACGGCCAAGACCGGCGTCACGGCCGAGGACGTCGCCAAGCGCCTGATCGACTACGGATTCCACGCCCCGACGCTGGCGTTCCCGGTTGCCGGGACCCTGATGGTCGAGCCCACCGAGTCCGAGGACCTGGGCGAGATCGACCGGTTCATCACGGCGATGATCGCCATCCGTAAGGAGATCGACCAGGTCGCCCACGGCGACTTCACTGTCGAGCACAGCCCGCTGCGCAACGCACCGCACACCGCGGCCGCCGTCGTCAGCACCGACTGGGAGCGCAGCTACCCGCGCGAACAGGCCGCTTTCCCGGTCCACACCCTGCGGCAGGACAAGTACTTCCCGCCGGTCGGCCGGATCGACGGCGCCGCCGGTGACCGCAACCTGATCTGCTCCTGCCCCCCGATCGAAGCCTTCGAAGATCACTCCGACGACTCCGCAGACTCTGCCAATTAAGGACAGCCAACGATGACTGAGAACTACACGGCACTTTACGAAGAGCACAAGAAGATTGGAGCCTCCTTCACGGACTTCGGCGGCTGGCAGATGCCGCTCAAGTACAGCTCCGAATTGGCCGAACACCACGCCGTCCGCAAGTCCGCGGGCCTGTTCGACCTCTCGCACATGGGCGAAGTCTGGGTCACCGGCCCGGACGCCGCCGCCTTCCTGGACTACGCCCTGGTCGGCAAGATTTCCGCGATGGCGGTCGGCAAGGCCAAGTATTCGCTGATCTGCAACGAAGACGGCGGCATCATCGATGACCTCATCACCTACCGCCGCCCGGCCGCGGCTGACGGCACCGATAAGTTCCTCGTGGTCCCCAACGCCGGCAACGCCAAGGTCGTGGCCGCGGCCCTGGCCGAGCGCGCTGCAGCATTTGATGTCAAGGTCCAGGACGCGTCCGCCGAGACCTCGCTGATCGCGGTCCAGGGACCGAAAGCGGAGGCGATCCTGCTCCGCCTGGTCCCCGCCGCGCAGCACGAGCTCGTCACCGGCCTGAAGTACTACGCCGCCGTCGACGTCCCGTTCATGTTCGGCGGCAGCAGCCAGGAACTCCTGCTGGCCCGCACCGGCTACACCGGTGAGGACGGCTTCGAAATCTTCGTCGCCAACGACGACGCCGCGGCACTCTGGCAGGCGCTCATTGCCATCGCTGAAGAAGGCGAGCTGACGCCCGCAGGCTTGGCCTCCCGCGACTCGCTCCGCCTCGAGGCCGGCATGCCGCTCTACGGCAACGAGCTGTCCCTCGAAGGCGACCCGTTCGCCGCCGGGCTGGGTCCCGTCGTCGCGCTGTCCAAGGAAGGCGACTTCGTCGGCAAAGCCGCCCTGGCAGCGAAGAAGGAAGCCGGCGCCGGGTCGACGACGGGACGCAAGCTCGTCGGGCTCAAGGGTCTGGCCCGCCGGGCCGGCCGGGGCCACTACCCGGTCCTCAAGGACGGCAACACGGTTGGCGAAGTCACCTCCGGCCAGCCCTCACCCACCCTGGGCTACCCGGTCGCGATGGCTTACGTCGACGTCGCCTTCACCGAACCCGGCACGGCCCTGGACATCGACCTGCGCGGAAAGAGCGAGCAGTTCGAAGTTGTCGCACTGCCTTTCTACAAGCGTCAAAAGTAGGCGGGCTGGTTCCGGAGCCGTTGCTGGCTTCAGGACCGGCCGCAGCGGTTCCCGGCTCCGGGACCGGCTGGCCCCGGTTTTCACGCGTGCTGCTCCTTCGTCGCTTTGACGCACGCTTTCGAAAACCGCGGCCAGCCGGCCCTCGTGGACAGCTCGCCTTTTAGGGACAAATCACAACCAAAACCAACGGGAGCCAGCGCTTCCGTAAGCCAGAGGTGCTGGGGCCCGTCCCGCCTACCGCGGGTCGGCCCTAGAAAGTTCGAACGGCCACAGTTTCTTTCCGGAGAACTGTTGCCCCCGGAAATTGAACTGGATAGTGGCGGGCGAGGGGATTCCGGAAGCGTGCGTCTAAGCGAGGAACGAGCGAGCACGCGGAGGAATTTCCTCATCCGTCACCCAACCCCGCCACAATTGATGTGGCCCACGATTTCTCAAACGTAAAGGAAAAACACATGGCAAAAGTTGCCCCTGAACTGCAGTACTCCGACGAGCACGAGTGGGTTGCCCGCGAGGCCGGGAACGTAGTGTCCATCGGCATCTCGGCGGTCGCTACGGACGCGCTGGGCGACATTGTTTACGTTGACCTGCCCGAGGTGGGCTCGTCGGTGACGGCGGGTGAGACGTGCGGTGAGGTTGAGTCGACGAAGTCCGTTTCGGATCTCTACGCCCCGGTGACGGGCGAGGTCACGGAGATCAACGACGCGGTCGTGTCCGATCCGGCGCTGATCAACAGCGATCCGTACGGTGCCGGCTGGCTGTTCAAGGTGGCCGCGGAATCCGAGGGTCCGCTGCTCTCAGCCCAGGACTACGCCTCCAAGAACGGCGGCGAACTGTGAGCGGCTCGACCGCGGCCGCCGGAACCGAAGCAGTGTTTGAGCAGGTTGTGTCCCCGTCGCTGGACGCGGAGCTGTCCGCCCTGGATCCGGAGATCGCCGCGCGGATCGACGCGGAGCTCACCCGCCAGCGGGATGGGCTGGAGATGATCGCTTCGGAGAACCACACCGCCCGGGCGGTGATGCAGGCGCAGGGCTCGGTGCTGACGAACAAGTACGCCGAGGGTTACCCGGGCAAGCGCTACTACGGCGGCTGCGAGCACGTCGACGTCGTCGAACAGCTCGCGATCGACCGGGTCAAGGCCCTGTTCGGCGCGGAATACGCGAACGTCCAGCCGCACTCCGGGGCGCAGGCGAACGCCTCGGTCATGCACGCCCTGATCCGCCCCGGCGACACCATCATGGGCCTGAACCTGGCCCACGGCGG
>NZ_JBFTRD010000010.1:0-105668 GCF_056399345.1 Arthrobacter sp. 01N442
CTGCACACCGTCTGTGAAGAGGCCGGCTGCCCGAACATCTTCGAGTGCTGGGAAGACAAGGAAGCGACCTTCCTGATCGGCGGCTCCGAATGCACCCGCCGCTGTGACTTCTGCCAGATCGACACCGGCAARCCCTCCCCCGTGGACATGTTCGAACCGACCAAGGTYGCCCGCTCGGTCCAGTCCATGGCCCTGCGCTACGCCACCGTCACCGGCGTCGCCCGCGACGACCTCGCCGACGAGGGCGTCTGGCTCTACGCCGAAACGGTCCGCAAGATCCATGAACTGAACCCCGGCACCGGCGTCGAACTCCTCATCCCGGACTTCTCCGGCAAACCCGAACACATCGCCGCGATCTGCGACTCCAAGCCCGAGGTCTTCGCCCACAACGTCGAGACCGTGCCCCGGATCTTCAAGCGCATCCGTCCCGCGTTCCGCTACGAACGGTCCCTGGACGTCATCAGCCAGGGCCGCAGCCACGGCATGGTCACCAAGTCCAACCTGATCCTGGGCATGGGCGAGACCCGCGAGGAAATCTCCGAGGCCCTSCGSGACCTGCACGAGGCCGGCTGCGACCTGATCACCATCACCCAGTACCTGCGCCCGTCCGAACGCCACCTCCCGGTGGACCGCTGGGTCAAGCCGCAGGAATTCGTGGACCTGCAGCAGGAAGCGGACGAGATCGGCTTCCTCGGCGTCATGTCCGGACCCCTGGTGCGCTCCTCGTACCGCGCCGGCCGGCTCTGGGCCACCGCGATGCGCAAGAAGGGCTGGGAAATCCCCGCCGCCCTCGCCCACATCGAATCCTCCGGCAGCACCCGCCAGGAAGCCAGCTCACTGCTCGCGGCACACTCCTGACAGACCCCTTCAACCATTGCCGCCCAGGGCCGGCACCGGAGCAATCCGGTGTCCGGCCCTGAGCCGTGCATCACGTAGAATTAAGGCACTATGGCGAATTTCCCTGACTCCAGCACGTCCACTTCCTCGGCCGACGAGCCGAAGCGTGGCCTTTTCTCCCGCAAGCCCAAGGTAGCCAAGGCCAAGAAGCCGAGCCGGCTGAAGCAGATCAGGGAAGTCTTCCAGATGACCCGCCGCCACGATCCGATGGTTCCGTGGCTCATGCTGCTGGCGTTCCTCGGCGTCGTCGCGGTCAGCTTCCTGGTCGGATTCCTGCTGGATAACTGGATCACGGGCCTGATCATCGGCATTCCGCTGGGCATCCTGGCCGCCACCCTGATCCTGTCCCGCCGCGCCGAGCGGGCAGCGTTCGCCCAGATCGAAAACCAGCCCGGCGCCTCCGGTGCCGCACTCGGCACCCTGCGCCGCGGCTGGATCACCGAGGACCAGCCGGTCGCCGTCAACCCGCGCACGCAGGACGCCGTCTTCCGCGCCATCGGACGCCCCGGCGTCGTGCTCGTGAGCGAGGGTCCCAGCCACCGGGTCAAGCCCCTGCTCGACGGTGAACGCAAGCGTCTCGCCCGCATCCTGCCCAACGTCACCATCCACGTGATCGAGAGCGGCCGAGGCGAGGGCCAGGTGCCGATCAGCCAGGTCGCCAAGAAGATGGGCAAGATGAAGAACGAACTGACCAAGACCGAGGTCAGCACCGTCTCGAAGCGCATCTCCTCACTCGGCAACCGCCTGCCGATCCCCAAGGGCATCGACCCGTACAAGGCCCGCCCGGACCGCAAGGCCGCCCGCGGCCGCTAGGGACCCGTTGGCTACAGCTTTCCCGGGGCGCCCCGGTTGCCGGCATCTTGCCGGGAGCCGGGGCGGTCCGCTTTAACCGGGCTTAGCCCTTTTTGTCCGACCCGTACGACGACGGCGCCTGCGCTCGGAGGCCGTCACCGCATCGACCGAATCCGGAGACTCCCACGTGAAACTACCTTCGAAAACCGCCGTGCTCAGGGCCTTCAAGATCCTGGCAGTTGCCGAAGCCTTTAGCTGGGCAGCGCTGCTGGTGGGAATGTTCCTCAAGTGGGTGCTGCGGACCACCGAACTGGGCGTCGAGCTTGCCGGGCCGGTCCACGGGGCATTCTTCATTGGCTACGGCCTGACCGCCCTGACGTTGTGGAGGCTGCAGCGTTGGCCGTTCCGGGTGGCCCTGTTCGCCGGGCTGTCCGCGGTGCTGCCTTTCACCACCATCTGGTTCGAGCGCTGGGCTGAGAAGCGCGGCTATCTGTCCGCCAAGGACGTTGCAACCGAACCGTTGCCGGCCCGGGCGTCGGCCGGGGTGTAGCTCCGCGCGGGTTCTCCCTGGTTTGGCGGCGGTTTGCCGGGCGGCCGGGCGCTTCGTCACGGGGCGCCGGCCCGTTCGCCACAGATGGCCGTTATGCACAGTGCAATAGCGGCCATCTGTGGCAAACGGGGAACGATCGCCGCGTGGCGGTGGGCCCGCGGCCGCTAATCCGGCCTGCGGCAGCTACCTTGGACGGCAGCTACAACCCGCGGCAGCTACATCCGGACGAGCACCGTGTTCATGGCCTTGTCGTGCAGGCCGCGGTGGTCCGGGTCGAAGATGACGGCAGGGATCACGAGGCAGAGCAGCAGGCTGCGGACCAGGCCCGCGAGCGGCCCCGCGGGACCACCGCCGAGCCGGATGACATGGATGCCCATGATCCGGTGCCCGATGCTGTAGCCCAGCGTCCCAACCAGCAATGCCTGTTCGACGGCGAAGACCGCAAGATTGGCCCAGGGGTTTCCCGCGAAGGCGAAATTGCTGATCAGCAGGGCGATCCCCCAGTCGATGCAGATGGCCAGAATGCGCCGGCCCGCGCGGGCAATCGAGCCGGGGCCGGACTCGGGCAGCCCCAGCCGCTCCCCCGGGTACTTGGAGATGCCGGACGTGTCCGGTCCGCTGAGCCAGGAGCCTATGTCTTTGCGATCAACCACCCCACAAGCCTATCGGCTCCCGGCCGGGCGCCCGGCCTGTTCATCATTTGGACTTGGGGCGGTCACAGAGCGGACCCGGATAGGCCACACTGTGGACAGCGGCTAGCTTTAACACGTCAGCGCATTCTGTAACCTGCTTGAAACAAAGCGGACACCGTGGGGAAATCCCGTGTCCTTAGGGTGGTAACAGTTGCTAGCGGCATTGTGGGCGGGGTCAACACTGCGTTTACCCCGCCGTCGGACTGCGCTGGACCACACGGCCTGACGGCCAGATCTTTCATATGCGTAAGGAGCATAGATGTTCAAGACTGCGGACGAAGTCCTCAAGTTCATCAAAGACGAAGACATCAAATTCGTTGATATCCGCTTCACCGACCTGCCGGGCGTTCAGCAGCACTTCAACGTCCCGGCCAAGAGCGTAGACGCGGACTTCTTCGTTAACGGCCAGCTTTTCGACGGATCCTCGATCCGTGGCTTCCAGGGCATCGCCGAGTCGGACATGCAGCTCATCCCGGACGTTACGACGGCGTTCGTTGACACCTTCCGCATGGAGAAGACCCTCGCACTGAACTTCTCCATCGTGAACCCCCGCACGGGCGACCCGTACCACCGCGATCCGCGTGGCGTGGCCGAGAAGGCTGAGGCCTACCTGGCCTCCACCGGCATCGCCGACACCGCATTCTTCGCTCCCGAGGCCGAGTTCTTCGTCTTCGACAACGTCCAGTACCAGTCCTCCCCCCAGGGCAGCTTCTACAAGATCGACTCCGAGGAAGCCCACTGGAACACCGGCCGCGAGGAAGAGGGCGGAAACCTCGGCTACAAGACCCCCGTCAAGGGCGGTTACTTCCCGGTTTCCCCGACGGACAAGCAGGCCGACCTGCGCGACGCCATGTGCGTTGCCCTGGACGAGGCCGGCCTTGAGGTCGAGCGCAGCCACCACGAAGTCGGCTCCGCCGGCCAGGCTGAAATCAACTACAAGTTCACCACCCTGACCCACGCGGCCGATGACCTGCAGAAGTTCAAGTACGTCATCAAGAACACCGCCGATGCCTGGGGCAAGTCGGTCACCTTCATGCCGAAGCCGGTCTTCGGTGACAACGGCTCGGGCATGCACTGCCACCAGTCGCTGTGGAACGGCGGCGAGCCGCTGTTCTACGACGAGAAGGGCTACGCCGGCCTGTCCGACACCGCCCGCTGGTACATCGGTGGCCTGCTGAAGCACTCCTCCGCCGTCCTGGCCTTCACCAACCCGACGGTGAACTCCTACCGCCGCCTGGTCAAGGGCTTCGAGGCTCCGGTCAACATGGTCTACTCGCAGGGCAACCGCTCCGCCGGTATCCGTATCCCGATCACGGGCTCGAACCCGAAGGCCAAGCGCATCGAGTTCCGCGCGCCGGACCCCTCCTCCAACCCGTACCTGGCCTTCGCGGCCCAGCTGATGGCCGGCATCGATGGCATCCGCAACCGCATCGAACCGCCGGCTCCGATCGACAAGGACCTCTACGAGCTCCCCGCCGAAGAAGCCAAGGACATCCCCAAGGCCCCGGGCACGCTCGAGGAAGCCCTGGAAGCCCTGGCCGAGGACAACGAGTTCCTGCAGGCCGGCGGCGTCTTCACCCAGGACCTGATCGACACCTGGATCGAGTACAAGTACGAGAACGAGATCCGTCCGCTTTCGCTGCGCCCGAACCCCTATGAGTTCGAGCTCTACTACGGCGTCTAGCCGGAACACGCGGCCACGCCGGGCCTAGCCCGGACCGGTCCGCCAATCCGGTGACAGAAAAGGCCGGCCCGGGGTTTAACCACCCCGGGCCGGCCTTTCGTTTGCCCCGTGCACTTTCCACGTTCGCGGCTACGCTTGGTCTTAGGAACTCCATCGAGGAGCGGTGATGTCCCGGTTCCGAAGCTTCATCCATCGGCACCTAGTGGCCGACGACCCGGCGCCGGGCTATTCGCGCCTGGACCGGTACGGCGGTCTGGGGCAAACGGCCGCCGGCGGGACCGCGCCGGACGGCGGAGCAAATCCCGGCCCTGCAGACCGTTCCGTCGCGGATGCCGAGGCCGAGGCTCTCGCCTCGATCGAGGAACGTCTCACGGCGGAGGAGAATGCCGGCGTTGCGGCCGGGCAGTCCATCCGCGACCGGCGCTACCTCCTCGCCCTCGTTGCGCAGCAGCGCGCCCAACTGGAGCGGGTGGAGGAACTGGCGGCGTATCTGGACAGCCGCGCTCCGGGCGACAAGCACTACGCCTGGCTCCTCCGCGCAGCGCTCACCCCACCCGAGGACGAAACCGGGTTCAAAACCCCCGGTACATGATCCGCTGCGGGCCGGCGTCGCCGCCGAGGTACTGCCCACGGTCCTCGAAGCCCGCCTTGCGGTAGGCGGCCTGTCCTGCAGGGTTGGCCTCGTTGACGGAGAGGACGACGCCGCGCTGGTCTCCGCCGAGCGCCGTCGTGAGCCGGGCTGCCTCCCGCACGGCCGCGGCCGCTGCGGCCGCACCCAGTCCCCTGCCCTGCTGCCGCCGGTCCACGAGGAAGCCGCGCAAAAGCCAGGCGGACTCGTCGTCGTACCAGCCGGCGGCGCGTGCGGCCCCGGCCTGCAAGGTGGCCACGCCGACGGCCGAGCCATTGGAATCCATCACATAGGGAAAGCGGCTGGCCTCCTCGAGGCCCAACAGCATCATCCGCAGCGGATCCCCGACGAACTTCCTTTGTCCCTGCCCAAGCTCCAGGCCCGCGACCTCGCCCAGCTTGATGTCCCGGGCGTCGTCGTCGAGGTTCTTGAGGCTGATCAGCCAGACGTGTGCAGACATAAAGAGAAGCGTATCCAACGCCGGGCCGCCCCSCTGTCGGGGCGGCCCGGCGTCACACACCTAGAGGACCTTGGAGAGGAACTCCCGGGTGCGCGCCTGCTGCGGGTTGCCGAACAGCTCCTCCGGGGCGCCCTGCTCGCAGATGACGCCGTCGGCCATGAACAGCACCCGGTCGGCCACTTCGCGGGCGAACCCCATCTCGTGGGTGACCAGCACCATCGTCATGCCTTCGCGGGCCAGGTCCTTGATTACCTGCAACACCTCCCCCACCATCTCCGGGTCCAGCGCGGAAGTTGCTTCGTCGAAGAGCATGATGTCAGGGTTCATGGCCAGGGCCCGGGCGATCGCCACGCGCTGCTTCTGGCCGCCGGACAGCGACGCCGGACGTGCGTCCGCCTTCTCTGCGAGGCCGACGCGCTCCAGCAGTTTCAAGGCGTTGGCCCGTGCCTCGTCCTTGCCCTGCTTCTTCGACTCCACCGGCGCCAGCATGATGTTCTCGATCACGGACATGTGCGGGAACAGGTTGAAGTGCTGGAAGACCATGCCGATGTGCCGGCGGACCTCGTTGATGTCCACCTTGGGGTCCGTCACGTCGAAGCCGTCCACGGTGACGTGGCCGCCGGTGATGTCCTCAAGCTTGTTCAGGCAGCGCAGGAAGGTTGATTTGCCGGAGCCGGAGGGCCCGATCACGCAGACCACCTCGCCCTCGGCGACCTCGGCGTTGATGCCCTTGAGGACTTCGTTGGCGCCGAAGGACTTCTTCAGCTCCCGGACGGTGATCTTGCTGGGTGCAGTGACTGCCGTGCTCATTTGTTGAACCTCTTATCCGCAACGTTGGCCAGCTTGGTCAGCAGCATGATCACCACGAAGTACAGGACCGCGACGATCAGCAGGGTTTCAGTGATCCGGAAGTTTCCGGCGTAGATCTGCTGGCCCTGGTAGAGCAGCTCGGCGAAGCCGATGGCCAGCAGCAACGAGCTGTCCTTGAGCATGATGATGAGCTGGTTGATCAGGGACGGCGTCATGATCTTGAAGGCCTGCGGGACCACGACTTTCTGCATGGACTTCGCGTAGCCCAGGCCCAGGCTGCGGCTGGCTTCAAGCTGGCCCGGATCCACGGACTGGATAGAGCCCCGCACGATTTCGGTGATGTAGGCGCCGGCGTTGAGGCTCAGGGTGAGCACACCGGCCACCCAGATGTCGATCGGCTGGCCGGTCAACTGCGGGATGCCGAAGTAGAAGAAGAAGGCCCAGACCAGCAGCGGGGTCCCGCGGAAGATGCTGACGAAGGTCGTGGCGATCCCGCGCAGCAAGACGCTCGTGGAGATCTTCAGGAACCCCATGAAGACGCCGATCAGCATGGCCAGGGCGAAGGAAATGGCGGTGACCAGGACAGTGTTCCCGAGCCCCTTCATGAGGGCCGGGAAGCTGCTGGCCAGCAGGTCCCAGAAGCTGGACGGGGCGGCCTGCGTGGGGTCCTTGAGGTATTTGTCCAGGATTTCCTGGTACTTGCCGTTGGACTTCAGTTCGGCCAGGCCGGTGTTGAAGGCCTTGAGCAGTTCCGGGTTTTTGCCCTTGTTGACGGCGAAGCCGTAGGAGCCGCCCTTTTCCTTCTCGGATACGGCTTTGAGGCCGTTGTTCTGGCTGATGCCGTAGGCCAGCACCGGGTAGTCGTCGAAGACGGCGACGGCGTTCCCGGACTTCACCAACTCGTACATGGTGGCGGACTGGTCCAGGGACTTGACCGTGAAACCGTACTTGCCGGCGATCGACTTGGCGAACGTCTCGCCTTCGCTGCCGGTCTTGGCGGTGACGGTCTTGCCTTTCAGGTCCTCGTAGCCCTTGATGTCCTTGTTCGACTTGGCCACGGCCATCTGTACGCCCGATTCGAAGTACGGGTCGGAGAAGTCGTAGATCTGCTTGCGCGGCTCGGTGATGGACATGCCGGCGATCACGCCGTCGACCTGGTTGGAGGACAGTGCCTGCAGGGCAGCGTTGAAGCCGAGCGATTTGATCTCGACGGTGAATCCCTGGCTCTTGGCGATCTCACGGATGATGTCCATGTCGATGCCGGTCAGTTCACCGCCCGCGTCACGGAATTCAAACGGTGCGAACGTGGTGTCCGTGCCGATGACGTAGGTCTTTCCGGAGACGCTCGACGGCGCGGCGGCCGGTTGCGCCCGGTAGACGGACTGGTGCGCGGCGCTGGGCGCGTCCGCGGGCTGGTGGGATGCGCCTGCGGCTGTGGCCG
Source organism: Arthrobacter sp. 01N442 (assembly GCF_056399345.1). Lineage (NCBI taxonomy): Bacteria > Bacillati > Actinomycetota > Actinomycetes > Micrococcales > Micrococcaceae > Arthrobacter > Arthrobacter sp. 01N442. The sequence goes on from NZ_JBFTRD010000010.1 coordinate 7,955, forward strand.
CCGAGGCACCGAAAAGCATGGCGGCGAAGGCCAGCAACGCTCCGATGACCGTGGCCGTCCGCGGCCTGGCGGCCCCGGTCTGCTGGAGTCTGGGCAAGGTAAACAACCCCTAGGTAAGTGCGGCAGCCGGCCCGGAGGACCGGCAAAGTACCCTCCGAGGCTACCCGCATTTGACCGGCGGCGAGATAGATGTCGGCCCGCGGGCCTACTGGCCGTAGAAGACGCGCTCGAAGACAGCCCGTGCACGGCGGCTCAGCCGCAGGTAGTCCTCCTCGAGCTCGGCGGCGTTCCCGTGCCCGTAGCCGCACCAGCGGGCCACGGCTTCGAGGTCCCGGCGCGAGGACGGAAGCAGGTCCGAGGCGCGGCCGGTCCAGATCACGTTGGCGGATCGGATCCGGCTCGCGAGCCGCCAGGCCCGCAGCAGCAGCACCACTTCGCCTGCCTCCAGCAGCTCCAGTTCGGCGGCGGCTTCGAGAGCCTCCACCGTCGAGGTCGTGCGCAGTTCGGGGTGCCTGCCAGCATGGCGAAGCTGCAGGAGCTGGGCGAGCCATTCGACATCGCTCAGGCCGCCGCGGCCCAGTTTCAGGTGCCGGGCCGGGTCCGCGCCGCGGGGCAACCGTTCCGACTCCATCCGGGCCTTGATCCGCCTGACCTCGCGGACATCCTGGTCAGTAATCGCGTCCGGATAGCGGATGGGATCGATCATCGCCAGGAAGTCGGCGGCGAGTTCGTCGTCGCCGGCCATCGGCCTGGCACGCAGCAGCGCCTGCGCCTCCCAGATGAGGGACCAGCGGCGGTAATACTCGGCGTAGGACTCAAGCGAGCGCACCATCGGCCCGTTCTTGCCTTCCGGCCGCAGGTCCGCGTCCACCATCAGCACGCGTTCGGCCAGGATGGCAGGCTTGAGCGGCTGGGTCAGCAGGCTGGAGAGCTTGCCGACGATCCGGGCGGCCTGCTGTTGCGCCTCGTCTTCCGGCACGCCGGGCAGGCCGCGGTGCACGTACATGACGTCGGCGTCGGAGCCGTAGCCGATCTCGCGGCCGCCCTGGCGCCCCATCGCCACCACCAGGACCCGGGTCTTAAGCGGTTCCCGGGCGGACACCACCGTCTCGGCCACGCGGAGGGCACCGAGCATGGCGGCACGGTCGGTATCGGCCAGGGCCGCTCCCACCTGGTCTTGGTCCAGCAGCCCCGCGCTGTCCGCGATGGCGATCCGCAGGATCTCGCGGCGCCGGATCAGCCGGATCAGGCGCATGGCACTCTCCGGATCCGAATGCCGGGACATCTTGGAGGTGATCTCCAGCCACTGCGCCTCGTAACTGAGCGGCACCAGGTCCTTGTCCGAGCCGAGCCAGGCCACCGACTCCGGCGAGACCTCCAGCAGGTCCGAGATGAGCCGGGAGTTGGAGAGCACGTGGCAGAGCCGCTCGGCCGCCGCCGTCGAATCGCGCAGCAGGCCGAGGTACCAGTGCGTGGTGCCGAGCGCCTCGCTGACCCGGCGGAAGGCGAGCAAACCGCCGTCGGGGTCCACGCCTTCGGCGAGCCAGCCGAGCAGGATCGGCAGCAGTTGGCGCTGCAGGGCGGCTCGCCGGCTCACCCCGGCGGTGAGTGACTCGATGTGCCGCATGGCCCCGGGCGGATCCAGGTAGCCGAGCGCGGCAAGCCGGCCCTGCGCGGCCTCGGGCGTGAGCCTGGCCTCCTCGCTGCTCAGCGCGGCGGCGGTATTGAGCAGCGGCCGGTAGAAGATGCGCTCGTGCAGTTCCCGGACGGAACGCTTCGTCTGGCGCCACGTCTTCAGCAGCGCGTCCGGGTGCGGGCGTTCGTCGGAGAACGGGCCCAGGACCGCCTTGGCGAGGGAACGCAGCGACGCTTCCTTGACAGGCATCAGGTGCGTGCGGCGCAGCTGGAACAGCTGGATCCGGTGCTCGAGCAGGCGCAGGTAGCGGTAGTCGCGGTCGAACTCCTTGGCGTCCGAGCGTCCGATGTACCCGCCGGCGGAGAGAGCCGCGATGGCCGAGGTGGTGTCCCGGCCGCGCAGCGATTCGTCCGATTTGCCGTGCACCAGCTGGAGCAGCTGGACGGTGAATTCGACGTCGCGCAGCCCGCCGCGGCCCAGTTTGATCTGCCGCTGCTCCTCCTCGGCCGGGATGTGTTCGGTGACCCGGCGGCGCATCGAACGGACCGACTCGACGAACCCTTCGCGGCCCGCGGAGGACCAGATCAGCGGGGCGACAGCGGCCTCGTACCGGGCACCGAGTGCGGCGTCGCCGGCGATGGTGCGGGCCTTGAGCAGCGCCTGGAATTCCCAGCTTTCCGCCCATCGGGCGTAGTAGCTCTCGTGCGAGGCCAGGGTGCGCACCAGTGGCCCGGATTTGCCCTCGGGCCGGAGGTTGGCATCGACCTCCCAGAGCCCCGGCTCACGGCTTGTGGACATGATGGCCCGCGAAATGCCCGAGGCCAGGGCGGTGCCGATGGTGTTGGCTCGGAAGTCTTCCAGCGCGCCGGGATCGATCACGTAGATGACGTCGACGTCGGAGATGTAGTTCAGTTCGCGGGCGCCGCACTTGCCCATCCCGATCACGGCCAGCCCGACGTCGGCCACCTCCGCCGCGCTGAACTGCTCGGCCGCTTCGGCCCGGGATACGGCAAGGGCGGCCTCGATCGCGGCCCCTGCCAGGTCGGCCAGTTCTGCGCCAACAGCCGGCATGAAGTCCAACGGATCGGCGGCGCAGAGGTCCTTGATGGCGAGCTCCACGAGCCCCCTGCGGTAGGCCGTGCGAAGGGCGGCGTAGCCTTCCTGCCCGGTCAGCGCCGCGACCGGACGGGCGGCCTTCGGGTCGGCGCGGACGGACTGCAGCAGCCGGGTGCGCAGCGCGGCGGCGTCTGCCGCCTGCGGCTCGGGGCTCGCCGTGGTGTGGAAGGCGTCCAGGTGTTCCGGGTGCCGGATGAGGAACTCGCCCAGCGCCTCGGAAGCGCCCAGCACCCGGTAGAGCGGTTCGCTGCGGTCCGGCTCCGCCGCGGCAAGTTTCCGCAGGTCCGGGTGTTTTTCGATCAGCCGGACCAGGGACTGCAGCGCCGTGTCCGGGTTGGCGGCCAGCTGAAGCCCTGCGAACAGCGCGTCCTCGTCCAGGCCCTCCAGCTCGGTGGCGGCCAGGAACCGCTCGCCCTTCTCCAGGTCGTTGAAACCCGCGGCGATGAGGCGCCGTGCCAGGCTCATAGCGGCCGCCTAGAGGATGGCCAGGTTGCGCTGCAGCTCGTAGGGCGTCACCTGGAGGCGGTAGTCCTGCCACTCGGCGCGCTTGTTGCGCAGGAAGTGCTCGAAGACCTGCTCGCCCAGGATCTGCGGCATGAGCTCGGAATCCTCCATGGTCCGGATCGCGTCGTGCAGGCTGGCCGGCAGCGGATCGTGGCCCATGGCGCGGCGCTCGGCCGAGCTCAGCGACCAGATGTCGTCCTCCGCGGCGGCCGGCAGCTGGTAGCCCTCCTCGATGCCCTTCAGCCCGGCGCCCAGCAGCACGGCGTAGGCGAGGTACGGGTTGGCGGCCGAGTCGATGCCGCGGTACTCGATCCGGGCGGACTGGCCCTTGCCGGGCTTGTAGAGCGGCACCCGGACCAGGGCGGAGCGGTTGTTGTGGCCCCAGCTCAGGTAGCTCGGCGCCTCTCCCCCGCCCCAGAGGCGCTTGTAGGAGTTCACGAACTGGTTGGTCACGGCGGTGAACTCGGGGGCGTGCTTGAGGATGCCGGCGATGAACTGCCGGGCGGTTTCGGAGAGCTGGAACTCCGCGCCGGCCTCGTAGAAGGCGTTGGTGTCGCCTTCGAACAGTGAGAAGTGCGTGTGCATGCCTGAACCGGGGTGCGCCGTGAAGGGCTTGGGCATGAAGGTTGCGTAGGTGCCCTGCTGGAGTGCGACCTCCTTGATCACGGTGCGGAAGGTCATGATGTTGTCCGCGGTCTGGAGCGCGTCGGCGTAGCGCAGGTCGATCTCGTTCTGGCCGGGGCCGGCCTCGTGGTGGCTGAACTCGACAGAGATGCCCACGGATTCCAGCATGGTCACGGCGGTCCGCCGGAAGTCCTGCGCCACGCCGCCGGGCACGTGGTCGAAGTAGCCGCCCTCGTCCACCGGAACCGGCGCGCCGTCCGGGCCCGGCTGCTGGGACTTGAGCAGGTAGAACTCGATTTCGGGGTGGGTGTAGCAGGTGAAACCCATGTCCGCGGCCTTGGCGAGGTTGCGCTTGAGCACGTTGCGCGGATCCGCCGCGGAGGGCTCGCCGTCGGGCGTCAGGATGTCGCAGAACATCCGCGAGGTGGCTTCGGTCTCGCCGCGCCACGGCAGGATCTGGAAAGTGGAGGGGTCCGGCTGGGCCAGCATGTCCGACTCGAAGACGCGGGCCAGGCCCTCGATCGAGGAGCCGTCGAAGCCCAGGCCCTCCTCGAAGGCGCCTTCGACTTCGGCCGGAGCCAGTGCCACAGATTTCAGCGAGCCCACGACGTCGGTGAACCACAAGCGCACAAAGCGCACGTCACGCTCTTCGATCGTCCGCAGGACAAACTCTTGCTGGCGGTCCATGGTGCCTCTTTCCGGGTCTACGTCCGTGCCCCGGACCCGTCCCGACTACTCGTCCTGGCTGGCGCCCGCAGCTGCTCTCGAATCACTCTACTAAGCATTCCCGGCGATTGCTGGCCCAGCGCCCCCGCGTAACACACCGTTAACACAACGGCCGCCGGACCGCCGTCCGGGCGCCCCGCTGCGGTGCCGGGACGGCCCCGATTGTGACGGCTTTCACCGGGCCGGCGGGGCCGCCCGGTAGCTAGGACGCCGGGTATCGCACTACGCTCATGGCATGGCCCCCAGCAACAGCCCCGATTCGCCCCTGTCCGCAGAACTCGCTGCCCCCTACGGCAACGGCCCCGCCTCCGGCATGTCCGACGCAGCCCCGGCACCGGCCGCGGGCGGCGACGCCACAGGCGCCGCCCCCAAGGATGGTGCCGCCAAGCCGGCGGGCCGGATCCGCACACACCACCTGCGCCAGGCCAAGCTCAACGGTGAGCGCTTCGCCATGCTGACGGCTTACGACCAGTACACCGCCGAGATCTTTGACGCTGCCGGCATCGAGGTGCTGCTGGTCGGGGATTCCGCGTCCAACAATGTGTTCGGCAACGAAACGTCCCTGCCCGTCACGGTGGACGAGCTGCTTCCGCTCTGCCGTGCGGTGACCCGCTCCGCGCGGCGCGCCCTCGTGGTGGCCGACCTGCCTTTCGGCAGCTACGAGGTTTCCGCCCAGCAGGCGGTGGCGACGGGCGTGCGGTTCCTCAAGGAGGGGCTCGCCCACGCGGTCAAGATCGAGGGCGGCAAGTTCTACGCCGAGACCGTTCGGGCCATGGTCCAGGCCGGAATTCCCGTAATGGCGCATATCGGCTTCACGCCGCAAAGCGAACACGCCCTCGGCGGCTACCGGGTCCAGGGCCGCGGCGACGACGCCCAGCGGCTGATCGACGACGCCGTCGCCTTGGCCGACGCCGGTGCCTTCTGCGTGCTGATGGAAATGGTTCCGGCGCCGACGGCGGCCGCCGTGGACGCCGCTGTCGAGGTGCCCACGATCGGCATCGGAGCGGGCAACGCGACCACCGGCCAGGTGCTGGTCTGGCAGGACATGGCCGGGCTGCGCGGCGGCAAGATGGCCAAGTTCGTCAAGCAGTACGCGGATCTGCGGACCACCCTGAGTGACGCGGCCAAGGCCTACGGCGATGACGTCCGTTCGGGTCACTTCCCCGGCCCGGAGCATTCCTTCTAGTTCAAGCTTCGGGTTCCAGCGTTTCGGGTTCCAGGATTTCGGGTTCCAGCAGGGGCCGGACCTGCCGGCACAGGGCCTCAAGGTCCACCGGTCCCGCTGTACTGACGCGCAGGGTCCGGCCCAGCCCCAGCGGCCCGGCGTGCTGCGCCCATTGCTGCCACAGCTCTTCATCCTCATGCGCTGCGTGGTGGACCGCGTGCCGTTGGCGGCCGCGGCAGCGCTGCCTGGCGGTAGCCGCATCCACACTGCACCACAGCTCAGCAGCCGCGGTCCTCCCGGCGGCGGCCAGGTCCGCGGCGAGGAGCAGCCGGTCCCTGGGGGCAAACCAAAAAGATTCGACGACGGCGGGACCGGGATGTTCGGTGAGTTCGGACCAGAGGCGGGCCACAGCGGCGCGGCCCACGCTGGACGACTCCGCCGCCGTCGGACGCCTGCGGCTGTCCCAGAGGGATTCCTTGTAGGCGTCCTTGGAAAACAGCGCAATGCCCAGCCCGGCCGAGAGCTGGGCCGCGAGCGTCGACTTGCCGGAGCCGGGCAGCCCGTTGACCAGAAGGACAACGGGCGCCGCCCGGCCGTTACGCGTCGTCGTCGCCCTTGTCCCAGGCCTCGTTGCGGGCCTTGACCTTTTCGAGGGCGTGTTCGGCTTCCTCGCGGGTCTTGTAGGGGCCGATCAGCTGGCTCCAGTCGGACATTGCGTCTTCCTCGATCTCGTGAGTGTTGACGTTGTACCAGTATTCGGTCATGAAGACTCCTCCTGTGCGCGTATTTCCGGCTGATAGTCCGGCTGTTTCTCGGCTGTATTTTCCGGCCTTCGGCCGGGTACTTATAGAATCAATCTATGCCTTCCCTCACCTCGACTGCACCCATCGGCACCCTTGTCCCGGGAACAGTCAGCCCGCAACTTGCCGTGCCGGCGTCCATTCCGCGCCCCGAGTACGTCGGCAAACCCGCCCCGGCCAAGTTCACCGGCGCAGAGGTCAAGTCCGCCGAGACCATCGAGAAGATCCGCATCGCCTCGCGGATCGCCGCCCGGGCCATCGTGGAGGTCGGCAAGCACATCGTGCCGGGCGTGACCACGGACCAACTGGACAAGGTGGGGCATGAGTTCCTGCTCGACCACAAGGCGTACCCGTCGACCCTCGGCTACCGCGGCTTCCCCAAGTCGCTGTGCTCCTCGCTCAACGAGGTCATCTGCCACGGCATCCCCGACAGCACGGTGGTCCAGGACGGCGACATCCTCAACATCGACATCACGGCCTTCATCGGCGGCGTGCACGGCGACACCAACTACACCTTCCTCGTGGGCGACGTCGACGAGGAGTCCAGGCTGTTAGTCGAACGCACCGAAGAATCCCTGCGCCGCGCCATCCGTGCGGTGGCCCCGGGGCGTGAAATCAACGTGATCGGCCGGACCATCGAGTCCTACGCCAAGCGCTTCGGTTATGGCGTGGTCCGCGACTTCACCGGGCACGGCGTGGGCGAGGCTTTTCACACCGGGCTGATCATCCCGCACTACGACGCCGCTCCGGCCTACAACACGGTGATGGAGGCCGGCATGGTCTTCACGATCGAGCCCATGCTCACCCTCGGCACCGTCGAGTGGGACATGTGGGCCGACGACTGGACGGTCGTCACGCGCGACCACAAGCGGACAGCACAGTTCGAACACACCCTGCTGGTCACGGAGTCCGGCGCCGAAGTCCTGACCCTTCCCTGATCCCCGCACCGCCTTTCCAAGATCAACAACAAGACCCACCCCGCCCCTGCCACGAACGGAACAACATTGGCCAAGAAGGACGAGAAGTCGAAGAAGAACGCCCCGCTGATCGGCATCGACATCGGTGGCACCGGCATCAAGGGCGGAATCGTTGACCTGAAGAAGGGCAAGCTCGTCGGCGACCGGCTCCGCGTCCCCACCCCGCAGCCGTCCACGCCGGAAGCCGTGGCCGAAGTCGTGGCGCAGGTTGTCACGGAGCTGTCCAAGCGTCCCGACGCCCCCGCGGCCGACTCCCCTGTCGGTGTGACCTTCCCGGGAATCATCCAGCACGGTGTGGTCCACTCGACGGCGAACGTCGACAACTCCTGGCTGAACCTGGACATCGACGCACTGCTGACCGCCCGGCTCGGCCGCCCGGTGGAGGTCATCAACGACGCCGACGCCGCCGGCCTGGCCGAAGCCCGCTACGGCGCCGGTGAAGGCGTCTCCGGCACTGTCCTGGTGATCACCCTCGGCACCGGCATCGGTTCCGCCTTCATCTTCAATGGCAAGCTCGTCCCCAACGCCGAGCTGGGACACCTGGAAATCGACGGGTTCGACGCCGAGAGCAAGGCATCCGCCGTCGCCCGTGAGCGCGACGGCCTGAGCTGGACCGAATACAGCGTGCTGCTCCAGCGCTACTTCTCCCACGTCGAGTTCCTCTTCTCCCCCGAGCTGTTCATCGTCGGCGGCGGCATCTCCAAGCGCGCGGACGAATACCTGCCGCACATGTCACTGCGCACGCCGATCGTTCCGGCCGAGCTGAAGAACGACGCCGGCATCGTGGGCGCCGCCATTGAGGTTGCCCTGACGCACAAGCTCGCGAAGTAACCCCGGCACCGCACAAACGAAACCGGCCCGCAGTTGTCCAACTGCGGGCCGGTTTGTGGTGGAGCCGGTGGTGGCCGCGGCTTCCCCTCCGTTGCCACCACCGGAACTTGTTTGAGCCTAGAGCGGGCTCTTCTGCGGGTTCTTGCCTTCCAGACCCTTGGACTCGGCCTCATGGCGGAGCAGGGCGATGGCGGACTCGAAGTCTTCCAGCGATTCAAAGGCCTGGTACACGCTCGCAAAGCGCAGGTAGGCCACCTCATCGAGGCGCTGCAAGGGGTTGAGGATGGCCAGGCCCACCTCGTGGGCGTCGATCTCGGCGGCGCCGGAGGCTCGGATGGTTTCTTCGACTTCCTGGGCCAGCATGGCGAGGTCGTCTTCAGTGACGGGCCGGCCCTGGCAGGCCTTCCGCACCCCGTTGATGACCTTGCTGCGGCTGAAGGGCTCGCCGACGCCGGAGCGCTTGATGACGGTCAGGCTGGTGGTTTCCACGGTGGTGAACCGGCGTCCGCACTCCGGGCACTGACGGCGTCGCCGGATGGCGGAGCCGTCGTCGGCGATGCGGCTGTCCACCACACGCGAATCAGGGTTGCGACAGAACGGGCAATACACGTCGGTTCCTCCCCTGTCGCAAGCCTGGACCCACCAAGGGCCGAAGCACCGCAGTTGGCGCCTCGGGATCAGTTTACGACTAGATGTTGATGAATAACAAGCCTGTAATTACTACATGTTGTGGTCAGGCGCAGCTGCTGCCGGATGCGCCCGGCGGCGGCCCTAGCTCCGGGCCGGGAACCGCGCGGTGACCGCCTCGCCGTGCGCCGGAAGGTCTTCGGCGCCGGAAAGGCTGACGATGTGAGCGCTGACTTCCTCCAGCGCGCTCCTGCTGTAGTTGATCACCTGGATGGCGCGCAGGAAGGTGGTGACGTTCAGCCCGGAGGAGAACGCGGCCGTTCCGCTCGTGGGCAGCACGTGGTTGGAGCCGGCGCAGTAGTCGCCCAGGCTGACCGGGCTGTAGTCCCCCACGAAGATCGCGCCGGCGTTGCGGATCCGGGCCGCGACGCCGGCAGCGTCCGCGGTCATGATCTCGAGGTGTTCGGCAGCGTACGCATCGCAGGCCGCGATGCCCTGTTCGAGGTCCTCGACCAGGACGACGCCGGATTGCGGGCCGGACAGGGCTTCCCGCACGCGGGCGCTGTGCTTGGTTCCGGCAGCCTGGAGCTCGAGTTCGCGGCGGACTGAGGCGGCCAGCTCCTCGGAGTCGGTGATCAGCACGGAGGCTGCCTGCGGGTCATGCTCGGCCTGGCTGATCAGATCGGCGGCGACGAGGCCGGAGCGCGCCGTCGCGTCGGCGAGGATTGCGATCTCGGTGGTGCCGGCCTCCGAGTCGATCCCCACCACGCCCTTGACGAGCCGCTTGGCGGTGGCCACGAAGATGTTTCCCGGACCGGTGACGACATCGACAGCGTCAATGCCAGCGTCAATGCCGGACTCCGAATCGGAGCCGGGGATGCCGTAGGCGAACGTGGCGATTGCCTGGGCGCCGCCGATTGCGTAGACCTCCTCGATCCCCAGCAGGCACGCGGCCGCCAGGATCGTGGGGTGCGGCAGGCCGCCGAAGTCCTTTTGCGGCGGCGAGGCGAGGGCGATGGATTCCACGCCTGCCGCCAGGGCCGGGACGACGTTCATGATGACAGAGGAAGGGTAGACCGCCAGGCCGCCGGGGACGTAGAGCCCGACACGCGCGACCGGCACCCAGTTCTGGCTCACTACGGCGCCCTCGCCGAGTTCGACGTCGGTGTTCGCCGGACGCTGTGCGTCGGCGAAGCGGCGTGCCCGGCGGATGGACTCCTCGAGGGCGGCGCGAACGGCGGGATCGAGGCCGTCCAGGGCGGCCTTGAGGGCCTCGGCCGGAACCCGCGGGTGGGCTTGTTCGACGCCGTCGAAGTTCAACGCCAGCTCGCGCAGCGCCTCAAAGCCGCGCGTCTGGACCGCCGAAATGATGTCCAGGACCTTTTGCTCGGCGTCGGCCACGGTGCCATGCTGCGCCCGCGGGACGGCGGCGCGGAGTCCGGCGAGGGACAAGCGTTGCCCGCGCACGTCCACGGTGCGGAAGTTCAGTGCGGCGGATGCGGGGGTTGCCGGGGCGGAGGCAGAGGGTACGGGGCTGTCAGCAGTTGGGGTCACGCGTCCATTTTACGCGCCGGCGCGGGGCCCCCGGACGCTGTTACGGAGCGCCCCCGGATCAGGCGTCAGGTCCGCGCCTGCTCCGGCTCCGTCTCCGTCGACCCAAACACCGTGGAAAAGAAGATCGCCAGGGCGATGGCGGCCGGCCAGATGACCAGCATGGCGTAGGCCCGGAGTGAGAAGGCGATGCTGGCGCTGGCCGACGTGTCCGCCGGGGCGCTCCACCAGGAACCGGCGAGCACTCCGGTCCCCCAGGCCAGCAGGGCACCGGCGGCGCCTGCTGCGACTGCCAGGATTACCGCCGCTGTTCCCAGCCGGGCGGGCCTGCTGCCGGCTAGGAAGACCCCGGAAAGGCAGCCTGCCAGCAGGAACAGCCCGGCCAGGACGAGGTCCCGGGGAAGCCACGTCTCGGGGTTGCTGCCGGTGGCGAGTGCGGGGTCGCGGGTGAGGAGGTTCAGCCCCGTCGGCGCCAGAAGCCACCACAGCAGTCCCACCGGAAGACCCGCCGCGGCGATCGCGGCCAGCCCCCGCCAGGGCACCGCGCCGCCGGGGCCTCTGGGTGCGGCGGGCGCAGGGACGCCGGCGTGGTCGTCAACGGGCAGATGCACCGCGGGTTGTGTCATGCAAGAAACCTTAACAAAGGATCCGTCGGCACCGGACATTACGCCGCAACCCGGCACGTGACGCGGGGATAGCCGTCTGACGGGGTCCGAATACCGCGCGCCCGGCCTGCGGGAATACGCTGGCAGTGAGCACCAGTCGCAGAACAGCAGGGAGATGAACCATAGTGGCCTCAGCCGAAGAAGCCTTCGAAGGAACTTTCAAGGAAATGTTCCGCCGGCACGCCGCCGGCGTCGCCATCATCACCGCGAACTTCAACGGCGTCCCCTACGGTTTCACCGCCACCTCGGTGGCATCCCTTTCCGCCAAGCCGCCGCGTTTCACCTTCAACATGGCCCGGACCTCCAGGTCCTGGCCCGCGGTTGCCAACACCGCCTATATCGGGGTGCACATGCTCGGCCTGGAGAACCAGGAGCTCGCCGACCGGTTCGCCCGGTCCAGTGACCGGTTCGAGGGCGACCACTGGGCGCTGGGCCCGCACGAGGTGCCGATCCTCAAGGATGTGACCGGCTGGCTGATCGGCAAGATCCAGATGCGGCTTTCCTTCGAGAACAACGCCGTGGTGGTCGTCGAGGTGGTCGACGGCGCGCTCGGCGGCGACAGCGCACCGCTGCTCTATCACGGCGGCAGCTACAGCCAGCCGGTACCGCTGGACTACGAAATCTAGTCCGCCACCGGGCCGTTTCGACGGTTCCCTGCCGCCAGGACGCTTAGCGGCGTCGAGCCCGCAGGGAACCGTCGAAACGGGGGTCAGCTGTCGAGGCAGGTCGGGCCGAGCAGCACCTTCAGGTCGCCGAACAGCGACGGGCTGGGGTTGACGCGCAGGTGCACGGGCAGGCCTATGACCTCCACCCGGGAGTCACCGTGCAGGTGCAGCCGGACCTCCGACTTGCCGCGGTGGGTCCTGAGGACCTCGCCGAGCTCGTTCACCACGGCTTCGGTGGCCTTGTGCGTCGGCATGGTGATCACCAGCGGCCCGTCAAGGCCTTCGCTGAGGTCCGGCACAGAGAGTTCCATGCAGTTCAGGGCCACGGCGCCGTCGTCGCGGCGCTGCAGCCGGCCCTTGACGACGACGATCAGGTCCTCGGCCAGCACGGAGGCGATTGGTCCGTAGACCTGGCCGAAGAACATCACTTCCACCGAGCCGCCGAGGTCCTCGATCTCGGCACGCGCGTAGGCGTTGCCGCTGGCCTTGGCGATGCGCCGGCTGAGCGAGGTGATCATGCCCGCGATGGTGATGATGGCGCCGTCGTGCGGTCCGTCCTCGGCGATGATCGAGGTGATCGACTGGTCAGCGTGCTGGCTCAGCAGCCCCTCCAGGCCCTGCAGCGGGTGGTCCGAGACGTAGAGGCCCAGCATGTCGCGTTCGAAGGAGAGCTTGTCCTTCTTCTCCCACTCGGGCAGCTCGGGGATCTCGATGCTCAGCGAGGACTCGGACTCGGTGTCGTCGATGCCGGCGAACAGGTCGAACTGTCCGATCGCCTCGTTGCGCTTGAGCGTGATGACCGAGTCGATGGCTTCTTCGTGGATCATGGCCAGGGCCCGGCGGTGGTGGCCCAGCGAATCGAAGGCGCCGGCCTTGATCAGCGATTCGATGGTGCGCTTGTTGCAGACGACCGCCGGCACCTTCATCAGGTAGTCCTTGAAGGAGGTGTAGGCGCCTTCGCGTTCGCGCGCGGCCACCATCGCCTCGACGGCGTTGGCGCCGACATTGCGGATGGCGCCCATGCCGAAGCGGATGTCGTTGCCCACCGGGGTGAAGTTGAGCGCCGACTCGTTGACGTCCGGCGGCAGCACCGTGATGCCCATACGGCGGCATTCGTTGAGGTAGATCGCCGACTTGTCCTTGTCGTCACCGACGCTGGTCAGCAGCGCCGCCATGTATTCCGGCGCGTAGTGCGCCTTCAGGTAGGCGGTCCAGTAGGAGATCACGCCGTACGCGGCAGAGTGCGCCTTGTTGAAGGCGTAGTCGGAGAAGGGAAGCAGGATGTCCCAGAGGGTCTTCACCGCGGCCATCGAGTAGCCGTTGTCCTGCATGCCCTGGGAGAAGCCGGCGAACTGCTTGTCCAGCTCGGATTTCTTCTTCTTGCCCATGGCACGGCGGAGGATGTCGGCCTGGCCAAGGGTGTAGCCGGCGAGCTTCTGCGCCACCGCCATAACCTGCTCCTGGTACACGATCAGGCCGTAGGTCCCGCCGAGGATTTCGGCAAGCGGCTCCTCGAGCTCCGGGTGGATCGGGATGACTTCCTGGATCTTGTTCTTGCGCAGCGCGTAGTCGGTGTGCGCGTTGGCGCCCATGGGTCCCGGACGGTACAGCGCCAGCACGGCGGAGATGTCTTCGAAGTTGTCAGGCTTCATCAGCTTGAGCAGGGAGCGCATGGGCCCGCCGTCGAGCTGGAAGACTCCCAGGGTGTCGCCCCGGGCCAGCAGCTCATAGGAGGCGGCGTCGTCGAGGGCCAGGGACTCGAGGTCCAGGTCGACCCCGCGGTTCATTTTGATGTTTTCCAGGGCGTCGGAAATGATCGTCAGGTTCCGCAGGCCCAGGAAGTCCATCTTGATCAGTCCGAGGCCCTCGGAGGTCGGGTAGTCGAACTGCGTGATGACCTGGCCGTCCTGGAAGCGGCGCATGATCGGGATGACGTCGATGATGGGGTCCGAGGACATGATGACGCCGGCGGCGTGGACGCCCCACTGGCGCTTCAGGCCCTCGATGCCCAGGGCGGTCTCGAAGACCTTCGCGGCTTCCGGGTCCGTGGCAATCAGCTGCCGGAAGTCGCCGGCCTCGCTGTAGCGCTTGGCCTCCGGGTTCTGGATGTCGGCCAGCGGAATGTCCTTGGCCATCACGGCCGGCGGCAGGGCCTTGGTGAGCGTCTCGCCCATGCTGAAGGGATAGCCCAGCACGCGGGAAGAGTCCTTGAGGGCCTGCTTGGTCTTGATGGTGCCGTAGGTGACGATCATGGCGACGCGTTCGTCGCCGTACTTGCGCGTCACGTAGTCGATCACTTCGGAGCGGCGCCGGTCATCGAAGTCGACGTCGAAGTCGGGCATGGAGACGCGGTCCGGGTTCAGGAAGCGCTCGAAGATCAGGCCGTGGTGCAGCGGGTCCAGGTCGGTGATGCGCATTGCGTAGGCCACCATGGAGCCGGCACCGGAACCACGGCCGGGGCCCACCCGGATGCCGTTGTTCTTGGCCCAGTTGATGAAGTCGGCCACCACCAGGAAGTAGCCCGGGAAGCCCATCGAGGTGATGACTTCGAGCTCGTAGTCGGCCTGCTGACGGACCTTGTCCGGGATGCCCTGGGGGTAGCGGTAGTGCAGTCCCTTGTCCACTTCCTTGACCAGCCAGGACGTTTCGTCCTCGCCCTCCGGGCAGGGGAAGCGGGGCATGTAGTTGGCGCCGGTGTTGAAGGACACTTCGCAGCGTTCGGCGATCAGCAGCGTGTTGTCGCAGGCGTCGGGGTGGTCGCGGAACAGTTCCCGCATTTCCTGCGGGGACTTCAGGTAGTAGCCGCTGCCGGAGAAGGCGAAGCGCGAGCCGCCGTTGTCGTAGGTGGGCTCCAACAGGGTGGAGCCGGACTGGATGGCCAGCAGCGCCTCGTGCGCTTTAGCGTCGTGTTCGTGCGTGTAGTGCAGGTCGTTGGTGGCCACGAGCGGGAGGTTCAGTTCCTTGGCCAGCCGCAGCAGGTCTCCGGTGACGCGCCGCTCGATGTCCAGGCCGTGGTCCATGAGCTCGCAGAAGTAGTTTTCGGCGCCGAAGATGTCGCGGAACTCTGCCGCGGCTTCGAGCGCTTCCCGGTACTGGCCGAGCCGGAGCCTCGTCTGGACTTCGCCGGAGGGGCAGCCCGTGGTGGCGATCAGGCCTTCCGAATAGGTGTTCAGCAGCTCACGGTCCAGCCGGGGCCATTTGCCGAAGACCGAGTCCAGCGACGCGATCGAGGAGGCGCGGAAGAGGTTCCGCATGCCGGTGTTGTTGTAGCTGAGCAGTGTCATGTGCGTGTAGGAACCACCGCCGGAGATGTCATCCTTGCGCTGGTTCTCTTCGCCCCAGCGGACGCGGGTCTTGTCCGTGCGCGCGGTTCCCGGGGTGACGTAGGCCTCGACGCCGATGATCGGCTTGATTCCCTTGTCGGTGGCACGCTTCCAGAAGTCGAACGCCCCGAAGAGGTAGCCGTGGTCCGTGGTGGCCAGGGCGGGCATGCCCAGCCGCTCGGTCTCATCGAAGAGTTCCCCGAGGCGCGCCGCACCGTCCAACATGGAGTACTCGGTGTGGTTGTGGAGGTGGACGAACGAGTTGTTGCTGGAAGTCACCGAATCATTCTAGTGCCGGGCAGCGACACTCCCGTGCCGGCACGGCGGGGACAACGGAGCTCCGTGGGTAATACAGCTAGGCGTTGCCGGACTCCAGCACCTCGAGGGCGTACTTCAGGTCCTGCGGGTAGTCGCTGGTCACGGTGACCCGCTCCCCGGTCCGCGGGTGGTCGAAGGAGAGCTGCCGGGCGTGCAGCCACTGCCGGGTCAGGCCGAGGGTGGCGGCCAGCCGGGGATCCGCGCCATAGGTCAGGTCGCCGGCGCAGGGGTGGCGCAGCGCGGAGAAGTGCACGCGGATCTGGTGGGTGCGGCCGGTTTCCAGGTGCACCTCCACGAGCGAGGCCTTCCCGAAAGCTTCCAGCACCTCGTAGTGGGTCACCGAGTCGCGGCCGTCCTCGATCACGGCGAAGCGCCAGTCGTGGCCGGGGTGGCGGCCGATAGGCGCGTCGATGGTGCCGGCCAGCGGGTCGGGCAGGCCTTGGACGACGGCGTGGTAGACCTTGTCCACGGTGCGTTCCTTGAAGGCACGCTTGAGGGCCGTGTAGGCGTTCTCGGTCTTGGCGACCACCATGACCCCGGAGGTGCCGACGTCGAGCCGGTGCACAATCCCCGCCCGCTCGGGCGAGCCGGAGGTGGAAATCCGGTACCCGGCGCCGGCCAGGCCGCCCACCACGGTGGGGCCCACCCAGCCGGGCGAGGGGTGCGCGGCAACGCCCACGGGTTTATCGACGACGACGAATTCGTCGTCGTCCAGCAGGATCTTTAGGCCTTCCACAACTTCCTCCACAACTTCAAGGGGGTCCCGGCGCTCCGGCACGACGACGTCGAGCTCGCCGCCGGCGCTCAGCTTGAGGGACTTCCCCACGACCTTGCCATGGCTGCTGACATGGCCTTCGGCGATCAGCGTGGCCGCCTGCGACCTGGAGATGCCCATCAGCTTGGCCAGGCCGGCGTCCACCCGGGCGCCGGCAAGCTCCTCGGGGACGGTGAAGTGCCGGCGTTCTCCCGTGCTGGCGTTGCCGGGCTCAGACATTGTGTTCCCGCCCGTTTTCTTCCAGGGCAGCCGGGCCGGCGGCGTCGCCGTCCCGGTGCGGCAACAGGTGTGACCCGTCAAGGGTGATGCCGCGGAGGGTGAGCAGGCAGATGATGACCACCGAGGACACCACGGCGGAGTCGGCAATGTTGAAGATGGCGAAGTTGGGCAGCTGGATGAAGTCCACCACGTGTCCCATCGCGAACGACGGTTCGCGGAACAGCCGGTCGGTGAGGTTGCCGAGGGCACCGCCGAGCAGCAGGCCCAGCGCCAGCGCCCACCATGCGGAACCGAGCTTGCGCAGCTGCAGCAGGATGGCGACGGACACCGCCGCCATGATGATCGTGAACACCCAGGTGACGTTCTCCCCGATCGAGAAGGCGGCGCCCGAATTGCGGATGTAGTACCAGTGCAGCAGGGGCGGGAGCACGGGTATCCGCTCCCCCTCGGTCATGGTTGAGGTGACCCAGAGTTTGGTCAGCTGGTCGAAGGCGTAGGCGAACACCGCGAAGCCTGCGAACAAGGTGAGCAGCAGTGCGCGCCGCGGTTTGCGTGCCGGAGCCTGCGCGGCGTCTGCGGGCTGCACGGCGTCGGCGGGCTGGGCGGCGTCTGGGGTTGGTGCGTCAGTCATAGTGCTTTCGTTCCGGTGCCGGTGGTGGCGGGGGGCTTGCGGCTTGCGCGCAGGCTGCTGGGGAGACCGCAGGGCGGCGGTTAATGCCAAAAGCCGGTGGCCGAGGAGTCCTCAGCCACCGGCTTTCAGAATACGTGTAAAACGTCCTAGTTGGCTTCGACCTCGGGGGCCGCAACCGAACCACGGGCGTCCAGGTCACGCAGCTGGCCTTCGATGTAGGCCTTGAGGCGGGACCGGTAGTCGCGCTCGAAGCCGCGCAGCTGCTCGACCTTGCGCTCCAGCACCGAGCGCTGCTGCTCGAGGGCGCCCAGGATCTTGCGGGACTTTTCCTGCGCGTCGTTGACGAGGCTGCTGGCTTCGATCTGCGCTTCGGCGATGATCTTGTCGCGCTGCTGCTCGCCGTCGGCGACGTGCTTGTCGTGCATCTGCTGCGCCATGGCCAGCAGGCCTGCGGCGGACTCTGCGGATGCGGTGGCGGCGACCGGAGCCGGTGCTGCTGCCGGAGCGGGAGCCTTCTCGGCTTCCTTCTTCTTGGCGGCTTCGGCGGCCTTGGCCTCGGCTTCTGCCTTGGCGCGGTCCTCCTTCTCGGCCTTGACGGGTGCCGGCACCTTCTCCACGACGGGAGCGCCAGCAGAGGTGCTGGCGGCCGTGCCGGAACCGGCTTCGGCGAGCTTCTTGCGCAGCTCGTCGTTCTCCTGGTTCAGGCGTCGCAGTTCGACGACGATCTCGTCCAGGAAGTCATCAACTTCGTCCTGGTCGTAGCCTTCGCGGAACTTGGTCGGCTGAAAGCGCTTGTTGACAACGTCTTCTGGCGTCAAAGCCATCTGGTCACCTCGTTGGTCTAGTTAGTCAGTAGGCCTTCCGGCCGTCAAAACTACGGTACCTAAATATGGTCTGGTTCCTCTAATTCAACACCGCAGTGTCAAACCGGAGTTTTTATCTTTTTGGCCAGCGGAGCGGGTCCGCGGCCGGGTTACGTGGCGATCGGCTGCGCGTAGGTGAAGTACCTGGCGAAGCCCATGGCTACAGAGACGGCCAGGAAGAGCACCAGGAACGCCAGGTCCAGCGAGATTCCGCCGAGACGCAGCGGCGGAAGGATCCGGCCGAGCAGTTTGAGGGGTTTGTCTGTGATCGAGTACACAGTGTGGGCGGTGACGAGCGCCACGCCGCGCGGACGCCAGCTCCGGGCGAACATCTGCACCCAGTCGAAGATCAGGCGGATGATCAGGGAGACAAAAAAGAGCAGCAGTGCGATATAGACAAGTCCGAAAACAATTCCCATGAGTTAACTCATATCTCCATGATCATTCCGGATACCGCAGTGTCCTGAAAGTGGTTGCGCAACTATTCCAGCACGTCTATTTCAACACGGATCCTTCAGCACGGATGCCAGGCAGGTGTCCCCTGCCTGGCATCCGAACCGGAATCCCGGCTAGCTCTGGTTGAAGAAGGCGGCCTGTGTCTCGCTGGTCTTCTTGTCGTCGCCGATGACTTCGACATACGACGGCGAGAGCAGGAACACCTTGTTGGTGACCCGCTCAATGCTGCCGCGCAGGCCGAACACCAGGCCCGCAGAGAAGTCGACGAGGCGCTTTGCGTCGGCCTCGCCCATGTCGGTCACGTTCATGATGACGGGGATGCCGTCACGGAAGCTTTCACCGATGAGCTTGGCGTCGTTGTAGGACCGCGGGTGGATCGTGGTGATCTGCCGCAGGCCGGTGGTCTCTTCGCGGCTTGCGGCCGCTCGCTTGATGGGTGTCACGGGTGCGCGGTATTCCTCTTCAGCGGCGTAGGGCTCTTCCCGGGGCACTTCACGGACGGGTGCCGGCGCGCGGCGCTCCTCGCGTTCGTGCTCCATGGATTCGTCCTCATCCTTGTGCGGGGTGTGATGCTCGGACTCGTAGTGTTCGTCGCCATCAGCGAGCCCAAGATAGATCATTGTCTTGCGCAGACCGCCAGCCATGGTCGACTCCTAATCGTGTCCGTTTGCGGGCCGCTCAGTGACTTGTACTGGAATCCCCGCCATTACCTTCCAATACGTTGAACCTACCGCAAGGCCGGGCGCGGACCGAGAATATCGGAGCCTATTCGAAGGTGTGTCGCCCCGAACCGGATGGCCGCTTCGAGGTCCTGGCTCATTCCGGCAGAGATGCCCGTGGCGTGGGGGTGGTCGCTGCGCAGCCGGGCGGAGATTTCCGCCAAATTTTCGAAGGCGCCCTCCGGTGCCGCGCCGAGCGGCGCCACGGCCATGACGCCGGCAAGCCACAGTCCGGGCGTTCCCGAGAGCTGTTCGCCCAGCGCTGGGACATCCGCGGGCAGCGCCCCACCGCGGTGGCCGTCCGCGTCCTCGTCCAGGCTGACCTGGATGAAGCATTCGAGGTCGCCGCGGCCGGTACGTTCCTGCTCCGCGCGGACCGCTTTGGCCAGTGCGGTGACCAGCTGGGGCCGGTCCACGGAGTGCACGGCGTAGGCGTATTTCACGACCGATTTGGCCTTGTTGCTCTGCAGTTGGCCGATGAAGTGCCACCTCAGTTGCAGCTCCTGTAGCCGGGCCGCTTTCTCTGCCGCCTCTTGGTCGCGGTTTTCGCCGACGTCGGTGACGCCGAGCGCGGCGAGCCGTGCGACGTCTTCGGCCGGGTGGAACTTGGTGACCACAATCAGCTGTGGCGGGGCAACCCCGCGCCCGGCATCGGCCGCCGCGTCGCTGATCCGCCGCCGCACCGCGGCGAGCCGTTCGCGGAGCTCGGCGAGCCTCGGGTCAGCTGGTGTGGAGTCCGTCGCTGGCCCCGTCATGCCGTAGCCCCCGTAGCGTCGGTCCAGACCAGGCCCGCGAACCGGCCCGTGTTGTTGTTGCGCCGGTAGGAGTACAGTTCCCCGTCCTCGCGGGTGCAGCCGCCGGCATATTCGACGGCGACCCCCTCGGACTCGAGCTGGCTGCGGACGCCGGCCGGCAGGTCCAGCCCGGGCGTTCCTTGGGCCGTGGTGCACCAGGCCGCGGGGACGATCGCCGCAACGTCAGCGCGCATTCCTTCCGGGACCTCGTAGCACTTTCCGCAGATGGAAGGCCCAATCCAGGCACCGATGTCGACGGCGCCCAGGGCACGCATCCGCGCCAGCGCGGCGGGAACCACACCGGCCGCCAGTCCCGGCCGTCCGGCATGCACGACGCCGAGAACCGGCCCAGCGGTCCCGCTCTCCCCCACCAGCACGATCGGCACACAGTCCGCCACCATGACCGCCAGCGGTTCGCCGGTGGACACCATGGCGTCGGCTGTCGGGGCGGTCGCGGCCGGTTCGCCTGGGATCGCCGCCGGGCCACCGCTGGCATCGGCGGCGATGACGGCCACCTCGCTGCCATGGACCTGGTTCATGAATCGGAAGCCACGCGAGCCGAGCCCGGCAGCCTCTTCCAGCGTCTCGCGGCGTCGGCGCACCGCAGCAGGATCGTCGCCGACGTGAAGCGCCAGGTTGCCCGCGGCCACATTGGTGAACGCCGCCCAGACGCCGGGCCGCACCTCAGCTCGCCAGTAGAACACTCAGCACACCGCCTGTTCGGGAGCAGCAAACAATGAAAAACACATACCAATCACCGTAGCGTGCGAAAAAGCACCATGGCACCGCCGGAGGCAGTGCCATGGTGCTGATTGCTGTTTTGGACCGATGCCTACTTCAGGAAGTCAGGCACATCCAGGTCGTCCGAGTGGCGTCCGGACAGGTCCGGCTCCACGACGGAGGGCAGGTCCACATCGAAACCCGAATCGGCCGGTACGGCCGAGGGGCGCTGCTGTCCCCAGTTGCTGAGCCCGGAAGCGCCCACGCCGGCGTGCATCGGCTGTGCCGGTGCGGAGGCGGGGGCCTGCGCCGGGGCCGGAGCCGGAGCGGCGGCGCGTGCCGGGGCGGGCTGGGACTGGTCCATGGACGGCGAGGTGGCCTTGACGTCGTCGAAGCCGGCCGCGATCACGGTCACGCGGGCCTCGTCGCCGAGGGCGTCGTCGATCACGGCGCCGAAGATGATGTTGGCCTCCGGGTGGGCCACTTCCTGCACCAGGCGGGCTGCTTCGTTGATTTCGAACAGGCCGAGGTCCGATCCGCCCTGGATCGAGAGCAGGACGCCGTGGGCACCATCAATGGAGGCTTCCAGCAGCGGCGAGGCGATCGCCAGTTCGGCGGCCTTGACCGCACGGTCCTCGCCGCGGGCCGAACCGATGCCCATGAGCGCGGAACCGGCACCCTGCATCACGGACTTGACGTCCGCGAAGTCGAGGTTGATCAGGCCCGGGGTGGTGATCAGGTCGGTGATGCCCTGGACACCGGAGAGCAGGACCTGGTCCGCGGAGCGGAAAGCATCCAGCACCGAGACGTTGCGGTCGCTGATGGAGAGCAGGCGATCGTTGGGAATGACGATCAGGGTGTCGACCTCGTCGCGCAGGGCGTCGATGCCGGCTTCGGCGGAACCGGCGCGGCGGCGGCCCTCGAAGGTGAACGGGCGGGTGACCACGCCGATGGTCAGCGCACCCAGCGAGCGGGCGATGCGGGCCACGACGGGCGCGCCGCCGGTGCCGGTGCCGCCGCCTTCGCCGGCGGTCACGAAGACCATGTCTGCGCCGCGGATGACCTCTTCGATTTCGTCGGCGTGGTCCTCCGCTGCCTGTCGGCCGACCTCAGGATTCGCACCGGCTCCCAGGCCGCGCGTCAGCTCGCGTCCGACGTCGAGCTTGACGTCCGCATCGGACATCAACAGCGCCTGCGCGTCCGTGTTGATGGCGATGAATTCGACGCCGCGAAGACCGACTTCGATCATGCGGTTGACTGCGTTCACGCCACCGCCGCCGATGCCGACGACCTTGATGACGGCCAAGTAATTCTGCGGAGCTGCCACGTTACGTGTCCCTTGTTCGTGTTCTATTGCGAAAACTGATGGAGTCAAGCTTGAGGCTTTGAACCTTAACCTTCCAGTTGAAGGTTATAGTTATGTCAAGTAACTCATGTCTGTGACGCTATTTCCTATCCAGAGGACATTCAATAACCGGCTCCGCGTGTCGCGGTAATACCGGCCAAATGCCGTCCGTTTCTACTTTTTTGCTGCTTTGTGGCGACGCCGGATCCCGGCAGGTGCGCCACTTCCACTATCGCCCGCGGACCGCCCCATGTAAGGCAGGCCCGCTACCGGGTGACCGGGTGGCGGGGCACACTCACGTCGTACACGGCCACGGGATTTTTCGGATCCGCGGGCGCCTTCAGCAGGGCCGAGAGCACCCGGGCTTTGAGTTCCTTCTCCCCCGCGTTGCCCCACACAATGGTCCGGCCGTCCAGGAGTTTGAGCTCTACGGCGTCCACGGACTTGGCCGAGGCATCGGAGAGCCGGGCGAGGACGTCCGGCGGAAGTGCCCCGAGGACCCCGGTGATGGCGTGGAACAGGTCGTTGGGCAAGGCGCCCCGGCCGGCGTCGATGACCGGAAGCTTTATCGCAGCCGGGTCCTTGGCCTTGCCGAGCTGGACGCCGTCGACGTCCACCAGCTGGTAGACCTCGCCCTGTTTCACCAGCGCCACCGGTATCCGCTCGGTGATGCGCACCTGGAGCGTGGACGGGGGCCGGGCCTGGGTGCTGACTGCTTTGACCTGGACGAGCGGCTGCAACAGTCCGCTGACTTCCTCGTCGCTGATCTGGGTCAGGGGTTTGCCCTGGAGCGGTTCGAGGGCAGCTTTGACCTGTTTGGTGCTGAGGATCCGGTTGCCCTCCACGGTGACCGTGCGAACGGCAAGCCACGGCGAGTACACGGCCGCCGCGACGATCCCCGCCATCAGCACCGCGATCACGGCGACCGTGGTGAGGACGATCCGACGGCGCCGTTTGGCCTTCGGTTCGGGGAAAGCGAGCACCTTGCCGGGCTGCGGCTCCCCCGTGCCGCCGCCGCCCGGATTTTTGGGGCCGCCCGGGTTTTTCGGGCCGGTCGGGTTTTTGGGCGCACCTGTCGGGCCGGCGCCGGTCGGGGCGGTGTCTGTCGGAGCGGTGTCTGTCGACTTCGACGCCGAGATCACGTCGTCCTGCCCGGCGGCGGGCCGGCCGGAGGCAGGCCCGCGCGGGCCGGAGGGGTACGCGGGCCGGCGCGGGCTAGCCACCGGCGGCCTCGACCGTCAGGGCCTCGACAATGAGCGGGCCGTAGGCGGTGACATCGCCCGCGCCGGCGGTGAGGACGATGTCTCCCGGAGCCGCGGCCTCGAGCACTGCCTTGACGGCCTCGTCCCCGGGGCCCACAAGCCGTCCGCCGGGGCCGAGGTGGTCCGCGATCAGCTGGCTGGTGACGCCCGGAATGGGGTCTTCCCGGGCCGGGTAGATGTCCAGCACCAGCGCGGTGTCAGCCGCGGCGAGGGCCTCCGCGAACTCGTGCGCGAACTCCCTGGTCCGGGAGAAGAGGTGGGGCTGGAAAAGCACGTGGACCCGGTGGTCGCCGGCCACCGAGCGGGCCGCGGCGAGGGCCGCCCGGACCTCGGTGGGATGGTGGGCATAGTCGTCGTAGACGCGGACACCCCGGCCCGAGCCTTTGAACTCGAAGCGGCGCGAGGCACCGGAGAAGTGGGCCAGCGCGCCGGACGCCGCTTCCGGCGTGATGCCGAGCTCCAGCGCCACTGCGAAAGCCGCGGCGGCGTTCAGCGCATTGTGCCGGCCGGGGACCTGGAGTTCGACCGCGAAGCGGCCAGCCGGCGTCGAAATCCAGACACCGCCCGGTCCGCCGTCGTGCAGCGTTACGTCGGCGTCGACCGCCGTTCCGTAGAGGACCACGCGGGTGTTTCCGCGTTCCCGGGTGCGCAGCGCGAGGGCACGGGCGCCGTCGTCGTCGGCGCAGGCCACCAGGAGGCCGTCGGCGGGAAGCAGTTCGGTGAAGCGGTCGAAGGAGGCGTAGACGGCCTCCGCCGTGCCGTAGTGGTCCAGATGGTCCGGCTCGACGTTGGTGACGACCGCAATCCGCGGACGGTAATTCAGGAAGGAGCCGTCCGACTCGTCCGCTTCGGCGACGAACACCGGGGACGACCCGGTGGCCGCGTTGACGCCCAGGGCCGGGACGTTGGCGCCGATGGCGAAGGAGGGATCCATCCCGGCGCCCTGCAGGAGCACCGTGATCATCGACGTCGTGGTGGACTTGCCGTGCGTGCCGGCGACCGTGATGGCCGTGTCCTGCGCCATCGTTGCGGCCAGCGCCTCGGAGCGGTGCAGCACCGGCAGTCCCGCGGCGCGCGCGGCTGCCAGCTCCGGGTTGTCGGAGCGGATGGCGGAACCGGCAACGACGGTCTGCGCGTCGCCAAGGTTTGCCGCGTCGTAGCCGACCGCGATCCGGGCGCCGGCGGCGGCGAGCTCGGCCATGACCGGCAGGTCCTTGGCGTCGGAGCCGCTCACCGGCAGGCCGCGGGCAACCATGATGCGCGCGACGGCGGACATCCCCACCCCGCCGATGCCGATGAAGTGCACGCGCCCCAGCGAGTCCTGGGTGCGGACCCCGGGAGGGGTACCGTTCTGGGCCTGGGTCATTGCTTTACCGCTTCCTGCCGGGTGTTCAAGGTGCTGTCTAGTTCAGGGGTCACTGCTGCGCGGCCGCGCTGCCGGCCGTGGATTGTGCGGCTTCGAGAACGAGTGCGGCCATCCGCCGGTCCGCGTCGCGGATGCCGAGCCGTTCCGCGGCGGCGGCCATCCGGTCCAGCCGGGTGCGGTCCTGCAGCAGCGGGATGACATGGCCGGCGACCCAGGCGGCGTCAAAGGCGGCGTCCTCGACCAGGAGCGCGGCATCGGCGTCGACAAGCCCGGCGGCGTTGAGCGACTGTTCCCCGTTGCCGATAGGAAGCGGGACGAACACAGCGGGGACGCCGACGGCGGCGACCTCACAGACGGTCGCGGCGCCGGAGCGCGCCAGCAGCAGGTCGGCGGCGGCGTAGGCCAGTTCCATCCCGTCGATGTACTCCACTTGGCGGTAGCCGGGCGCGGCCAGCAGCTTGCCCTCGGCATCATGGACGGCCTTGTCCCGCCCGGTGATGTGCAGGGTCTGGATGCCGGCGTCGGCAAGCGCGCCGACCGAGGCGGCAATGGCGCGGTTGATGCTTTGGGCGCCGGAGGAGCCGCCGGTGACGATCAGGGTGGGTTTGTCCTGTTCCAGGCCGAGGGCAGTGCGCGCGGCTTCACGGGCAGCCGTCCGGTCCAGGCCCGAAATTTCACGCCGCATCGGCATCCCGACATGACGCGCCCCGCGAAGTTTGGTCGCCGCGAACGCCACGGCCACATGCCGGCTCAGCCGCGCGCCGACGCGGTTCGCCAGCCCCGGACGGGTGTTTGCCTCGTGCACCACGATCGGGATCTTGCGGCGCCACGCGGCAAGGTACAAGGGGGTGCAAACGTAGCCCCCGACGCCGACGAGGGCGTCCGCCTGTGCCTCGTCGAGGATGGCGCCGGCCTGCCGCACCGCGCCGGCGAGCTTGCCGGGGAGCCGCAGCAGCTCCATCGAGGGTTTGCGGGGAAACGGAACCCGGCTGACGGTGGCCAGCTCCAGCCCCGCGGCCGGAACCAAACGGGCCTCCATGCCGCCGGGGGTGCCGACGGCCAGGAGCTGCGCCTCGGGCCTGGCCTCGAGGATGGCGTTGGCGATGGCCAGCAGCGGGCTGATATGCCCGGCTGTGCCGCCGCCGGCGAGGACGACAGACAGGTTCGGTTTGGTCTTCATGGTGGGCTAGGTACGCTTCCGTGCGGGATTCTTGGGGGCGGGGATCCTGGTGCCGGGCTTCCGGCCGGGCGTGCTGCCTGCCGCGGGCCTGGCTGATTTGGCGGATCGGGCGCCCGTGGCCGCAGCCGGGGCCTTGGCGCCCGCTGCCGGCCCGGCAGCCGGCCGCTTGGTGGCCCGCCTGGCACCCGCCTGTTTGCGGAGGACTTTTGCGAAGCCGGCAGGGCCGAACTTGAACATCCTTTTAGGCTGCATGTTCGGCTCCATCTGGGCGCGGGCCAGTGACAACACTACGCCGATGGCGCACAGCGACATGAGCAGGGCCGAGCCGCCGTAGGAGATGAAGGGCAGCGGCACGCCGATGACGGGGAGCAACCCGGTGACTACGGCCATGTTGACGGTGGCCTGGCCAAGCAGCCAGACCATGATGGAGCCTGCAAGGACGCGGTGGAACAGGTCCTGCTGGGCCACCACGACGCGATAGATGGCAGTGCCAAGCACCGCGAAGAGGACCAGGACCACGATGGTGCCGATCAGGCCGAGCTCCTCGCCGATGATCGCGAAGATGAAGTCGTTGTGGGCTTCCGGAATCCAGCTGTATTTCTGCCGGCTCTGGCCCAGCCCGACGCCGAACCAGCCGCCGGAGGCCAGGGCGTAGAGGCCGTTGGTGGACTGGTAGTTCACGTCCGAGCCGTCGGCGCAGGTTTGGCCAGTCCACGACAGGATGCGGCAAACCCGGTTGGGGCTCGTGATGGCAAGTACCACCGTGCCGACGGCCAGGACCGCGCCGGCGATGCCGAAGAGGTACAGCCGCACGCCGGCGAAGTACAGGGCGGCCGCGGTGATCATCATGACGATCATCGCGGTGCCGAGGTCGTTGCCAAGCAAGATCAGGCCGATCACCCCGGCCGCGCCCGGGAGCACCACGGGAATCAGCGCGTGCTTGGTCAGGTGCAGTAGCTTGGCTTTGGCGTGCAGCACCGTGGCCATCCAGAGCGCCAGCGCCAGTTTCGCCGCTTCGGAGGGCTGGAAGGTGATTCCGCCGACTTCGATCCAGTTCTGGTTGCCCAGTGCGCTGCGTCCCACGAGGAGGACCAGGACCAGCAGGACGAGCGCCCCGAGGATGGCGAACCAGGCGACGCGTTTGAGCCACACCACGTTCACCCGGGAGAGGACCAGCATCACGAAGACGCCGATGGCCGCGAACATCCCCTGCTTGAGGGCCGCGGAATAGGGCGACTCACCGGCCGCGATCGCCTCCACGCTGGAGGCGGACAGCACCATCATGATGCCGATCGCGGTCAGCGCGAGGGTGGAGCCGAGGATGAGGTAGTACGTGGAACCGTTCCGCGACTTCCCGGTGCCTTCCAGGGCGGACCAGAAGGTGCGGTACCAGCCGCGGACACGGGCCACGGGGGTTGCGCCTTGTGTGACTGGCGTACTGCTTACGGCGCCCGTCCGCGGCGCGGTACGGGTGGGCGTGCTGACCATTGCTACTCCTCGGTGGTCTGAGCCTGCCCTTCCACGAGCTCGCGGACAGCTTCGATGAAGGCGTCGCCACGGTGAGCATAGGAAGAGAACTGATCCATGGATGCAGCCGCCGGGGCCAGGAGCACAGTGTCCCCCGAGGTGGCCAGCTGTGCCGCCGACTCAACGGCCCGTGCCATCACAGTCTCACCGTAAATCGGCGAGGGGCCTGCGTCGGCGTGGGCCGTTTCGGCAGTCTGCACGTTTTCAGTTTCGCCCTTTGCCTGGCCGATCACGGGGACATCCGGAGCGTGTCGCTGGAGCGAGGCCAGCAGGCCGGACGAGTCCGCGCCAATCAGCACCACAGCCTTGAGCCGGGAGGCGTTGTCGCGGACCAGTGAGTCGTAATTCACACCCTTGGACAGGCCGCCGGCGATCCACACCACGTTCTGGAATGCGGACAATGAGGCGGCGGCGGCGTGCGGGTTCGTGGCCTTGGAGTCGTTGATCCACAGCACACCCTCGTGGCGGGCCACGGGCTGGATACGGTGGTCCCCCGGCAGGTAGTTCTGCAGCCCTTGGCGGACGGCGGACGGCTCCACCCCGTAGGCGCGGACGAGGGCCGCGGCGGCGAGGGCGTTGGCGACCATGTGCCGGGGCGCCACGGGTCCGAGGTCGGCCATCGCGGCCAGTTCGGCGGCGCTGTCCTTGCGTTCGGGAATGAAGGCACGGTCCACGAGCAGGCCTTCGACGACGCCGACCATGCTGATCGCCGGGGTGACGGTGGTGAAGCCCACGGCGCGGCAACCCTCGACGACGTCGGCGTCTTCCACCATGCGCTCGGTTTCGATCTGCTCGGCGTTGTAGATGCACGCCTTCTGCGTACGCTCGTAGACCTTGGCCTTGTCCGCCAGGTAGGAGTCGTAGGAGCCGTGCCAGTCAACGTGGTCTTCGGCGACGTTGAGGCACACGCTGGCGACCGGCGACACGGAGTGGCTCCAGTGCAGTTGGAAGCTGGAGAGTTCTACGGCGAAGACGTCATAGTCCACCGGGTCGCGGAGCGCGTCCAGGATTGGCGTGCCGACGTTCCCGACGGCGATCGCCTTGAGTCCCGCGGCCTGCAACATCGATTCGGTCAGGCCGACGGTCGTGGTCTTGCCGTTGGTGCCGGTGATGGTGAGCCAGTCCGCCGTCTTGCGGCCCTTGCGTTCGCGGACCCGCCAGGCGAGTTCGACGTCGCCCCAGACCGGGATGTGTGCCCGCGCGGCGGCAGCCAGCAGGGACTGGTCGGGCCGCCAGCCGGGCGAGGTGACGATCAGCTCAGGCTTTTCGCCGTCGACCTTCGGAACGGAGGCGACGGCGTCTTCGCCGAGCAGTACATCGACGGCTCCGACGATCCGCAGGGTGTCCGCCTGGGCGCGGGCCTTCGCGCTGTCCGCGGCGTCCACCACGACCACACGGGCGCCGAGTTCGATCAGGGTGTCGGCGGCGGCAAAACCGGAGATCCCGATGCCGGTGACGACCACGCGGAGGCCGGACCAGTCCGAGTCCCAGCTGGTGAGGTTCTCCAGCCGCGGCGAGGTGGCCAGCGGCTCAGGGATGTTCCCGCTCAAAGCAGCACCACCCATTCGGCGTAGAAGATGCCCAGGCCCGCGGCGACGAAGAGTCCGCAGAGGATCCAGAAGCGGACCACGACGGTGACTTCCGCCCAGCCCTTGAGTTCGAAGTGGTGTTGCAGCGGGGCCATCTTGAAGAACCGCTTGCCCTTGGTGATCTTGAAGTAGCCGACCTGGATGATGACCGAAAGGGTGATCAGGACGAAGAGGCCGCCGATGAAGGCGAGCAGCAGTTCGGTCCGGGACAGGATCGCGAAGCCGGCGACGGCGCCGCCGATCGCCAGCGATCCGGTGTCGCCCATGAAGATCTTCGCCGGAGAGGTGTTCCACCAGAGGAAGCCGACCAGCGCGGCGCTGAGGATGGCCGCGAGCAGGGCGAGGTCCAGCGGGTCCCGGACGGTGTAGCAGCCGGCGCCGGCCTGCCGGGGTGAGCCGCAGGCCTGGTTGCTCTGCCAGATTCCGATGATGGTGTACGCCCCAAAGACCATCACGGAGGCGCCGGCGGCGAGGCCGTCCAGCCCGTCCGTGAGGTTGACGCCGTTGGTGGCGGCGGTGACGATCAGGTTGGACCACAGCACGAACAGGATGGCTCCGGCCACGGTGCCGCCGAACGCGAGGTTCAGCCACGGGATGTCCCGGACCAGGGAGATCTGGTACGACGCCGGCGTGACGTTGTTCTCGTCCGGGAAGTTCAACGCCAGGACCGCGAAGATGATGCCGACCGCGGCCTGCAGGATCAGCTTGGCCTTGGCGTTGAGCCCCAGGCTGCGCTGCGCGGAAATCTTGATGAAGTCGTCCAGGAATCCGACGAGTCCCATGCCGACCATGAGGAAGAGCAACAGCAGCGCCGAGGCCGATGGCCCGGGCGACCGTGGGTTCATCATCCACATGACGAGGTGCGTGATGCCGTAGGAGACCAGGACCGCCACCACGACCACTGTGCCGCCCATGGTGGGGGTGCCGCGCTTGGTGTGGTGCGAGGTGGGCCCGTCGTCCCGGATGAACTGTCCATAGCTCTTCCGGACCAGGAAGCGGATGAAGAGCGGGGTGCCCAGGAAGGAGAGCAGCAGGGCCAGACCGGAGCCCATCAGCAGTGCGATCACGGCAGGGTGCTCCCTTCGGTGGCGGTTTCGGCAGGGGTCTCAGCAGCGTCTCCGGCGGAGGTACCGGCCGGCGCCTCCGGGGCCAATGGGGGTAATGCTATCCGATCCCCCAGATGGCGCAGTCCGATGCTGTTGGAAGACTTGAAGAGGACCAGGTCCCCGGGCTCGAGTTCGGCGCGCAGGATCTCGTAGGCTTCGTCCACGGTCTCGGCGAAGAGGCATTCGTCGCCCCAGGAGCCCTCGTTGACCGCCGAGACGTAGAGGGCGCGGGCCTCGCGTCCGATCACCAGCAAGCGGGAGATGTTGAGCCGGACCACCTGGGTGCCGACGGCGGTGTGCTCGCGGATCGAGTCTTCGCCGAGTTCCAGCATCGCACCGAGCACGGCCCAGGTCCGGCGGCCACGGCCCAGGTCCGCCAGCGTCCGCAGGGCGGCGCGCATGGACTCCGGGTTGGCGTTGTAGGCGTCATTGATGATGGTCACGCCGTCGGGCCGTTCAGTGCGTTCCATCCGCCAGCGGCTGGCCGCTGCTTGGGCGCTCAGCGAGGCGGCGATGTTCGCGCCGGGGATGCCGGCGGCGTGCGCCGCGCCGGCCGCGGCCAGCAGGTTGCCCACGTGGTGGGCCCCGATCAGCTTGGCCGAGACGTGGTGGCGGGCGCTGTCGCCGGGAAGCAGGAGGTCGAATTCGGGGTGGCCGCCGGCGTTGAACTCGACGTTCTCGGCCTGGACGGCGGCCTGCTGGCCGTCGCGGGCGGGCTGGGCGGAGAAGCCGAGGACCGTCGCGGAGGTCCGGGCGGCCATCGCGGCCACCCGCGCGTCGTCCAGGTTCAGCACGGCCGTGCCGTGGACGGGGAGGGCTTCGACCAGTTCACCCTTGGCCAGGGCGATGTTTTCGACGCCGCCGAACTCGCCGGCGTGGGCCGTGCCGACGGCCAGGACCACACCGATCTCCGGGTGGACCATGTTCGCGAGGTAGCGGATGTGGCCGATGCCGGTGGCGCCCATCTCGATCACGAGGTAGCGGGTCCCGAAGCCGGCCTTGAAGACGGTCAGCGGCACGCCGACCTCGCCGTTATACGAACCCTGCGGCGCCACGGTTTCGCCGTGTTCGGCGAGGATCCCGGCGAGCAGGTCCTTGGTGGTGGTCTTTCCCGCGGATCCGGTGATGCCGATGACCGTGAGTGACTCGCCGGCGGCTTCGCGGTGGGCGCGGATCCGGCGCACGGCCTCAGCGGCGAGGGCACCCATGGCCAGGACGGAGTCCGCAACGACCACCGAGGGGAAGTTCCGGCCGTCGGCGGCGGGGACGTCCCGCTCCACCAAGGCCAGCACTGCACCGCGTTCGAAGGCGGCGGCGACGAAGTCGTGACCGTCGGCTGCCTCCCCCGGCTTGGCCACATAGAGGGAACCCGCCGTGGCCTCGCGGGAGTCGGTGACCACAGAGCCGGGCGTGAGGCCCGGTTCGGCGGCCAACCGGCCGTTGGTTATTTCGGCGATTTCCGCCGCTGTAAATGCAATCATCTCGGTTTAGGACTCTATCCGCTGGTCATCGAGAACGGTGAATCCTCGTACTGTCAAGGCGGACCGCAGTTCCACCCGGTCATCGAGCGCCAGATTGACGCCCTTGACTTCCTGCCAGACCTCGTGGCCGCGGCCGGCAACGAGGATTGTGTCCTCCGGGCCGGCCAGTTCCACCGCTTTGCGGATGGCGGCGTCACGGGGGAAGACCTCCAGCACCGTGCAGCCGAGTCCCTCGCGATCTTTGGCTTCGAGGGCGCCCGCCATCACGTCGGCGCGGATGGCTGCCGCGTCCTCATCGTGCGGGTCGTCGTCGCTGACGATCACGACGTCGGCGAGCCGGGCCGCGATCGCCCCCATCGTGGGGCGCTTGCCTTGGTCGCGCTGGCCGGTGGCACCGAACACGACGATCACTTTTGCTCCCGCCTTCGGGGAACGCACGGCTTCGAGCGCGCGGGCGAGAGCGTCCGGGTTATGGGCGAAGTCGACCACGGCGGCCGGCGCTGTCGCGACGAGCTGCATGCGTCCGGGCACGGCTACGGTGAACGGATCCGCCGTGTCCAGCGCGGCTTGCACCTCGGCCGCGGGGACGCCGCTGGCGAGCACCATGGCCGTGGCCAGGGCGGCGTTGGCGACGTTGAAGCTCCCGGGCAGCCCGGTGTGCAGGCGCAGTTCGGTACCGTCCTGGTGGCGCAGAGCGAACTCGGTGCCGAGCCCGCGCGGCTGTGGGTCCACGACAATCCAGTCCGCTGCCGGACCGACTGCGCCAGCCGCATCGTCAACGGCGTCGGTGCGTGTGGCGAGCGTGGTGACGGGGATGCCGGCGCCGGCCGCCAGTTTCCGGCCCCATTCATCGTCGACGGTCACGACGGCGGCCCGGGCGCGCTGCGCGGTGAAGAGCCGGGCCTTGGTCTGGAAGTATTCGTCCATGGTCCCGTGCAGGTCCAGATGGTCCTGGGTGAGGTTCGTGAACCCGGCGACGTCGAACACCACGCCGTCGACCCGGTGGAAGGAGATGGCGTGCGAGGACACCTCCATGGAGGCGGCGTCCAGGCCGCGTTCGCGCATGAGGGCCAGGAGGGCGTGCACGTCTGTCGATTCCGGCGTGGTGAGCAGGCTCGGGATTGCTTCGCCGCCCGCCAGGATTTCGATGGTGCCGATCAGCCCGGTCTTCCGGCCCAGTGCCCGGAGCAGGGAGTTGATGAAGTAGGTGGTGGTGGTCTTGCCGTTGGTCCCGGTGACGCCGAACAGGGCCGGAGCGGCGGCGTTCTCCGGCCTGCTCTGGTAGATCAGCGCGGAGAGGGCCCCGACCAGGCTGCGCGGTTCCCCGGCCAGCAACACCGGGACGGAGATGTCATTGGAGAGCGCCAGCAGGCGGGCACCGGCGTCGTCCGTCAGCACCGCGACGGCGCCGGCTTCCACTGCCTGGGACACGAAGTCAGCTCCGTGCCGGGTGGCTCCGGGCAGGGCGACGTACAGGTCCCCCGGCATGACGGCCCGGGAGTTCAGCGAGATCCCGGTGACCTGGACGTCCGCGGCGGCGCCGGGGACGACGACGCCGATCCCCTCGCCAATGATCTCGAGCGGCACCGGGGCAACCGCCGTGGGCCGGAACGCCGAGGTGGAGTCCTGGCCGGTCGGGGTGGCCGCCGCTTCCGGGGCATTGAGCTCTGACAAAAGGATCTCCATTGGTGGTGCTGGTGCAATGCGGGCCGCGCGCGGAAGATTGATCCGCACGCAGGCCCGGCTGCATGGAACTGGTTGTTGCTGCTGACTCGTCCTGCTGGGTGCTACTTGGCGTACTGCGGCAGCCGGACCGGCTTCCCGGTGGACGGCTCGACGTTGTAGGTGCGCAGCGTCTGGCTCATGACCGAACGGAACACGGGTCCTTGCGTGATGCCGTAGATGCTGCCCTTGGGCCGTTGCAGGACCACTTCAACAATAAACCGCGGATCGTCCATTGGCGCCATCCCGATCAGGGAGGCGGTGTAGCCGCAGAATCCCGACTTGCCGTCGTCGCACGGGGACTCGGAGGTGCCGGTCTTGGCGCCCACCCGGTAACCGTCGATGGCGGCGTCCTTGATTTCGCCCTCGGTGACGGCGCTTTCCAGGATGTCGCGGACCTGCTTGGCGGTGTTTTTGGAGACCACCTGCCGGTTGGGCTTGGCCGGGACCTTCTCCTCGGTGCCGTCGGGGCTGATGTAGCTGTCGATCAGGCGCGGCTGCACCATGACGCCGCCGTTGGCGATGCTCTGGTAGGCGCGGACCGTTTGCAGGGTCGACTGGGCAACGCCCTGGCCGAAGAGCACGGTGTACTGCTGGCGGCCGTCCCACTGGTCGGCCGGGGTAAGGATGCCTTTGGACTCCGCGGGCAGCCCGATGTCCGGCGCCTCGCCGATGCCGAACTTCTGCAGCCAGTCGTGCCGCTTTTCCTTGCTCAGCCGCTGGCCCACCATGACCGTGCCGGTGTTCATCGAATAGCCGACGATGCCGGCCAGCGTCCGTTTCTCGGTGCCGTGTTCGAAGGCGTCGGTAAAGTTCTGGCCGTCCACCGTGTAGCTCGGCGGGATGATGAATTTGTCCAGCGGGCGGGCAGTGCCCTCCTCGATGGCCGAGGCGGCGGTGATCATCTTTTCCACGGAGCCAGGCTCGTAGGCGGCGGTCACCGCTCGGACGCCGCGGTCTTCGGCTGCGACTTTGCCGGGATCATTGGGGTCCGGCGCATTGGTGTCCGCCATCGCGATGATGTTGCCGTTCTTGGCGTCCTGGATGATGATGATGCCCCACTCAGCGCTGAGCTTGTCCTTCTGGCTTTGGATGGCCTGCTGGGCAAAGTACTGCAGGTCGGAGTTGAGCGTGAGTTTGATGTCCTTGCCGTTGACGGCCGGCGTGAACTGGTCGACGCCCACCGGGATCCGCAGCCCGTCGGCGCCGATCTCGAACAGCCGCTTGCCTGCGGTGCCCTTGAGCACGTCATCCTGGGTTTGTTCCAACCCCGCCTGGCCGGTGGTGCCGTCCTTGAGGAAGCCGACGATTCCGCCGGCCACCGAGCCGTTGGGATAGACGCGTTTGCTGGTGCCCTCGGTGACGATGCCGGGGACCTGGAGTTTGGAAACACGGTCCTCCACGTCGGGCCGGATGTCCTTCGCCACGATGTAGTAGCGGGACGTGCCGGTCAGCGCCGTTTTGAGGTCGTCCATCTTCATGCCCAGCACGGTCGCCAGCTCTTCGATGCCCTGGTCGCGCGGGATCTTGACCACCGTGTCCTTGCCGTCGACCTTTTCGAGCCTCGGGAACGATTCGGTGTTCGTGTTGACGGTCTGGTCAACCACGACGTTATAGCGGATCACGCTGCTGGCCAGCACCGTGCCGCGGGAGTCGAGGATGCTTCCGCGCTCCGCGGGCAGTTCAATCGGCTTGAGCCGGTTCTGGAGGGCCGCCTCGGCCATGCCGCCGACGTCGAGGCCCTGGACCAGGAACAGTTTCCCGCCAACGACCAACAGCAGCGTGAGCATGAGGCCCAGCCCAAGCCGCAGCCGTCGCGTGGCGCTCGGCGTCTTGCTGGGGCGTGCCTTGCCGGTGTTCTGCGCCACGATGTTTCCTTGCTACTTGCCTGGCTGGTCGTTGGTCCCGTCGGCTATTTTCCGGGGACCTTCTGCGCGGGGGCGGGGATGGTGCCGCCGTAGAGGTTCACCGACAGGGCGGGAACCTTGACGCGCGCTGCCTTCGCAGTCTGCGCGGCGGCAGCGGCTTCAGCGGCTGCCGGGAGGCTCGACGCCGGCTTGCGGCTCAGGAGCGGTTCGTTCTCCGAGGCGGACGGAACCACATTGACCTGGCCGGCAACAGCCGGCGCGGCAATGACGGAGCCTGCATCGTCGCCCTTCACGGCGGGCTTGGCCTGCCCGGTCACCGCGAGCGTGGCCAGGTCGATCTGGCCCTTGCCTGCGGAGGCCACCATGCCCAGCTCCGTGGCCTTGGCGGCCAGGTTCTGCGGGGCGTCAAAGTTCTGCACCTGCTGGGTGAGGTCCTGGTTCTGCTTGGTCAGCGTGGACTGCTGGGCCCGCAGCTCGACCAGCTGGTACTGCGCCGAGGAGACGGAGATGTTCAGGACGAGCACGGCCATCAGGGCCAGGGCGAGGATACCGAAGCACATCACCACAAACGGTGCCCGACGCTTGCGCGGAACGGAGCGGACGACGGAGAGCGGCGTCCGGGACTTGCGGACGGGCGCACCGGGGTGCAGCGCCGGGAGGGCACGGGCCGTGGCAGCGGTGGCAACGGGGAAGCTGTTGACGGCGGCGGTGCTCATGCGACTCTCCTGGCTTTGATGCGTTCCACGGCGCGGAGCCTGGCGGAGGCGGCGCGTGGGTTTTCTGCTGTTTCTTCGGCGGTGGGCACCTCGGTGCCCTTCGTCAGGGTCTTGAGTTCGGGTTTGTGCTCCTCAAGCTCCACCGGGAAACCGAGCGGGGCCGAGGACTTGGAACCGGCTTGGAAGACTCCCTTGACGATCTTGTCTTCCAGCGAGTGGTAGGACATGACGACAACCCGGCCGCCGAGGGCGATCGAGGCCACGGCCGCCGGAATCGCGCGCTCCAGCACCTCGAGTTCCTCGTTGACCTCGATCCGGAGTGCCTGGAAAGTCCGCTTGGCGGGGTGGCCGCCGGTCTTGGCGGCACCGGACGGAACCACGGCCCGGATGGTTTCGACAAGTTCGCCGGTGGTAGTGAAAGGCTTCTCGGCGCGGGCTGCAACGATCCGGTTGGCGATCCGGCCGGCGAACTTCTCCTCGCCCCACTTCCGGATGATCCGGACGAGGTCCTCTTCGCTGTAGTTGTTCACGACGTCGGCAGCGGTCTGGCCGCGGCTGGTGTCCATCCGCATGTCCAGCGGCGCGTCGAAGGAGTAAGCGAAACCTCGTTCGCGTTCA
Organism: Arthrobacter sp. 01N442; assembly: GCF_056399345.1. NCBI lineage: Bacteria > Bacillati > Actinomycetota > Actinomycetes > Micrococcales > Micrococcaceae > Arthrobacter > Arthrobacter sp. 01N442. The sequence continues at coordinate 44,440 of NZ_JBFTRD010000010.1, forward strand.
TCGAGCTGCAGCGAGGAGACGCCGAGGTCCATCAGGATGCCGTGGACCTCGGCGAAGCCCAGGTCCTGAAGGACTTCGGGGATTTCGTCGTACACCGCGTGGACCAGGTCGATCCGGTCAGCGAATGGCTTCAGGCGTTCTCCCGCCAGGGCGAGGGCTTCCTCGTCACGGTCGATGCCGATCAGGTGCAGGTCCGGAAACCGCTGCAGCATGGCTTCGGAGTGGCCTCCCATGCCGAGCGTCGCATCGACGGCGACCGGCGTCTCGCCACGGCGTCGCGCCTCTTCGAAAGCCGGTGCCAACAAATTGATGCACCGGTCCTTGAGGACCGGTACATGTCGTTCGGACGTAGGCTTCGCCTGGTTTGAGTCGTCACTCATGCCTGCGTCCTTTCGTTGTCGGGTGTGGCTGTCGCGTGGCGCTGCGGGTGTTCCCCGCGGTGCCGGTTTGCGGCTTCTTGATCCAGATCCCCATCCGCGCCTACCCTGCGGTCCGCCTGGCTCCGGGGAAGTGAGCCAGGTGAACTGCCGGATGGGCGGCTGGAGATCTCAATCAAGAAACGCTTGGTGCTGATGGTGCCGCCCGGGTCTCAGAGGATTCCCGGGATGGCGTCGTCGGTTTCCGAGAAGGCGGTTTCCTTTTCGGCCAGGTACTCGTTCCAGGCCTGGGCGTCCCAGATCTCCGCGCGGGTGCCTGCGCCAATGACGGCCAGTTCCCTGCCGAGACCTGCGTATTCCCGGAGCGCCGGCGGAATCGTCACGCGCCCCTGCTTGTCAGGTACCTCGTCAGAGGCTCCAGAGAGGAAAACGCGGATGTAGTCACGGGCCTGCTTGGAGGAGATTGGAGCCTCCCGCATCTGCTCGTGAACCCGGCCGAATTCCGCCTCACTGAAGACGTAGATGCAACGTTCCTGGCCCCTTGTGAGAACCAGGCCGGCGGCGAGTTCCTCGCGGAACTTTGCCGGCAGGATGATTCGACCCTTTTCGTCCAGACGCGGCGAATGAGTGCCGAGAAACACGGCCCACCGCCTGTCTGTTGTAGGAAGTCCAACGTCCCCTGTGCTGCCACTACCCTCTTACGTCCTCCACATTACTCCACTTCACTCCCCCGTCAACGACATTTGGCATATTTTTGGTCAATTTAGCGTCAGTTTTCAACCAAATGTCCCTTGCGAATAAAGGGAACCGGCAAAAGTGGAGCGCGGTGGAGGGATTTGACCCCGCCGAAGCCCCGGCGGGCCACCGTTTGGCCGCCAGGGCCCACGCCGTGCGGACTTGACCGGCACAGCGTTCTCATGGCCGTTACAGGGCCCGGCGCCTGCTGCCAATAACGGGCGGTCAGCGAGTATCTGGCGCCGGTTAAACGGCAAAAGACCCGCCGAAGCGGGTCTTTATGGGCGTAGCCGTGGTCTGGGTGGTGCGAAGTGGAGGTCCGGTGGCTGCCCGGGGAGCTGAACCGTATCAGCCGTCCCCGCGGTGCCGTTCCTCCCAGCGCTCCTCGAGGTTGCTCATGAACGAACTGCGGGGCTTGCCCGGCTTCCTGCCGGCGGCTCCGGACTTGGACTTGCCGGCCGTGCTGCGCATGGTCGCAAAGTAGACGCCGGCGCCCATGACCACAAAGCCAAGGACACCAACAACGATGCTCTGCAGCGAGACGCCCAGCAATAACAAGAGAATGCCCGCGAGGGTGCCGAGGACCCCGATGACCAGATGACGGGTGGACCAGGAGCGACCCGGATCCGATCCCATGGAGCTGGCAAACTTGGGATCGTCCTCGTGCAGCTGCTTCTCAAGTTGCTCAAGCAACTTCTGTTCGTGCTCCGAGAGCGGCATCACGACCTCCTTAAGTCGACCAACGTCCAGATTTGACGCGGCCCTTGTCCCTAAAACCCTAACGACCGGGATGAGCGTCTGGTTCCCCGTTTCCCGTCATTGGTGAAATGGGGATCCGCTCTTCCCTGAAAGGTGTTTAGTTGGCATGGCCGGCAACCCGAACGTTCGATCCAGTCGTTCGAAATCTATGTATCTCTAAGGATAGATTGTTGCGCCCTGTTCTGAAAGACGCTGTCTGCGGCTTCGGGCGGCCTGCGGCGGCCCGGCGCAGCGGCGCCCCTGCCGGCTGTCACCGCTGCACCCGGGGCCGCCAGCTCACTCGGCGCCAGGCCCCGGATCGAGCAGCCGGGCAGGGAGGACGGACTTATTGCCGAATTTGCGGGTGACGCGGTCCAGGGCCTGCTCGGCGGCGCGCCAGTTATCGTCCCGGCGGTCCAGGCTGAGCTGCAGCGGCGCCTGGGCGGCTTCCTCGAGCTGCTCCGCCCGGATGCCCACAAGGCGCACCGTCATGGGCCGTTGGCCGACCGACTCAAGTAGTTGCACGGCGACGCCGTAAAGCAACTGTGCGCTATCTATCGGGGTGCTGACGGTGCGGCTGCGGGTGATGGTGGAGAAATCGGCGTAGCGCAGCTTCAAGGCAACGGTCCTGGCATGCATCCCGGCGTTCCGGAGCCGTTCCGCCGTGCGGTGCGAGAGACGCAGCAGCTCCCGGTGCAGCAGGGCGTCGTCGGCCGTATCCACCGCAAACGTCTCCTCCGCGCCGATGCTCTTTTCGAGCCGGACCGGAGTCACCGGCCGGGGGTCGATGCCCCACGAGAGCCGGTGGACGTGCTCCCCCGTGGCGCCCAGAATCTTGCGCAGTGACGGCAGCGGCGTGGCGGCGACGTCGGCAACGGTACGGATTCCCATCCGGGCGAGAACCTCGACTGTCTTGGCTCCCACCCCCCAGAGGGCGCTGACCGGCAGCGTGTGCAGGTAGGGCACCGTCTCGTCGGGGCCGATCAGCAGCAGCCCGTCGGGCTTGCACCGGGTTGAGGCGATCTTGGCCACGAACTTACTGGCGGCGATCCCCACTGACGCCGTGATGCCAAGCTCGCTCTCGACCCTGCGCCGGATCAGTTCCCCGATTTCCCGGGGCGGCCCGAGCCGTCGGATGGCACCGCCGACGTCGAGGAACGCCTCGTCGACGCTCAGCGGTTCCACGAGGTCGGTGATCGAGCCGAAGATGGCCATGATCTGGGCCGAAACCTCGTAGTAGAGCTTGTGCCGCGGTTCGATGATGACGGCGGAGGGGCACATCCTGGCGGCGACCGCCATGGGCATCGCTGACTTGACGCCGAACTTGCGGGCGGCATAGGAAGCTGACAGGACCACCGAGCGGTCCGCCGGGTAGCCCACAATCACGGGGCGCCCCTTGAGTTCGGGGCGGCTGCGCAGCTCCACCGATACGAAGAATGCGTCCATGTCCACGTGCAGGATACTGCTGCGCCGGAGTTCGCGAAGACCCGCCTCGCTGAACTGTGTCCCGGCGTGCTTCTCGGCGTGATTCTCGCTGTGTTTATCGATGTGTTTATCGATCTGATTTTCCCTGTCCGGCCCCACACATCAATCCTATGCGTAGGTACTGACTAAACTGGAGGCTGATCCGGCGTCAACACTAGGAGGAATGCCCCCGTGAAGGTTATTGGAGAGCGCAAGCGCGCCGTGACGGCTGTGGCCGCCGCTGGCGTCTTGCTGGCCCTGGCCGCGTGCACCCCCGGCCCGGCAGCGTCGTCCACTGCGGCGTCCGAGCCCGCAGCGGCCGCGCAGTCCACCGCCCAGCCTTCCACCACGGCTCCCCCCAGCCCCTCCGCCAAACCCGGCACCTCCGCCACCGTAGGCGCCCTTGTGGAGGGCTTCCCCAAGAAACTGCTGCCGGTGATGCCGGGCGCACAGGTGGAATCAAGCAGTTTTGACAAGAGCGGCGCCCCCGCGACCGTTGCCCTGGTGGCCAAGATCACCTCGCCGGCAGCCGACGTCGTGTCGTACTACAGCAAGCAACTGAAAAGCCAGGGATTCAAGGCAGTCCCGGGCGGCACCGTCGGCTCGGTGGCCTCCAAGGACTTCCTGCGCGGGGACAACGAAACCGTGAACCTGGCTGTCGTCGAGGCCGCCGGGATCTCCACCTTCACGATTGGCGCCAACGTCGCCGCCGAGTCCGTCAAGTGAGCCTGGCCGAACAACTCCGGGTTGAGCAGGCGGATTTCGTGGCCGCCGTCGCCGGCAAGCTGACCGACTTCCTTACCTCGCGTTCGACGGTGATGTCCGCCATCTCCCCGGACATCGACCCGCTCATGGGGTCCATCTCCAACCTGGTCACCGGCGGCAAGCGCCTCCGCGCCCTGATGTGCTACTGGGGCTGGCGCGGCGCGGGCGGCGGCGCCGCGGCCCGCGAGGTGGTCACCGCCGGCTCGGCGCTGGAGCTGTTCCAGGCCGCGGCACTGATCCACGACGACATCATTGACCGCTCGGACACCCGCCGGGGCGGTCCCAGTGTGCACCGCCGTTTCAGTGAGCTGCACGCGAGCCAGGGTTGGGCGCTGGATCCGGAGCGCTTCGGCCACGCGGCGGCGATCCTCACCGGTGACCTGTGCCTGTCCTTCAGCGAAGAATCGTTTACTGAAATCGGCGATCGCGCGGCCTCCGGCAGCCAGGCGCGGCTCATCTTCAACCTGATGCGCGCCGAGGTCATGGCCGGCCAGTACCTGGACATCCTGGAAGAAGTGGCCGGCCCGCACCGCGACCGGGCCGGGGCGGTCAGCCGTGCCCAGTCCATCATCCGCTTCAAGTCGGCCAAGTACTCCACCGAGCACCCGCTCGCGCTGGGCGGCGCCTTGGCCGGCGCCTCGGACGATCTGCTGCGCGGCTACTCCGCGTTCGCGCTCCCCCTGGGCGAGGCCTTCCAGCTGCGGGACGATGTGCTGGGCGTCTTCGGCGACCCCGTCACCACCGGGAAGCCCGCGGGCGACGATCTCCGCGAAGGCAAGCGCACCGTGCTGGTGGCCTTCGCCCTCGACCAGGCGACTCCCGCCGAATCGAGCTTCATCGATGCGAAGCTCGGCAGCCCTGACCTGAGCACCGGCGACGTCGAGGAGATCCGGCGCATCATCGTCGACTGCGGGGCACTGCAGGCCACGGAGGTCCTGATCGAGGAATTCGGCAAGGCCGCCTTCGACGCCCTGGACCTGCTCCCGCTCGAGGAACTGCCCAAGACGGCGCTCCGGAAACTCGCCGAGGCCGCTGTCAGCCGCACAGCCTGAACGGACGGGAATCCGCAGGCGGGTTCAAGACCAACAGGGACAACAAAGGCCGTGCCCGGCGTTACACGCCGGGCACGGCCTTCGCCGTATTAGCAGGAACCGCAGTACTACCAGGCCATCGTCTGGGCCCGGCGGCGGATTTCCGTCTTGCGTCCTTCGCGGAGGGCGTCGATCGGACGGCCCCGCAGGGACTCGTCCGGGGTGAACAGCCAGGTGATGAGTTCTTCGTCCGAATAGCCGGCGTCGGCCAGGACAACGATCGTGCCCTTGAGGCTCTCCACCGCGTGGCCGTCCTGGATGAACGCCGCCGGCACGGAGCGGATCCGCCGGTCACCGATCCGCACCGCCGCCAGTGCGCGCTCGTCGAGCAGCGCATGAACCTTGGTGATGGACACGTCCAGCAGCTGTGCTACGTCGGGCAGGGGCAGCCATTCGCCTACGAGGCTTTCTACAGTACTCACGGATCAAGATTGCCATGCCGGGGCGGAATGCGCCTAGTCAGCCACGACCCATTAATTCGGCCGCTTAATCCAACGTATAAAAGGGACAACAAATAAGCCCCCCGGCGGCGCCGCCCCGGGCGGCCAGCCGGACGCCCGGGGCAAGACGCTCCCGCGGGTGTCATTGCAGAATGTCAAACAGTTCTTGTGCTATTTCGCAATTCATGAGAGATTCGCATGGATCACATTTGTAACTGCAGTATCTTCAGTCACACTGGTAACACCAGTAACACTGTCTGTCCTGCGGGGTTCGCCGCTGAGAAGAGGATCTTTCCCATGACGACGTCACGTTCGCCGAAGCACAACCCGAGGCCCGGCCTCCCGCTGATTGCGGCGACGACGGCGGCGCTTCCCGCCGTCGTGCTTTCGTCCTTGGCGATCGCGCAGCCGGCAGCTGCCGAAGCACGTCCCCGGGCCATCCCGGCGACGCTCGCGGCGGCCATGAAGGCACAGGGGCAGGCCAGCTCGGCGGTGTCTTCGGCCCTGATCCCAGCAGCAGCGGTTCCGGCCACCGTTCCGGCCTCGTTCCAACCGGCCAAGGTCGCCGCTCCGGCGCGGTACACGATTGTCCGTGGCGATACGATCAGCGCGATCGCCCACAGGTATGGCCTGAACACCCACGCACTGCTCAAGCTGAACAACTTGCAGCCCCGGTCTGTGATCTACCCCGGCCAGAGGATCAAGCTCACGGGTTCCGCCAGCGGCCCCGCCGCCAAGGCAGCTCCGGCGAAAGCTGCACCGCCGAAGGCGGCTCCGGCACGTACCGGTGGCAGTGTCTACACCGTCAAGTCCGGCGACACTCTGAGCGGCATTGCCGCGCGCCACGGCGTCAGGCTCGCGGATGTCTTCAGCCGGAACGGGCTCAGCGCCCGCTCCGTGATCTACCCGGGCCAGAGGATCAACATCGGAGCCGCCGCGGCAGCTCCAGCCCCCCGCGCCGCAGCCCCGAAGGCCGCACCCGCCCGGCCGGCGGCGCCGAAGCCTGTCCCGGCCCCCGTCAGCTCAGGGTCCTACACCATCAAGTCGGGCGACACGCTCTCCGGTATCGCTGCCCGGCACGGAGTGAAGCTCTCCGCCGTCCTGTCGGCAAACCGGCTGACCATGAGCAGCATCATCTACCCCGGACACAAACTCGTCATTCCCGGCGCAAGCACCAGCACCATCAAGCCGGCCTCCAGCCAGCCACCAGCCGCGGTTACCCCCTTGGTGCCCAGCACCTTCCTGGGTTTCAGCTACCCGAAGGCCGTGGTCAGCTCCGCTAACCAGAACAAGGCGCTGCTCAATGCCTCGCCGGTTCCCACCCGTGAACAGATGAAGCAGATCGTGGCAGACACGGCACGCCGGATGGGCGTCTCGCCGTCGCTGGCCATGGCCTTCGCCTACCAGGAGTCAGGCTTCAACCACCGCTCGGTCTCCCCCGCGAACGCGATCGGCACCATGCAGGTCATTCCGTCCTCGGGCGGCTGGGCCTCGGACCTCGTGGGCCGCAAGCTGAACCTGCTGGACCCGTACGACAACGCCACGGCCGGCATCGCCATCATCCGCCAGCTGGTCGCGACCAGCAAGAACCTGGACTACGCCATCGCGGGGTACTACCAGGGACAGTATTCGGTGAGCACAAAGGGCATGTACGAAGATACGAAGGCCTATGTGGCGTCGATCAAGGCGCTGCAGAAGACCTTCAGCTAAAACCACCAGCATCGCGCGGGGACTGAGACCTCCGTCGCGTAACGTTACGGGTCCGGGTTGCATGTCAATCCGGACCCGTTTCCGTGCAGAGCTTAGGATCAAAGGGTGCAGGAATACACATCGGACGCTCTCGTCGGGACCCTGGTGGACAACCGGTACCTGATTCGATCCAAGCTGGCCCGGGGCGGAATGTCCACGGTCTACCTCGCCACCGACCGCCGGCTCGAGCGGGACGTGGCACTCAAGCTCCTGCATCCGCACATGGCCGGCGACCCGCAATTCCTGGATCGGCTGGGCCGCGAAGCCAAGGCCGCCGCCCGGCTCTCGCACCCGCACGTCGTGGGGGTCCTGGACCAGGGCGATGACGGTCCGCTGGCTTATCTGGTGATGGAGTACATCAAGGGCCACACGCTGCGGGATGTGATCAAGGAAAAGGGCGCCCTCACGCCGAGGCTTGCGCTGGCACTGATCGACCCGGTGGTGGAGGGACTCGGAGCCGCCCACGCGGCCGGCCTCATCCACCGGGACGTCAAGCCCGAGAACGTGCTCATCGCCGACGACGGACGGATCAAGATCGGCGACTTCGGGCTGGCGCGGGCCATCACGACGACCACCAGCACCGGCGCCCTGATCGGGACCGTGGCCTACCTCTCCCCCGAACTCGTGCTGGGCCGGCAGGCCGACGCCCGCAGTGACATCTATGCCCTCGGAATCATGCTCTACGAGATGCTCACCGGCAGCCAGCCGTTCGAGGGCGAGGTGCCGATCCAGGTCGCCTACCAGCACGTGAACTCCACCGTCGGACCGCCGTCGGACCTGGTCCCGGGGCTGGCGGAAGAACTCGACGAGCTCGTCCAGTGGTGCACGGCCAATGACCCGGACAAGCGCCCTGTCGACGGCAACGCCTTGCTCTTCGAACTCCGGCACATCCGAACCAACCTCAGCGACACCGAGCTGGACCTCCGACCCCCGGCTGCCCTGCCGGCGGCCGTCGCGGGCGGGGCGGCAGGCGCCGGCGCCACCCCCGGAGCACCCCTGGCAGAACCGCGTCAGGCAGCCGCGGACGCGCACACGGAATTCCTCGGCGCCGTCCAGCAGCCCACGGAAGTCATCAACCGCGCCAGCAACCCGACCACCATCCTCGCCGGCAGGCCCCGGCCGGGCGCCTACGGCCCGCTCGCCACTCCGGAGGAACACGACGCGGCGGCCTACCCGGACGAAGCTCCGGAGGGCCTGCCTGAGCCCGCGAGCAAGCGGGCGCAGCGCAAGCAGGACCGCGACGAGGAGAAGGCACGGCAGCGCGCGGCGGCTACCCCCAGCCGCAGCCTGCGGGCGGGGAACCCGCGGCGCCGGGGCCTGGCCTGGATCCTGGTGCTGGTCCTCGTGGCGTTGCTCGCGGCCGGCGCCGGCTGGTTTTTCGGCATGGGCCCGGGGTCCCCGGGGACCATCCCGCAGCTGGCCAACAAGACGGTGGCCGAGGCACAGCAGTTGCTCCGCACCGCCGGTTTCCAATCAACGACCCGGGATGTCTTTGACGACAACGTTTCCCCGGGCCTCGTGGTGGGCTCGGAGCCGCAGGCCGGCCAGGTCGTACGCAAATTCGAGTCCGTCTCGCTGGCCGTTTCGAAGGGTCCGGAGCTGTTTCCCCTGCCCCAGCTGACGGGCAAGTCGCTCGACGCGGCGAAGAAGGCCCTCAACGGCGCCGGCATGGCCCTGGGCCCGATCACGGAGCGCTACGACGAGGCCGCGGCGGCCGGGACCGTGCTGGCCCAAAAACCGGCCAAGGGCACCCCCGCCAAACACGGAACACCCGTGGGGCTGACGGTCTCCAAGGGCCCGCAGCCTATCCCGGTGCCCGATCTGCGCGGCAAAGACCAGGAGACCGCGGTGAAGACCATCGAAGCCGCCGGACTCAAAGCCGTCGTCGCCCCGGAAACCGTCTTTGACCGCGATGTGCCCAAGGGAGCGGTTGCCGCCCAGGACCCGGCCACCGGAAATCTCACCAAGGGTGGCACCGTGACCCTGACAATCTCCAAGGGGCCCAAGTTCGTCCAGGTTCCGGACGTGTTCCGCAAGCCGGAGGAGGAAGCGGTCCAGGCGCTCAAGGACGCCGGTTTCGAGGTGAAGGTCAATTACGCCTTCGGCTCCTCCGTGCTCGGCCTCGTCGCCGGCCAGGACAAGACCGGGCGGCAGCCCGAAGGCTCCCTCGTGACCATCACCGTGACCTGAGCCTGAACCCGGCGGGCCGGCTTCGGCGGGCCCGCTTCGATCAGCATGCTTCGGCCGGTGTGCCTGCTGCACCAAGAGCTCCGCCCCGGCTGGAATCAGCCGGGGCGGAGCTCTTTGCTGTGCCGGGGGCCGGCGGGTTGCGGCCTAGCGCTTGGCGAGGGCTCCGGCCACCAGGAATGCCATTTCGAGGGACTGCATGTGGTTCAGCCGAGGATCGCAGACCGACTCGTAGCGGTCCAGGAAGGCGTCCTGGTCGATCGGGTCGGCGCCGCCCAGGCACTCTGCCACGTCGTCGCCGGTCATCTCCACGTGCAGGCCGCCCGGCACGGTGCCGAGGCCGTGGTGGACCTCGAAGAAGCCGCGCACCTCGTCGATGACGTCGTCGAAGTTGCGCGTCTTGTAGCCGTTGGGCGAGGTGACCGTGTTGCCGTGCATCGGGTCGGTGACCCACAGGACCTGGGCTCCGGAGGCGGTGACGCGTTCGACGATGGGCGGCAATTTCTCCCGGATGTTGCCGGCACCCATCCGGGTGATGAAGGTCAGGCGGCCCGGTTCCCGGTTGGGGTCGAGCTTGTCGATCAGGCGCAGCGCGTCATCGCCGGTGGTCGAGGGGCCCAGCTTGACGCCGATCGGGTTCCGGACGCGGGAGAGGAAGTCGACGTGCGCGTGGTCCAGTTCGCGGGTGCGCTCCCCGATCCACAGGAAGTGCGCCGAGGTGTCGTAGGGCAGGCCGGTGCGGGAGTCGATGCGGGTCAGGGCGCGCTCGTAGTCCAGCAGCAGGGCCTCGTGGCTGGCGTAGAACTCCACGCGCTTGAGTGCTTCGAAGTCCGCCCCGCAGGAGGACATGAACTTAATGGCCCGGTCGATGTCGCGGGCCAGGGATTCGTAGCGCGCGTGCGCCGGGTTCTCGGTGAAGCCCTTGTTCCACTGGTGCACCAGCCGCAGGTCCGCGAAGCCGCCCTGCGTGAACGCCCGGATCAGGTTCAGGGTCGACGCCGAGGTGTGGTACGCCTTGAGCATCCGGCCGGCGTCGTGGGCCCGGGATTCCGGGGTGAAGTCGTAGCCGTTGACGATGTCGCCGCGGTAGGCCGGCAGTGTGACGCCGTCGCGCGTTTCATCGTTGGAGGAGCGCGGCTTCGCGAACTGGCCCGCCATCCGGCCCATCTTGATCACGGGCATCGCCGCGCCATAGGTGAGGACGACTGCCATCTGCAGGATCGTCTTGACCCGGGCGCTGATCTTGTCCGCGGTGGCGGCTTCGAAGGTTTCCGCGCAGTCCCCGCCCTGGAGCAGGAATGCCTTACCCTGCGCAGCCGCGGCGAGGCGTTCGCGCAGGATGTCCACTTCGCCGGCGAAGACCAGCGGGGGCAGTACGGAAAGTTCCTTGACTGAGGCTTCAAAGACCGCGGGATCGGACCAGCTGGGCTGTTGCGAAGCGGGCAGCTCCCGCCAGTGGTCCAGTCCCGGATAGTTGGCGGCACCGCTCTGGGCCGTGCTGGTGAAAGCAGAGCCGGTCAGGGCGGAACCGGCCAAGGTACCGGCCGGCGTGGAAGTGTTCAGGGACGTCGAAGGCGCAGATAGCTCAGTCACCCTCTAAGGATAGTTGCCCCGGGGTTGAACGGGGGCGCCCGGCGTCATTGACTGCGGGCGCTTCGTCACACAGTTCCGGGCTTCTCCGGTTCCGGGCCGGCACCGGCCTCCGGCGCCTCGGTAGCTTTTCCGGCGAGCCGCAGTTTGACGACGGCAGCGTACTCGTCGACGTATTCCTGGCCGGAGAGCCGCATCAATTCGTACATGATCTCGTCCGTCACGGAACGCTGGATCAGGCGGTCATCTTCCATCCCGTAGTAGCGGCTGAAGTCCAGGGGCTCGCCGAAGATCATCCCAATCCGCCGGATGTTGGGCATCCGCTTGCCGATGGGCTGAACCTTGTCGGTGCCGATCATCGCGACCGGGATCACCGGGACCCGGGCCTGCAGGGCGAGCCGGGCAACACCCACCTTCCCGCGGTACAGCCGGGCATCCGGGCTGCGGGTTCCCTCGGGGTAGATGCCCAGGAGCGAGCCGTTCTTGAGCACATCCATGCCGGCGTCGAGCGAGCGGGCGGACGCCGCTCCCCCGGACCGGTCCATCGGCAGCTGGTTGGTCAGGCGAAAGAAGGCAGCCGTCAGTTTGCCCTTGATTCCCTTGCCGGTGAAGTATTCCGATTTGGCCAGGAACACGACCGGGCGCGGCACCATGAGCGGCATAAAGATGGAGTCGGAGAAAGACAGGTGGTTGGAAGCCAGGATCGCGGCGCCCTCGGCCGGAACGTTGTCCAGGCCCTTGACCCACGGCCGGAAGAGCGTCTTCAGGACAGGCCCAAGGACGAACGTCTTCATGAACCAATAAAACACGTGGTGTACCTCTCCGGCAGGCGTCTGGCCGGCCCTTCCTCGGGCCCGGCCAGGACTTCAATGACACCCTACTCTAGTGAGTTTTGTCGCGAACAGTGACACGATGGGCTCATGAGCGAAAGCAGCAGTCCGATGGCGCCTGCCGCTTTTCGCTACCCCGGCCACGGCGACAACGCAGGTACCGGCGTCGCCATCTGCCACGGCTTCACCGGAAGCCCCCTGAGCGTGCTCCCCTGGGCCGAGCACCTGGCCTCCCTCGGGTTTGCCGTCTCGGTTCCCTTGCTGCCCGGCCACGGCACCGATTGGCGGGACCTCGCACGGCACGGCTGGCAGGACTGGTACGGCGCCTTCGAGGAGGCGTACCTCGAGCTGGCGGCGGGAACCGGCTCGTGCTTCGTGGCGGGCCTCTCCATGGGTGGGACCATCGCCCTGCGCACTGCCGCCCGCCACCGGGTGGCCGGCGTCGCCGTCGTCAACCCCGGCCTCAGCTTCTACGACCGCCGGGTGCGCTACATCGGGCTGCTCAAATACCTCCAGCGCACCACGGTCCCGCTGCAGGAGTCGGAGTCGACGGCGGCAGCCACCGAGGACGGCGACTACTCGCTGACTCCGCTGGCGGCCGTCCACCAGCTGAGCAAGCTGTTCACCGCAACCCTGCGGGAGTTGCCCGCTATCACAGCTCCGGCGCTGGTGTTCAAGTCCGACACCGACGCAGTGGTGCCGCCGAGCTCGCTGGAGCTGCTCCGCCGCCGCCTTGGCTCGCGGGAGCTTACCGTCGTGCCGCTGCCGGACAGCGGCCACGTTGCAACGCTCGACGTCGACGCTCCCGTAATCTTTTCGCAGTCCGAGCGCTTCTTCCGAGAGCACGCGGACACGTCAGCCATCAAACCCAGCGCAGCCGTCAAACCCAGCGCAGCCATGAACACGGAGCAGCCATGAGCACAGCCCCCGACCACTCGCCGTTCAGCAGCCCGTTCACCGGCTCCGGTCCCCGGACCGGCGTCGTGGTTTCCCACGGTTTCACCGGCAGCCCGCACGGCGTCCGGGCTTGGGCGGAGTCCCTGGCTGCGGCGGGCTACGCAGTCCGGATGCCACTGCTGGCCGGACACGGCACTAGCTGGCAGGAGCTGGCCCGGACCCGCTGGCAGGACTGGCATGCGGGACTCGACGCCGCCTACCTGGAACTAGCCGAGGAGTGCGACCACGTGGTGGTGGCCGGCCTTTCAATGGGCGGTGCCCTGGCGCTGCGGCTCGCGGCCACCCGTCCCGTGGCTGGGGCGGTGCTGGTGAATCCGGGCCTGGTCATCGACGATCCCCGGGCGCCGCTGGCCGGGATCCTCAAGTTTGTGCTGAAGAGCACCCCGGCGATTGCCAACGACATCCTCAAAGAAGGCGTGGACGAGGGCGCCTATCCGCGCACCCCTGTCGCCGCGGCCCACGAGCTGAACAAGATGTTCAAAGACACCGTGCGGCTGTTGCCCCGGATCACCGCCCCGGTCCGGGTTTACCGGTCCACCGTGGACCACGTCGTCTCCGACGCCAGCCTGGCTGCCCTGCGCCGCGGCCTGACGAACGCCCCGCTGGAGGTCATCGCGCTGGAGAACAGCTACCACGTGGCTACCATGGACAACGACGCGCCCAGGATCTTCCAGGGCACAGCCGAATTCATCCGATCGGTCGTGGACGGTCGGAGCCAGGGCACCCCCAGCGCCAGCCAGAAAGAAACGGCAGATGACTAGATCCGACCCCGGGACGCCGGATCCCGATTCCCCGGACTCCAGCGCGAACGATGACGACGCCGTCTGGCTTGATCTGGTCGCCCGGCTTGAGGGCACCGATTCCGGGCCTGCCGGTGGCGCCGGAGCCGGGAGCCCGGCCCCGCGGACTTTCCGCGACTTCGACCCGCTGGGCCTCGCCTCTCCGGTGCCTGCCCCGGTCGAACCTCCGGCCGGGAGCCGGCCGGAGGCCCCGGACCGGATTGACGGCCACGAGGATAGCGGGCGCGCGAGTGGCCCGCGGGACTACGAGCCTGACGACGACGACGGCGCGTTCGTCCCCGAGGAACCGCCCAGCCTCACCGGATCCGACCCGCTGACGACGCTCGCGTGGCTTGGTGCCGTCGGCGGCCCGATTGCCCTGCTGCTGTCCGCCATTTTCTGGCGGAGCGCACCACTGATGGCAGTCCTTGGCATGGTGGTAGCTTTCGCTGCCTCGGTGGTGTTCCTGATCATGAAGCTGCCGCAGGAAAAGGATGAGAATGACGACGGGGCCCGCGTCTAGCAGCCTGCTCAGCCGTCAGTTGGGGCCCTGGCGCGGCTAACTGCGCGTCCGGCTAGCCGCGCGTCCGGCTGCTGACCCGGGAGAGGTCCGCCGCACCGATCAGCCCGGCGTTGGGCCCCAGCGCCGCGAGTTCAATGGCGGCCGCCGGGCGGAACCCGCGTCCGGTCAGGTTCCGGGCAAAAGCCTTCCGTGCCGGCTCCACGAGCAGTTCGCCTGCGTCGCAGAGGCCGCCGCCGATGACGAAGGTGCCCGGGTCCAGGGCCGCCGCCAGGTTCGCCAGCCCCAGGCCAAGCCATTCCCCCACGTCTTCGAGAAGTTCACGGGCGGTGTGGTTTCCGGCCTTGGCGAGTTCGGTGACGATCACACCGGTGATCCGGTCGGCGTGGCCGTCCACAGCGTCGAGAAGTTCCTGGGCCACCGGTGAGTTGGCTGCGGCTAGTTCCCTGGCTTCACGGCCGAGCGCGTTCCCCGAGGCGTACTGTTCCCAGCAGCCGCGGTTGCCGCACTCGCAGCGGTGGCCGCCGGGCATGATGATCTGGTGGCCGAATTCACCGGCTACGCCGAAGCGGCCGCGTTCGAGCCGGCCGTCCATCACCATGGCGCCGCCGATTCCGGTGCCCAGGGTAATGCAGACCAGCCGGCTCTCGCCCCTCCCGGCGCCAAAGCGCCACTCCGCCCAGCCGGCGGCGTCGGCGTCGTTGGTCAGCAGCACGGGGCGGCGGAGCAGCCGTTGCAGGTTTTCGCGCAGCGGTTCGTTGCGCCAGGCCAGGTGCGGGCTGAACAGCACGGTGGCGCCGTCGAGGTCCATCCAGCCGGCAGCCCCGATGCCGACCGACCCGATCCGGTGGCCCCGGCCCAGTTCCTCCACGAGCTCCACGATCACCTGCTCGACGGCGCGCGGATCGCTGCCGGGCGTGGAGCGTTTGGCCTGGCTCAAAATGCGGCCTTCGGCGTCCACGACACCGGCCGCAACCTTGGTGCCGCCGATGTCGATGCCGATCGCGAGGCCCTTGCGCCCGAGCCGCAGGTGTCCGCGGAAGCTGCCGGCCTCGGTGGCGCCGGGAAGGCCCTGTACCCGGCGCCGCCAGGCGGCCGTCCTGCGCTGCGGTCCGGACTTCTGGCCGGGTTTTGGAGTATGCATCGTTCCCCATTCTAGGGCCCGCCCCAGGCCGCGACAGCGGAGCCGCCGACGCCCTGCCGGGTGGCGAAACGCAAGCCTTGACCGTAAAGTTACTCGCCAGTAGGTGAAGTGGAACACACCCGACTCGGGGCCACATACTACTGTTAGCCGTACCCCCTTGCGGGTCAATGGATATCAAAGGAGCTATCGTGCGAGAAATCAGTGTCCCGCCCCTGGTCAGCGTCCCCCCGGAGACGAACGTCACGGACCTGGTTTTGCGCCAGGCAGCCAAGGCGTCCAACCCGGCCCTGTTCTCACGGCTCGACGCCGCAGGCCAGTGGCAGGACGTCCGGGCCACCGATTTCCTGGCTGATGTCTCCCTGCTCGCCAAGGGCCTGATGGCCAGTGGCGTAGCGGCCGGCGACAGGGTCGGCATCATGTC
The DNA here is from genome assembly GCF_056399345.1 of Arthrobacter sp. 01N442. Classification (NCBI taxonomy): domain Bacteria; kingdom Bacillati; phylum Actinomycetota; class Actinomycetes; order Micrococcales; family Micrococcaceae; genus Arthrobacter; species Arthrobacter sp. 01N442. Next base: position 60,227 of record NZ_JBFTRD010000010.1, read on the forward strand.
CCGCACCCGGTACGAATGGGCCCTCATCGACTTCGCGATCTGGTTCGCCGGCGCCGTCTCGGTCCCGATCTACGAAACGTCCTCCCCCTCGCAGGTCGCCTGGAACCTGGGCGACTCCGGTGCCGTCGCGGCCTTCGGCGAATCCGCCCACCACGAGGACATCATCCGGCAGGCCGCGAGCTCCGAGGGCCTGTCCGCGCTGAAGAATGTCTGGCAGCTGGAAGGCGACGCCCTCGACGAGGTCCGCGCCGCCGGCGCCGCGATCACCGACGCCGAACTGGAAGCCCGCCGCAGCCAGGCCTCGCTCACGGACCTCGCCACAATCATCTACACCTCCGGCACCACGGGCCGGCCAAAGGGCTGCGAACTGACGCACGGCAACTTCGTGGAGCTCTCGGACAACGTCCTGGCCACCTCCCTCGGCCAGATCGTGCACGAGCAGGCCAAGACCATCATGTTCCTGCCGCTCGCGCACGTCTTCGCCCGTTTCATTTCGGTACTGGCGGTTGCTGCGGGCGTCACCGTGGCCCACACCCCCGACATCAAGAACCTGCTGCCGGACCTGCAAAGCTACAAGCCGACGTTCATCCTGGCCGTCCCCCGGGTCTTCGAAAAGGTCTACAACTCGGCCCTGACCAAGGCCGAGGACGGCGGCAAGGGAGCGATCTTCCATCGCGCCGCGGAAACCGCCATCGCCTATTCGCGGGCCCGCCAGGCGGGCAAGCTGGGCCTGGGCCTGCGGCTCAAACACACCCTGTTCGACAAGCTCGTCTACGGCAAGCTCCGCGACGCAATGGGCGGCCAGGTCGCGCACGCGGTGTCCGGCGGCGGCCCGCTCGGCGAACGGCTCGGCCACTTCTTCCAGGGCATCGGCCTGCAGATCCTCGAGGGCTACGGCCTGACCGAAACCACCGCCCCGGTCACGGTCAACACGCCCGGCCTGATCAAGATCGGCACGGTCGGCGCCCCGATCCCCGGCAACGCTGTGCGGATCGCGGAGGACGGCGAGATCCTCGCGAAGGGCGTGTGCGTCATGCGCGGCTACTTCAACCGGGAGGATCTCACGGCCGAGGCATTCGTGGACGGCTGGTTCCGCACCGGCGACATCGGCCAGCTCGACGGGCAGGGCTTCCTGACCATCACCGGGCGGAAGAAGGAAATCATTGTCACCGCCGGCGGCAAGAACGTCGTGCCGGCCCTGCTCGAGGACCAGATCCGTGCCGACGCGCTGGTCTCGCAGGTCCTCGTGGTGGGCGATAACCGTCCGTTCATCGGCGCCCTCGTGACGCTGGACGAGGAGGCGCTCCCGGGCTGGCTGCAGCGCCACGGCCTGCCGGCGTCGACGACCGTGGTGGAGGCGGCGGAGAACCCCGCCGTCAAGGCGGCGGTCCAGGAACTGATCAACCACGCGAACCAGTCCGTGTCCCAGGCCGAGGCGATCAAGTCGTTCCGCATTGTGCCCTCCGACTTCACCGAGGCCTCCGGCCACCTGACGCCGTCCATGAAGGTCAAGCGCGCCCAGGTCATGAAGGACTTCGAGAACGTGATCGAGGAGATGTACTCCGCGAAGCGGACCACCCACGCCTGATACCACTCGAACGACGGTACGAACCGAAAAGGGCTCCTCCGGCTGCGGCCGGAGGAGCCCTTTCTGTTGCGCTACTGCTTACTGCACTTCGCCGCTACTCCACGACCAGCAGCAGGTCGCCGCCCTGGACTTGTTCGACGGCGCCGACGGCGAGCCGCGAAACGGTCCCGGCCACCGGTGTCGTGATCGAGGCTTCCATCTTCATCGCCTCGATGGTCGCAACCGTGTCCCCGGCCTTGACCGCATCGCCGGCCTTGACGGTCAGGGTGACGGCGCCGGCGAACGGCGCCGCTACCTGGCCCGGCTGCGAGGAGTCGGCCCGCTCGGCGGCCTTGACGTTGCTGACCACGGAGCGGTCACGGACCACCACGGGCCGGGACTGACCGTTGAGCGTGCACATCACGGTGCGCATGCCCTTCTCATCGGGTTCGGAAACAGCCTCCAGGGACGCGATGAGCCGCACACCCTTTTCCAGCTCGATCTCGTGTTCGGCGCCTCGCTGCAGGCCGAAGAGGTAGTCGCGGGTGTCCAGTACGGACAAGTTGCCGTACGCCTCGACGCTCTTCTGGTAGTCCTTGGTGGGACCGGCGAAAAGCAGGCGGTTCAGGGTCTCCTGCACTGTTTTGGAGTCGCCTTTGAGTGCGGCACTGTCCTCGGCGCTGAGTTCCACGTCGCGGACCTTGACGCTGCGGCCCTGCAGGGCCTTGGTCCGGAACGGCTCCGGCCAGCCGCCGGGAGGGTCGCCCAGTTCGCCGGAGAGGAAACCGATCACGGAGTCGGGAATGTCGTACTTCTGCGGGTTCTCGTTGAAGTCCGCCGGGTCCGCGTTGAGGCCGACGAGGTGCAGGGCCAGGTCACCAACCACCTTGGAGGAGGGTGTGACCTTCACGAGCCGGCCGAGGATACGGTCCGCCGCGGTGTACATGTCCTCGATCGCCTCGAAGCGTTCGCCCAGTCCCAGCGCAATTGCCTGCTGGCGCAGGTTGGAGAGCTGGCCACCCGGGATTTCGTGCTGGTAGACCCGGCCGGTGGGGCCCGGCAGTCCGGATTCGAAGGGTGCGTAGACGCGGCGCACGGCCTCCCAGTAGGGCTCGAGCGAGCAGACGCTGTCCAGGTCCATCCCGGTGTCGCGCGGCGTGTGGGCCAGGGCTGCGACGAGTGCCGAGGCCGCCGGCTGGCTGGTGGTGCCGGCCAACGACGCCGAGGCGACGTCGACGGCGTCAACGCCCGCATCCACGGCGGCCAACAGGGTGGCCAGCTGGCCACCCGCGGTGTCGTGGGTGTGCAGGTGGACCGGAAGATCGAACTTCTCCCGCAGGGCCGTTACGAGCCGTGCGGCAGCAGCCGGACGCAGCAATCCGGCCATGTCCTTGATCGCTAGGATATGCGCGCCGGCGTCGACGATTTTCTGGGCCAGGTCCAGGTAGTAGTCGAGGGTGTACAGCTTCTCATTCGGATCGAGCATGTCGGCCGTGTAGCAGAGAGCCACCTCGGCGACGGCGGTGCCGGTGTCGCGGACGGCGCGGATGGCCGGTGCCATCTGGTTCACATCGTTGAGGGCGTCGAAGATGCGGAAGATGTCGATGCCGGTCTTGGCCGCCTCGTTGACGAACGCGACCGTCACTTCCTCCGGGTACGGGGTGTAGCCGACCGTGTTCCGTCCGCGCAGCAGCATCTGCAGGCAGATGTTCGGCAGCGCCTTACGCAGCGCCGCGAGGCGGTCCCAGGGGTCCTCGCCCAGGAAGCGGAGGGCGACGTCGTAGGTGGCACCGCCCCAGGCCTCAACGGAGAGCAGTTCCGGCAGCAGCTTGGACACGGCCGGGGCGGCGGCGACCAGGTCGCGGGTCCTGACGCGGGTCGCCAGCAGTGACTGGTGGGCGTCACGGAAGGTGGTGTCAGTGACGGCGACGGCGTCCTGGCCGCGGAGGGCCTTCGCGAAGCCCTCCGGGCCGAGCTCCAGCAGCCGTTGCCGCGACCCCGCGGGGGCCTCGGTGTCCGCGAGAGCGGGCAGCTTGTCCGCCGGGTCGGTGTGCACCGTGAGCTCGCCGTTGGGCTTGTTGACGGTGACGTCCGCGAGCCAGGTCAGCAGCTTCGTGCCGCGGTCAGCGGAGACGCGGGCCTTGAGCAGCTCGGGGCGTTCGTCGATGAAGGAGGTGGCGACGTCGCCGGCGACGAAGTCCGGGTCATCCAGCACGGCCTGCAGGAAGGAGATGTTGGTGGACACGCCGCGGATGCGGAACTCCGCGAGGGCGCGGCGGGCGCGCGCCACGGCGGTCTTGTAGTCCCTGCCGCGGCAGGTGAGTTTGACCAGCATCGAGTCGAAGTGCGGGCTGATCTCGGCGCCGGAGTACACGGTGCCGCCGTCGAGCCGGACACCGGCGCCGCCGGCCGAACGGTAGCCGGTGATCTTTCCTACGTCGGGCCGGAAGCCGTTGGCCGGGTCCTCGGTGGTGATGCGGGACTGCAGCGCAGCGCCGTTGAGCTTGACGGTCTCCTGCGAGAGGCCAAGGTCGGCGAGGGTCTCCCCCGAGGCGATCCGCAGCTGGGCCTGGACGAGGTCGACGTCGGTGACTTCCTCGGTGACGGTGTGCTCGACCTGGATGCGGGGGTTCATCTCAATGAAGACGTGCTGGCCGGCCCGCTCGCCTACCGTATCGACCAGGAATTCCACGGTGCCTGCGTTGACGTAGTTCAGGGCCTTGGCGAACTTCACGGCGTCCCGGTAGAGCGCCTGGCGGATGCCGTCGTCGAGGTTGGGCGCCGGGGCAATTTCAATTACCTTCTGGTGGCGGCGCTGAATGGAGCAGTCGCGCTCGAAGAGGTGCATCACGTTGCCCTCGGCGTCGGCGAGGATCTGCACCTCGATGTGCCGCGGGCGCAGCACAGCCTGCTCAAGGAACATGGTGGGGTCGCCGAAGGCGGCGTCGGCCTCGCGCATGGCAGCCTGCAGCGCCTCGGGCAGCGCCTCCCGCGTGTCCACCCGGCGCATGCCTCGGCCGCCGCCGCCGGCGACGGCCTTCGCGAAGATGGGGAAGCCGATTTCGTCCGCTGCGGCGATGAGTTCATCGACGTCCTTGGACGGCTTGCTCGATTTGAGCACCGGGACGCCGGCCTTGCGGGCAGCCTCCAGCGCAGCGACCTTGTTACCGGCCAGCTCCAGCACTTCTGCCGGCGGACCGACGAAGGTGATCCCCGCGGCAGCGGCGGCGCGGGCCAGGTTGGGGTTCTCCGAGAGGAAGCCATAGCCCGGGTAGATGGCGTCCGCGCCGGCTTCTTTCGCCACGCGGACAACCTCATCCACATCGAGGTACGCCCGCACGGGGTGGCCTTCCTCACCGATCAGATACGCCTCATCCGCCTTCTGGCGGTGGATCGAGTTACGGTCCTCCGTTGGGAACACTGCAACAGTCTTGGCACCCAGCTCATAGCTGGCGCGGAAGGCGCGGATGGCGATTTCGCCGCGGTTAGCCACCAGAATCTTGGAAAACATACTTCTCCTGCATCATTGCGGGTGGTTCGGTAAGTCGTCACAGTTTCTAAGACTGGTGTGCGCAAACACAAATCATTGTGGCGCCCATCACAGCATTATGCGTCATTTCGGTGGCATTAGGCAGATCGCTGCCCTTTCATGGGCTTCGCCGCAGTTCGGGCCCCGGCGAGGCCGAATGAGAGAGGTTTCGTCGCCGCATCAACATATGATGAGTTGGTGGGTGGCGCATGCACGCCCCGGTCCGAAGGAACGCACGGGCCGGCATGACCCAGTCTCGGCAACCGGCGTTAGGTATTGGTTTTTCAAGTGCAAGTAGTCAGCATCAGCAGCCTCAAAGGCGGTGTCGGCAAGACATCCGTGACAACCGGACTGGCGTCGGCCGCACTCGCAGCCGGCATTCCCACCCTCGTGGTCGATCTGGACCCGCACGCGGACGCCAGCACCGCCCTCGGGGTTCGGCCGGACGAGCAACTGGATATCGGCCGGATGCTCAAGTCCCCCCGACGGGCCCGTCTCGCCGAAAACGTCGTCCCCAGCGGCTGGCTCGAGCACAAGAGCGCCGGGGCATCCCACGGCACCTCCCCCGACGAGACGGCAGCCTCCTCCGTGCTGGACGTGGCCCTCGGTTCCGCGTACACCGGTATCTACGACCGGCCCGACCTCGGCCGCCGCGACCTGCGCCGGCTCTCCGCCGTGCTGGCAGGCGCCGGACACTACGAGCTCGTTCTGATCGATTGCCCGCCCTCGCTGAACGGCCTTACCCGGATGGCCTGGTCGGCCAGCGACAAGGTCGCCCTGGTGGCCGAGCCGGGCCTGTTCTCCGTCGCGGGCACCGAGCGCACCATGCGCGCCATCCAGCTGTTCCGGCAGGAGTTCGCGCCCGGGCTCTCGCCCGCCGGCATCGTGGCCAACCGGGTGCGCTCCGGATCCGCCGAGCACAGTTTCCGCCTGGCCGAGATGCAGTCCATGTTCGGCGAGCTGTTGCTCACCCCGCACATCCCGGAGCAGGCGAACTGGCAGCAAATCCAGGGCGCTGCCCACTCGGTCCATCACTGGCCCGGGGACTCCGCCAAGAACGCCGCGGCGTTGTTCGACAGCCTGCTGGCCAACCTGATGGGAACCGGCGCCACCGGGGAGCTCGCAGCCGCCGGCATGGTCCGAAACCGCGGCCAGCGGTAGCCCGGCCCGGCCGCCGGCGCCGGCTCCCGGGACCGGACCGGACCCGACCCGCGAACTTGCCAGACAAAGAAGCGCGGGGCCACGATGTGGCCCGGCATGTTCGCTCGGGAGGGCCGCCAGGCTTCCTTCCACTTCGCGCCAGACCCGGCCGACGGCGATGCCGAAGACGCCCTGTCCGCCCTGGACCAGGTCGATGACTTCGTCGGCCGAGGTGCACTCGTAGACGCTGGCGCCGTCGCTCATGAGCGTGATCTGTGCCAGGTCCTCGACCCCTCGTTCGCGAAGGTGTTCAACGGCCGTACGGATCTGCTGCAGCGAGACACCCGTATCGAGGAGCCGCTTGACGACTTTGAGGACAAGGATGTCGCGGAAACCGTAGAGACGCTGCGAACCGGAGCCGGCCGCACCGCGCACGGCGGGTTCGACGAGTCCGGTGCGGGCCCAGTAGTCCAGCTGGCGGTAGGTGATTCCGGCCGCCTTGCACGCCGTGGGGCCGCGGTAGCCCGCGTCTTCGTCCAGGACGGGAAGATCCTCGGTGAACAGCAGGCCCTGGGCACCACTCGCGGGCACAGCTACGCCTGCCGTCGAGGCCTGCTTAAGCTCGCCTGCTTCGCCTTTCGGACTCACGTGGATCCTCCTTGTCATGAGCTCCCGCGGGAACTTGCAGCAACAACGCGGTGTCCGGGAGCGGCGCCGGACCGAAGGGCCACGAAAATCATCCGTGTAGTTTCGGCTCCGGCTGCTTTGTCCAGTGTGACTTGCGCGGCTGTTGTATGCAATGGGAACTTGTACCTCCGACGTTAGGCCCGCCGGGGCCCAAGGTCAAAGACGTTGGGGGTATTGCCGGGGCGTGTCGAAACTTTCGACCTCGACTTTAAGCTTTGACCCGGCTCAGCCGGCGAAATCCTCTGGTTCGACGTCGTCCAGGAACTCGCGGAAGCGGCGCAGCTCCCCCTCTTCGTCGACGGCGGGACCGGGCTGGGCCTCCTCGCCGTCGTCGTGCTCGGTGATGCGCACCCCGGCTTCTTCCATCACGGAGTCCGCGCACCAGATCCGGCACTTGGCCCGCAGGGCCAGGGCCAGGGCGTCCGAGGCCCTCGAGCTCACGGTGGTGCCGTCTTCGAACTGGAGTTGGCCATAGAAGATGTTGTCCTCGACCGCCACGATATTGACGCTGACGATCGTGTGGCCGAGCGCCTCGACGACGTCCACGAGCAGGTCGTGCGTCATTGGCCGCGGCGGGACGACGCCCTGCTGGGCCAGGGCGATGGCGCTGGCCTCCGGGGTGCCGATCCAGATGGGGACGTGGCGCTCCCCGTGCATCTCCTTGAGAAGCACCAGCGGCTGGTTCGACGGAAGTTCAATCCGTACGCCTACGATTTCCACCTCAATCATCAGATGTCCATCCTCGAGATGCGGTCCTGGACCAGGGCCCGGTGCAGCGAGAGGCACAGTTCGCTGATTTCCCGGGCGGCCTCGGCGGCACGGGCGTGCGATGCGGCATCCTTGCGCGAGGTCAGGGTTGCAACCGCGCGTTCCACCAGCCCGAATTCGCGGTCGGCGGCGGCCTGGAACGGGCGCAGGTGGCGGGGTTCGAGGCCATGCCCCTCCAGCTGCACGCATGCGCGGGCAACCTGCAGGGCGTGTTCATCGAACTTGCCGTTGACGTGGCCGATCAGCCCGAAGCTGAGCAGCGACTCCAGCAGCGGCACGCTGGCCCCGGACTCCGTGCGGAGCTGTTCCTCGCTGAGCAGGCGCACCCGGTGGTTCAGTTCCGCGGCGAGTTGCTCGGAGACGATCCGCGGCGAGACCGTGACGCCGGGCGGCAGGTTGTCCGGGCGTTCGCCGCGGTCGATCGCGTCCAGGTAGTCCTTGATCACCTTCAGCGGCAGGTACTGGTCCCGCTGCAGGGCCAGCACGAAGCGCAGGCGTTCGACGTCGCCCTCCGAGTACTGCCGGTAGCCCGCCGGTGTCCGCTGCGGGTTGATGAGCCCCTTTTCCTCAAGGAACCGGATTTTCGACGCGGTCATATTGGGGAAGTCATCGCTCAGTTGAGCCAGGACCTCCCCGATGTTCAGGACCTGGGGTCCGCGCCGTTCGGCTTGTGCCATGGCCACAGGCAACTACCCCGGGATCAGACGTTGCCTGAGGTACGGGCAGGGCTGAGGTAGAAGGTGAGCCGGAACTTGCCGATCTGCACCTCGTTACCGGACTTCAGCTCCACGCTGTCGACACGGTCGTGGTTGACATAGGTGCCGTTCAGGCTGCCGGTGTCCACGACCTCGAAGCTGCGGGCCGTGCGGCGGAACTCGACGTGGCGGCGCGAGACCGTGACGTCGTCGAGGAAGATGTCGGCGTCCGGGTGCCGTCCCGCCGTCGTGACGTCCGAGTCGAGCAGGAAACGGGCGCCGGCGTTCGGACCGCTGTGCGCCACCAGCAGGGCGGAGCCCGCCGGGAGCGACTCGATGGCCGTGCGTTCCTCGACCGAAACCTTCGGAGTGAGCGTGGGCTCATCGCGGATAGGAGTGAGATGGATGGATGTGGTCTCCGAGGCTTTCACTCCACCCGTGCCGTATTCACCGGTGTCGTTCTGTCCGTGCCCAACCATTGAGTCCTCCTCATTCGTTGCAGGTGTCCCCCCTGCAAACAACGCATGCCGTCCGGAAAAGCCTGGCAGATCCGGTAGTCAGTCCCCCCGGCCGGCCACTTAGGCGCACAATTGTTGTGTCCAACAATCGGTGTGTCCAGTAACACGGCCCGGAGACCTTCCCATTAGCCTACCTGTTGTTCGTACTCCGACGCACTGAGCAACGACTCCACGGCGTCGGCCTCGGCGAGCTTGATTTCGATCAGCCAGCCCTCGCCGTAGGGATCGGAATTGATCAGGGCGGAATCGGTGTCCAATGCCTCGTTGCGGGCCACCACTTCGCCGCTGACCGGGGCGTAGATATCGCTGACACTCTTGGTGGATTCGACCTCACCGACGACGTCGTTCGCCTTGATGTCGGTGCCGACCTCCGGCATCTGGGCGTAGACGACGTCCCCGAGCGCGTCCTGGGCAAAATCCGTGATCCCCACGCGGACGACTCCGTCGGCGTTCGGGGCGGAGACCCATTCGTGTTCCGCGGTGTAGGACAGCTCTTCGGGAATGATGCTCATGGCGGGCCTTTCGTCGGGTCTATCACCAAGGTCGACGGCGGCCGATCGAACGGGCCGCCGCTGAAAGTATAGGCATATCCGGCCGGACCCGGGGAGGACTCTGGCATGATGGGCCCATGCCAGCACCCGCACCCGTTCCGGCCGGATTTGCCCATGCCTGAGCTACCGGAAGTAGCGGCACTCGCGGACTTCCTGGACACCCGCCTGCGCGGCGCCGTGCTCAGCAAAGTCCAGATCGTCTCGTTCGCGGTGCTGAAGACGGCGGATCCTCCCATCTCGGAATTGGAAGGCCGGACCGTGACGGGGGTGGGCCGGCACGGCAAGTTCGTGGACATCGAAGCCGACGGGCTGCACCTTGTCTTTCACCTGGCCCGGGCCGGGTGGGTGCGGTTCACCGACGCCCCCACCGGCGCGGTGCTGAAGATGGGCAGCGGGCACATCGCGGCACGGCTGTCGTTTTCCAGCCCGGCCGGACCGCTGGACCTGGACCTGACCGAGGCGGGCACGAAGAAGAGCCTGGCGGTGTACCTGGTGCGGAACCCGTCCGATGTGCCGGGAGTCGCGGCACTCGGACCGGATCCGTTCGGCGCCGGGTTCGACGTCGAGGCCCTGGCCGGAATCCTCGCGGCCAGCAACCAGCAGGTCAAGGGGGTGCTGCGCAGCCAGGGTGTCATTGCCGGCATCGGGAACGCCTACAGCGACGAGATCCTGCACGCGGCAAGGATGTCCCCGTTCGCGATCGCCAAGTCCTTGGACCGGGCGGCGGTGGAGCGGTTGTACGAGGCGATCCACGAGATTCTGGGGACGGCGGTGGCGGAGGCCCTGGGGAAGCCGCCAAGTGAGCTCAAAGACGCGAAGCGAAGCCACATGCGGGTGCACGGCCGGGCCGGAGAGGCATGCCCGGTCTGCGGTGACACGGTGCGCGAAGTCTCCTTTGCCGACACCGCCCTGCAGTACTGCCCGAGCTGCCAGACGAAGGGCAAGATCCTGGCGGACCGCCGGACATCACGCTTCTTGAAGTAGGCGCCCCGAAGTCGGGTTAAACAGAAAACCCCGCCATTCCGTTGCCGGAATGGCGGGGTACTTTCTGTTGGTCGGGCTGACAGGATTTGAACCTGCGACCCCTTGACCCCCAGTCAAGTGCGCTACCAAGCTGCGCTACAGCCCGCTGGTTCCGCCGTTCTCCGCTCACGATGCTTCATTTGGAAATCCAAAAGAATTCATCTGAGCAGTCCGGCCGAACCACCTCCAAAAGCTTACACGATTCCGGAGGGTGCCCGTGACACTTTGACCATGTCACGGGAACTTTTCCCCGCGGGTGCGTCCGGAATTAGCGCTTCTTGCCGCGCTTTTCCCGCACCCGCATGTTGACCTCGATCGGCGTGCCCTCGAAACCGAAGGTCTCGCGGAGCCGGCGCGTGATGAACCGGCGGTAGCCGGGGTCCAGGAAACCGGTGGTGAAGAGCACGAACTTCGGCGGACGGCTCGAGGCCTGGGTGCCGAAGAGGATGCGCGGCTGCTTGCCGCCGCGGACCGGGTGCGGGTGCGCCGCGACCAGCTCGCCGAGGAACGCGTTCAGGCGTCCGGTGGGGATGCGCTTGTCCCAGCTCTCCAGCGCGGTGTCCAGGGCCGGAACCAGCCGGTCCTTGTGCCAGCCGGTCTTGGCCGAGATGTTTACCCGCGGGGCCCATGCCACGTGGGCGAGATCCTGTTCGATCTCGCGTTCCAGGTAGGTGCGGCGTTCGTCGTCGAGCAGGTCCCATTTATTGAACGCGAGCACCAGCGCACGGCCGGACTCGATCGCGAGCTGCAGGATGCGCACGTCCTGCTCGCTGAGCACTTCGTCCACGGCGAGGAGCACGACGGCGACCTCCGCCTTTTCGAGGGCACTCTGGGTCCGGAGCGAGGCGTAGAAGTCCGCGCCCTGGGCCATGTGCTGGCGGCGGCGGATGCCGGCCGTATCGACGAAGCGCCAGGTGCGGCCGCCGAGCTCGATGAACTCGTCGACCGGGTCGCGGGTGGTGCCTGCGGTGTTGTCAACGACGACGCGCTCGGAGCCAGCCAGCTTGTTCAGCAGCGAGGACTTGCCGACGTTCGGCCGGCCGATCAGGGCGATGCGGCGTGGACCGCCGCTGCGCTCCAGGCCTTCGATGGTGGAGAACTCCGGCAGGGTGTCCATCACATGGTCGAGCAGGTCGGCGACGCCGCGGCCGTGCAGTGCGGACACCGGGTACGGCTCGCCGAAGCCGAGGCCCCAGAGCGCGGCCGAGTCGGCTTCCTGGGCGAAATCGTCAACCTTGTTGGCCACCATGATGACCGGCTTCTTGGACTTGCGCAGCATCTTCATGACGCCCTCATCCGTGGCGGTCGCGCCGACGGCGGAGTCCACCACGAACAGGACGGCGTCGGCGAGCTCCACAGCCATCTCGGCCTGCTCGGCGACGCGGGCGTGGATGCCGCGGGCGTCGTGCTCCCAGCCGCCCGTGTCGACGACCGTGAAGTTCCGGCCGTTCCAGTGGGCGGAGTACATCACACGGTCACGGGTGACGCCGGGGGTGTCTTCCACCACGGCTTCGCGGCGGCCCAGGATGCGGTTGACCAGGGTGGACTTGCCGACGTTCGGGCGGCCGATGATGGCCAGGACCGGGTCAAGCTTGACCGGGCCGTCGAAGTCCTCGTCCTCGTAGCGCCCGCTCAGCAGGGCGGCGTCTTCCTCGTCCAGCTCGTAGTCGTCCAGGCCGGCCCGGAGCGAAGCCGCGCGCAGCTCGGCTTCCTCGTCGTCCAGGGCAGCGAGGTTCTCCGCCACCTGGTCCGTGCCGGTGGGCGTGTATTCGTCTTCGCCGGCGCCAAAATGGCCGGGGGTTTGAGTCGTATCGCTCATTGCACTTTCCTTAGGTGGTGATCTGCCGGCGTCGCGGCTACTGCTGTCTGTGGTTCTTGCGGGGAATCCGCCCCGGGCAGTCGCTGCCCGCTACTTTGAATTGTGTCCTGGACATGGCGCGCCAGTGCGGCGCGGATCTCGGTTCCCACCCTGTCCATTGAAGCACGCCCGGTCTCGCCGGGCCTCCGGCTGACGGTAAGGGCGCCGCCGAAGCTGACGTGCAAGCGCCGGCCCGGCCGGGGAACCGCGTTGAGGTGCTCGCCGCTGACCCTGGTGCCGAGGATAGCCACCGGGATCACGGTGGCCGCCGAGTTCAGCGCCAGCCAGGCCACGCCGTTGTTGATGGCGGCGGCCTCCCCGCTCCCCCGGGTGCCTTCGGGCAGGATCCCGACGCACCGTCCGGCGTCGAGCAAGCCCTTGGCCCGCTCCAGCGCTGTCCGGTCCCCCGAACGGTCCACCGGCAGCTGGCCTGACGCCTTGAGGACCAGACCCAGGAAGCCTTTGAACATCTCCTGCTTAACGAAGATGTGCATCGGCCGGGGCGCCGCGCCGAACATGACCGGGCCGTCCAGGAAACTGATGTGGTTGCCGGCAAAGATCACCGGGCCCGCGGCCGGTACGTTGGCCCGGCCCCTGACCGCGGTCCGGTACACCAGGTGGTCGAGCAACCAGCCGACCGGACGGCTCCACGCCATGGTTCCGAAGAAGTACCAGCGGGCAGGATGCTTCGCCCCGGCCGCGGTCTCAGTCACGATTGATGGCCGTGTGGTCGATGATCCGCTGCACGATCCCGAGGGCCGCGTCGACGGTCTGGGCGAAATCCAGGTCCGAGGAATCCAGCGTCACCACGCCGTCGGCGGCCTGGGTGAAGTTCACCACGGTGGAGTCCTTCGCGTCCCGCGCCGTGACCTGCGCCGCGAGCTGCTCGGCGTTCTGGCTCCCGCCGAGCTGGATGCCGCGGCGGCGAAGCCGGGCCTCCTCGCTGGCGGTGAGCAGCATGCGCACCTCGGCGTGGGGCGCGACAACGGTGGTGATGTCGCGGCCCTCCACCACCATGCGGCGGTGGTGCTTCTCGATCAGCTCGCGTTGCCGGCGGATCAGTTCGGTCCGCGCCCCGAGCGTGGTGGCAACGGCGCTGACCGCCGCGGAGATGGCCGGCTCGCGGATGGCATCGGTGATGTCGACACCCGCGACGCGGACGTACTCTTCCTGCGGGCTTGTGCTGATTTCCAGCTGGAGGCCCTCGGCGGCGGCTTCAATGGCTTCACCGTCGGCAAGGTCCGTGCCGCTGTCGAGGCAGAACCAGGTCAGCGCCCGGTACATGGCGCCGGTGTCGAGGTAGGCCAGCCGGAGTCGGCGGGCCACTTCTTTGCTGACGCTGGATTTGCCGGAGCCGGAGGGGCCGTCGATAGCGACGACGAGGCTCTTGCCGGGGCGGACGACGTCCACCGTTTCAATAAGTTCCTGGGTCATTACTGGAGTACCCGCCATCCACGGTCGTTGAGGGCTTCGATGAGCAGCTCATGCTTGTTTGGCAGCACGGAGATTTCCACCATGCCTACATTCTGTCCTGAAGAGTGGTCCAGGCGGAGATCCTCGAGGTTGACGCCGATCTCGCCGATTTCGGTCAGGAGCCGCGCGATCTGGCCGGGCGTGTCGTCCACCAGGACGGTCAGCCAGGAGTACGCCTGCGGCGGTCCGCCGTGCTTGCCCGGGATCCGGGCCTGGCCCGCGTTGCCCTCGCTGATCAGCTGGGCAAGGTCCAGCCTGGCACCGGGCGCCGTCGGATCCTCAAGGGTTCCGATCAAGCGGTTCAGGTCCTCGCGGACACCGTGCAGGATTTCCACGACCTTGCCCGCGTTGGCGCCGAGGATCTGCACCCAGAGCGTGGGGTCGCTCGCGGCGATCCTGGTGACGTCGCGAAGCCCGTTGCCGGCCAGCGAGAGCGCGTGCAGCGGGGTTCCCTGCAGCCTGCTGGCCACGAGCGAGGACATCACCTGGGGCAGGTGCGAGACCAGCGCCACGGCTTCGTCGTGTTCCTCGGCGCCGAATTCGGAGACGATCGCGCCCAGGTCGCCGGCCAGCGCACGCGCCGCCTGCAGGGCCTCGGGCCGGGTTTCCGGCGTCGGGCAGAGCACCCACGGCATCGAGGTGAACAATTCCCCGCGGGCGGCAACCGGGCCGGACTTCTCCCGTCCCGCCATCGGGTGCGTGCCAACGTAGCGGCCCAGGTCGGCACCCCGGTTGCGCAGCTCGGCCAGGATGCCGGCTTTGACACTGGCAATGTCCACGACGACGGCCTGCGGGTAGTCCGCGAGGGCGCGGGCGACGACGTCGGCGGTCACGTCCGGCGGCGCGGCCACCACGACGAGTTCCGGCGCCTCGCCGTCCAGGCGCGCCAAGGGAAGGCCGGCGCCGATGTCGACGGCGACGGCCTGGTTGGTGGGAGAGGGGTCGGAGAGGAAGACGGCGACGCCGCGGCCCCGGAGCCCCAGCCCGATGCTGGTGCCCAGCAGCCCGGTCCCCACGACCACGACCGGCCCGTTCAGGTGGCCGCGGCCGTGGGTACGAAATGCGGACATGCTTTACAGCCCCACGGACGCCAGCAGGTGGCCGACTTCCTGCTTGCCGAGGTTGCGGATGCTGCCCTGGCGCTGGTCGCCCAGGCCGATGGGACCGACCTTGACGCGGACCAGGCGCAGCACCGGGAAACCGACGGCGTCGAAGAGGCGCCGCACGATGCGGTTCTTGCCCGAGTGCAGCACAACCTCGATCAGCACGTGGCCCGGGGTTGAGTCGACGAGCTTGAAGGAGTCCACGGAGGCGATGCCGTCTTCGAGCTCGACGCCGGCCTTGAGCTGCGCGCCGACGCCTTGCGGGAACGGTCCGCGGACCTGGACGAGGTACGTCTTGGGCACCTCGTAGGACGGGTGCGTCAGGCGGTTGGCGAGTTCGCCGTCGTTGGTCAGCAGCAGCAGGCCCTCGGTGGCGACGTCGAGCCGGCCGACGTGGAAGAGGCGTTCGCCGTGGTGGTTGCGGACAAAGTCGCTGATGCACGGGCGGCCGTCCGGGTCCTCCATCGTGGAGACGACACCCTTGGGCTTGTTGAACACCATGTAAACCATGTTCTCGTCCAGCTGGATCCGCAGGCCGTCCACGTGGATCACGGAGGTCTTCGGGTCGACGCGCACGCCGAGCTCCGTAACGACCTGGCCGTCGACCTCGACGCGGCCTTCGGCGATCATTTCCTCGCAGACGCGCCGGGAAGCGACGCCGGCGGAGGCCATGACCTTCTGCAGGCGGATGCCGTCGGCGTCGTGCAGCTCCGACTGGGGCACGTCCTGGCGCGGGCCGCGCTTGCGGCCCGGCTTGCGGACCGGCCCGAGGTTCTGGCCGAAGCGTTCGCTGCCGAACGCCCGCGAACCGGTGGCCTTGGCCGCGCCGGCACCGACGCGCGGCTTGGGCTTGAGCGCGCCCGGAGTGCCGGGGACCTTGCCGGCGCCGGGCTTGCGGGCGGCCGGCTTGCGGGCCGCAGGCTTGCGCGCGTCGGACCGGCTGCTGTTCCGGTCCCCCGACTCCGACGCTCCGCCGCCCGGGTTCAGATCCGGGTCGATGAAAGCCTCTTCGCGCGGCTTGGGGCGCTTGAACGGGCGGTCGCCGCCGCCCTTGGGAAAGTCGCGCTGGCCTCGGCCGGCGCCGCCCGCACCCTGGGTGCGTGCTGATTGGTGTCCGGCGCTGGTGCGTCCCGAACCGTTACGTGGTGAACCCTGGCGTCCCGCCTGTGTCATGACCCGTCCTTCGTTTGGTGGCCCGCGGCGGCCGCCTCACGGCTGCCCCCACCGGCCGGGCAGATGCTTCTGCCCTAGTGGTTACTTGTTACCCAGGCAGCGTTCCTGCCTACATTCTTCCTGCGTCGTAATACTCTGCTATGCCTTCAAGCCCTGGAAGGTGGGGTGAAAGCTGAGGCAACTCAGCCACCGAGCCGATTCCCATACGTTCGAGGAAATACGACGTCGTGCGGTACAGGATGGCCCCGGACTCAGGATCATTTCCCGAATCCTCGATCAGTCCGCGCTGAGTCAGCGTCCGCACGACGGAGTCAACATTGACCCCTCGAATTGCAGACACCCGCGCCCTGGATACGGGCTGGCGGTAGGCGATGACGGCGAGCGTTTCGAGCGCCGCCTGCGTCAGCCTGGCTGTCTGGCCTTCCAGCACGAATCCGCCTACGACGTCGGCGAACTCAGCGCGGGAATAGATCCGCCAGCCTCCGGCGATATTCCGCAATTCAAAACCCCGGGGGGCGGTGCCGAAACCAGCAGAAGTTAAAGCAGTGCTGGCGTCGTCCACATCCGGGGCATTACCAGTATAGCCGTTATACTCCCGTTGCAGTTCCCCGAGCAGGCCCTCGACGACGTCGACCGTCAGGTCCAGACCGGTGGCCAGCTCCAGGGCAGTGGCCGGTTCGTCGATGACCATGAGGACGGCTTCCAGGGCGGCGCGGGCACCGCCGGGCAGCGCGGCCAGGTCCGGCAGCCCGGCCTCGCCGGTCTCGGCCGGGGCCGCGTCGGCTGAGGCTGCGTCGGCTGCGCCAGGGGTCGGTGCTTCGGTCACGGCTGTTCCTCGTATTCTTCGCTGAGTTTCTCGCTGCTCCAGTCCGGGTCCTCGGCTGTCCAGTGGACGGACAGCTCGCCGAGCGGCAGCAACTGGTCAAAGCCCACCGCCTTGTCCCGGAACATTTCCAGCAGCGCCAGGAACCGGGCCACCACCACGAGGGTGGATTCGGCGTCGGCGATCAGGGCCCGGAAGGTGAGCGCCTTGCCCAGCCGCAGCCGATGGCCGATGATCTCGGCCTGCTCCTTCACGCTGACCGGCGTGCCGTGCAGGTGGGCGAGCCCAACTTCGGTGGGAGCCGCTTCCTTGGGCTTCAGGGCCGCCTCGGCCAGGGCCGCGAAATCCTGCGGGGTGTGCTTCCAGACCAGTTCGGGCAACAGTGCGGCGAAGTGGCTTTCAAGCGCGACCTGCCTTGGGTAGCGGCGGCCCTCCAGCTCCAGCGTCGAGCCGATGAGCCCGGCAACCTGTTTGAAGGCCTTGTACTGGAGCAGCCGGGCGAACAGCAGGTCGCGGGCCTCGAGCAGCGCAATGTCCTCGTCGTCCTCGACCTCGCCCGCGGGCAGCAGCCGGGCCGCCTTCAGGTCCAGCAAGGTGGCGGCGATGACCAGGAATTCGCTGGCCTCATCCAGCGCCCAGTCCTCCCCCAGCTTTTGCAGTCCCTTGATGTACTTGATGAACTCGTCGGTGACCGTGGCCAGCGCCACCTCGGTGATGTCCATCTGGTGCTTGGAGATCAGGCCCAGGAGCAGGTCGAAGGGGCCGGTGAAGTTGGCCAGCCGGACCTCGAAGCCGGGTTTCTTCCCGGACGGTGACAGCTCTGCCGTCGGGGTGCCTGTCGCCGCCACGGACCTGGCTAGGGCGCGCCGCCGCGCGAAATCAGCTCTTTGGCCAGTCGGCGGTAGGCGTCGGCGCCGGCGTGGTTGCCGGCGTAGCTGGTGATGGGCTCGGCAGCCACGGTGGCGTCGGCGAACTTGATGGAGCGTTTGATGACGGTCTCGAAGACCTTGTCCCCGAAGGCCTCCACGAGCCGGGCGATGACCTCGCGGCCGTGCAGGGTGCGGGCGTCGTACATCGTGGCGAGGACGCCGTCGACCTGCAGTCGCGGGTTCAACCGGTCCTGGACCTTGTCGATCGTTTCGACCAGCAGCGCCACGGCACGCAGGGCAAAGAATTCACAGATCAGCGGGATGATGACGCCGTGCGCCGCGGTCAGCGCGTTGACGGTCAGCAGGCCGAGCGAGGGCTGGCAGTCGATCAGCACGACGTCGTAGTCGTCCTCGACCTTCTTCAGCGCCCGGTCCAGGACCTGCTCGCGGGCAACCTCGTTCACCAGCTGGACTTCCGCGGCGGAGAGGTCGATGTTGGCCGGCAGCAGGTCCACGTTCTCGACGCCGGTCTTCTGGATGGCGTCGCGGATGTCGACCTTGCGGTCCATCAGGACGTTGTAAACCGTCAGGTCCAGTTCGTGCGGGTTGGTGCCGAGGCCGGCGGAAAGTGCACCCTGCGGGTCGAAGTCGACCAGCAGTACGCGGCGGCCGTATTCGGCCAGGGCGGCGGCCAGGTTAATGGTGGACGTGGTCTTACCCACGCCGCCCTTCTGGTTGACCATGGCGATGACTCGGGCCGGGCCGTGGGAAGACAGCGGCGCAGGCTCGGGAAAATCGCGTTGGGGGCGCCCGGTGGGGCCCATGATGGCGTCTTCCAGGTCGAGTCCGGTGCCTTCCAGAGTGGCTGAACCCTGTTCGCTGCTCACGTATCTATCCACACTTTCGATGACGGTGATTTTCGTGCCCGATCCTGCCGGCTGCATTATTTTGCTGAAGGGCCTGTCTTGCTGGCCCGCCTGGTCTTGCTGGCTGCCGTCCGGCGCGGATCGTTATTCCTCCCAAGGTTACAGCCCCCGACACGGTATTCGACGGACCTTGACAGCCGCCGTTGCGCGCGCCTTGACCCTCTGGTAGAGGTCGAGACTTGCCCGGCAACTCGGCCGCGCCGCAGACAAAACCGCCCGGACGCGGGATGCGCGTCCGGGCGGTTTCACTGCATTCGGGCTGTTGCTCAGGCGTTGACCGGGACTGGCTGCGAAGCCTGGCCGGCCGGCTCCACGGCGGCCTCGCCGCCGGTGTGGCCGGCGATCATGGTCTGCTCGTTGAAGGGCTCGGCGCCGGAAAGGACACGCTCGACCTGTCCGCCGTCGATCTCCTTGACCCAGGTGCCGATCAGGACGGTCGCCACGGCGTTGCCGGTGAAGTTGGTCAGCGCACGGGCCTCGGACATGAAGCGGTCGATGCCGACGATCATGCCCACGCCGCCGAGCAGTTCCGGACGGTGGGCCTGCAGGCCTGCTGCCAGGGTGGCGAGGCCGGCGCCGGTGACGCCGGCCGCACCCTTGGAGGCGATGATCATGAAGACCAGCAGCGAGATCTGGGCGCCCAGGTCCAGCGGGGTGCCCATCGCGTTGGCGACGAACAGGGATGCCATGGTCAGGTAGATGGCCGTGCCGTCGAGGTTGAAGGAGTAGCCGGTCGGGACGGTGACGCCGACGACGGGCTTGGAGACGCCGAGGTGTTCCATCTTCGCGATCAGCCGGGGCAGCGCTGCTTCGGAGGAGGACGTGGAGAAGATCAGCAGGTATTCGCGGCCCAGGTACTTCATCAGCCGGAAGATGTTGACGCCCGAGACGACCTGGAGCAGGCCGCCCAGGATCACGACGATGAACACCGCGCAGGTGATGTAGAAGGCGACCATGAGGGTGGCCATGCTGATGATGGCCTGCACGCCGGTTGCGCCGACGACGGCGGCGATCGCACCGAACGCGCCGACCGGGGCGAGCCACATGACCATGATCAGGATGCGGAACACGAGGGCCTGACCGTGGCCGATGGCCTTCAGGATCGGGGTGCCCTGCGGGCCCATCTTCTGCAGCGCGAAGCCGACCAGGATGGCGGCGAGGAGCGTGGGCAGCACGGGGATGTCGCCCGGGATAATGCCGAGCAGGAAGTCGACGGTGCTGTCCGCGGCGGCCTTCTTGTTCGGATCGTAGGGTGCGAGCTTGAGGCCTTCACCCGGGTGGATCAGGTTGCCGACCACGAGGCCGATGGCCAAGGCGAAGGTCGACATGACGATGAAGTAGCCGAGGGCGAGGCCGCCGACCTTGCCGACCGTGGCGGCCTTGGCGATGGAGCCGATGCCCAGCACGATGGTGCAGAAAATGACGGGGGCGATCATCATCTTGATGAGCTTGATGAAGCCGTCGCCGAGCGGCTTGAGGGACTTGCCGACCTCGGGGAAGATCAAGCCGACCAGGGCGCCGAGGACGACGGCGACGATGACTGCGATGTAAAGGTAGTGGGACTTGTCCAGCCCCTTGCGCTTTTTGACCGGCGCCGCGGCCGGTGCCGCTGACTCTCCTCGTTGAGAGGCCATGGTGTTCTCCTTGGATAGGCTGGACTTCGATGCGGCTTGGGGTTCGCATCACGTCCGTTCTGCGTGTTCCTCCATCATTGAGGATGAAGTGACGCGCATCACCGTTGCGTTCATATTGGTCATGGAAGGTGCAGTTGATCCATCACTGGAGCATCGCCCGCAGGCTGTTCGTGGCCCATTTGCTGTTCATGCTGGCCCTGACCGCCGTCGTCGGCACGGCCACTTTTGTGGACGCCCGGGACCACGCCTACGAGGAGGCGGGCCGACGGATGGCCGGAATCGCCACTGCCGTGGCTGACAATCCCCTGGTCCTCCAGGCGGCGAGCGCCCCCGATCCTTCCGCGCGGCTCCAGCCCTACGCTCTGGAGGTGATGCGCGACGCCCGCGCGGACTTCATCACGATCATGGCGCCGGACCGGACCCGGTGGACCCATCCGCGCAATGAGGAGCTCGGCAAGCCGTACATCGGCTCGATTGACGCGGCCCTGCGAGGCGAGGTTTTTACCGAGATCATGGCCGGCACCCTGGGCCCGTCGGTGCGCACCATCGCCCCGGTCAAGGACGCGGACGGCAAGGTCCGGGCGCTGGTGGCTGCGGGAGTGACGGTGGGGACCGTGGATGTCGCGTTCTCCGGCCGCCTGCCTGCCCTCCTCGCCATCGCGGTGGCCCTGCTGCTCGGCGGTTCGGTGGCCTCCTGGGCGCTGGGGCGCTATCTTCGCCGGGTGACGCGCGGCTGGGGCCCGGAGCAGCTGGCGCAGCTGTTCGCCTACTACGAGTCGGTGCTCCACTCGGTCCGCGAGGGGGTGATCCTCGTTGACCCGAAGGGCAAGGTGGTGATGTACAACGACCAGGCGGCCACCCTGCTGGGCGTGCCGCCGCGCCCGGTCGACGGCGGGTCTTCCGGTGCCCGGGGCCCGGAAGCGCCGTCGCTGGCGGAACTGCCGCTCGCCCCGAGCCTCAAGGAACTCTTCGAATCCGGCCGGACCGCCAAAGACGAAATCCACCTGACCGGCCCGCGGGTGCTGGTGGTGAACCAGGGCCCGGCAATCGGCCCCCGCTCCCCCGCGGCCCGCCAGCGGAGCGCGGAGTCCGGCGGCCCGGTGTACGGCACGGTCGCCACCATCCGGGACCGCACCGAGATCGAGTCCCTCGGCAGCGAACTGGAAACCATGCGGACCCTCTCCGACGCCCTCCGCGCCCAAACCCATGAACACGCCAACCGGCTGCACACCATCGTGTCCCTGATGGAACTGGGCCGTGGCAACGAAGCCCTGGATTTCGCTACCAAGGACCTCGAACTGAGCCAGCGGCTGACCGACGACCTGGTCAGCTCCATCGAGGAACCGGTGCTCGGCGCCCTGGTCATGGGCAAAGCGGCCGAGGCACACGAACGCGGCGTCGAACTCATCCTGAGCACCGGCGGCTCCACGGCCGTGACCGGACTGGCCGTCCAGGACCTCGTGGCCATCCTTGGCAACCTGCTCGACAACGCGATCGACGCCGCGGCCGATGCGCCGCCGCCGCGCCTTGTGGAGCTGTCCGTCGCCTCCGAGGGCGGCGGACTGGAGATCACGGTGGAGGACAGCGGACCAGGAATCGATCCCGACGCCGTGGAGGATGTCTTCCGGCATGGCTTCAGCACCAAGGCCCCGGGCCGTTTTGGGCGCGGCCTCGGCCTGGCCCTGGTCCGTCAGGCGGTGCAGCGGCTGGGCGGTAGCATGACCATCACCAGTCCGGCCGGGGCACTGTTCCGTGTCACCCTGCCGGCGGTTCCGGTGACAGCGGCAGGCGCGGCGACAGGCGCCGGGGAAGAACCCGTCCGCACAGCAGAGGAACAGCAATGAGCGATATCCGCGTACTCGTCGTCGAGGACGAACCGATCGCCGCGGCCGCCCACGCCGCCTACATCGGCCGGCTGGACGGCTTCACCCTGGCAGGGTCCGCTCCGGACGGACAGTCCGCCCTGCGCCTGATGACGGATCTCTCCGCCGCCGGCCAGCCTGTGGAACTGGTCCTGCTGGACATGAACCTGCCGGACCTGCACGGTTTGGACATCGCCCGCCGGATGCGGGCCGCCGGCCTGTTTGCGGACATCATCGCGATCACGGCGGTGCGCGAGCTCAATATCGTCCGCAGCGCCGTGGCAACCGGCGTCGTGCAGTACCTGATCAAGCCCTTCACCTACGCCACGTTCGCGGACAAGCTGCGCAGCTACCGGCTGTTCCGCGACCAGCTGGCCTCCCCCGGCCCGGGCGGGGCCGGGGCCGGGGCCGGCGCCTCGCAGAGCGACGTGGACCAGGCCTTCGCCAGCCTGCGGGCGCCCTCCGAACTGCCGCTGCCCAAGGGCCTGTCCTCCTCCACGCTGGATTCCGTGCAGGACTTCATGAAGCTGCAGGCCGGCGCCGTGTCGGCCAGCGAGGTGATGGAAGCGCTGGGCATGTCCCGGGTGACGGCCCGCCGCTACCTCGAGTACCTCGCCGACGCCGGCACGGTCTCACGCGCCGCGCGCTACGGCGCCCCGGGCCGGCCGGAGAACGAATACCGCTGGAGCCGTCCCGCCTCCTAACCCCGCCCCTTCCTAGCCCCGGAGCGCGCCGCCGGGCCGCAGTGTCCCGAGGAGCTGGTCGATCACGCCGGCGTCCTCGATCGTGGACGGCACGACGTAGTCCTCTCCGTCGGCGATTTGGCGCATGGTCTTGCGCAGGATCTTCCCGGAGCGGGTCTTGGGCAGGGCCTCCACAACGGTGACGTGCTTGAAGTCCGCCACGGCGCCGATGTCCCGCCGCACCAGCGCGACCAGATCTTTGACCAGGACCTCCTCCGGCACGTCCACCCCCGATTTGAGCACCACGTAGCCGCTGGGGCGCTGGCCCTTGAGCGGGTCCGCGAGTCCGATCACGGCACATTCGGCGACGGCCGGGTGCTGGCCGATCACCTGCTCCATGGCGCCGGTGGAGAGCCGGTGCCCTGCGACGTTGATGATGTCGTCGGTGCGGCCCATCACGAAGACGTAGCCGTCCTCATCGCGGTAGCCGGAGTCGCCGGTGGCGTAGCAGCCTTCGAAGGCCTGCAGGTAGGAGGAGATGTAGCGTTCGTCGTTTCGCCAGAGCGTGGTCAGGGTTCCGGGTGGCAGGGGAAGGTCCAGGACGATGTTTCCCTCGGTTCCGGGCTCCACCTCTTCGCCCCCGCCGTCCAGGATCCGCAGCCTGAAGCCGGGCATCGGAACGCTCGGCGAGCCGGCCTTGATCGGCAGTTCGTCCAGGCCGCGCGGGTTGGCGCAGATGGCCCAGCCGGTTTCGGTCTGCCACCAGTGGTCGACCACCGGCACGTCGAGGACGCGGGAGGCCCAATGGAAGGTGTCGGTGTCCAGCCGCTCCCCCGCCGCAAACAGGGTGCGCAGGCTGGAGATGTCGTAGTGTTCGAGCAGTTTCGCTTCCGGGTCGGCCTTGCGGATGGCCCGCAGCGCGGTCGGGGCGGTGAACAGCACGTTGACCTTGTGGTCCTGGATGACCCGCCAGAAGGCGCCGGCGTCCGGGGTGCCTACCGGTTTGCCCTCATAGATCACGGTGGTGGCGCCGGCGAGCAGCGGCCCGTAGACGATGTACGAGTGACCCACCACCCAGCCGACGTCGGAGGCGGTCCACATCACGTCGCCCGGGCCGATGTCGTAAATGTTCTCCAGCGTCCAGCCCAGGGCGACGGCGTGGCCGCCATTGTCCCGCACGACACCCTTGGGCGAGCCGGTGGTTCCCGAGGTGTAGAGGATGTAGAGCGGGTCCGTGGCTTTGACGTCCACCGGGGCGGCGGGCTCGGCGGAGGCCATCGCGGAGTCCCAATCCAGCCAGCCCCCGTAGTCTGCAGCGGACGCCGTGAACCCGTCCCGCGCCTTGACCAGCACGGGGGTCTCCGGCGTGCCGGCCAGTTCGAGCGCCTCGGCGACGGCCGGGAGGTACTCGATCCGCCGCGAGGGTTCGATCCCGCCGGACGCGGTGACCACCGCTGCGGGTCCGGCGTCCCGGATGCGGGCGGCGAGTTCCTTGGGCGCGAAGCCGCCGAAGACCACGGAGTGGATCGCGCCGAGCCGGGCCGTGGCGAGCATGGCGATGGCGGCTTCGGGGATCATCGGCATGTAGATCACCACACGGTCGCCCTTGCCGACGCCTTGGCTGCGCAGCACCCCGGCAAAGCGGGCGACAAGCTCGGTGAGTTCGGCATAGCTGAAGCGCTGCTGTGTGCCGAGCATGGCGGAGTCGTAGATCAGGGCGTCCTGCGCGCCGCGGCCCTCGGCCACGTGCCGGTCAAGGGCGTTGTAGCTGGTGTTCAAGACGCCGTCGGGAAACCAGTCGTAGAGCGGTGCACGGGTGGAGTCGAGGGCCCGGCTGGGCGGCGTGCTCCAATCGACCTTCCCGGCGGCCTCGAGCCAGAAGTCCTCCGGCTGCTCAACACTGCGCTGGTAGCTGTCCCGGTAGCTTTTGGTGACCATGAAGTAATCCCGTCCACGACGTTGTGATGCAGCTCATGGTAGCGGGGCAAGGGCGGCCTCCACAAGAGTTGTGTATACAGCGATTGCCCAAATGTTCCCGATTCGGCGCAGAATCGACCTCAGGGCTGCGCTTTTCCGCCGAGTGTGTATACACTGATCGGGTCAGCCGAGGAAGGAGACCACCATGCGTGCCAGCGACAAGGCCTACGCGGCCCTGCGCGACGACATCATCGAGTGGCGCCTTCTCCCCGGAACGGTGCTGGCCGAGGTCGAGCAGTCCGCGCGGCTCGGCATCTCCCGCACCCCGCTGCGGGAGGCCCTCAGCCGGCTCACCGCGGAAGGACTGACGACGACGGCGGGCGGCCGCGGCGTCGTGGTCACCGACATCTCCCTCGAGGACATCGACGAACTCTTCGAACTGCGCGAAACCCTTGAGGGCAAGGCCGCCGGGCTGGCCGCCGAGCGCGGCGACGCCGCGATCTTTGAGCAACTGCGGCGGGAGCTCCTGCGAGCGCCGGAGCTGATCAATGGCGCCGACCCCGCACGGCACGACTACTACAGCCTGGTCGGGCGGCTGGACACGGCCATTGACGCCGCAATCTCCAACGCTTATCTGGTCCAGGCGATGCGCAGCCTGCGCGTCCACCTGGTCCGGGTCCGCCGGCTGGCGGCCGACGACGCCGAGCGCCTCACCGCCGCCGCCGCCGAGCACGCCGCCATCGCCGAAGCGATCGCGGCCGGCAACCCGCGGCTGGCCGAGGCCGCCACCACTATGCACCTGCACCGCAGTCTTTCCCACGTCAAAGCCACCCACGTACCGCACTAGAAGGAGCACCATGGTTAAGGAACACCACGTCCGCGTATACAAGAGCGAGGAAAACCTGGCCCGCGAGGACCAGCTCGCCTACAAGATCGCCAAGGTGGCCGCTGACCCCGTCGCGGTCTCCGACGAGGTCACCGACATGGTGATCAACCGCGTGATCGACAACGCCTCCGTCGCCATCGCCTCCCTGAACCGCGCGCCCATCGTGGCGGCCCGCGCCCAGGCACTCACCCACGGCCCCAGCACCGGCGGCAAGGGTTCCAAGGTCTTCGGCATCGAAGAGCGCGTCGCTCCGGAATGGGCCGCCTGGGCCAACGGCGTGGCAGTCCGCGAACTCGATTACCACGACACCTTCCTGGCCGCGGATTACTCCCACCCGGGCGACAACATCCCGCCGATCCTCGCCGTCGCCCAGCACGTGGGCTCCAGCGGCAAGGACCTGATCCGCGGCATTGCCACCGGCTACGAGATCCAGGTCAACCTGGTCAAGGCCATCTGCCTGCACAAGCACAAGATCGACCACGTAGCCCACCTGGGCCCCTCCGCGGCAGCCGGCATCGGTACCCTGCTGGGCCTCGACGTGGAGACCATCTTCCAGTCCGTTGGCCAGGCGCTGCACACCACCACCGCCACGCGCCAGTCCCGCAAGGGCGAGATTTCCACCTGGAAGGCCCACGCCCCCGCTTTCGCCGGCAAGATGGCGGTTGAATCCGCCGACCGTGCCATGCGCGGCCAGACCTCGCCGGTGCCGATTTACGAAGGCGAAGACGGCGTCATCGCCTGGATGCTCGATGGCCCCGACGCCAACTACATGGTGCCGCTGCCCGAGGACGGCGAGGCCAAGCGCGCCATCCTGGACACCTACACCAAGGAACACTCGGCCGAGTACCAGGCGCAGGCCTGGATCGACCTGGCCCGCAAGCTGCACGGCGAACACCCAGAGGTCACCGACCCCGCGAACGTCGAATCCGTGCTGATCAAGACCAGCCACCACACGCACTACGTGATCGGCTCCGGCGCCAACGATCCCCAGAAGTACAGCCCCACGGCCAGCCGGGAAACCCTGGACCACTCCATCCCCTACATCTTCACGGTGGCCCTGCAGGACGGCGCCTGGCACCACGTCGACTCCTACGCTCCGGAACGTGCAGGCCGGCCGGACACCGTTGAGCTGTGGCACAAGGTGACCACGGTCGAGGACCCGGAATGGACCCGCCGCTACCACTCCCTGGACATCGCCGAGAAGGCGTTCGGCGGTTCCGTGGAGATCACGCTCAAGGACGGCACCGTCATCACCGACCAGATCGCCGTCGCCGACGCGCACCCGCTCGGCGCCCGGCCGTTCGCCCGCGAGCAGTACGTCAACAAGTTCCGCACCCTGGCCGCCGGCCTGGTGGCCGAGGACGAGATCGAGCGCTTCCTGGCCGCTGCCGCGCGGCTTCCCGAGCTGGCCGCCGGCGAGCTCGACCAGCTGAACATCAAGGCCGCCGACGGCGTAATCGACCTGGCAGCCGCACCGAAGGGACTCTTCTGATGCTGTATTCGAAGACCACGCCCGAGCAGAAGCGGATCCGGTTCCGGGAGCTGCTGGCGTCCGGGACCATCCAGCAGTTCCCGGGAGCTTTCAACCCGCTCTCGGCCCGGCTGATCGAGGAAAAGGGCTTCGCCGGGGTGTACATCTCCGGCGCCGTCCTGGCGAACGACCTTGGCCTGCCCGACATCGGGCTGACCACGCTCACCGAAGTGGCCACCCGGGCCGGGCAGATTGCGCGGATGACGGACCTGCCCTCGATCGTCGATGCCGACACCGGCTTCGGCGAGCCGATGAACGTGGCGCGCACTGTCCAGGAACTCGAGAACGCGGGCCTGGCCGGCTGCCACATCGAGGACCAGTTCAACCCGAAGCGCTGCGGCCACCTCGACGGCAAGAACGTCGTGGACCTTGAGACCGCCACGAAGCGGATCCGGGCCGCGGCCGACGCCCGGCGGGATCCCAACTTCCTGATCATGGCCCGCACCGACATCCGGGCCACGGACGGCCTCGAGGCGGCGCAGCAGCGGGCCAAGGCCCTGGTGGAAGCCGGCGCGGACGCAATCTTCCCGGAAGCCATGAAGGACCTCAGCGAGTTCCAGGCCATCCGTGACGCCGTCGACGTGCCGATCCTCGCCAACATGACCGAGTTCGGCAAGAGCGCGCTCTTCACGGTGGACGAGCTGGCCGGCGTCGGCGTCAACATGGTGATCTACCCGGTGACGCTGCTCCGTAGTGCCATGGGCGCTGCTGAGCGTACTCTGGAATCGATCAAATCCGACGGCACCCAGGAGGCACAGGTTTCGAGCATGCTGACCCGTGCGCGGCTCTACGACCTCGTCGATTACGAGGCCTACAACCGCTTTGACACCGGGGTCTTCAATTTCCAGATCCCCGGCATCTGACATCCCCACCGGACTGCCGGCCCCGGCCGGTCAACAGGCGTTAGGAACAAAGGAGTTTCAGCATGGCTGAAAATGAGATCAAAAAGGGCCTAGCCGGCGTCGTGGTGGATTACACCGCGGTGTCCAAGGTCAACCCGGACACCAATTCGCTGCTCTACCGCGGCTACCCCGTCCAGGAGCTGGCCGCCAAGTGCAGCTTCGAGGAAGTGGCCTACCTGTTGTGGAACGGCGAACTGCCCACCGAGGAGCAGCTGGCGGAGTTCACCGCACGGGAACGCGCGGGCCGCGCACTGGATCCGGTGGTCAAGCAGGTCATCGATGCGCTGCCGCTCACCTCGCACCCGATGGACGTCTGCCGGACCGCGGCGTCGGTGATGGGGGCCCGGCATCCGCTGGCCGAGGACTCCTCGCGCGAGGCGAATATGGCCAAGGCCGTGGACCTCTTCGCCGCCATGCCGGCCGTGGTCGCGTATGACCAGCGCCGCCGGCATGGCCAGGTCGTTGTGGAACCCCGGGAGGACCTGGGCTACTCCGCGAACTTCCTCTGGATGTCCTTCGGCGAGGAGCCGGTGCAGGAAGTCATCGAGGCGTTCAACGTCTCGATGATCCTGTACGCCGAGCACTCCTTCAACGCCTCAACCTTCACGGCACGGGTCATCACGTCCACGCTCTCGGACCTGCACTCGGCCGTAACCGGCGCCATCGGGGCGCTGAAGGGCCCGCTTCACGGCGGCGCGAACGAGGCCGTCATGCACACCTTCGATGAGATCGGCATCCGGCAGGAGGAGTCGCTCGAGGAGGCAGCGGTCCGGGCGAAGGCCTGGATGGAGGACGCCCTGGCGAACAAGAAGAAGGTCATGGGCTTCGGCCACCGTGTGTACAAGCACGGCGACTCCCGGGTCCCCACCATGAAGGCGGCCCTGGACAAGATGATCGCGCACTACGGCCGTCCGGAACTGCTTGGGCTCTACAACGGGCTCGAGACCGCGATGGACGAGGCGAAGGCGATCAAGCCCAACCTCGACTACCCGGCCGGTCCCACGTACCACCTGATGGGCTTCGACACCCCCACCTTCACTCCCCTGTTCGTGGCCAGCCGGATCACCGGCTGGACCGCGCACATCATGGAGCAGCTGGACTCGAACTCCCTGATCCGCCCCCTGAGCGAATACAACGGCGTCGAAGAACGGCACGTGCCGTAAGCAGTGCCGGCAACAAAGAAGCGCGGGCCGTCCCCCTTTGGAAGGGGGACGGCCCGCGCTTTTTGTTGCCTGGCCGCTGTTGCTAGCCCTCGTTGATCTTCAGTGAGGTGATCATCCGCTTCGCGTTCCGGTATTCGAGGCTGTCCATGTAGGCCTTCGCCGCTTCCATTGTGGGGAAGGTCTTGGCACCCTTGCGCTTGGGGTCCTCTTCCTTGCTGCCAACGTTGACCTGGACGGCGTCGGCGAAGAAGTACAGCGGCGACTCGGACGGCCCGTCGACCACGTTGTAGAACATGCAGGTTTTGCCGTTCTGCCCGGCCACGGTACTGGTGAGGCCGTAGGACGCGGTAACCCGTCCTGCTTCCTGGAGCGCACGGAAGGCGAACCTGGGCGTGACCGAACCCTTCGAGGGCTGGTATGGAAGATTCACTTCGACCGAGTCAAGCACCGTGTACGGAACCGGCCCCTGGCACGCGCCGCCGAGTCCGCCGGAGGGTCCGATGTGCAGGGACGCCACCACCACAGCGGCCTCATTCGCGACGTCGACGTCGACCCCGCCGGCCGCGCTGGTGTCGGTGACTCGCCACGTGGACGGGTACTCGAAACTGACCTTGGAATCGGAGCTGGTGAAAGTCCGCCAGTCCTCGGCAGCCGGAGCCGAGGTGGCCGGAGCGGACGTTGTGGGTGCCGCCGTCGTAGCCGTGGCCGACGGCGTCGCGGATTCCGGCCCCGCAGGCAACGTCGTGGTGTCCAAGGCGGAGGCTGAGGGCGCCGTCACCGCGGACGACGCCGGCCCGGAGGCCTCGTCCGCCGGCCGCATGTTTCCGGCCACGGCAACGCCGGCTCCAACGACGGCCAGGGCGAGCGCCACGATCGCCGCTGCCCAGGGCCAGCGCCGGCGTCCGCCGCCGTCGTTTGCCGGTTCTTCTTCGAAAAGATCCGCGTCCGGAAGGTTGTTGTTGCCCGGTTCCATGCCCTGTCCCCAAATCGGTCAGATTGCCGCTTACCGGTGAGCGAAGGAAGTGCGTGCGCCGGAGCCTGCGATGTTCGAACCTTAGGCTACTGGCCCCGCAGCGACTTTCCCGAGACCGCCATCCCGTGTCGCCGGGGTTCGGTGTGGAAGCTTGCTCACGCCGGCGTGGACCCCGGTGTGGAGGGGTACCTGACCGACGCCACCGTTTCGTTGTCCTCGTTCAGGACCACGACAACGTCGATGGTCTCGCCCGCCAGCGCGGGCGGAAGCCAGTGCCCGGCATCCTGCCACATGCGGTGCAGCGGGAGCTCCCCGACGCCGAACCACTCGGGCGTGATTTCCCGGCTCTCGGTAGGGTCGCCGTCCCAGCGCCTGGTGGTGAAGAGGCGGCAGGACATGTTCCATTCCGGCCGGGCGGGGAAGATGAACACGACGACGCCGGCGTGGACCAGGTCCTCCTGGAGCACCACGACGCCGATCTCTTCCCAGACCTCGCGGACCACGGCCTCGGCGTCGTTCTCCCCCGGTTCGACGTGGCCGCCGACGCCGACAATCTTGCCGATGCCGAACCCGGTCCGTTTCAGGCCCAGCAGCACCTCGGCGCCACCTGCCGCATCACGGAGCAGGAAGCAGAGCGTGACTGGCGTGAAATCCATGGTTCAACCCTAGTAGCTGCGGTCCCGGCCACCCTCTATTTGCTTGCCGGGCCCTCGCCTACCAGCTTCGGCCGCAGCTTGACCGGAATCCCCTTCTCGGCGAACTCCTTGTCCATGGCCTGCTGCGCCGTGAGCCCCTGGTTGTTCGTTGCCTGGAAATTCCAGTCGAAGACACTCGACCAGACTTGCTGGTAGTCGCAGAGGAAACGCCCGTTCCGCAGCTTCGCGAGGTGGAACCAGACGTTGCCGCCGTCGAGTTTCATGGCCTTTGCCCCCTCTTCCGAGGTGGAGTAGGCGAGCCAGCCGTCGGCGCAGCCCAGCACGGTGTAGTACCGGCGCTCGTTGGCGGGCACCGGGATGATCGCCCGCTGCTGGTCATTGCGCTGCTGGTCGACGTTGACCATGGTGCAGGGGACGCCGCCAGTGGTCAGGGTTGCAGCGGCGGTACGTGTCGGAGTGGGGGTGGGCGAAGGAGTAGGAGTGTTCGAGGCGCTGGCCGAGGGGCTTGGCGAGGGGCTGACGGAGGTGGACGCCGTCGGGACGCCGGTCTGGGCGGGTCCCGGCGCCGGCTGGCTCGTGAGGTTGCCGCCGACCACCACCGCGGCGACGACGGCGGCCGCGGCCGCGGCCACCAGCGTGGCGGCCGCAGCCCGGACGGTGTTGCGTCGTGCCGGCGTGCGTCCTGCCAGCTGGACGACGTTGGGGTCCGTGGAAAGGACGGCCGAGCGGGCGGCCTCGCTCCCCGGCGCGATGGCCGGTGCGCCGACCCGCGGTTTGGCGCCTTTCATGAGCTGTTCGATGCGGTCCACGGCTAGTCCTTCCGTTCGGTCATGAGTTGGGTCGGCGCGGCTTTCTCGAACGCCCGGCGTGCCCGGTGCAGGCGGACTGCAGCGGCGGAAGGAGAACATCCCAGCGCCTGGGACAGCTCGGCGGTGGTCAGGTCGTCCCAGTAGCTGAGCATGAGGACTTCGCGGTCCCGTTCCCTCAGCCGCGCCAGGACATCCGCCACGGCGGACCGTTGCTCGGTGTCCGGCCCGGGGTCCTGGTTGCGGACTTCATCTTTTAGCCGCTCCAGCAGTTCCTGGCGGCGACGTCGGCCCTTGTATTCGTTGCCGATCACGTTCCGGGCGGTCGCCAACAGCCAGCCAATGCCGGGCGGCTCCGCCAGTTGCTTTTCCCACGCAATCCTGAAGACATCCGCGGCCAGTTCCTCGGCGCGGTGCTGGTCGCTGACACGGTAGGCAATATAGCGGTAGACCCGCACTGAATGTTGAGTGTGCAGGTCTATGAACGCTTGCTCTTTGGCAGCCAACATGGTGCTTCCCCCGGACATCGGATGACTTCTTCCTGAAGACTAAGTGTCCCGTGGCGGGTTTTTTCTTACATCGGCCACTAAAACATTCAGGAGCGGGAATTCTGGCAGGATGTCGTGATGCCCTTCACATTGCGCGAACCCGTGCTGCCCGACGCATCAGAGATCGCTGAACTGCACGTGGCCACGTGGCGGGAGACATACTCACACTTACTTCCTGAGGACTTCTTCACCGAGGATTGCTGGATGCGACCGTGGGCGACGGTGAAGCGATGCTGTGGGTCGCGAAGGACACTCCTCGGGCGGTGGCGTTCTATCGCCGCAATGGCTTCGATTTGGACGGTACGGAGCAGAGGGACCCCGGGGCTCCAAAGATCGTCGACGCACGCATGCTGAGGTAGGAACCGTTAGTTGACCGGCCCGTCGGGGTCGCACCCGTCCCCTGCATGGCGCATCCACACAACAACGCCCTAAGGCGATTCACCAATGGTCGAGGACCAAGCAGGTCCGCCAGCGGTAAAACGACGTGCCAGTAGTCGATCAGACCGGTTGGAGGAGGCGCCCTCCCACCTTGGTTCCCACCGCGGCAGACCAGTCCGGGTCGGTTGCTTCAGCGGCAGGGAATTCGTGCCAGACAGTGAACGCGTACCAGTTGGGAAACGGATCCACCGGCAATTCCAGTCCGGGATGTCCTCCATAATCCTCCTCCGGCAGCGACTCCGGTTCGCCCTCATGTCCCGGGCCTGCGGACGGTATTTGGTACGCGTCGATGTCCGTGTCGGTACTGAGCAAAGCTAGGTGGGGTGGTTCCCAGTCCTGTCGCTCACTGGGATAACACCGGCCCGTCGGGGAAGTCCAGCCTGGCGGGTGGTCTTTGCTGGCCGCGGTGGGTTGCCAGGCAGTGCGGTGTTTGAGCCGATGGTGTTTGCGGCACGGTTGGCCCAGGTTGGTGATGCCGGTGGTGCCGCCGTCGGCCCAGGCCAGGAGGTGGTCTGCCTCGTTGTCCAGGGATTGGTTGTTGCAGCCGGGAAACGGGCATTTGCCATCACGGAGCCGCAACCACTGACGCATGGCTCTCGGGATGCGGTAGCTGGTCCGGCCGATCTCCAGCGGGGCGCCGTCACGCGGGTCAATCAGGACCCGGTAGAAGGAATCGGCGCCGTCCGCGATCAAACGTCGGGCCATCGACGGCGGGATTGGACCTTGCCCGTCCAGGACAGCTGGTTCGCCGGTGGCGCCAAGCAGGGCCATCACCGGGACGGTGATCAGGACCTGCGCCCGCGGCGACGGGACATCCCCGGCCGCAGCCCCACCCCACCCGCTGCCGGCTCCGGCGTGGGCTGCTCCGCCGCCCGCGCTTCCGTTGCTCAGCAGCCAAGTGGCGGCAACGTCCGCGCGCAGCTGGCTCAGGCTCCGGGCCTCCGAAGGGTTCTGCAGGGCACGGGCCGCGGTGGTGGTTCGCTCCCAGATCCCGGCGGCCGTGTCGGCGGGAAGATACGCCGAAAGCCAGGCCATCCCGTCCCGGTCTGGGCAGTATTCAACCCGTCTGTCGATCGCGCTTCTGGTGCGGCGTTCTTCGATGCTGACCGGATGGTGGCGTTCGCGCCAGGTGCGGGCCTTTGCCCGGAACCGGCCCGGCACGAGCTCTCCGGCCGGGCATCCGCGGGCCGGATCAGGCGCGTCCGGGTCCAGGAAGTGGGCCTCCAGCGCCGCAGCCCCAGCCGGATCCAGGCCCTCGGTTTCGTTGACCATGGTCCGGGCATGCTGCCAGGAGATCGTCCCGGCCCCCAACGCCGCCAACGTCAGCGGCAGCGCCGTCGTCAGTAGCTGGCTCTCGCACAGGAGGGCACCGGCGGCTCGTTCACTGACCGTCAGGATGCAGGCGACCTCGGAGACCAAGGCCATTTCCTGCGCTGTCGAATCCCGCGGCGTCGACGCCGGCAGCGCCAAGGCCTTGGCTGCCAGCACATACTCCGCGGCGAGCCTGACCTTCAGTGCGGCGGTCCGGGCCTCCAGTCGGGCCACCGCGGCCAGACCGTCCAGGCAACCATCGGCCAAAGCCCGCAGCGGATCGGTATGGTCTTCGCTGTCGCTTATGACGGCGGCAAGCGCATCGACAGAGGCGGCGAGGGCCGCCATGGCCTCACCGGTCCCCGCGCTGAAAGCCGCTCCGCTTTTCATACCCCCAGCATATGAAGGACCACCGACAATTATTGATGGCGTCGCGAGGGCTCCTGACGGCCGACGGCGGCCGGGTGTATGCGGATCCGGCCGCGCAGCTCCGCCGTTGCCCGGCCGTTTCAGCCCAGCGCCCTCGGATGCGCCGCGGCGTAGATCTCGCGCAACGTGTCAGCGGTAACCAGGGTGTAGACCTGCGTGGTGGTTACCGACGCGTGGCCCAGCAGTTCCTGCACCACACGGACGTCCGCCCCGCCCTCAAGCAGGTGCGTGGCGAAGGAGTGCCGAAGTGTGTGGGGCGAGACGTCCTTGGTGATGTTGGCCTTCTCAGCTGCGGCCTTGAGGATGGTCCAGGCGCTCTGCCGGCTGATCCGGCCGCCCCTGGCGTTGAGGAACAGCGCCGGCGTGCCTTTGCCCTTGGCGGCCAGGAGCGGGCGTCCGCGCACCAGATAGGCGTCCAACGCCCGGGCGCCGTAGGACCCCAGCGGCACCAGCCGTTCCTTGGAGCCTTTGCCGAACAGCCGGACGATCGCCGGCCCGGGCGTGTCGTCGCCCTGCAGCGAGATGTCGTCGACGTCGAGGCCCACGGCCTCGCTGATCCGTGCCCCGGTGGAATAGAGGAATTCGAGCAGGGCGCGGTCCCGCAGGCCGGTGGCCGTGTCGGTTCCCGCCGCTTCCAGGATGCGGGTAACTTCGTCGACGGTAATGGCCTTGGGCAGCCGCTTGCCCGGCATCGGCGGGTGCACGTCGCCGGCCGGGTCCGTGGCCGTGACGCCTTCCAGCGCCCAGAATTTGTGCAGCCCGCGGACCGCCACGACGGTGCGGGCCGCCGAGCGCACACCGAGGGCGGAGCCGCCGTCGGACCCGTCGGTGAGCGCCTGCACGAAGCCGGTCACGTCGCGCCGGGTGATCTCCTCCGGGCGCTGGCGGCCGGCGGCGGCGAGGTGTCGGGCGTAGCGGGCGAGGTCGCGCCGGTAGGCCGAGAGCGTGTTGGCGGCCAGTCCGCGCTCCACCCCCATGTGCTGCAGGTAGTCGGTGATGGCGCGGTCGACGGCCGTCAGCGGCCGGGGAGGCGCGGCCTCAACAGCGGCAGCGCCGGCGACCGCAGGCTCAGCAGAAGCAGTCTCGGCAGCAGCAGCTTCGGCGGCGGGAGGTTCGGCAGCCAGCAGTCCGGTCATCAGCGCTGGCTGGGGTGGGCCGGCCAGGGCGCGTCGGCTGGCCGAAGCGACTGGAAACCGTCGGCCCGGACCGCGGCGGCGGCGAGGATCCCGACGACGGCAGATGGATTGTGCAGGCGCCCCTCAAGCACAGCCGCAACCGCGGCGTCGAGCGGAATCCAGTGCAGCTCGATTTCCGCTTCCTCATCGGTGCGAACGTGCAGCTCGTGGCCGGGAACATCGCTAAGGTCCCGGGCCAGATAGATCCGGATGGCTTCGCTGGAGGACCCGGGCGAGTTGAAGAAGTCAGCCAGTACGTTCCAGGTCGCGGCCACCAGGTCCGCTTCCTCGGCGAGCTCCCGGGCCGCCCCGACAACAAAGTCCTCGCCCTCGACGTCGAGCAGTCCGGCGGGGATCTCCCAGAGCGCCATGCCAACGGGGTGCCGGTACTGCTTGATCAGCAGGATCTCGCCGTCGTCGTTCATCGGCAGCACGGCCACCGCGCCGGGATGGTCGATGTAGTCGCGGACCAGGGTGTCGCCGTCGTCGCTTAGTTGGAAACTGTCGCTGACCACGTCCCAGATCCGGCCCTGGTAGACCTTCTCGGAAGACAAAAGACGGCGCGGGCTCGGCTCATCCGAAACCTGCCGTGCAGCATTGGGGGTTTCAGGTGTACCGGGCATCGCGCCGTCCTTTGATTCAGTTGGGAGTTACTTTGACGCTGCCGGGGTCGTCTTGGCGGCAGCAGCCTTGCCAGCGGAACCGGCCGGCTGGCCTGCGTCGTGCTGGCCGGCGCCGTGCTGGTGATCCAGGGCGGCCTTGACCAGCCCCGCGAAGAGCGGGTGCGGGCGGGTGGGCCGTGAACTCAGCTCGGGGTGTGCCTGCGTGGCGACGTAGTACGGGTGCACTTCACGGGGAAGCTCGACGTACTCGACCAGCTTGCCGTCCGGCGAGGTGCCGGAGAACACGAGGCCCTCGGCGGCGATCTGCTCGCGGTACTTGTTGTTTACCTCGTAGCGGTGCCGGTGGCGTTCGCTGACCGTGGTCTTGCCGTAGGTCTCGGCAACGACCGAACCCTCGTCCAGCTTGGCCTCGTACAGGCCCAGGCGCATGGTGCCGCCCAGGTCGCCCTTGCCCTCGACGATGTCGAGCTGCTCTTCCATCGTGGCGATGACCGGGTACTTGGAATCGGGTTCGAACTCGGAAGAAGACGCGCCCTCGAGGCCCACAACGTTGCGGGCGTACTCAATCACCATGCACTGCAGGCCCAGGCACAGGCCCAGGACCGGGAGCTTGGATTCGCGGGCGTACTTGAGGGCGCCGAGCTTGCCCTCAAGGCCGCGGATGCCGAAACCGCCCGGAACACAGATCGCGTCCACGCCGGCCAGGGACTTCTTCGCACCGGCTTCGGTGTCGCATTCGTCCGAGGGGACCCAGCGGATCTTGACCTTGGTGTCATTCGCGAAACCGCCGGCGCGCAGCGCTTCGGTCACGGACAGGTAGGCATCCGGCAGGTCGATGTACTTGCCGACAAGGGCAATCTCCACCTCGTGCTTGGGGTTGTGCACAGCGTTGAGGAGCTTGTCCCAGCTGGTCCAGTCGACGTCCTTGAACGGCAGGTCCAGGGCGCGGACGATGTAGGAGTCCAAGCCCTGGGAGTGCAGCGTCTTGGGGATGTCGTAGATGCTGGGGGCGTCCGGGCAGCCGATGACGGCGTCGATGTCGACGTCGCACATGCGGCCGATCTTCTCGCGCATGGCCTGCGGCACGTCGCGGTCCGAACGGATCACGATTGCCTCGGGCTGGATGCCGATCGAGCGCAGCGCCGCGACGGAGTGCTGCGTCGGCTTAGTCTTCAGTTCCTGCGAGGGCCCGATGTAGGGCACCAGGGAGACGTGTAGGAAGAAGACGTTGTTCCGGCCGACGTCCTGGCGGACCTGGCGGGCCGATTCGAGGAACGGCTGGGATTCGATGTCTCCGACGGTGCCGCCGATTTCGGTGATGATGACGTCCGGCGCGTTCTTGCCCTCGGCGGGCAGCCGCATGCGGCGCTTGATCTCATCGGTGATGTGCGGGATGACCTGGACGGTGTCGCCGAGGTACTCGCCGCGGCGCTCCTTGGCGATGACCGTGGAGTAGACCTGGCCGGTCGTGACGTTGGCGGAACCTTCAAGGTTTTCGTCGAGGAACCGCTCGTAGTGGCCGACGTCGAGGTCGGTTTCCGCGCCGTCGTCGGTCACGAAGACCTCGCCGTGCTGGAAGGGGTTCATCGTGCCCGGATCCACGTTCAGGTAGGGATCGAGCTTTTGCATTGTTACAGACAAACCGCGTGCCCGCAGGAGGTGACCCAGGCTCGAAGCCGTCAGTCCCTTACCGAGCGAGGACGCCACACCACCGGTGACGAAGATGTGTTTGGTCGTCTTGGACGAGCCCGGGAACCGGGAATTTACACGGGAATTTGATCGCTGCACCACGGAATTTGAGCCTATCATCAATTCGGTCTTCTTTGGGTCGATTAAACGCCGCTGTGATGGTCGTCCCAGTCCCGGTCCGCCAGTAGCCGGCGCTCAGGCCTGTTGCGGAAGGAGCTTGGCGTCGTCCAGCAGTTCCTGGGCGTGCGCCTGGGCCGATTCTGAGTCCTCCTGCCCGGCCAGCATGCGGGCCAGTTCGCGGACCCGTTCCGCTTCGTCCAGGAGCTGGACATCGCTCGAGGTGAAGCCGGTGGCGGTAGCGCCGTCGGACCCCCGCACCGAGGTCTTGGTGACCCGGATGTGCTGGTCGGCGAAGGCCGCCACCTGCGGCAGGTGGGTGACCACCAGGACCTGGACGTGCCGGGCCAGCATGGCCAGCCGTCGGCCGATCTCGACGGCGGCGCGGCCGCCGACGCCGGCGTCGACCTCGTCGAAGACGAACGTCGGCACCGGGTCCACGGCTGCCAGTACCACTTCGATGGCGAGCATCACGCGGGAGAGCTCACCGCCGGAGGCACCCTTGCCCAGCGGCCGGGCGGGCGCGCCGGAGTGCGGCTGCAGCAGGAAGGAAATCTCGTCGGTGCCGAACGGGCCCAGCTGCTCGCCCTGGTCGACATTGATGACCAGGGTGGCGTCGGCCATGGCCAGCGCGGTCAGCTCGGCGCTGACCCGGGCGGAGAGGTCCTTGGCGGCTTTCTTCCGAGCCTTGCTGATGGCCGCGGCCTGCTTGCGCAGGTCCGCCTCGGAGCGGGCAACCTCGGCGTCGAGTGCTTCGATCCGGGTGGAGTCGTCCTGGAGCTCCTCGAAGCGCGCCCGGGCCTGCTCTGCCCAGAGGAGCACCTCGTCGATGCTGGGCGCGTACTTGCGCACGAGCTTGGCCAGGGCGGCGCGCCGTTCCTCGATCTCGGCCAGGCGTTCCGGCCCTTCGGTGTCGAGGGAGGCTTGGTAGCTGGCCAGGTCGCCGGCGATGTCGTTGAGCAGGAAGCCCACCTCCGCGAGCCGGGCGGCGGCCGAGCCCAGTTCTCCGTCATGTTCGGCGACGTGCTCCAGGGTGCGCTTGGCCGCGTCCACCAGGGTGGTCGCATCCGCGTCTTCGCCGAAGTCTTCCGAGATGAGGGCCTGATGGGCGGTGCTGGCGGCGATCCGAAGCTCTTCGACGTTGGCGAGCTTGACCGCCTCGGCCTTCAGCGATTCGTCCTCGCCCGGCTGCGGGTCCACGGCGTCGATCTCGGCCAGGGCTGCCTCGAGGGACTCCGCCTCGCGCAGCCGCTCGCGGGCGGCGTTGCGGAGTTCGTCCAGCTCGGCCTGGCTGGCCTTCCAGTGCGCGTGCAGCTCCCGGTAGGCGGTCAGGGTACCGGCCAGGCCCTCCCCCGCGAACTTGTCGAGGGCTTCGCGCTGGGCCACTGGACTCTTGAGCCGGATCTGGTCCGACTGGCCGTGGACCACCACCAGCGTTCCGCCGATTTCGGCGAGGACCCCGACCGGCGCGGCGCGGCCGCCGAGGTAGGCGCGGCTGCGGCCGTCGGCGCCGACGCTGCGGGCCAGCAGCAGTTCGGCGCCGCCGTCGAACTCCTCGACCTCGGCCCCGGCATCGCGCGCCCGGCTAACCGCAGCATGCCCGGCGTCGAGCTTTAGGACGGCTTCGGCGGAGGCGCTCTTCGCGCCGCTGCGGACGGCGCCAGCGTCGGACCTAGCGCCAAGGAGCAGGCCGACGGCGGTCACCACCATGGTCTTGCCGGCACCGGTTTCGCCGGTTACCACGCTCAGGCCGGGGCCCAGCGGCAGCGTCGCGTCGGTGATGACGCCGAGATCGCGGATTCTCAGTTCTTCAAGCATGAGTCACTTCGCAGTCGAGGGATCGGTTGGTGCGCCGGGATCCGTGCCCGGATCCGTGCTGGGATCAGCGCCGGGGCCGGCGTGCCGGGGAACCGGCAGCGCACGGCTGGGCCGCGGGGTGCGTACCACGGGCACGGGTCCGGTGTGGATGGTGTCGGTCTGCGGCGCCGGGCCGCGCCAGCCCTGGATGGGGAGCTCGAACTTGCGGACCAGGCGCCCGGAGAACGGGGTCTGGTGGGTGCGGGCCAGCCGGACCGGGGTGGCCGATCGGGTGACTTCCACGCGGGCGCCGGGTGGCAGGTCGACGGAGCGCCGGCCGTCGCACCACAGCACGCCCTGGGCGTCGGTGCGGTTCAGGATTTCGACGGCGAGCCGGGACCTCGGCGAAACCACGAGCGGCTTGGCGAACAGCGCGTGGGCGCTGATCGGCACGATCAGCAGGGCCTCCACCTCCGGCCACACCACGGGGCCGCCGGCCGAAAACGCGTAGGCGGTTGACCCGGTGGGGGTGGCGAGGACGACGCCGTCGCAGCCGAAGGAGGTGAGCGGGCGTTCGTCGACCTCGGTCACCACCTCGAGCATCCGTTCCCGGTTTCCCTTCTCGATGGCAGCCTCGTTCAGGGCCCAGGTGTGCCAGATCTTCTGCCCGCGCACCCACACCTGCACGTCGATGGTCATGCGCTCCTCCACCGTGTACTGGCGGCTGGCGATCCATTCGACGGTCTGGGCAAGGTCCGCCCGCTCGCTCTCCGCCAGGAAGCCGACGTGGCCGAGGTTGACCCCGAGCAGCGGCACGTCCACTTCGCGCACCAGCTCTGCGGCGCGCAGGATGGTGCCGTCACCGCCAAGCACCATGACGAGTTCGACGTCGGGCAGCTTGACGTGGTCGTGCAGGACCTCGACGGGCTGGTCCAGCCGGCCGAAGAACCGGACCATGTCGCCGAGTTCGGATTTCTGCATCACCGCGACGAGGCCGGAGGCATGCAGCTGGGCGCACGCTTCCCAGGCGGCCTTGAGGGATTCCTCGCGGCCGGTGTGGGCAAGGATGAGGACACGCCTGCTCATCGGGTTCCGCCTTCTAGTGCTTCTCGTGCTGCTTGGGCTTTCAGGGCTACGACCAGATCGTTCCTAGTAACGCGGCAACGGCTGCGTCCCGCTCCTCGATCTTAGGCAGGTCTGTCCGGATCCCGCGTTTTATCCACAGGAAGTACTCCACGTTTCCGTCCTGGCCAGGCAGCGGACTCTGCGCGAGTCCGGCCAGGTCCAGGCCCGCGTCCATCGCCGCGGACGCCACCTTGGCGACGGCCAGCCGCCGCTCCCGCTCGGAGGTGACTACCCCGGTGCGGCCCAGCCGGTCCTTGCCGATCTCGAACTGCGGCTTGACCATCAGGACCAGATCGCCGCCGGGCTCGGTGCACGCCGCGAGGGGCGCCACCACGAGGGTCAGCGAGATGAAGGACAGGTCCGCCACGGTCAGGGACGCGGGGCCGCCGATCATTTCCGGCGTCATGTAACGGACGTTGAGGCCCTCGTGGACGGAGACCCGCGCGTCGTTTCGGATCTGCGGGACCAGCTGGTCATGCCCGACGTCGACGGCCACCACATGGGCGGCGCCGCGCCGGAGCAGCACCTCGGTGAACCCGCCGGTGGAGGCTCCGGCATCGAGGCAGCGTTTGCCTTGGACTTCGACGGCGGGAAAGGCGTCCAGCGCGCCGGCCAGCTTGTGCGCTGCGCGGCTGACGTAGTCGTCCTCGCTGGTTGTGGCGACATCCAAGGCCATTCCGTCCTGGACCTGCAGGGAGGCCTTGGCGAGTACCTCTCCGCCGGAACTGACCTTGCCTTCGCCGATCAGACGCGCGGCATGGGTGCGGGACCTCGCCAGCCCGCGGCTGACGAGGGCCTGATCAAGTCGAGTCATCGCGGGAATTCTCCGGCACGCTCTCCGGCTACGTCCTCGTTGAGGGCCGCCGCGAGCTCGTCGTGCAGGCCTTCGTACAGTTCGCCGTGGTCTGCGACCGGCAACTCCGGCAGCCCGGCAAGGCGTACCAGCAGGGCCTCTACTGCCGGATCGTCGACGGCGGCGGCGTTCGCCGGCCAGTCAATCCGCGCATCGGCGCTTTCCGAATCGGCGTCGGTGGAAGAAGTCTGCTCGGTCATGCTCTCCAGTCTAGTGATTTTCCCACTCGAGACCGGGCGCCAGCGCGTTGGCGGTTTCGGGGTTCGCAGCCCACCAGGCGGCGCAGGCCGCACGCCATGAATCGAGGTCCGCAGGGTCCCCGCTGACGTGAACCGTTGTCCCCTGCACGAGCGCCGTGGCTTGGCCGCACCGGTAGCCGCCCTCGGCGTCGGGCTCCACTGCCGGGTAGGGGCGGTAGAGGTCGGTCAGGTCATTGATCAGGAAGGTAGGGCGCTCCATGGTGCGTGCGGCGAGGATGGTTTCCCTCGTGTCGACGCCGGTCAGCACGGCCACCGTCGCGAAGCCGGCGTTGTTACCGCCGAGGATGTCGGTGTCCAGCCGGTCCCCAACAACCAGCGGACGGTCCGCGGCAAGGCGCTTGGCCGCCGCGTGGAACAGCGGCGCCTCGGGCTTGCCCGCAACGAGTGGCTGCCGCCCGGTGGCGGCGGCGACGGCGGCAACCAACGTGCCGTTGCCGGGAGCGATGCCTCGGGCCTGAGGAATGGACATGTCCGTGTTGGTGGCGACCCACAGGGCACCCGCCGCGACGACGTAGGACGCTTCCGCAAGGTCCTTCCAGCCCAGGTCCGGGTGGAAGCCCTGCACGACGGCGACGGGGTCCTCGGCCTCGGTGCGCACTGGCACCAGCCCGGCGAGTTCAATTTCGCGGGCCAGGGCCTCGCCGCCGGTGATGAGGACGCGAGCCCCGGCAGGCAACAGCGAGGCAAGCAGTTCGCCGGCCGCCTGTGGCGAACTCACCACCTGCTGCTCCTCGGCGGGCGCGCCGAGGTCGCGCAGGTGCTGCGCCACCTCTGCGGGAGAGCGGGAGGCGTTGTTCGTTACGTAGCCCAGGCTGACGCCCATGCCTTCGAGCCGGCGCAGCGATTCCACGGCGCCGGGAATGGCCTGCGGACCTGCGTAGACGACTCCGTCCAAATCAGCGAGGAGCGCGTCAAACCGGGAAATCAGCTCTGCTTCGGCCATTACCGGCTAGTCCTCCGCGCGTTCCGGCAGGCCGGACTCGCCGGTTTCGTCGGCCTCGTCGGCTTCCAGTTCGTCGGCCTCGACGGAATCCTCGTCAGACTCGGCGTCGTCGGATTCGAAGAAGTCGGGTTCCTCGTCGTCGGAACCGGCCTCGAGATCGTGCGCGGCCGACTGCGGCGCGGCGGTCTCCGGGAGGCCGGCTACAGCTTCGGCACTGGCGGCACGGGGAGCCTGCTCGCCGGAGGCGGCGGACTGCTGCTCCGCCTGCTCCCGCAGGAGCCGGCGGCGCTGTGCTTCCTCGCGGGCTTCCTCTTCCTCGTCCCAACCGAGGTCGATGATGTCCGGCTCTTCGTCGACGCCCATGCCCAGGGCCTTCTCGGCAACTCCGGCCTGGCGCTCCCACTTCGCGGCCTCGGTCTCGCGCCCAACAGCCGTCAGCGCCTCGGCGTAGGCGCGGAAGAGCCGGGGGCTGTAGGAGAACGCGCGGTTGATGTCCAGCTGTGCGATCTCCAGCTCCGAGACGGCAGCGTCGAGCTGGCCGAGATCGGTGCGGGCGCCGGCGGCGACGATGGCCAGCTCGACCTTGCCCGGAGCGTCGAGGTCCTTGGCCTCTTCGGAGCGGGCCATGTCCAGGGCACGGTCCGGGCGGCCAAGGCCACGCTCGCAGTCAGCCATTACCGGCAGGTGCATGTTGGATCCGCTAATCCGGCGGTAGGTACGGAATTCACGCAGCGCCTCACCGTAGTGTCCGGCCGCGTAGGCGGTCAGGCCAACGGCTTCGCGGACGGCTGCGAGGCGGCCACCGCGGCGGCTCGCGGCGAGAGCGTGCTGGAAGGCGAGCTCCGGTTCTTCGTCAAGAAGCCGGCCGGCCATCACGAGGTGGCGTGCGACCCATTCGGCACT
Organism: Arthrobacter sp. 01N442; assembly: GCF_056399345.1. Lineage (NCBI taxonomy): Bacteria > Bacillati > Actinomycetota > Actinomycetes > Micrococcales > Micrococcaceae > Arthrobacter > Arthrobacter sp. 01N442. The sequence continues at coordinate 104,154 of NZ_JBFTRD010000010.1, forward strand.
GTGGTCTTCCAGCGTCTTGATCTGGTGCTGCGTGGCGCGGTCAAGTTCCTTGCCGGTGACGTCATCGTCAATCTGCGGGGAACGCTCACGGTCCGGGCGGTTGGCGCTGCGCAGGTCCCGGGCATTCGGTTCGCGGACGGGACGGTCCTCGGCGCGGTCACGGCCGAACTGGCGGGGCCCGGAGTCCCCGCGGTCGAAGCTGCGGGCCGGGCGGTCCTCGCGGTTGCCGAACGGCTTGCGGTTATCGCCACCGCTGAACGGCTTGCGATCTCGGTCGCCGCCGAAGCTACGACGCTCACCACCCTCACGCGACGGACGATCACCAAACGGCTTACGATCACGGTCGCCACCGAAGCTACGACGCTCACCACCCTCACGCGAGGGACGATCACCAAACGGCTTGCGGTCGCGGTCACCACCGCTGAACGGCTTACGGTCGCGGTCACCACCGCTGAACGGCTTACGGTCGCGGTCACCACCGCTGAACGGCTTACGGTCGCGGTCGCCACCGAAGCTACGACGCTCACCACCCTCACGCGACGGACGATCACCAAACGGCTTACGATCACGGTCGCCACCGAAGCTACGACGCTCACCACCCTCACGCGACGGACGATCACCAAACGGCTTACGATCACGATCCCCACCACTAAAGGGCTTACGATCACGATCCCCACCGAAGCTACGACGCTCACCACCCTCACGCGACGGACGATCACCAAACGGCTTACGATCCCCCTCGTTGAACGGCGGCCTGGATCCCGAAGGCCGGTCATCCCTGGCGCGGAAACCACGGGGATTGCCGCCCGAGTTGTTTGCTCCGCGGAACCCGCCGCCGCCGGAATTGCGTCCCCCGCCGAAGTTGCCGCGGTCGTTCCCGCCGCGGTTGCCGTCGTTGTGCTCAGCCATGGTGGATTCCTCCTGTTATGAGCTGACCACTGGCGCAATCGCAGCCGCTCTGTTTCCGTGTTTCGTTCCCTACGCAACCCGAAATCAAGCGCTTCGAAGTCCGTACATCTCAATCAATTCTAGGCGAGTCGCCCGCGCCCGGCTAACGGCAGCGCGTCATTCCACCCGCGCGGTGGCAAGTCTCACAGGCCCACTCCCCATCGTCTTCTATCGACGCTCCCTCACCTCTGACGCCTTCCCACCCGACGCGCCCTCACCTCCTACCGGTTACGCTGCCCGGTACTGAGGGGTGTTTGTGAGATCCGCACCGGTGCTGCGGGAACATTCAGCGTATGGCAGCCGGAGCTGAGGGAGCGTCGCCCTTGAGCTCACCACTACTGAGGGAGCATCGTCCTAGAGCCCACCACAACTGAGGGAGCGTCCGGGCCTATAACCACCGGTGCTGAGGGAGCGTTGGTTTGGTGGTTAAAGGGGGAGAGCCTCCAACCTGGTGGTTGGAGGCTCTCGACCTAATGTATGTCCGGCGGTGACCTACTCTCCCACACCCTCCCGGGTGCAGTACCATCGGCGCTGTGGGTCTTAGCTTCCGGGTTCGGAATGGGACCG
>NZ_JBFTRD010000011.1:0-15237 GCF_056399345.1 Arthrobacter sp. 01N442
CCACGGGGTGGACAACACAGCCAAAACAACCAATCAATAAAACAATTGGTATCAACAAACTTGGCACACTATTGAGTTCTCAAACAACAGACACACCCGGCACCACCCAAACCCAACGGTCCAGGATCGCTCCGGAGCAACTTTTCAAAGTTACCCGCGCACTTCGCCCTAGTCAAATCAGCGTCCCGATCCAGTTGGCCGTGGCCTTCGTGGTCTTCTCAGCGGATCAACTCCGGGGAGCAGCGCGGAAATAAACTGTACCACCACTCGGCCGCGGTGACAAAGCCGGCGTCACGGGCTCCCCTTCAGGACGCAGGGCCCGGCTCCCCCGGGCAGCGAAAAGGCCCGGAACCACAGGGGTTCCGGGCCTTTCGAAGGGTAGCTACCCGGCGACCTTGAAGTACGCGGCGCCCAGCGGAGGCAGCGTCACGGTCAGCGTCGCGGGCTGGCCGTCGATCCCGTCGTCGGCCGCGGTCAGCGTGCCCTCGTTCAGGACGTTCGACCCACCGTAAGCGGCGGCGTCGGTGTTCAGGACTTCCTGCCACTGCCCCGCGGCCGGGACCCCCAAGCGGAAATCGTGGTGCGGGGCGCCGGAGAAGTTCAGCGCACACACCAGCGCGTTGCCCTCGGCATCCCGGCGGATGAAGGTCAGCACGTTCCGGTCGGCGTCGCCGCCGTTGATCCACTGGAAGCCGTCCGGATCGTTGTCCCGTTCGTAGAGCGCCGGGGTGGAGCTGTAGAGCTCGTTCAGGTCCTTGGTCAGCAGCTGGACGCCGCGGTGAGCGGGGATGTCGGCGAGCCACCAGTCGAGGCCGTGCTGCTCGGACCACTCCGCTTCCTGGCCGAACTCGGTACCCATGAAGATCAGCTGCTTGCCCGGGTGGGCCCACTGGTAGCCCAGGAACGCCCGCAGGTTCGCGAGCTGCTGCCAGCGGTCGCCGGGCATCTTGCGCAGCATCGAACCCTTGCCGTGCACAACCTCGTCATGGCTGATCGGCAGCAGGAAGTTCTCCGTGTAGGCGTAAACCATGGAGAAGGTGATGGTGCCGTGGTGCCACTTCCGGTTGAACGGGTCCTCGGCCATGTACTTGAGCGAGTCGTGCATCCAGCCCATGTTCCACTTGATCCCGAAGCCCAGGCCGCCCTGGCTGGTGGGGGCCGTGACGCCGGGGAACGCCGTGGATTCCTCGGCGATCATGACCGCCCCGGGATGCGTCTTGTAGACGGTGGCGTTGACTTCCTGCAGGAAGGAGATCGCTTCAAGGTTTTCGCGGCCGCCGAAACGGTTCGGCTGCCACTGGCCCTCCTCGCGGGAGTAGTCCAGGTAAAGCATCGAGGCGACTGCGTCGACGCGAAGGCCGTCGATGTGGAACTCGTCCAGCCAGTAGAGCGCATTGGCAACCAGGAAGTTGCGGACCTCGCTCCGGCCGAAGTCGAAGATCAGTGTTCCCCAGTCCGGGTGTTCGCCCAGGTTCGGGTCGGAGTGCTCGTACAGCGGACCGCCGTCGAACTGTGCCAACGCCCACGCATCCTTGGGGAAGTGCGCCGGGACCCAGTCCAGCAGCACGCCGATGCCGGCCTGGTGCAATTCGTCCACGAGGTGCCGGAACTCGTCCGGGTGCCCGAATCGGGAGGTCGGCGCGAAGTAGGACGTGACCTGGTAGCCCCACGATCCGCCGAAGGGGTGTTCGGCCACGGGCATGAACTCCACGTGCGTGAAGCCGAGCCACTTCACGTACTCCACAAGTTCCTTGGCCAGCTGCTTGTAGTCCAGGCCTACCCGCCAGGATCCAAGGTGGACCTCGTAAACGCTCATCGCGGCGTTGTGCGGATCCCGGGCCGCGCGGGCCTTCATCCACTCTTCGTCCCGGAACGCGTATGAGGGCTCCACGACGCGGGAGGCCGTGAGCGGAGGAACCTCGGTGCCGAAGGCGAGCGGATCGGCCTTCTCAACCCAATGTCCATGCCTGGTCTTGATCTCGAACTTGTAGCACGCCCCTGCTACAACGCCCGGGATGAACAGTTCCCACACTCCCGAGGATCCGAGCGAGCGCATGGAGAATTCGCGGCCGTCCCAGCCGTTGAAGTCGCCCTTGACCCGCACGGCCTGGGCGTTCGGGGCCCACACGGCAAAGGAGACGCCGTCGACGTCGCCGAGGACGGACTTGTAGTGACGGACGTGCGCACCCAGCGCGTCCCAGAGCCGCTCGTGGCGGCCTTCGCCGATCAGGTGCAGGTCGATCTCCCCCACCGTCGGCAGGTAGCGGTAGGCGTCGTCCGCCTGCTGCGGCGCCTGGCCCTCGTAGGTGACCTCAAGCCGGTAGTCCGGCACGTGCCCTTGGTCGACCGGTTCCAGCACGGCCACCCACACGCCCCCGGATTCGTGCGACATCGGGAAGCTGCCGGCCGACGTGACCACGGAGACGGCCTCCGCGAGGTGCTTCACGGTGCGGATGGTGACGTGGCCGTAGTCGTCGAGGTGGGCGCCAAGAACCGAGTGCGGGGCGTGGTGTTCGCCGGCGGCGACCCTGGCAAGGGTCTCCGAGTCCACGGGAAGCGGGACTCCGGGCCGATCGGTACGTGCTGAACCTGTCATTTTGTTACCTTCCGCTGCGGCTTCGGCGGGAACGCCGGCGCCTGTACTGCCGAGGAGACGACGGGATGCATTCACCGGGATGGCGAGCCAATCCGGTCTGTTCCGTAGTTCGTAAACAACTTCATAGAGAGCCTTGTCGAGCCACAACGCCACAAACAGGGGCGAGTCGCGGTCAATCGTGCCCGGGGTGACCTCCGCATAGCCGGCCAGGAACGCCTCGGCGCAGTCGTCCACCCAAGAGGCGGGGACGACGGCGTCGTCGTACTCGCGGACCGCAGCGCCGGCTGCGTAATCGAAGGACCGGAGCATGCCGACGACGTCGCGAAGCGGCACATCCGGGAAATTTCGCTCCGAGATCGGTCGGAGGGGTTCGCCCTCGAAGTCGAGGATCGCCCAGCGCGCGGGTTTCCCGGTCCCGCCCGGGACCTGCAGGATCTGGCCGAGGTGCAGGTCGCCATGGATGCGCTGCAGTCGGCCGGCGCTGCTGCCCTGGAGGCGCGACAGAAGTTCTTCCAGCTCGTCGTCGAAGGGCCCGACGGCGGCGCCGGCTTCCGCCCACGACTGCCTGACCCGCTGGGCGACGCCGGGGGCGATCTCCCCGCCCGGGGCGGACTCCGCCGCGGTGCCCAGCGCCTCGGCCAGCCGGCGGTGAACGGTGGCCGTCGCTACGCCCAGGGCGCGGGCTTCGGCGGTGAAGTCGGTGCCGGTGCTGGCCGCGTCCACTGCGAGGCGCCACGCATCGAGGCCGCCGGCCAGGAATTCATGGGCAACGGCCAGCTCGCCGCGGGCCGCCGCAGCGCCGTCGGGTCCGGTCCACTCGCCGGTGACCCAGCCGAGGGTAGCCGGAACCTCCACGGTACGTCCGGCGGTCAGGGCCGCACCGATCTCGACCTCGGGATTCTGCCCCTCGGAGAGCACCCGGAAGAATTTGAGGATTGCCGCCGAGGCGCCGTCGTCGACAATGACGGAACTGTTGGACTGTTCTCCGGAGAGCACGCGGACCTTGCCGGTGGCGAAGGGCAGCCGGTAATCGGAGTCCACCAGGTGGCCGGCGGCCGTGCCGTCGGCGGTAGCGGCGCGGGCCCGCATGAGCTCGAGCCACGCCGCGATGAAGGCCGGGTCGTGGACGCCGTCGTAGATCCAGCCGTGCGCCGCGTCCGTGCCGTCCGCGCGGATCTCGCCGAGCAGGGCCGCGCCGGCACCGGCCAACGGCAGGGCACGGGTGCTCAGCGGCACCTGCACGACGTCGGTGCGGTTGCCGTCCGCCGTCGGGTAGGTGACCGCAAGGAGCAGGACTTCAAGCTCCGCGCCGGTCTCCGGCGCTCCGGCGTCCGGGCCGCCGTCGAGGCGCACCCGGCAGACCGGCTCGAAGCTGAAGCGCGCGCTCTTGACGGGGAACCAGCGCTGGCGCGGCAGCCAGCTGCGGAGCAGGGCGTCCAGCGCGGGGGAAAGGGTGGGTCGGGTCATTTCAGCCTTCGATGGACAGGATAGGCATCGCCTGGGTGTGGGGCGATGCCGGGTTGGATGCGGCCGATCGGAGCCGCAGCCAGAAGAAGTCGTGGCTGCCCAGCGTGAGGGTCAGCGTGCCGTCGTCCGAGATGGCGGGGAACGCCTGGCCGCCAAAGACGTCGCGGAGTCCGCGGCCGGCGTACTGCGGCACCCGCAGCGTGGTGGCCACCGGGTGCTGCGAGAGGTTGAACGCGCACAGGATGGTCTCCGGGTCCTCGCCGGCGGCGTTGCCCGCCGGCAGGTCGCGCAGGTAGGACAGGACGACGTCGTGGTCCGCCTCGACGTGCTGGAACGAGCCGAGGCCGAACGCGGGGTGGTTCTTGCGGACGCTCAGGATCTGTCTGGTCCAGCGCAGCAGCGAGCCGGAGTGGGCCGCCTCCGCCTCCACGTTGGCCATGCTGTAGTTGTAGACCAGCGACTGGATCACCGGGAGGTACAGCTTTCCCGGGTCGGCGTGGGAGAAGCCGGCGTTGCGGTCCGGGTTCCATTGCATCGGGGTGCGGACCGCGTCGCGGTCCTCGAGCCAGATGTTGTCGCCCATGCCGATCTCGTCGCCGTAGTACAGGAACGGGCTGCCCGGCAGCGAGAGCAGCAGGGCGTTGATCAGTTCGATTTCCGAGCGGGAGTTGTCCAGCAACGGCGCCAGCCGGCGTCGGATGCCGATGTTGGCGCGCATCCGGGGGTCCGGGGCGTACCAGCCGAGCATGGCGGCGCGCTCATCGGCGGTGACCATTTCGAGGGTCAGCTCGTCGTGGTTGCGCAGGAAGGTGCCCCACTGCGCGCCCTCGGGAATGTCCGGGGTGTCCTTCATCGTCTCGATGATGGGCGCCGCCTTCTGGTCCCGCAGCGCGTAGTACAGCCGCGGCATGATCGGGAAGTGGAAGGCCATGTGGCATTCGGGTTCCTCTTCGGTGCCGAAATACTCGACCACCTCGGCCGGCGGCTGGTTGGCTTCGGCGATGATCACGCGGCCGGGGTAGCTCTCGTCCACCATCCGGCGCAGCTGGCGGAGGAACTCGTGGGTGGCCGGCAGGTTCTCGCAGTTGGTGCCCTCCTCCTCGAAGAGGTAAGGGATGGCGTCGGCGCGGAACCCGTCAATGCCCTGGTCCAGCCAGAACCGCACGACGTCGAAGAGCGCGTCGATCACCTTGGGGTTCTCGAAGTTCAGGTCCGGCTGGTGGCTGAAGAAGCGGTGCCAGAAGAACTGGCGGCGGATCGGGTCGAAGGTCCAGTTGGATTCCTCGGTGTCCACGAAGATGATGCGGGCGTCCTGGTACTTCTCGTCCGTGTCGCTCCAGACGTAGAAATCGCCGAACGGGCCGTCCGGGTCCTTGCGCGATTCCTGGAACCAGGGGTGCTGGTCCGAGGTGTGGTTCAGCGGCAGGTCAATGATGACCCGGACGCCGCGGGCGTGGGCTTCCGCGACGAGCCGCTTGAAGTCGCTGATGGTGCCGAACTCGTCCAGCACCGAGTTGTAATCCGAAATGTCGTAGCCGCCGTCGCGCAGCGGGGACTGGAAGAAGGGCGGCAGCCAGAGGCAGTCCACGCCGAGCCACTGCAGGTAGTCCAGCTTCTCGATTAGGCCGTGGAAGTCGCCGGAGCCGTCGCCGTTCCCGTCCGCGAACCCCCGCACCAGGACCTCGTAGAAGACCGCCTTCCGGTACCAGAGGGGATCGTGCTGCAGTCCGGGCGCGTTCAGTTCGAAGGTCCCCTTCGGGGTGAAGTGCTGGCTGGGGTTGCTCGGGCTGAAACTCACTGGCGCTACCTCCGGATGCTCAAGATGTGGGCGGGTTCGACGTGTGCGTCAAGGCGTACGTAGTTGTACTCGCCCCATTCCCAGCTCTCGCCGGTCAGCAGGTCATCGACGATGAAGCCGCCGTTGTGCGTCAGGTTTTCCGGGTCCAGTTCCAGGGCGGCCAGGTCCAGGGACACCGTGCTCTCGCGGATGCCGTGCGGATCCACGTTGACCACGATTATCAGGGTGTCCTTGCTGCCGTCCGGGAGGGTCTTGTGCTTTGAGTAGACCACCGTGGCGTTGTCCGTGCTCTGGTGCACGGTCAGGTTCTGCAGGTCGCCGAGGGCGGGGTGCGTGTGCCGAATCTCGTTGAGCCGGGTCAGGTACGGAGCCAGGGTGCGGCCCGATTCGGCGGCGGCGTCCCAGTCCCGGGCCTTGTACTCGAACTTTTCGTTGTCGATGTACTCCTCCGCGCCCGGCCGGGCGACGTGCTCGTAGAGCTCGTAGCCGGCGTAGACGCCCCAGATGGGGCTGGCGGTGGCGGCGAGCGTGGCACGGATCTTGAACGCCGCCGGGCCACCATACTGCAGGTACTCGGTGAGGATATCCGGGGTGTTGACGAAGAAGTTCGGCCGGAAGTAGGCCGGCGACTCGTGGCTGACCTCGTGGAAGTACTCCTCCAGCTCTTCCTTGGTGTTGCGCCAGGTGAAGTACGTGTAGGACTGCTGGAAGCCGGCCCGGCCCAGGGCGTGCATCATCGCCGGCCGGGTGAACGCCTCGGCGAGGAAGACGACGTCGGGGTTCTTCTTGTTGACCTTGGCGATCAGCCATTCCCAGAACCACACGGGTTTGGTGTGCGGGTTGTCGACGCGGAAGATCTTGACGCCGTGGCTGATCCAGAGCTGGACGATCCGCAGGATCTCGTTGGACAGGCCCGCCGGGTCGTTGTCGAAGTTGAGCGGGAAGATGTCCTGGTACTTCTTCGGCGGGTTTTCGGCGTACGCGATGCTGCCGTCCACCCGGGTGGTGAACCATTCGGGGTGGCTCTGCACCCAGGGGTGGTCCGGGGCGGCCTGCAGCGCGAGGTCCAGGGCCACCTCGAGGCCCAGCTCGCCGGCCCGCGCCACGAATGCATCGAAGTCTTCAAAGGTGCCCAGGTCCGGGTGGATGGCGTCGTGGCCGCCTTCCTTCGCGCCGATCGCCCACGGCGAGCCGGGGTCGTGCGGGCCGGCCAGCAGGGTGTTGTTCGGGCCCTTGCGGTGCTGGGTGCCGATCGGGTGGATCGGCGGCATGTAGATGATGTCGAAGCCCATCGCGGCCACGGCGTCGAGGCGCTTCGCGGCGGTGCGGAACGTCCCGGAGGTCCATTCGCCGGTCTCGTGGTTGCGGACGGCGCCCTCGGAGCGCGGGAAGAACTCGTACCAGGCGCCGCGGCCGGCGAGCTCACGCTCCACCAGCAGTGGGTACGGCTCGGAGACGGTCACCAGTTCGCGGATCGGCTGCCGGGCGACGACGGCGGCGACGTCGGTGCTGAAGCCGGCGGCGAGGCGCTCCTCCGGGGTCTTCGAACCATCGGAGAGCCCGACGACGGCGATCCGCAGGGTCCGCCGGTCGGCCGAGGGCCGGGCCGGGTCCTCAGAGGCCTCGGTCAGCAAGGCGGCGCCCTCGGCGAGCATCAGGTCGACGTCGATGCCTGCCTCGATCTTGACTTCGGCGTTGTGGTGCCAGGTGCCGTAGCGGTCGTGCCAGGCCTCGATGACGAACGACCACTTGCCTGTGCCGGACGGGGTGAGCAGGCCCTCCCAGCGGTCGGTGCCCTTGCCCCGGTTCCCGCGCGGCGGGGCCAGCCGGACGCGCTGGCGCTCTTTGCCCCGCGGGTCCAAGAGGACGGCGCTGACGCCGAGCATGTCGTGACCTTCGCGGAAGGCGGTGGCGCCCACCACGATGCTCTCGCCGACTACTGCCTTGGCGGGAAACTTTCCGTCTTCGACCGCGGGTTGCACCGCGGTGATCGGAAACCTGCCAAATTTGAGGCCCTCCGTGATCAGGGCCTTCGGCTTTTGCTTGGACACGGCACTGGTTCGCGAGTTAGTCGTCACAGCCTCGACGTTATCTACAAATCGCACAGAATGCTAAGGCCGCTCACTTTTTTGGGTGAATCCTGAGGTCAATCCGACATTTACCGGAAAGAAACCCAAAGCTGTTCCGGGCCCCTGAGTTCTCCGTTAGTGTTTCGCAGGTGAAGGCTATCCGCAGATTTACCGTCCGAACTGTTCTTCCCGAATCGATCCGGCCCCTTGCGCGGCTCGCCACCAACCTTCGCTGGTCGTGGCACCTGCCGACCCGGGAGCTCTTCGAGCAGCTCAACCCGGGCGTCTGGGCCGAGAGCGCGCAGGATCCGGTGACCTTCCTCGGCCTGGTCAGCAGGGAAGAGCTGCAGCGCCTTGCCGCGGACCAGGACGTGGTGCGCCGTGTCCACGAAGCCGCCGAAGACCTGGACCGTTACCTGGAGCAGCCCCGCTGGTACCAGAGCCTGGGCGAGGACGCGCCCCGCTGCATCGCGTACTTCTCGCCCGAGTTCGGCATCACCGAGGTGCTGCCGCAGTACTCCGGCGGCCTCGGCATCCTGGCCGGCGACCACCTGAAGGCAGCCTCGGACCTTGGCGTTCCGCTGATCGGCGTCGGCCTGCTCTACCAGGCCGGCTACTTCAAGCAGTCCCTGTCCCGCGACGCCTGGCAGCAGGAGACCTACCCCGTCCTCGATCCGGACGGCCTGCCGCTGACGCTGCTCCGTGAGCCTGCCCCGGACGGCAACGGCCGGCCCATCCAGATTTCCCTGCCGCTCCCCCACGGCCGGCGCCTGCTGGCGCACGTCTGGCGGGCCGACGTCGGACGTGTCCCGCTGCTGCTGCTGGACTCCAACGTGGCCGGCAACGACGACGCCGCGCGCGGCATCACCGACCGCCTCTACGGCGGCGGCGGCGACCACCGGCTGCAGCAGGAACTTCTGCTGGGCATGGGCGGGGTCAAAGCGCTGCGGGCCTACCAGCGGCTGACCGGCGCGCCCGCGCCCGAGGTGTTCCACACCAACGAGGGCCACGCCGGCTTCCTGGGCGTCGAACGGATCCAGGAACTGATGTCCGGGGAACACCCGCTCAGCTGGGAAGAAGCCCTGACGGCAGGCCGCGCGTCCACCGTGTTCACCACGCACACCCCCGTCCCGGCCGGCATCGACCGCTTCGAGACCTCGCAGATCGAACACTTCTTCACCGCGGGCCTGGCCCCGGACGTACCGATCGCGAAGATCCTGGACCTGGGCCGCGAGGACTTCACCGACGGCAACCCGTTCGTGTTCAACATGGCAGTGATGGGGCTGCGTCTGGCCCAGCGCGCCAACGGCGTGGCAAAGCTGCACGGCGTCGTCTCCCGCGGCATGTTCTCCGCACTCTGGCCGGGCTTCGACCACTCCGAGGTGCCCATCACCTCGGTCACCAACGGCGTGCACGTGCCCACCTGGGTGGATCCGCGCGTGTCCCAACTGGCCCGCGAACAGTTCGGCTCCGACGCCGAGACCGAGGGCCGCTGGGACCTGGCGTACAACGTCAGCGACGAAGCCCTGTGGGCGCTGCGGCGCGACATGCGGGTCTCCCTCGTCGAGGACGTCCGCCGCCGGCTCCGGGCGGCCTGGAAGAAGCGCGGCGCGGCCGACGCCGAGCTGTCCTGGACGGATTCGGTGCTCGATCCGGACATCCTCACCATCGGCTTCGCCCGCCGCGTGCCGACCTATAAACGCCTCACGCTGATGCTGCGGGATCCGGACCGGCTCAAGGCCCTGCTGCTGCATAAGACCCACCCGATCCAGCTGGTGATTGCGGGCAAGTCGCACCCCGCCGACGACGCCGGCAAGAAGATGATCCAGGACCTGGTCCGTTTTACCGACGACCCCGCGGTGCGGCACCGGATCGCGTTCCTGCCCAACTACGACATCGCCATGGCCCGGACCCTGTTCCCCGGCTGCGATGTCTGGCTGAACAACCCGCTGCGTCCGCTTGAGGCATGCGGCACCTCGGGCATGAAGGCCGCCCTGAACGGCTCGCTCAACCTCTCAGTACTGGACGGCTGGTGGGATGAGATGTACGACGGCGAGAATGGCTGGGCGATCCCGACGGCTAACAACGACGCGTCCCCGGAGGAACGCGACGACATTGAAGCCGCGGCCCTGTACGAGCTCCTCGAAACACAGGTGGCACCCAAGTTCTACGGCCTCACCGTCTCCGACGAGGCGGGCGCCGCCGGCCCCTCCCAGTCCGGGCCGCAGAAGGTTCCCACGCACTGGGTCTCGATGATCAAGCACACCATGGCGCACCTTGGTCCGGCCGTGTCCGCGGACCGGATGCTGCAGGACTACGTCAACGTCCTCTACCGGCCGGCCGCGGTGGCCGGGCGGCAGGCGTCGGCGGACAATTTTGCCGCCGCGAAGGAACTCGCCGCCTGGTCATCCCAGCTCCGCGCCGCCTGGCCGCAGATCCAGGTTGAACACGTGGACTCGGTGGGCGTCTCGGAGGACCCGCAGATCGGCGATGACCTGCAGGTAAACGCCTACGTGGCGCTCCACACGCTGCGGCCGGAGGACGTGGCGGTGGAGGTGGCCTTCGGCCGGGCCGAGGACAGCGACGAGCTGACCGACGTCACCGTGGCGGAGCTGCAGTCCGTGGAGGACCTGGGCAAGGGCCGGTACCTGTTCAGCGGCACCCTGGTGATCGACCGCTCCGGGTCCTTCGGGTACACCGTCCGGGTTCTGCCCAAGCACGCGGGGCTGGCGTCGAAGGCGGAGCTGGGCCTGATCGTCAACGCCTGAGCCTGACCCGACCGGCGATTGCTCCGCAAATCGGCCCATGCTCCGCGTGCTCGCTCGTTCCTCCCCACCGTCTCCCTAACCTCGCAAGCTCGGCCAGGGAACCCTGACGGCGGGGGCCCTGCTTAGACGCACGCTTCCGCATGACCGATTTGCGGAGTTACTAGGTTGCTCGCTCGGTGCTGGGGAGCTGCGGCGTCAGAGGCAGACGGCGATGACGGCCAGGTCCTTGCCAGCGTAGCTTTCGGCGTCTTGGAGGATTTCGCAGATGATGCCGAAGGCCCGGTCGCTGCGGAAGATGGCCGGGACCTGCCAGATGACGGTGACGGGCTGTTGCGCGTCGTCGCTGACGGCATCGGCGAAGTCGTGCAGCGCATCGTTGAGGGCGTCGAGGTTCACGCCGTAATGCTCCGGGAAAGCCAATGCCTCGCCGAAGGCCTGCAGGACGGCCTTTTTGGAATCGGCCGCCGGGATCACCAGTGCCCGGCGTCCGGCGTCGTGCACCTGTGCACGCAATTCCTCAAGTGTCCAGGTGTCGGCGGAAAAGAGCTTCATGGGTTCCCTACTTGCCTTCGGCGATGAATTTGAACGACTCGTAATGGTCGGCGGTGTAGTATTTTTCGCCGGCGGCGCCCGCCACGATCCGGCGCGCTCCGCGGTCCGACTCCCCCGGAGTCCGCACGGTGAATTCCCGGTAATAGCCGGAGGCTTTCCGCGGAAGAATTCTTTCGAAGTTCCCGAACGGGACATTATCCCGCGAATACGGGTAGGGCCCGCCCCTGGCAATCAGGGCGAGGGTCTGCCGCGCCTCGGCCGGCAGGTCTGAGGCCTTGATCTCCGGAAGGCTGGAGGGGTTGGTGACGCCGGCCGCCGGGGTCCTCCCCGGCGTCGGCGTCCTGGGAGCGCCCGCGCTGGAGGCGGGGCTGCTCCGGCCGGCATCCGGCGGGGCCGTGCCGGTCTGCGGGATGCCGGCCAGCATGAAGACCAGCACCACCACTCCCGCCAGTACGGCGAGCAGGGCGATGAGCCGTTTGACGTTCACTCGTGATTCCCCCATGCCTGCTGTGCGGACACCCTAGACGCGGTAGATGTTGATGGTGTTGGCCTGGACCACGTCCCGCTCGCCGGAGGAGATGCGGACGCCCTGGCGGCGGTCGTGCAGTTCCGAGGTGGTCAGCCGCAGTTCGTACAGCCGGTGGCCGCCGCCGTCGTCCGCGGGAATGAGCGGGAGCGTGACCTTGACGTCGTCGGCGCCGCCGTTGACCACGACGAGCCCGTCAATCCGCCCGTCGTCGGAGCCCAGCAGGAGCTGGACCACCCGGTGGCCCGGATCCTGCCAGCGGTCGCCGGACATCGGCTCGCCGTTCACGTCAAACCAGTGGAAGTACGACTGCCGGTCCCGTGCCGGGTAGTCGTGCGGCTGGGCGGCGAGGAACTCCTTGCGCAGCCGGATCACACGCTTGGTGCTGCGCAGCATCGCGTGCGACTCCGGCGTGCTGGTCCAGTCGATCCAGGTGATGGGGTTGTCCTGGCAGTAGGCGTTGTTGTTTCCCTGCTGGCTGCGGCCGATCTCGTCGCCGGCGGTGATCATCGGCACGCCCTGGGAGATCATCAGCGAGGCCATCAGGTTGCGGCTGGTCTGGGCGCGCCGTGCGAGGACCTCCTCGTCCTCGGTGCGGCCTTCGAAGCCGTGGTTGTAGCTGCGGTTGTCGCCGTGGCCGTCCCGGTTCTGCTCCCCGTTCGCCTCGTTGTGCTTGCGGTCGTAGGACACCAGGTCGGCCAGGGTGAAGCCATCGTGGGCGGTAATGAGGTTGACCGAAGCCAGCCGGCTCCGGCCCGAGGCCGCGAACAGGCCTGCGGAACCGGAGAGCGCATCGGCAAGCCGCGCCACCGAGCCGCCCTGGCCGCCGGCGTCGATCGCGGCGCGGTCAGCCAGCCAGAAGGTGCGGACGGCGTCGCGGAAGTGATCGTTCCAGTCCACCCAGCCCGCCGGGAAGCGGCCGGTCTGCCACCCGCCGTAGCCGACGTCCCAGGGCTCGGCGATGAGCTTCGTTTCGGACAGCACCGGGTCCGCGGCGATCGCGACCAGGAAAGGGTGGCGCGGATCGAATTCGTTGTTGGCGTTGCGGCAGAGCGTGACGGCGAGGTCGAACCGGAAGCCGTCGATGTGGAAGTCGTTCACCCAGTACCGCAGGGAATCGAGCACCAGCTGCACCACCCGGGGCTCGCCGAAGTTCAGCGAATTGCCGCAGCCGGTGGTGTCCACGTACTTGCCTTGGCCGTCGTGGCGGTAATACTCCAGCTCGCCCAGGCCGCGGAAACTCAGGGTCGGCCCGTCCGCTCCACCTTCCGCGGTGTGGTTGTAGACGACGTCGAGGATCACTTCGAGGCCGGCGGCGTGCAGCAGCTTGACCATGCCCTTGAACTCGTCCTGCACCGCGTGGGGTCCGGCGTCCTGGGCTGCCTGGGTGGCGTAGCCCGGGTGCGGCGCGAAGAACGCGGCCGTGTTGTAGCCCCAGTAGTTGGGCAGCCCGAGGTTCTGCAGGTGCGGCTCGTCGATGTGGAAGTGGACGGGCAGCAGTTGCACGGCCGTGATGCCCAGCGAGATGAGGTGCTCGACCATGGCCGGGTGCGCCATCCCCGCGTACGTGCCCTGGAGGTTCTCCGGGATGTCCGGGTGCAACATGGTCTGGCCGCGGACATGGGCCTCGTAGATGATGGTGTTGCGCCAGGGGGTCCGCGGGCTGTGGTCCATGCCCCAGTCGAAGTCGCCGGCCATCCGGACGCTGGTGATGAAACCGTCGCGTTCGTCCACGCCCCGGCCGTATGGATCGAGCAGCAGCGGTTGCACGCCGTCGGCGTCGAAGTCCAGCGTCGGCACGGAGAGCGGCAGGGCCTCCGGCTCCGGCGAGGCGCGCAGGCCGTAGCGCGAGCCGGCCGGCAGGCCCTCGACGATGCCGTGGTGGACGCCGTCCGTGTTGTTGGGCAGGGTCTTCAGCTGCCAGCTGCCGCCGGGTGCCTGATAGGCAATCTCCAGATTGGCCACGCCCGGCGCGTAGACGGCCACATTCGCGAAGGTACCGCGAGGGTCGTCCGTCGCCGGGGAACCCGTGCGCGGGACGCTGACACCGAGCGGAAACGGCCGCGAGGCGTCTACGGTGGTAGCTGGATCTACATAGGACTTGACCATCGCTTAAAGCTTAGCCGGGGATGACAAACGGTCACCCTTTTTGTCCCAGGGCGTCGGGGGCGGGTGGCGAAGGGCCGCCATACTGGGAGTAGGCGCTGAACTGGAGGTAACTGTGCGGGTAGCACTGGCTCAAATCATCACCGGCCGCAAACCGGCCCGGAACCTGGACCTTGTGCGGGACTACGCCCGTCAGGCCAAGGCCGGCGGTGCGGAACTGGTGGTCTTCCCGGAAGCGACCATGCGTGCCTTCGGCAACTCGCTGCTGGACATTGCCGAGCCCTTGGACGGGCCGTGGGCCTCGCAGGTCCGCGCCATCGCTGCCGAGCTCGGCATCGTCATTGTGGCGGGCATGTTCACCCCCGCCTCCTCTGCTTCCTCTGCTTCCTCTCCTTCCTCTGCGGCCGGCGCGCGCAAGGTCCGGAACACCCTCCTGGTCACCGGCCCCGGCGTGGAGGCGAGCTACGACAAGATCCATCTTTACGATGCCTTCGGTTTCGCCGAGTCGGACACCGTTGAGGGCGGCACCCAACCTGTCACGTTCGACGTCGGCGGCGTCACCTTCGGCCTGGCCACCTGCTACGACGTCCGGTTCCCGGACCTGTTCACGGAGAACGCTGACCGTGGCGCCCTGGTCAACATCGTTTGCGCCTCCTGGGGTGCCGGGCCGGGCAAGGTCGAGCAGTGGAAGCTGCTATCCCGCGCTCGGGCGGTGGACTCCACCACCTTCGTCCTGGCATGCGGCCAAGGCGATCCGGTCAGTCAGGGGGTTGAGGCTGCGGGTTCCGCGCCCACCGGAGTCGGGCACTCCGCCGTCGTCTCCCCGTTCGGCGAGGTGCTCCAGGAGCTCGACGGCGCCCCGGGCCTGCTCTTCGCCGACCTGGACCCCGCCGTCGTCGAGGACGCCCGCACCAAACTCCCGGTCCTCGCCAACCGCCACAAGTTCTAAGCGACGCTCCCTCAGATCCGGTGGGCTAAACCGAGACGCTCCCTCACGTCCGGCGGGCCAAACATCGACGCTCCCTCAGATCCGGTGAGCTGAACGGAGACGCTCCCTCACGTCCGGCGGGCCAAACATCGACGCTCCCTCAGATCCGGTGAGCTGAACGGAGACGCTCCCTCACGTCCGCCGCTCTACCCGCGGACGCTCCCTCAGATCCGGCGGTCTAAACATCGACGCCCCCTCAGGTCCGGCGCTCTACCCGCAGACGCTCCCTCAGATCCGGCGCTCTACCCGCAGACGCTCCCTCAGATCCGGCGCTCTACCCGCAGACGCTCCCTCAGATCCGGCGCTCTACCCGCAGACGCTCCCTCAGATCCGGCGCTCTACCCGCAGACGCTCCCTCAGATCCGGC
>NZ_JBFTRD010000012.1:0-5656 GCF_056399345.1 Arthrobacter sp. 01N442
GGGTTAAATGGCGCAGGCCCCGACACTGTGTGTCGGGGCCTGGCTGTAATGGTTGTCCGGCGGTGACCTACTCTCCCACACCCTCCCGGGTGCAGTACCATCGGCGCTGTGGGTCTTAGCTTCCGGGTTCGGAATGGGACCGGGCGTTTCCCCCACGCTATGACCGCCGTAACCCTGTGTCCGCACCCCGAACCCCGTGTACGGGGTTCCCTGGGCGGGAAATYTGTGGTTACAACATGTGGTGTTGTATTCAGTTGTTTTGGTTCCCTGCAACGTTTCGTCTGGCGACGGGTTTGTTGTTTGGGAACCACATAGTGGACGCAAGCAGTCTTGTTTCTTTTTACCYSACCCCGGGTGCAAACGCTTTTGAAGGAACGTTTGCGGGGTGGGTGTGTGGTGTAAGTTATCGGCCTATTAGTACCGGTCAGCTTCACGAGTCGTTAGTCCTCGCTTCCACATCCGGCCTATCAACCCAGTGGTCTGGCTGGGGGCCTCTCACACRCAAGGTGTATGGAAATCTCATCTCGAAGCGAGCTTCCCGCTTAGATGCTTTCAGCGGTTATCCCATCCGAACGTAGCTAATCAGCGGTGCACTTGGCAGTACAACTGACACACCAGAGGTTCGTCCGTCCCGGTCCTCTCGTACTAAGGACAGCCCTTCTCAAATTTCCTGCGCGCGCAGCGGATAGGGACCGAACTGTCTCACGACGTTCTAAACCCAGCTCGCGTACCGCTTTAATGGGCGAACAGCCCAACCCTTGGGACCTACTCCAGCCCCAGGATGCGACGAGCCGACATCGAGGTGCCAAACCATGCCGTCGATATGGACTCTTGGGCAAGATCAGCCTGTTATCCCCGAGGTACCTTTTATCCGTTGAGCGACGGCCATTCCACAATGTACCGCCGGATCACTAGTCCCGACTTTCGTCCCTGCTCGAGATGTCTCTCTCACAGTCAAGCTCCCTTGTGCACTTACACTCGACACCTGATTGCCAACCAGGCTGAGGGAACCTTTGGGCGCCTCCGTTACTTTTTAGGAGGCAACCGCCCCAGTTAAACTACCCATCAGGCACTGTCCCTGACCCGGATTACGGGCCGAAGTTAGATGTCCAAAGTGACCAGAGTGGTATTTCAACGATGACTCCACCCGAACTGGCGTCCGGGCTTCAACGTCTCCCACCTATCCTACACAAGCCACTCCGAACACCAATACCAAACTATAGTAAAGGTCTCGGGGTCTTTCCGTCCTGCTGCGCGTAACGAGCATCTTTACTCGTACTGCAATTTCGCCGAGTTTATGGTTGAGACAGCGGGGAAGTCGTTACTCCATTCGTGCAGGTCGGAACTTACCCGACAAGGAATTTCGCTACCTTAGGATGGTTATAGTTACCACCGCCGTTTACTGGGGCTTAAATTCTCAGCTTCGCCTTGCGGCTAACCGGTCCTCTTAACCTTCCAGCACCGGGCAGGAGTCAGTCCGTATACATCGTCTTGCGACTTCGCACGGACCTGTGTTTTTAGTAAACAGTCGCTTCCCCCTGGTCTCTGCGGCCCCTGCACGCTCCGGACAGCTWGTGTCCATCACGATAGGGGCCCCCCTTCTCCCGAAGTTACGGGGGCATTTTGCCGAGTTCCTTAACCATAATTCTCTCGATCGCCTTAGTATTCTCTACCTGATCACCTGTGTCGGTTTGGGGTACGGGCGGCTAAAACCTCGCGTCGATGCTTTTCTAGGCAGCATAGGATCACCGAATCCCCCCATACGGGGGTCCCGTCGGGTCTCAGGCATCATGAACGGCGGATTTGCCTACCGTTCGCCCTACATCCTTAGACCGGGACAACCATCGCCCGGCTCGGCTACCTTCCTGCGTCACACCTGTTAATACGCTTGCCTCCCAGGATCAGGTCCCGCGCTCCACCAAAACCCTCACACCACAAGGATGATCGGGCAGGTCTCRGGCGGTTAGTATCCCCTGTTCAGCATGGGCGGTTTTTCGCCGGTACGGGAATATCAACCCGTTGTCCATCGACTACGCCTGTCGGCCTCGCCTTAGGTCCCGACTTACCCAGGGCAGATTAGCTTGACCCTGGAACCCTTGATCATTCGGCGGACGGGTTTCTCACCCGTCTTTCGCTACTCATGCCTGCATTCTCACTCGTGTAGGCTCCACCGCTGGTTTACACCGCGACTTCACTGCCCACACGACGCTCCCCTACCCATCCAGACGCCTGAACCACAAGGGCTTAGCTAATATCTGAATGCCACAACTTCGGCGGTGTACTTGAGCCCCGCTACATTGTCGGCGCGGAATCACTTGACCAGTGAGCTATTACGCACTCTTTTAAGGATGGCTGCTTCTAAGCCAACCTCCTGGTTGTCTTCGCAACTCCACATCCTTTCCCACTTAGCACACGCTTAGGGGCCTTAGTTGGTGGTCTGGGCTGTTTCCCTCTCGACTATGAAGCTTATCCCCCACAGTCTCACTGCTGCGCTCTCACTTACCGGCATTCGGAGTTTGGCTGACGTCAGTAACCTTGTAGGGCCCATTAGCCATCCAGTAGCTCTACCTCCGGTAAGAAACACGCAACGCTGCACCTAAATGCATTTCGGGGAGAACCAGCTATCACGAAGTTTGATTGGCCTTTCACCCCTACCCACAGCTCATCCCCTCCATTTTCAACTGAAGTGGGTTCGGTCCTCCACGACGTCTTACCGTCGCTTCAACCTGGCCATGGGTAGATCACTTCGCTTCGGGTCTAGATCACGCCACTGCAACGCCCTGTTCAGACTCGCTTTCGCTACGGCTTCCCCACACGGGTTAACCTCGCGACGTAACACTAACTCGCAGGCTCATTCTTCAAAAGGCACGCCGTCACAACTACAAGGCTGCTCCGACGGATTGTAAGCACACGGTTTCAGGTACTGTTTCACTCCCCTCCCGGGGTACTTTTCACCTTTCCCTCACGGTACTGGTCCGCTATCGGTCATTAGGGAGTATTTAGGCTTATCAGGTGGTCCTGACAGATTCGCACGGGATTTCTCGGGCCCCGTGCTACTTGGGATACTTCACCAGGCGGCACACTACATTTCGGTTACGGGGCTCACACCCTCTCTGGCCGGCCTTTCAAGACCGTTCACCTATGCACATGCTCTCACCCCACTGTCCCGGCAGAGACAGAACGGAAAGTCCCACAACCCCGACCATGCAACGCCCGCCGGCTATCACACATGGAACGGTTTAGCCTGATCCGCGTTCGCTCGCCACTACTAACGGAATCACTATTGTTTTCTCTTCCTGCGGGTACTGAGATGTTTCACTTCCCCGCGTTCCCTCCACGCACCCTATGTGTTCAGATGCGGGTCACCAGATCACTCGCGCGTCTGGCGGGGTTTCCCCATTCGGACACCCTGGGATCACAGTCCGGTTATCGACTCCCCCAGGCTTATCGCAGATTCCTACGTCCTTCTTCGGCTCCTAATGCCAAGGCATCCACCGTGTGCTCTTAAAAACTTGACCACAAAAGATCAAGGAGTAATTTCGAGAGAACCATGAAACCAACCCCGCACCCCGAAAGGCACGGAACCAGATCCAGGTTCATAATTCTTGGAAATTGCTTCTTATAAAAGATGCTCGCGTCCACTATGTAGTTCTCAAACAACAACCCCATGCCACACACCCCACACACCCTCAGGTGCATGAAACGTCGCAGCCGGGAAACCAGAAACACAAGTCCCACACCCCGCACCCCTCCCCTTCACAGGAAAGAACCACAGGCCATGGTCCTGTTGTCTCAGGACCCAACAGTGTGCCAAACACTAAACCGCTCATCCCCTCCCCGCACCGTTCCAGGACACCCGCACTCCAAAGAGCGCAGCATCCGTACTGGGTGCCGGCAGGAAACCGGCGGCCGCTATTCGTTGATATTCCACCCGTGAGCACCCGCCGCAGAACWATCGTCTGCGCAACGGGCGTTACTCCTGACAACACCACCACACAGGCATAACGCCCGGCGGGGTTGTTGTAGGCGCTCCTTAGAAAGGAGGTGATCCAGCCGCACCTTCCGGTACGGCTACCTTGTTACGACTTAGTCCCAATCGCCAGTCCCACCTTCGACAGCTCCCTCCCACAAGGGGTTAGGCCACCGGCTTCGGGTGTTACCAACTTTCGTGACTTGACGGGCGGTGTGTACAAGGCCCGGGAACGTATTCACCGCAGCGTTGCTGATCTGCGATTACTAGCGACTCCGACTTCATGGGGTCGAGTTGCAGACCCCAATCCGAACTGAGACCGGCTTTTTGGGATTAGCTCCACCTCACAGTATCGCAACCCTTTGTACCGGCCATTGTAGCATGCGTGAAGCCCAAGACATAAGGGGCATGATGATTTGACGTCGTCCCCACCTTCCTCCGAGTTGACCCCGGCAGTCTCCCATGAGTCCCCGCCATTACGCGCTGGCAACATGGAACGAGGGTTGCGCTCGTTGCGGGACTTAACCCAACATCTCACGACACGAGCTGACGACAACCATGCACCACCTGTGAACCGGCCCCAAAGGGGAAGGACTGTTTCCAGCCCGGTCCGGTCCATGTCAAGCCTTGGTAAGGTTCTTCGCGTTGCATCGAATTAATCCGCATGCTCCGCCGCTTGTGCGGGCCCCCGTCAATTCCTTTGAGTTTTAGCCTTGCGGCCGTACTCCCCAGGCGGGGCACTTAATGCGTTAGCTACGGCGCGGAAAACGTGGAATGTCCCCCACACCTAGTGCCCAACGTTTACGGCATGGACTACCAGGGTATCTAATCCTGTTCGCTCCCCATGCTTTCGCTCCTCAGCGTCAGTTAATGCCCAGAGACCTGCCTTCGCCATCGGTGTTCCTCCTGATATCTGCGCATTTCACCGCTACACCAGGAATTCCAGTCTCCCCTACATCACTCTAGTCTGCCCGTACCCACCGCAGATCCGGAGTTGAGCCCCGGACTTTCACGGCAGACGCGACAAACCGCCTACGAGCTCTTTACGCCCAATAATTCCGGATAACGCTTGCGCCCTACGTATTACCGCGGCTGCTGGCACGTAGTTAGCCGGCGCTTCTTCTGCAGGTACCGTCACTTTCGCTTCTTCCCTACTGAAAGAGGTTTACAACCCGAAGGCCGTCATCCCTCACGCGGCGTCGCTGCATCAGGCTTGCGCCCATTGTGCAATATTCCCCACTGCTGCCTCCCGTAGGAGTCTGGGCCGTGTCTCAGTCCCAGTGTGGCCGGTCACCCTCTCAGGCCGGCTACCCGTCGTCGCCTTGGTGAGCCATTACCTCACCAACAAGCTGATAGGCCGCGAGTCCATCCAAAACCACAAAAAGCTTTCCACCCCCCACCATGCGATGAGGAGTCATATCCGGTATTAGACCCAGTTTCCCAGGCTTATCCCAGAGTTAAGGGCAGGTTACTCACGTGTTACTCACCCGTTCGCCACTAATCCCCGGTGCAAGCACCGGATCATCGTTCGACTTGCATGTGTTAAGCACGCCGCCAGCGTTCATCCTGAGCCAGGATCAAACTCTCCGTTGAAGTAAAACAGACACAACCAACAACCCCGGGAAAACGAGGAAAGAAGGCTGCACAAAATTTGAAACCAGCTGTAAAAACCATGCCATCCACGGG
>NZ_JBFTRD010000013.1:0-3675 GCF_056399345.1 Arthrobacter sp. 01N442
CCACGGGGTGGACAACACAGCCAAAACAACCAATCAATAAAACAATTGGTATCAACAAACTTGGCACACTATTGAGTTCTCAAACAACAGACACACCCGGCACCACCCAAACCCAACGGTCCAGGATCGCTCCGGAGCAACTTTTCAAACTTACCCGGTTTCAGTCTCCGAAGCAAATCCGATTTCCCGGACCTGCATCAGCAGACGAACCAGCCCCGCCAAAATTCTCTAGCGATTTTGACGCCGAAAGAACTCGGTTTTGAATTATTTTTGGGGGATTGGCCGCCTCCGGTCCTTCAGCGTTTCCGCTGCGCTCCCTCGTGGCGACTTAGAAAACAATACACCCAGTCGGGGGTAACTGCAAACCCGCCCACCCACCGGGCGGTGGCACGCGCGGTCAACGCGAAAACCGCGGCAACCCGGGCCCGCAACCCCGCCTTCCTCTCCCTGGCGGCAGTCCGCCGTCGTGGTTTGGGGCTGTATGCTCCATCACTTTTGGCTGCGGCTGCGGATACCATCAGGGGGTGAGGGCACAGCGCCGGCGCCAGAAAGCAGTTCCGTTCCATCGGCACGTGTCCGGTCCGGCCGTGAACGGGCTTTCGCAGCACGACGTCACGGCCCGGATTGAAAGCGGTCTGGACAACCGGGTACCGGACAAGACGAGTCGCAGCCTCTGGCAGATCTTCCGGGCCAACGTCCTCACGCTCTTCAACGCGATCGTGGGCTCGAGCTTCCTTGTGCTGTTGCTCCTGGGCCGCTGGCAGGACGCACTGTTCGGCCTGGCTGCCGCGGGGAACGCAGTGATCGGCGTCGTCCAGGAATTCCGGGCCAAAAGATCCCTGGACCGTCTTGCCGTCCTGGATGCCCCGCGCGCCCGGGTACTGCGCGACGGGAGCATCCGGGAGATCGCCACGGCCGACGTCGTCCGTGACGACGTCCTGGTCCTGCGCGCGGGAGACCAAGTTACGGCAGATGCAGCGGTGCTCGAAGCCGCGGGGCTCGAAGCGGATGAATCCCTCCTCACCGGCGAATCGGACCCCATTGCCAAGGACACCGGGTCTGAAGTGCTTTCGGGATCCATCATTGTGGCCGGCCATGGCAAGGCCCGGGTGGTACGGGTGGGTGCAGACTCCTTCGCCAGCCGGCTCACGGCTGATGCCCGCCGGTTCTCGCTCGTCAACTCGGAAATCCGCAACAGCCTCAACCGTGTGCTGCGCTGGATTGCCTGGGCTATCCTTCCTGTCGCCGCTTTGGTGGTCAACGGCGAGCTGCAGGCGCGCGGCGGTTGGCAGGACGCTATTGCGACGGGCGCCTGGACGGCAGCCTTGGTAGGCGTCATCGCCAGCGTGATCGCGATGGTTCCCTTAGGCCTTGTGCTGCTGACCAGCGTGGCGTTCGCGGTCGGAGGGCTCAGGCTGGCGGCCCACAAGGTTTTGATTCAGGAACTGGCAGCTGTCGAAGGACTCGCGAGGGTGGACGTCCTGTGCATGGACAAGACCGGCACCTTGACGGAGGGCGGCCTGAAGTTCGACGCGGTTCACCGGCTGTCGTCAACGCCGGATCCGGGCTGGGAGCAGGCACTCGGCTGGTTTGCGTCCGAACCCGAGGCAAACGCGACGGCGCGGAGCCTAGGCAGCGCTTTCGAGGACGACGGCGGATTCCAGTCGATTTCCTACGTTCCGTTCTCCTCCTCCCGCAAGTGGAGCGGGGTGACCTTTGGCGGGGGAAACGGCACGGCACCAACATGGATTTTGGGGGCCCCGGAAATGATTCTGGCGCCGCCAAACGGCGTCTCCGGAGGTTCGCGTCCGGGGTCCGTCGACAGCTCGCCCGGGACGACAAATCCGGACCGTGCCGGCGTCCTGGAACTAGCCGGCGAGCTCGCCGGGACCGGTCTTAGGACCCTCCTCCTGGCCGCAGCGGACACATCACCCGGAGGGAGTAAGACGCCAGCGCTGCCCCCGGGCCTGCGGCCCGTCGCACTGCTGACGTTCCGGGAACAAACCCGCACCGACGCCCGGGACACCCTGGAATTCTTTCGCGCCGAGGGTGTGGCCGTGAAAATCATCTCCGGCGACGATCCGCGGACCGTCGCCGCCATCGCCCGACGGGTTGGTCTCGATGTGGCCCAAGGCTACGACGCGCGTTCCTTACCGGAGGATCCCCTGCTTCTCGAGGAGGTGATGGGGAGCAACAATGTCTTTGGCCGAGTCAACCCCGAGCAAAAGAGGGACATGGTCGCTGCCCTGCAACGGCTTGGCCACACCGTGGCGATGACCGGGGATGGAGTCAACGATGCCCTCGCCCTCAAGACGGCAGACCTGGGCATCGCGGTTGATTCCGCCGCGCCCGCCACCAAGGCGGTGGCGCGTCTGGTCCTCCTCGACGGACGCTTCGACAGGCTCCCAGAAGTGCTGGCAGAGGGGCGAAGGGTCATCGCCAACATCGAGCGGGTATCGAGCCTTTTCCTCAGCAAGACGTCCTACTCGATTGCCATCGCCGTCAGTTTCGCACTGCTGCAGTGGCCATTCCCTTTCCTCCCCCGCCAGTTGTCATTCACCGATGGTTTGACGATCGGCATCCCTGCGTTCTTCCTCGCGCTGATGCCGAACACCCGCCGCTACAAACCCGGATTCCTCCGCCGGTCCCTCTGGTTCTCGCTGCCGGCCGGCCTAATCGTCGCGGCCTCCTTGCTGGTCCTCAACGCAGTCGCCCCGACGGCTGGAGCGCCCGCCCCGGAGGCAGCGCGTTCCGCTTCCGTGCTCACCCTCACGGTGGTTGGACTCTGGATCTTGGCGGTGGTGTCCCGACCGCTGAACGCCGGCCGGGTCACCGTACTGGCAGCCATGTGCGCCGCCCTCGTCATCTTGCTCAACGTTCCCTTGGCGCAGGACTTCTTCATCCTCTCCTGGCCGCCCACCGGACTCCTGCTCGCGGCACTGGCAACAGGTGCTGGCGGTGGCCTCGCGATTGAACTGCTCGTCTGGCTCCATGGCCGCAAGTTTCCGCGCTGACTCGGCCGACGTGCTCTCAGCAAGTCTGCCGTCAGGGTACCGACCAACGGGGCGACGAACCCTCCGATTCGGCTGCCGACGACGTCCGCCCCGGCCAACTCCGCATCGTCCTCTATCGACGCTCTCTCACCTTTGCCGCGTTTGCACCCAACGCTCCCTCACCTTTGGAGCGTTTCCTTCCGACGCTCCCTCACCTCTGACGCGATTTCAGACGACGCTCCCTCAATACGGGTGGTGTGGCTGCAGGAACTGCGCGAGGCTTCCAGCGACACGTCCAGGATGTGAGGGAGCGTTCGGCGTATAGCTGCCGGAGCTGAGGGAGCGTTTGTGGTGTGCGCACCGGATCTGAGGGAGCATCGTTCTAGAGTCCACCAGTGCTGAGGGAGCGTGCGTGGTGTGGGCTCCCGGTGCTGAGGGAGCGTCTGGGTTGTTTTTGGGTTAAATGGCGCAGGCCCCGACACTGTGTGTCGGGGCCTGGCTGTAATGTATGTCCGGCGGTGACCTACTCTCCCACACCCTCCCGGGTGCAGTACCATCGGCGCTGTGGGTCTTAGCTTCCGGGTTCGGAATGGGACCGGGCGTTTCCCCCACGCTATGACCGCCGTAACCCTGTGTCCGCACCCCGAACCCCTGTTGTGGGGGTTCCCTGGGCGGGAAATCT
>NZ_JBFTRD010000014.1:0-1532 GCF_056399345.1 Arthrobacter sp. 01N442
TTGTACAGCACCCCGATGGCTCCGGCGGCGAGCAGGAACTTGACCACGACGTCGTCGCGGTCCTCCTGGGTGGCCTGGTCCATGCCCGGGGCGAAGTGCAGCGCGTAGTAGAGCACGGCCGGGATGATCCCGGCGGCGCCGTTGGTCGGTGCGGTGACGACCCGGCCGCCCGAGGCGTTCTCCTCATTCACGGCCAGGGCGATCAGGTTGACCCATTCCTGCCAGTATTTCGGGTCCCGGTAGTCAGGGTCCTGGCCACGGTTTTCCTTCATCAGCCGTTCGTGCCAGTCCGGGGCGCGGCGGCGGACCTTAAGCCCGCCCGGGAGCAGGCCCTCGCGCTTGAGGCTGACCTCGACACAGCCTTCCATCACGGAGTAGATGTGCAGGAGGCCCTCGCGGATCTCCGCTTCCGTGCGGGAGGCTCGCTCGTTGACGAACATGATCTCCCCGATCGAGAGCCCCTTGGACTGGCAGCGTCCCAGCAGCTCCGCGGCGGTGCGGAACGGCAGCGGCAACTCCTCCTTGGACTCGGCCAGTTCCTTCAGCGCCGCGTCCTCCTCGCCCTCTCGGACGATGAAGCCGCCGCCGACGGAGAAGAAAGTGGCGCTGTGAACAACGGTTCCGTCGGCGTCGGAAACCGTGAACGTCATGCCGTTGGTGTGCCGGGGCAGGACGGTGAGCGGGCGCAGCACCATGTCCTTCACCCCATAGGGCAACACGACGGATCCTGCCAGCTGGAGGGTTCCCGTCTCGGCAATGGCCGCCAGCCGATCCTCGACCTCGTCGGGGAGGATCTTCTCCGGGTGGTAGCCCTCGAGCCCCAGCAGGATCGCGGTCATGGTGCCGTGCCCGTGACCGGTCGCGGCCAGGGAACCGTAGAGGTCCACCCGCAACCCTGCAACGCGGTCCAGGTCCCCCGACGCCTTCAACTCCTCGGCAAAGACTGCGGCGGCCCGCATGGGCCCCACGGTGTGCGAACTTGAGGGCCCGATCCCAATAGAGAAAAGGTCGAAGACGCCAACAGCCATGGTCGGTTCCTAACTGGGGATAAATGTGGGGACGGAGCAGAAGGTGAGGTGCCCTCGAGGGGCCGGCGGAGCCGGGCTTTTCGAAAGCGTGCGTCAAAGCGAGGGCCCACGCCGTCCGGGTTCCTTGGCCGAGCTTGCGAGGCTAGGGGGACGGTGGGGAGAAGGAGCAGCACGCGTGAAAAGTCCGGTCCGCCGGTCCCGGAGCCAGCCCGGGTAGGGCCGGCCCCTGGACGGTCAGGCTAGGTTAGCAACCGTGGGGTAGAGCGGGTGGGCGGCGGCGAGGGCCTGGACCCGGGTGCGGAGCCCGGTCAGGTCCGCGCCGGCGTCGGCGGTCAGGGCCTCGGCGATGATGTCCGCGACCTCGGCGAACGCGGCTTCGCCGAACCCGCGGGTCGCCAGCGCCGGGGTGCCGATCCGCAGCCCGGAGGTGACCATCGGCGGGCGCGGGTCGAACGGGACGGCGTTGCGGTTGACCGTGATGTCGATCGCGGCGAGCCGGTCCTC
>NZ_JBFTRD010000015.1:0-1387 GCF_056399345.1 Arthrobacter sp. 01N442
TTGTACAGCACCCCGATGGCTCCGGCGGCGAGCAGGAACTTGACCACGACGTCGTCGCGGTCCTCCTGGGTGGCCTGGTCCATGCCCGGGGCGAAGTGCAGCGCGTAGTAGAGCACGGCCGGGATGATCCCGGCGGCGCCGTTGGTCGGGGCGGTGACGACCCGGCCGCCCGAGGCGTTCTCCTCATTCACGGCCAGGGCGATCAGGTTGACCCATTCCTGCCAGTACTTCGGATCCCGGTAGTCAGGGTCCTGGCCACGGTTTTCCTTCATCAGCCGTTCGTGCCAGTCAGGGGCGCGGCGGCGGACCTTCAGCCCGCCCGGGAGCAGGCCCTCGCGCTTGAGCGAGGTCTGGACGCACTCGGCCATCACCGCGTAGATGTGCAGCAGACCCGCGCGGATCTCTTCCTCGGTGCGGGAGGCGCGTTCGTTGATCAGCATGATGTCACTGATCGACAGGCCCGTCTGCCGGCAGTGTTCGAGCAGTTCCGCCGCGGTGCGGAACGGCAGCGGCAGTTCCTTGATGGAGTCATCGAGTTCCTGCTTCGCGGCGTCTTCCTCGCCCTCGCGGACGATGAAACCGCCCCCGACAGAGAAAAACGTCGCACGGTGCAGGGTGCCGCCGTCGGCGTCGGAAACGGTGAAGGTCATGCCGTTGGTGTGCCGGGGCAGCACGGTCAGCGGCCGCAGCACCATGTCCTGCACCCCGTACGGCAGCTGCACGGACCCTGCCAGCTGCAGCTTCCCGGTCTCGGCGATCGCGGCGAGCCGCTCCTCGACCTCCGCGGGGAGGATCAGTTCGGGGTGGAAGCCTTCCAGGCCCAGCAGGATCGCCGTCATCGTCCCGTGCCCGTGCCCGGTCGCGGCCAGGGAACCGTAGAGATCAACCCGGAGCGAGGCGACCTTGTCCAGGTTCCCGGAGGCCTTGAGTTCTTCGGCGAAGACCGCCGCGGCCCGCATCGGGCCCACGGTATGCGAGCTGGACGGCCCAATTCCAATGGAAAAAAGGTCGAAGACTCCAACAGCCATGGTCGGTTCCTAACGTAGTCATGATTCAAATGCCTGTAGTTGAGCCCGTCGCCCCCAATGCCACGACGGGCCCAACTACCGGTGCGCCCTTAGCCGAGGTTGGTGACCGTGGGGTAGAGCGGGTGGGCGGCGGCGAGGGCCTGGACCCGGGTGCGGAGCCCGGTCAGGTCCGCGCCGGCGTCGGCGGTCAGGGCCTCGGCGATGATGTCYGCGACCTCGGCGAACGCGGCTTCGCCGAACCCGCGGGTCGCCAGCGCCGGGGTGCCGATCCGCAGCCCGGAGGTGACCATCGGCGGGCGCGGGTCGAACGGGACGGCGTTGCGGTTGACCGTGATGTCGATCGCGGCGAGCCGGTCCTC
>NZ_JBFTRD010000016.1:0-931 GCF_056399345.1 Arthrobacter sp. 01N442
CCTCGGCGAACGCGGCTTCGCCGAACCCGCGGGTCGCCAGCGCCGGGGTGCCGATCCGCAGCCCGGAGGTGACCATCGGCGGGCGCGGGTCGAACGGGACGGCGTTGCGGTTGACCGTGATGTCGATCGCGGCGAGCCGGTCCTCGGCTKCCTGGCCGTTGAGTTCGCAGTCGCGCAGGTCCACCAGGACCAGGTGCACGTCGGTGCCGCCGGAGACCACGGTGATGCCTTTGGCSGTGACATCGGGCTGGACCAGGCGTTCGGCGAGGATCCGGGCGCCGGCCAGGACGCGTTCCTGGCGTTCTTTGAACTCGGGTGAGGCGGCGATCTTGAAGGCCACGGCCTTGCCGGCGATGACGTGCTCGAGCGGGCCGCCCTGCTGGCCCGGGAACACGGCCGAGTTGATCTTCTTGGCGATCTCGGCGTCGTTGGAGAGGATGATCCCGCCGCGCGGACCGGCGAGGGTTTTGTGCGTCGTGGAGGTCGTGACGTGCGCGTGCGGGACCGGGGAGGGGTGCAGCCCGGCCGCGACSAGYCCGGCGAAGTGCGCCATGTCCACCATCAGGTAGGCCCCGACCGMGTCGGCGATCCGGCGGAACTCCGCGAAGTCCAGCTGCCGGGCATAGGCGGACCAGCCGGCCACGATCAGCTGGGGTTTGTGTTCCTGGGCGAGGCGTTCGACCTCGGCCATGTCGATCCGGTGGTCGTCCTCGCGGACCTGGTACGGGATGACGTTGTAGAGCCGGCCGGAGAAGTTGATTTTCATCCCGTGGGTCAGGTGCCCGCCGTGGGCCAGGTTCAGGCCCATGATGGTGTCGCCGGGGCGGATCAGGGCGTGCATGACCGAGGCGTTCGCCTGCGCCCCGGAGTGCGGCTGGACGTTCGCGTATTCCGCGCCGAACAGGGCCTTGACCCGGTCGATCGCGAGCTG
>NZ_JBFTRD010000017.1:0-717 GCF_056399345.1 Arthrobacter sp. 01N442
TGCCAGGGCGAGGTCGGCTCCGCGTCGTCAATGGCGGCCGCCGGCCTGGCCGAGGTCATGGGCGGCACTCCGCAGCAGGTGGAAAACGCCGCGGAGATCGCGATGGAACACAACCTCGGCCTGACCTGCGACCCGATCGGCGGGCTCGTGCAGATCCCCTGCATCGAACGCAACGCGATCGCCGCCGCCAAAGCCATCAACGCCGCCAAAATGGCCCTCTGGGGCGACGGCTCGCACCGCGTCTCCCTCGACGAAGTCATCATCACCATGCGCGAGACAGGCAAGGACATGTCCTCCAAATACAAAGAAACCGCCATGGGCGGCCTCGCCGTCAACGTCGTCGAATGCTGAGCTGCGGCCCGGTTCCTGCACCCACGCCCAGCCGGTTTTCCGGCGCCCACACGAAGGAAATAAAACAATGACACTGGCACCAGAAGGCCGGAAGATGCTGCGGATCGAGCAGCGGAATGCGGCTACCCCGGTGGAACGGAAGCCGGAGTGGATCAAGGCCAAGGTCCAGATGGGCCCGGAGTTCGTCCAGCTCAAGAACCTGGTGAAGAAGGAAGGCCTGCACACCGTCTGTGAAGAGGCCGGCTGCCCGAACATCTTCGAGTGCTGGGAAGACAAGGAAGCGACCTTCCTGATCGGCGGCTCCGAATGCACCCGCCGCTGTGACTTCTGCCAGATCGACACCGGCAAGCCCTCCCCCGTGGACAT
>NZ_JBFTRD010000018.1:0-508 GCF_056399345.1 Arthrobacter sp. 01N442
CGTACCGACACTTACTGGTCTGGAAAGTTTCCGGATACGGCATATGAGGAAACGCTGCGCCGCGCGGACGCCTATCAGCGGGCCGGGGCGGACGGAATATTCGTACCCGGGTTGGCCGATCTCCATGTCCTGCACGAACTTTCCCGGCGGATCAGCGTACCGCTCAATGCGCTGGCCGGCTTGGGTTCGCCGTCGCCCGGAGAATTACACGAAGTCGGAGTGCGGCGAATCAGCATCGGGGGCAGCACTGCCAGGGCCGCCTACGCGAAGGTCTCAAGGCTGGCAATGGAAGTTCTTGGCGATGGAAACTGGTCGGGCCTGGCCGGAAGCCGGAGCTACGCAGACATGGACGCGCTATTCGAGTGACTGGCCAGCTGAGCGCAAACTGAGTACGTCCGCCAGGGTTTTTCCGTCGATGTAGATCGCTGCCTGGGATGCTCCCGTAGCCGCCACCGCGGTTTGCGCCAACTGGGTTTCGATCCGAGGGTTGTCGCACACGCCTCCAGGG
>NZ_JBFTRD010000019.1:0-378 GCF_056399345.1 Arthrobacter sp. 01N442
GGGGATGGACATGGCGTGCCCATAGCGCGTGACGTCGATGCGCGCGGCGAGCGAAGGCAGGTCGGGGTGCGGCACCGACAGCTCTGCGAGCAGGTCGTCGCGCCAGCCGCTCCACGGCCGATCGAGCAGCAGCTTGCGACCGTCCGCCGCGTCGTAGCCGCTCGGCCCCAGCGGGCGGTACCAGCTGAGGACGGTGCCACGCGGCGTGGGGTCGAGCGACTGGTGCCGCGCGTCGACGTAGCCGAGGCCGCGCGTACCGTGGATCACGTTGTCCCAGCTCGGCGCTGCGCCATGGCGGTCGGCCAGCGGGCCGCGCAGGTGAATGTTGGCCACGAGCCAGGGCGCGTAGCGCACGTGGGCCGCGGCGTTCTTCAGCAC
>NZ_JBFTRD010000020.1:0-369 GCF_056399345.1 Arthrobacter sp. 01N442
GGCTTACAGAACGCTCCTCTACCGCTCATCTTGCGATGAACCCGTAGCTTCGGTGTGTAGTTTGAGCCCCGTTACATCTTCCGCGCAGGCCGACTCGACTAGTGAGCTATTACGCTTTCTTTAAAGGGTGGCTGCTTCTAAGCCAACCTCCTAGCTGTCTAAGCCTTCCCACATCGTTTCCCACTTAACCATAACTTTGGGACCTTAGCTGACGGTCTGGGTTGTTTCCCTTTTCACGACGGACGTTAGCACCCGCCGTGTGTCTCCCATGCTCGGCACTTGTAGGTATTCGGAGTTTGCATCGGTTTGGTAAGTCGGGATGACCCCCTAGCCGAAACAGTGCTCTACCCCCTACAGTGATACATGAGG
>NZ_JBFTRD010000021.1:0-367 GCF_056399345.1 Arthrobacter sp. 01N442
CCTCGGCGAACGCGGCTTCGCCGAACCCGCGGGTCGCCAGCGCCGGGGTGCCGATCCGCAGCCCGGAGGTGACCATCGGCGGGCGCGGGTCGAACGGGACGGCGTTGCGGTTGACCGTGATGTCGATCGCGGCGAGCCGGTCCTCGGCTGCCTGGCCGTTGAGTTCGCAGTCGCGCAGGTCCACCAGGACCAGGTGCACGTCGGTGCCGCCGGAGACCACGGTGATGCCTTTGGCGGTGACATCGGGCTGGACCAGGCGTTCGGCGAGGATCCGGGCGCCGGCCAGGACGCGTTCCTGGCGTTCTTTGAACTCGGGTGAGGCGGCGATCTTGAAGGCCACGGCCTTGCCGGCGATGACGTGCTCGAG
>NZ_JBFTRD010000022.1:0-361 GCF_056399345.1 Arthrobacter sp. 01N442
CTGTTGACCATCGAATTCGACGACCCGAGCGGCTACGGCCGCGTCATCCGCGCGGCGGGCGGTGGCGAGGTCATTGCCATCGTCGAGCACAAGGACGCAAGCGAAGCGCAGCGTGCCGTGCGCGAGATCTACAGCGGCGTGATGGCAGTGCCCGCGCGCCTGCTCAAGGGCTGGCTCGCGCGGCTGGACAACAGGAACGCGCAGGGCGAGTACTACCTGACCGACGTGGTGAAGTTCGCCGCCGACGACGGCGTGCCCGTGGTCGCGCACGTCACCGCCGACGCCCTTCAGGTGGCCGGCATCAACAGCCCCGCCCAGCTCGCGGCGCTCGAACGTGCCTGGCAGCTGCGCCAGGCCAACG
>NZ_JBFTRD010000023.1:0-360 GCF_056399345.1 Arthrobacter sp. 01N442
CATCGTGCACGTCCTCGACGAGCACCGCATGCACGCCCCAGACCATCGCCATGCGGCGTGCTGCGGCGGTGTCGGGCGTGAGGCTCAGGATGGGCACCGCCGGACGCTCGCGCGCAGCGCGCAGGCTTGTGAAGCCCGAGGAGGTATACGTCACGGTGGCGGCCGGCGCGAGCAGCGCGGCCACCTGGCGCAGCGAGGCGCAGACCGCGTCGGCCGTGGTCGACAGCGCCGCGTCATGCGTGGCGTCGATGCCCGCACGGTACGAGGGATCGGCCTCGACGCGCGCGATGATGCGGTCCATCATCGCGACCGCTTCGAGCGGGTACCTGCCCGAGGCCGATTCGGCCGAGAGCATCACCG
>NZ_JBFTRD010000024.1:0-360 GCF_056399345.1 Arthrobacter sp. 01N442
ATGTGTTAAGCACGCCGCCAGCGTTCATCCTGAGCCAGGATCAAACTCTCCGTTGAAGTAAAACAGACACAACCAACAACCCCGGGAAAACGAGGAAAGAAGGCTGCACAAAATTTGAAACCAGCTGTAAAAACCATGCCATCCACGGGRTGGACAACACAGCCAAAACAACCAATCAATAAAACAATTGGTATCAACAAACTTGGCACACTATTGAGTTCTCAAACAACAGACACACCCGGCACCACCCAAACCCAACGGTCCAGGATCACTCCGGAGCAACTTTTCAAACTTACCCGATCACCAACCGCTTTGCAAACCAGCGTATTCGCCGAATTCGAAGCAATGGAAGGGTCCCCA
>NZ_JBFTRD010000025.1:0-356 GCF_056399345.1 Arthrobacter sp. 01N442
AGTCAGTATTCCCCGTTGGAGGACGAGGACCACGGCGACCAGGACATGCCGGGCCTCGCCTGGTTGTGCGAACAGAGCATCCCATTTCAGTTTGCAGCAGCAAACGTCATTCAAGGAGTGGCGGGTCGGATGCGATTGCTGCTCGACGCCATGCGCCGCACGACAAGTGCCGGGGTGCCACCGCCGCAGAGCTACTACCCAGGGGACCTCGACGACGAGGACCTCAACGAGCCCGAAGCCGGACCGCTACTCGACGCGCTGGAGCAGCTTGCAACGGTACGCAGTCAAATGGATGAGAAAACCCGGCACATGTGGCGCGAGGTCGCGGAAGACATCTTCAACGCATTGTCCAAGCT
>NZ_JBFTRD010000026.1:0-355 GCF_056399345.1 Arthrobacter sp. 01N442
GGTGGCGTCCCCTAGGGGATTCGAACCCCTGTTGCCGCCGTGAAAGGGCGGAGTCCTAACCGCTAGACGAAGGGGACACAAAAGTGTCACGACTTCGCAGCCGTCCTGCTCATTACTTTTTATCAGACAATCTGTGTGGACACTGCGCGGGAAGGTATCTTCAGGTAAGGAGGTGATCCARCCGCAGGTTCCCCTACGGCTACCTTGTTACGACTTCACCCCAGTCATGAATCACAAAGTGGTAAGCGCCCTCCCGAAGGTTAAGCTACCTACTTCTTTTGCAACCCACTCCCATGGTGTGACGGGCGGTGTGTACAAGGCCCGGGAACGTATTCACCGTGGCATTCTGATCCAC
>NZ_JBFTRD010000027.1:0-353 GCF_056399345.1 Arthrobacter sp. 01N442
GATCGAACTTGTCGAGCCTGGTGAAGCGCGGCAGCTTGCTGTCCGACATGAAGGGTTGGTGAGGCTGGGCTTTGGAGTCGTCTTGCATGGGACATCCGGTCAGAAGGAATGCGGCAGCAAACAGGACTGCCGCCCCGGCTGTGCGGGTGCCTTGCATCACCGCGCGTTCACCCCACCACGGGCGGATTGCCCACGCCGACCTGCGGAATCTTGCTGAAGCCCAGAGGGTTGGCCTGATTCCACCAGGTCCAGATGACCTGCGCCGGATCGATGTCCAGGTGCTGCTCGCGCGGATCGGGAAAGGGCTGGCCTTCCATCACGTAGGACTGGCGATGCCACTGATTGAACGATGC
>NZ_JBFTRD010000028.1:0-332 GCF_056399345.1 Arthrobacter sp. 01N442
CCGACCAACGGCGCCGCCGGGATCATCCCGGCCGTGCTCTACTACGCGCTGCACTTCGCCCCGGGCATGGACCAGGCCACCCAGGAGGACCGCGACGACGTCGTGGTCAAGTTCCTGCTCGCCGCCGGAGCCATCGGGGTGCTGTACAAGGAACAGGCTTCGATTTCCGGCGCCGAGGTCGGCTGCCAGGGCGAGGTCGGCTCCGCGTCGTCAATGGCGGCCGCCGGCCTGGCCGAGGTCATGGGCGGCACTCCGCAGCAGGTGGAAAACGCCGCGGAGATCGCGATGGAACACAACCTCGGCCTGACCTGCGACCCGATCGGCGGGCTCGT